>JAFWNG010000027.1 GCA_017510405.1 Solobacterium sp.
CCATGATAAAAACCTCCTCTTATTCTTTCGTTGTAGTTTCGCAGACCACACACGAAATTATAAGCCAGGAGGCTTTTTTTCATCATCTCTCCGCTAAAGCTTGGCTGGACCCCCGGACTATCCGGGGGTTTTAGTAGCCAAGAAAAAACGGCTGATGTGCACAGCCGTTTGTCCGGGTCTTTACTGCAGATACTGGAGCACTTCCAGGTTTTTCTGGTTGATCCGCAGAAGCACTTCCGTGTAGTACGCGCTCTCTTCCGCAGTCAGTGCGGATTCATCGATCTCATCCAGCGCTTTCATTGCGTCACCGTATTTTGCCAGCATATCCGCATACTTCACCAGCATGGACATATCATCTTTGTCGTACGTCTTCAGGAATTCCACATAGGAATCAAAGAACGCCTCCAGATCATCCATCTTCTGTTTGAACTCTTCAAAATCCCTGCTGTCTGCCTGCGGCGTCGGCTCCGGCGCGGCTTCCGGCGTCGGTTCCGGTGTCTTCTGCGCCGCATCCGGATCTACATGTACGGAGCGGGCAATGGAGCGGAAGTCCGTGTCATAGTTCAGTTTTGCGTTATCGCTCTGTAAACACCACACAAACGTCGTTCCGTTTCCGGACGGATCCCGCAGCCAGTAGACCAGTACGTCTGCAGGTACCTTTGTCGTTTCATTCGCAACGATCGTACTGTGGAAGGAGCCGTAGTTTGCTGTGATATTGCGGACTTTCATGGTATCGGACTTCATGCCGGTCACTTTGGTATATGTATCCGATGACGTAATTGCTTTCAGAAAGCTGCTTCTTTCCTTTTCCAGTTCTTCATCGCTCGCGAAAATCATGTCATCTGTGTGCGTGAAATTCACATAGGCATATTCATTATTGGAGCTGTTTCTTTCCGCATAATACAGCTGGCCGTTACCCTGTTCCCATCCTTCCGGTATCTCAAAGGTATAATCGCCGACAGAGACCGTCCGGTGGCTGCTATCCTTGAATGCTGTTGAGGCTGTTTTTCCTGTTGTGTCTGAGGGACCGGGCTTCGCAGTTCCGGAAGAGGATCTGCCGCCGGTGGTCATAGCGACGATCACAAACAGCGCATAGACTGCGCAGGCTGCGATCATGATGTATTTCTTTTTCTTCGGATCCATATCTTCCTTCTTCTTCAGAAGGAAATACAGCGGGGCCGGGAAACAGTAGATCCACGCAAAGAACAGACCGACGTACTTCCAGAAGGATTTCCGTCCCTGCCTTCTCTTTTCTTCCCGTGCCATATCGATCTTCTGCTGTTCAATGCGGAGCTCCGCCTGCTTCAGCGCCGCGTTCTGTTCACGGTCCAGCTGGTTGTTGATAAGCTCTGTCGCCGACTGGAAGATGCCCTTCTTGCCGTGCTGCACATGGACCGTATTATGGACGGTATTGTTCACATTGATGGTGTTGTAGTTATTGATGGCCTTCTCCACGATGAACGGCGTGCCGCAGAACGGACAGACCGCCGCTTCCTGAGATGGATCGACTTCCAGCTTTCCGCCGCACTGCGTGCAGATCGCCGGTTTCAGATATGTCTTTTTTTCTTCTGTCATATTCCTGAGTTCTCCTGTAATGGTTCAGGAATAGTCTAAGACCGTTCCGCTGGGGAACGGTCAAGTGCCGTTATGGAACCGTACAGAAAAAGCAGTCCGCAGACTGCTCTTACATACAGGATTCCAGTTCCGAGCGTACAGCCTGTATGAATTCCAGACTGTCCACTTTCTTTGTCTTCTCCAGAGTGGAAAGACGGATGAGGTCGCCGGTCATCGTACCGTTTTCGATCGTATGGATCACTGCCCGTTCCAGGAGATCGGCAAAGTTCATCAGTTCGCCGTTGCCGTCCAGTTCACCGCGTTTGCGCAGCGCGCCGGTCCACGCAAAGATCGTCGCTACGGAGTTCGTGCTGGTCTTTTCACCTTTGAGGTGTTTGTAGTAATGACGCTGCACGGTGCCGTGGGCTGCTTCATATTCAAAATAACCGTCCGGTGAAACCAGAACAGAGGTCATCATTGCCAGCGAGCCAAACGCGGAGCTCAGCATATCTGAGAAGACATCGCCGTCGTAGTTCTTGCATGCCCAGATGATGCCGCCTTCGCTCTTCATGATGCGTGCGACCGCGTCGTCGATCAGCGTATAGAAGTAGGTGATCCCCTCTTCCTCAAACTGCTCTTTGAATTCTTCCTCAAAGACCTTTTCAAAGATCGCCTTGAATTGTCCGTCATATGTTTTGGAAATCGTATCTTTGGCCGCGAACCACAGATCCTGCTTTGCATTCAGCGCATAGGTGAAGCAGCTGCGGGCAAAGCTGGTGATCGAACGGTCGATATTGTACATGCCCTGTACCACACCGGGTCCGTCAAAGACAAATACTGTCTGTTCTTTTACCGTACCGTCTTCGGCTTCATACACCAGTTTGACGGTTCCCTTGCCGGGAATGCGGAATTCCGTGTTCTTATAGACATCGCCATACGCATGACGGGCGATCGTGATCGGCTTCTTCCAGTTGGATACACACGGTTCGATTCCTTTCACCAGGATCGGCGTGCGGAATACCGTGCCGTCCAGGATCGCGCGCAGCGTTGCGTTCGGGCTTGGGTACAGACGCTTCAGATCATATTCTTTCTGGCGTGCCTTGTTCGGTGTGATCGTCGCGCATTTGACGCCGACACCGTATTTCTTAATGGCATTGGCCGCATCCACGGTGACCTGATCATCGGTCTCATCACGATGCGGCAGGCCAAGATCATAGTATTCTGTATTCAGTTCAACAAACGGCTCCAGGAGCTCATCCTTGATCATCTTCCACAGGATTCTTGTCATTTCGTCCCCGTCGATCTCAACGAGCGGCGTTTTCATCGGTATTCTGTTCATACACCTGTTCTCCTTGTTTGTTGTACTGTACCATACTGAAACGATATCCGCAAATACCCTCCTCTGTTCATTCTCTTCCATCCGTTCTAAAATAATGCCGGAGGTACACATGACCGAACACGGAAACAACATGATCTTTATCTCACATTCCTCAAAGGATCTGAAGAAAGTACGCATGATCCGCAACTATCTGGAAGAGAATGACTACGATCCCATTCTTCTGCATCTGGGCTGTATGGACAGCGACGCCTATGCGACGATGAGCGACGGGGAACTGCTGGATACCGCACTGTTCCGGCTGATCCGCCAGGAGATCGAAGCGCGTCACCTGTTCCTTTACTGCGATTCCGCAGCCGCCCAGCAGTCCCGCTTTGTTCAGCTGGAAAGAACGCTGGTCGATGAGCAGAAAGAAAAAGCCGTCCTGCGGATCGATATGGGACTGGATAACGATGTCATATGCGCCAGGATCAATCGCTTCCTGACATGCAATACCATTTTCCTGCACTACTGTTCCGAAGACCGCGCATTTGCGGAAGGACTGCGGAATGCGCTGAATCAGCACGATGATATCTATCTGTGGGATCCGCGCAATCACAATGTTCTCAACTCTTCCGACCGGAGCGCATACGTGATCGAGAAAGGACTCATGGCAACGAAAGAGATCGGCTGCTGGTATCTGCCGGTGCTGTCTGCCGACATCCTGAAGAAATACGGCACGGTGATCGAACAGCGCCTGCAGGAAAAGAATCTGCGCATCGTTCCGCTGCTGAAGATGCCGGCTGAAGAGGCCCTGACTGCGCTGCCCTCTTTCAAGGCATACCGGAATTATTCAATCGACTGCCGGGATGAGATCAGCGCGGAAGAACTGACCGCTGCCATCCTGGAACGGATCCGCAAACATGATAAATACACTGCCTCCCGCAGTGAGTAGACGGACACATCCTGTCCGTTTTTTCATATAGACCGCATGCGGGAATATCCTTGCCGCAGAGTGCGTGTATACAATGAAATCAGAAATATTGAAGGAGATCATCATGTATATTCTGATTCCGGCATGTCTCTGCATTGCGGCGTTTTTCATTTACCAGGAACGCCGGAAGCGCTTTGGATTATCCGTGATCCTGAAAGGACTTGCCTCCCTCTGCTTTGTCATTCTCGGCTTTCTGGCTTCCAAAAAAGGTGCAGGATCAAATACGATCCTTACCGGTCTGATCCTCGGAGCGATCGCCGATGTACTGCTCAATCTTCGCTATGTGTATCCGGAGAAGGGAAAGATCACTTTTCTGGCCGGCATCCTGGTCTTCCTGAGCGGCCACAACGCCTATCTTGCGGCGGTATTCCCGATGAACGCGCATCCCTGGATCGCGGTGATCGCCGGCTGTGTCCTTACAGCTGTGCTCATGAAGTGGCTCTTTACGAAGATCACTGCGGAAAAGGCATTCAAGATCTTCGGCATCGTTTACATCGGTGCGATCGTCATTCTGAACTGCACAGCTTTGCTGAATCTGATCACATCTTACCGTACCTTCCACCTGTACTTCGCAGCCGGCGCGGTCCTCTTCCTGATCAGCGATATCGTCCTGATCCTGAATACATTCGGTCCGGAATCCCGGTTCTCTCTGCGCATTACGAATCTGTCCCTGTACTATATCGGTCAGATCCTGATCGCTCTTTCCCTGCTGTATCTGTAGCCACCCACATTACCGTCACCGCACAATAACGGCATACCCTGCCGTTTTTTGTATATGCAAAGAAAAAAGCCATGCTTTCGCATGACTCAGGCATAACTGTGCATTCCCGGCAGGAATGTGTTGACGCCGATATAGGTGAAGATCACACAGATGAAGCCGATGACCGCAAAGATCGCAGCGGCTCTGCCGTTCCATCCTCTGCGGATCCGCAGATGCAGATAGACCGCATAAATGATCCACGTAACAAGAGACCATGTTTCTTTCGGGTCCCAGGACCAGTAGCTGCCCCATGCGCGGTCTGCCCAGATCGCACCGCTGATGATCGTGATCGTCAGGAAGAGCAGGCCAAGCGCAACACTCCGGTAACTGATCAGATCCAGCTTCTGCCGGGACGGAATATGTTCATCCAGGAAGCCGTGCGCTGTGATCCTGTCCCGCATCAGGAATATGATGGACAGGACAAACGAGACGCCGAACGATCCGTACGAGATGATCGCGGACGATACATGGAAGCCAAGCCATGTACTCTTGAGCGCCGGCATCAGTTCGTGGATCTCTTTTGACTGCATCGCCGCATATCCGATGATCAGGAAGATGACCGGAGCCGCAAACGCGCCGAGAACCGGGAACCGGAACCGGATAATAAAGATCAGTGATACCAGACACAGGCCCCATGCGAAGGCACTGGCAAACTCATACTGATTTGTCAGCGGCAGACGTCCCGCCGCAATACCGCGCACCACAATAGTGCATGTATGCACAAGGAATCCGGCCGCCTGGACGATCAGCGCTCCTTTTGACAGATTGTCTTTTTTCATTGCAATGAATGCGAAATACAGCACCATTGCGGCAAAATACGTAAACAGTACGGCGGTAAACAGGACCCGTTCCAGACTTTCCATAGATGTGTTACTCCTTTTCTGCAGCGGCTTCGTCAAACTGTTCTTTGAACAGAACTCCCGCTTTCGGGCTGAAGCCATATACAGTATATCCTTTATCTGTTTTTTCTGCCCATATAACGCTTCTCTGCAGGTAGAACGCCAGCAGGAGTCCGATGAGCGTAAGCATTCCGCCGACGAAGGCAAGCCACGCGAAGGAGTCTTTTTTGACCTGGACAAGCGTATAATTCTGCGGATCATGGAAGGAAACCGTATAATCGTCGATCGTGATCTGATCATCCTTTTCCAGGATATTCATACCGATGATCTCATTCATGTAATAGACCGAATAGAGATATCCCGGATTGTTCGGCTCCTCCGATGCCGTTGCCGGCATGCCGTTGGCTCCTGCAATCAGATCCGGATAGACCGCATTCAGATAGATCACGAGCTCCGGTTTGTCCTTTACCAGGGCAAATTCTCCGGCACAGAGCGGCTGTTCCTGCAGTACTTCCCCGGACTTTGTTATGGTCATATCCGCAGCCCATCCGGTCGAATTCTGATAAACCCGGTAGCCGTACATGGATGCCGGTCCGTTCACCGTGACCGAAGCGGACTTCCCGGTCCCGTCTGTCGAGGACACGTCCCGCATGGTCAGCTCTGTAATATACTGATCCAGTGTTCCGTTGGGATTGCGCCGTGTTTCAAAGTTATCGATCGTGATCCAGTAGGAAGTATCCCCCACCTGTTTCGTCTGTCCGGGAACGCCGTAGACGGTGTATTCCTGTTTCAGCATCTGTCCGAGTCCGAAGCCTGCGATCAGCAGAAGGATCCCCAGATGGCAGACCCACGCGCCCCAGATACCTGCTGTGTTCTTCTGTGAGAACAGGATGGTCTTACCGTCTTCCGTCTGTACAGTGCGTGCTTTGGGCATATGCATTTTCTGAATAAGCAGTTCCGGATCACGGACATTCTCTTTCGAACAGGTGACCGGTCCTTTGATCACATGCAGAGGATCGTTAGCTTTTTTCGTCCGCCCGACCAGCTGCGGCAGACGTACGACATTGCAGAAGAACAGATTGAGACACAGAAACAGTGTGATCATCACAAACCACCAGCTGTGGAATGCGTCGTCCAGGTGAAGCGCCATGATAATTGCGGCGGTCCGCTCGGAATAGACTCCGGCATACCATTCGTAGGTCTGTCCCTGGGAAATAAAACTGGCCGCGCAGCACGCAGCCGCAAGTACAGTCAGCAGGATGACTGCGAACTGCATCGAGGACAGAAATTTCAGAATCTTTTTCCCTGTACTCATAATCTGTTCCTTTCTACCATACGACGGCAGAGGGTTTTGATGCCCTCTGCCGCAGTATACTTCGTTATTCTGGTTTCAGGTATGAATATGCCCTACTTTCCGAGCAGCTTCATACCTTCCTTGATCTTCTCTTCCGATGTATCCAGGCAGTGGTATGCCAGCTCGGAATTGTGCGCGCCTTCTGCGTTTTCAACATAGCAGAAGTCGAAGAACCACTGTGCTTCGCGGTACAGCTTCCGTACAGCGTCCAGATCTGCTTCTGACATGTTTCCTGCCGTCACGGCATCTGCCAGTTCGTCATTGAAGGCTGCCAGCTTATTGCCGACTTCCGTCTCACGCGCAGTGACCTTGTCCTGCAGTTCATGAACAAACTTGACCATATCGGTTTCGCCGTGGCACTTCGCACATGTGGACAGCAGCTGTTCGCTTTCCAGCGGGCTCACCAGCGTGTGGCTGTGGTAGACGTTTCCGTCTGCGTCTCTTTCAACCGGCATATGGCAGTCTGCGCAGTTCAGCATCGTTCCGTGCGGACCGGATGTGAATGTCTCCATCTCCGGGTGCTGTGCTTTCAGAAGATGCGCACCTGTGCTTTCCTGTGTCCAGTCACTGAAGCCCATCTTATCATAATATGCAAGGATGGCTTCCGGCGACATGGTCTCCAGACTCGAGTACGGCATCATCGTTTCCTTGTTTTCCGGCGTGAAGTAGTATTCGATATGACACTGGCCGCATGCCAGAGTCGACGGATCGATCGTACTGACGTTCTCACCGAGTGCTTTTGTGACGTACGTATGCGTGATGACGCGTTCACCGGCATTGCCGGCGTTGTTGCCATGGCAGGTATAGCAGCTGACGTTTTCTTCCATCTGCGCATATACTTCGTCGAACGGCATCGTGTATACGCCGACACCCTGATCCTGTACCATCTTGGCAAAGTTCGGGGTCTTGCAGGTCAGGCAGTTTGCCAGCGCATGCGGACGCTCTGTTTTCGCCACGTCAGTCAGTGTATATTCATGACCGCGCGCACTGCCGTAATCCTTCGCAAAGCCGTATCCTTCGTAGATATTCACGAGGTACGGATCCTGTTCCAGATAATCCACGACATAGTCGTTCTTGCTGTTCGCGCCCATTGTGAACGAAATGTTCGGATAAACTGCCGCCCAGTCACTCGCATTCACAGTGCCGTCTTTGCTCGTCGGTTCCGGGGCTTTCACATTCTTGTACTGGATGTCTTCCTTTGCCGGCGGCGCAAGCAGCTTCATGCCTTCCTTGATCTTCGCTTCCGAAGTATCCAGGCAGTGGTATGCCAGCTCGGAGTTGTGTGCGCCTTCTGCGTTTTCAACATAACAGAAGTCGAAGAACCACTGTGCTTCGCGGTACAGCTTCCGGATGGCATCCAGTTCTGCCTCAGACCTGTCGCCTGCCTTTACGGCATCTGCCAGGGCATCGTTGAATTCCGCCAGCTTATTGCCGACTTCCGTCTCGCGTGCAGTGACCTTGTCCTGCAGGTTGTGCACGAACTTGACCATATCGGTATCGCCGTGGCACTTCGCGCATGTGGACAGCAGCTGTTTGTTCTCCAGCGGGCTCACCAGTGTGTGGCTGTGGTAGACGGTTCCGTCTTCTGCCTGTTCCATCGGCATGTGGCAGTCTGCACAGTTCAGCAGATTTGCATGCGGACCGGAAGTGTAGGTTTCCAGTTCCGGATGTTGTGCTTTCAGAAGATGCGCGCCTGTGCTTTCCTGTGTCCAGTCACTGAAGCCCATCTCATCGTAGTAAGCAAGAATCGCTTCCGGCGTCATTGTTTCAAGACTCGAATACGGCATCATCGTTTCCTTGTTTTCCGGCGTGAAGTAGTATTCGATATGGCACTGGCCGCATGCCAGGGTCGACGGATCGATCGTGCTGACGTTGCTGCCGAGTGCTTTTGTGACGTATGTATGCGTGATGACGCGTTCACCGGCATTGCCGGCATCGTTGCCGTGGCAGGTATAGCAGCTGATGCTCTCTTCCATCTGCGCAAATACTTCGTCAAACGGCATCGTGTATACGCCGACACCCTGATCCTGCACCATCTTGGCAAAGTTCGGGGTCTTGCAGGTCAGGCAGTTTGCCAGAGGATGCGGACGCTCTGTCTTCGCCACGTCAGTCAGTGTGTATTCATGACCGCGCGCACTGCCGTAATCCTTCGCAAAGCCATATCCTTCATAAATATTTACAAGATACGGGTCCTGTTCCAGATAGTCTACCACGTAGTCATTCTTGCTGTTTTCTCCCATCGTGAAGGAGATATACGGATAGACTTCCGCCCAGTCCTTTGCATTCACCGTGCCGTCTTTGCTCGTCGGCTCCGGTGCTTCGACATTCTTGTACTGGATGTCTTCTCTGGACAGCGGACCCAGGGCACCGCGGTTCTCCAGATGATACATCATGTCCTTACCGCCGGCAAAACCGCCTGCCGCGACCGTTACTGCAACGATCGTGCCGCCGGCAGCCAGCAGTTTCCAGATTCTTCTTTTATTTTCCATGCGTTGTCCTCCCGCTGTTTACGCTGCCGCGCCGGTACGGGGCGGGGTGATGACCTTTGCCGGGCACTTCTCCGCGCACTTGCCGCACTGTACACAGGCTTCGTAATTAACATGCGCAAGATTATCCGTAACAGTGATCGCATCCGATTCACACTGCTTGACGCAGAGCGCGCAGCCGATACAGCCGGCAGAGCAGACCTTTCTGACGAGCGGTCCCTTGTCTTTATTCGAGCACTGTACTGCCACATGCCTGCTTTCCGGCATCAGCTCAATGAGTCCGCGCGGGCATGCCTTGACGCACAGTCCGCAGCCGACACACTTGTACCAGTTCACTTCCGCTACGCCGTTCTTTACAGAGATCGCGTAATGCGGACATGCCTGAACACAGGAACCGAATCCAAGGCAGCCATAGTCACATTCCGTGACTGCAAGACCGTTCAGAGCAGCACTGCGGCAGTCCTGAACGCCGAAATAGTTTGCCTGGTTGCGTGTGACATCGCAATTGCCCTTACAGCGGACAAACGCGACACGTTTTTCCTGTGCTTCCGCCGAAACACCCATGATATCGCCGATCAGCTCGGTAACTGCCGCGCCGCCGACCGGGCATACATTGACCGGAGCTTCGCCGCTGACGATCGCAGCCGCGACGGCATCGCATCCCGCATATCCGCAGGCACCGCAGTTATTGCCGGGGAGACACTCTCTTACAGCAGCTTCCCGGGGATCTGTTTTTACTTCAAATTTCTTTCCGGTATACACGAGGCCGGCACCGACGAGGATGCCGATCACCGTGATCGCCAGAGTTGTTATCAGAATAATATTCATGTCGGCCACCACTCAGAAGGAAATATCCGCGAAGCCCATGAAGGCAATGCTCATCAGGGCAGCCGCAATCAGTACGATCGGAGCACCGCGCAGCGCTTCCGGAATCGCTTCTTCACGGATCCGCGTACGGATGCTGGCCAGCAGTACGATTGCGATCGTATAGCCGATACCGGTGCCGAAGCCGGCAAGCACGCTTTCGATGAAATTGTATCCATCCTGCACATTCGTCAGCGCGACGCCGAGCACAGCACAGTTCGTTGTGATCAGCGGCAGATAGATGCCCAGTGCAGTATAGATCGCAGGCGACGTCTTCTTCAGGAACATTTCCACGATCTGTACGAGCGCGGCGATGACCAGGATGAAGACGATCGTTTTCATGTAGTCCATTCCATACGGAGCGAGCAGATAGGTATAGAGGAGATTGGCAACTGCCGAAGCGATCGTAATGACGAAGATGACTGCGCCGCCGAGACTCAGCGATGCCTTGATCTGCTTCGATACGCCAAGGAATGAACAGATGCCGAGGAACTGGTTCAGTACGACATTATGGATCAGCGCGCTGCCGACAATGATCATGATCAGATTTGTCATGCGTCCTTTTCTCCTTTCTTGTCTTCACACGGTTCCGCACAGACTGCACAGCCGCCGCTGCAGCCGTCCATCTCCACCAGTCTCTTCTGGCGTGTCCGGATATTCATTGCATTCATAATTGCAATGAATAATGCAATGACCAGGAATGCTCCCGGAGGCTGTACGAAGATGCCGATCGGTTCCACACCTGCAGGCAGGATCTGCATTCCGAATGCCGTGCCGTTTCCGATGACTTCACGGACAAGACCGGCAAGCGTCAGTGCGATGGTAAAGCCGATACCCATTCCCAGGCCGTCCATGATCGACAGCACCGGAGGATTCTTGCTGGCATAGGCTTCCGCCCGTCCCAGGATGATACAGTTGACGACGATCAGAGGAATATAGATGCCCAGTGCTTCATACAGCGCCGGCAGATATGCCTCGATCAGCAGTTCCGTCACCGTGACCATGGATGCCACGATCACGATGTACGATGGCAGACGGACCTGATCCGGAATGTGTTTCCGCAGAAGCGAGATCACAAGGTTGGAAAGGATCAGGACAGCTGTTGTGGAAAGTCCCATGCCGATGCCGTTGAATGCACGTGTCGATACTGCCAGCGTCGGGCACATGCCCAGCATCAGGATCAGCGTCGGGTTTTCCCGGATAATACCGTTATACAAACGTTCCAGATACTTATTCATACGTTACTCTCCCTTCTTCATGACATTCCAGAAGAAGTCAAGTCCGGCATTGACTGCGTCTACCGTTGCGTCCGAAGTGATCGTCGCACCGGAGATACCGTCGATGCTGTCATCTGTGTTTCCGCCGCCGCCTTTTACCAGCTTCAGTTTCTTCACGTTCTTTCCGACGAACTGGTCGGTGAACTCCGGATCGCCGCATCGCATGCCCATGCCCGGCGTTTCATTCAGTTCCGTGAAGGCAATGCCGATGATCGAACCGTCCGGATCAATACCGACGGACAGCGTGATGTTGCCGTCATTTCCTTCTGCCGAAGTCACGCTGACAACATAGCCGGCTGTATTGCCGGAGCCGTCCTTACCGACGACTGCTTCATTGATATAGACACGTCCGAAGTCGCTTCCGTATACCTGACCTGCCAGTTCTTCCAGACTGCTCTTGACAGCATCCGGAACCGTGAAGCTTTCCGCATCCGGGCAGACCATCTGATACGAAGCTGTATTAGCTGCGCCTTTCTGCTCTTCGATCGTATCTTTTGTCATAGTGTAGACACCGCTCAGCGACAGTCCCGCAAGCAGCGCAATAACTGTAAGTGCCGTTACCGGACGCGGGATGGAGAAGGAACGCTTCTTCACTGTTTCGCCGTTGCGGATGGCAATCGCTTCCTTCCGGTAAGCGAACGGCTTCGGAATGATGTACATGTCGATCAGAGGTGTCAGAAGGTTGATGATAATGATGGAGTAGCTGAAGGAGTCTGCCGAGCTTCCGAACAGACGGAAGACACCGCCCAGCACACCGATCAGCAGGCCGTAGATCATCTGCCCTTTCCGGCTGACTGGAGAGGTCGTATAGTCAGTTGCCATGTAGAACGCACCGAGCACGACACCGCCGCCGCACAGGTGCGCGAGCAGGAACTGAAGGTTGAAGCCCTGTCCGCCGAACAGCAGGATGAATGCGGAGAAGCCGGCCAGTACAGAGAACCAGATCTCTCCGTGGATAATATCCATCGCCCATAACAGCAGTCCGCCGATCGCGATGGCAATGATGGAACTGCCGATGACGCCGCCGTCCAGACCGAAGAACATTCTTGTGACATTGACCGCTCTGCCAGCCAGCAGGTTTGCGACCGGTGTGGCACCTGTTGCGGCATCTGCCGCATAGCTTGTCATCACACGGCCGAACGAGATCAGAAGGAAGCATCTCGCTGCCAGTGCCGGGTTCAGGAAGTTGCGTCCGATACCGCCGAAGCAGCATTTCACAACAACGATTGCGAAGATCGCACCGATGATCGGAATATACAGCGGCACGGTCGGTGACAGCGTCAGACCAAGCATCAGTCCGGTCACGACCGCACTGCAGTCACTGATCGTATTCTTCTTATGCGCGATCTTGTTAAACATCCATTCGGAAACAACACAGGTGATCACTGACGCCAGTATGACGAACAGAGCGTGCATGCCGTTTACGACGACACCCACGATCGCTGTCGGAACAAGCGACAGTGCAACAACGCTCATGATGAACTGCGTTGTCCACCGGTCCCTTACATGCGGGCCGGATGATATATTCAGCATTCCCTGACTCATTTCTTTCCTCCCGCCTGCAGACGCCGGATTGCAAGGATCTCAGCCTTTGTCTGCTTGAACATCTGTGTCAGCGGCCGCTTTGCCGGACATACATATGTACAGCATCCGCACGCCACACAGTCCATACCGTACAGCCGTTTTTCATAACGGTCATAGTCATGCGCTTCCGCCGCATCGTACATCAGCTGCGGCAGCAGTCCGTTCGGACATACCGTTGTGCACCGTCCGCAGTGCAGACAGCCGGTCGCCTGCTTTTCCGCAAGCTCCACGCCGTCTTCATCCAGCAGCGTAATGCCGTTCGTCGTCTTCTGTACCGGGCAGTCCAGACTGCTCAGTGCGAAGCCCATCATCGGTCCGCCTGCCAGCGCTTTCTTCAGTGTCACTCCTTCGCGGATCCCGCCGCAGGCTTCCACCAGTTCCGAGATCATCGTGCCGTCACGCACAATGAAATTGCCCGGCTGGTTCACTGCTTCGCCGGTCACTGTCATGACATGCGAAAACAGGGGATGCTTATACAGTACCGCCTGCTGAATGGCGTAGATCGTTCCGACATTGTCAACGATGCAGCCGACATCTGCCGGCAGCATGTTTCCCGGGAAGTCCACTTCGGCAATTGCCTGGATCAGGCTGCGTTCACCGCCCTGCGGATATTTTGTCGGAAATACTTTTACTTCAATGTTCGTTTTTCCTTCACACGCACGCTTCATCGCTTCCGCCGCTTCCGGCTTATTGTCCTCAATGGCGATCACGCCGCGTGCGCTCGGGAACAGTCTCAGCATGATCTCGAGACCTTCCACGATCTCTCTGGAATTGCTGCGCATCAGCCGGTCATTGCATGTCAGATACGGTTCACACTCCGCACCGTTGGCAATAATGAACTGGATCTTTGAAGGATCCTTCGGCATCAGCTTTACATGTGTCGGGAATCCCGCACCGCCCAGTCCGACGATACCGGCATTCTTTACGCGGTCCAGAATATCCTGGTTGCTCAGCGCAGCCAGTTCCTCACGGACGGAATAGTCTGCCGCTTCGGTAAACTGTCCGTCATTCTCTACAACAATGCACATCTGCAGTGTGCCGGCAAGTGTCCGCCGTTTCTCAACCGCTTTCACTTTGCCTGAGCAGGAACATATAATGTTCGCCGATACGAATCCGTCTGCCTCCGCGATCACCTGTCCCGCCAGCACCGGGTCGTTTTTCTTAACGACCGCTTTTGCCGGTTTGCCGATGTGCATGGAGAGCGGAAAGATCATATCCCCTTTCGGAACGAATGCCTGCAGCGGAAAAGACCTGCTCAGTTCTTTCTTTTCCAGCGGATGCACTCCTCCCATAAATGTGTCTCTCAAGCCCTGTGTCCTCCATTGTTAATCCATTTTTGCATGACGAAAAAATGGCCTATCACTCATTATAATAGTAACAGATTATTGCCCGGATTAAAAGAGACCGGCTGTCCGCGTCTTCCCATGATCCCTGTTTCTTCGGCTGTATTTCGCCTTTTGGAGTCCCGTCTCTCCGCTCTGAATGAAGAAATCTCTGACAAAAGTAATACAGCGCCCCTTTCCGACCGTGTTTTCCGGCAAAAAAAGGCGCTCCGTCCTGCGGATCACGCCTCTGCATGTTACTGTTCTGTCACATCAGCCGATTATGATTCCTGTGTGACAGTTCATTCACACTTATTCTTCGAGCTGCTTGATGGCCGCTTCCGGTGCGTTCTTAACGACCGAAGCAATACCGTTTTTGCATGTCTTTAAGGACTTATATCCTTCACTGACGCCAATGATCTGTCCGTTCGTCGCTTTCAGACGGAAGCGGCTTTCACCAGCTTTGTCCTGGTAAATCTCAAACTTCGGACATTTCTCTTTCTGGAAACCTTCCACTGTCTGGTCTTCGATCGCCGCAACAGCAGCGTTCCTGACTACCGACGCAATACCGTTCGTGCACGATTTCAGACTCTTATAGGTCTGAGATGTGAGGATCGTTTCACCGTTGGAAGCCTTCAGATCAAACTTGACGCCGCCGTTCTTCGTGGCCTTCACCACAAACTTGCCAATTGCCATAATTATAAGTACTCCTTTTCCATTTTCTAACTTTAAGATAGCACTTATATGCTTGAATGTGCAGACAAATTGACCTGCTTGAATGGGAAGTTGATTTTTTCTTGTTATGACAAGAGATTTTCGTATCGATATGTTACTTTTTCAGTTATTATTTCGTCTTTTTCTCCTGCAATTTTCGCATTTTTTTACCCGTACGCATTCAGTAATACAGATGTCCCCTTCCTGTACAAACGTGTTTTCCGTGATCCGGACCGTGAGAAGCATTCCCGCTGCCTGCGTCATCCCATGGTTTCCGCAGGTACATCCTATCTGGTGTTTACCGAACCTGCGTGCCCCTTTGCGATATAATACATATGTCAGAAAGAGTAACTGTTATGAATGAAACCGAAAAAGCATTAATGGAACACGGCTATATTTTTGAATATAAACAAGACAGGATCGAACTGATCCCTTCCCCGCTTCATCCGGAAAACACGGAGGTCTGGCTTCGACCCTCCGACATCATTTTGAATACATATTCGGAGGACTGGTTGGTCAATATTGATAATGATCTTCTGGATGTCCTAATACTTCTGAAGCAGCTGCGCAGCGAGCAGAAAGCAGGACTTGACACTGCTTCCCGGATAAATCGTCAGCTTGCGATTGACCAGCAGCTTCTGAAGGTACAGCGTATCACACAGGAAGCCGTTTTCCTGAATAAACCGTACGGTGGATATCAGTTCCTGCTGGCAAACGGAATCGCTTCGTTTCACTATCCGCATACCGAAGACATTCGCCGCCTGGTATGGAACGACGAATCGCCTGCCTTGTTTGATCTGTTTGAACAGGAAATGACCGCCGACAGCAGCGGATGCTGGCGTACTGAGCCCGTCCCGAGCGAGCATTTCTCCTTCGCTTTTTGTGCAGAGTATCGCGACAGTTTGACTTCTCTTCTTTCAGAAGACCAGAGTCAATGCGGTTTCACAGTCCGCCTTTATGCGGACGAAGAGATTTACAGGGAATATAACTGGTCTGATTATAATATTGAGTATGACATAATCAAACTCGACTCCTATCGTCATACTTCTGTTTCTCTGGAGGTACAGTTCCACGGTCTCTTTACGAAACAGAATTACCGTGATTACTATGATCTGCATATGTACCTCATCCATTAAGAAATTATTATTTCATTCAACATTTTCCTCGTCTAAATTGTCTTTCAGCCTTTTCTGAAAGGCTTTTTCTTTTTCAAAGAAAGAATACAAGTCGGGACAAATCAATTGAGAACGGGCTGAAACGCAGTTTGGAAAAGAAAACGGGCAGTTGACAAAGCTAACGATCAAAAGACCTCACTCCTCCCGAATGGAGAAATGAGGTCTCTGGTTCAATACGGATATTTACCTGTCAGCTTTTGGAACTCCGTCCAATATGCAGCCGTCCTCCTGATTTACGGTATTACTTAATGCCGTATGACTTCATTATCTCAGCAAACTCTTTGCTGTTTGAGAAGCCTGACATGACATAATCACGGCTCTTGCCTTTTGCCAGTTCTCCCATCCATGTCTTATACCCGCCTTCATCTTCGTCACGTCCGAAGAACGTTCTGTACAGTGTATGCACATATTCGGCGTTGCTTGAGTGTTTACCAAGGTATTCCGGACTGTGGAAGAATCCGTTCGATGCCACCCAGATCGCATTCGCTTTTATGCTTCGATCTTTGAAGATGTAATCACACCATGAGTTCAATCCTTCCGCTTCTGCTTTTCTTTCCAGCACTTCGCTGTAACATCTCGATACGAATGCCGTGATGCCAAAGTTCTTATCTCTTGATTCTGTCGGCTTGATCGTTCCGACTTCGATACCGGTATCAGCGCAGATTGCCTGGAACTCACCGCTGCCGACGAAGCCGGACAGAATATACATTTCCGACATGCCCGCATCCAGACGATCTGTCCAGGTCTTCTTGCCTCCTTCATCACTTGCACGATCCATCATAACCATGTAACATCTCTCAACAAAATCCGATGCGCTGAGCTGGAGTTCATTCATTTCTTTACTCATGAAGAATCCAACGACTGCCTGTGAAGCCGGAATTGTTTTGTTCCTCAGCAAGGTCGTCCAGGTATTTAAGCCTTCCGGGTCCGGTTCACGGCTGAAGCATAATCTGTACAGTCTTCTCACGAAGGCATTGATTTTGTCTTCCACTTTAACTTCACATATAGTTCTGAAATAGCTGCATGTTGCAATGATATATGCTGTTCCATCAGAGATACCTGTTACCACTCCATTATCAGATACTATTGCAATTGTTTCATCCGAAGAATACCATTTGATCTCTTCGGTGTTTGTTGTATTTTCAGGCAGCTTAGTTGGTACAAGTGTAAACGTATCTCCTATCAGAATAGATATCTCTTCTTCGCTGCATGTAAGTTTCGTCATTGGAATACCGGTCGCTTCGAACTTAGCAGTGATGGAAACATCTTCTGAAACCATAAACCGATAAGACTCCTCAGTTGAAACAAGCGCGTCATTTATATACCAGCCCGCAAATGTATAGTCGGTCATTGGCTCGGCTGTTAATGAAGCATATGTATTATTAAGATATTGTCCTCCACCTTTAATAATACCTAAACCATCAGAAAGTACTTCAACTGTATGGTACTGAATCTGTTCATCGTCTTGAACGTCATCCGGAGTGATTTCTTCGCCATTATCTACTAACGGATACTCTGCTGTTTCTGTTTCAATGCTTTCCGCCTGCCCAGTTATTGTTTCACCCGTTTCCATTGGGACATTTGTGTATGCAACAACCTTTACAGGTTCATCCGTTTCCAGATCCATTTCAGATACTGTATATGTGACATCACAGTCTTCTCTCGCGGTCGCTTCGATCCGATAGGTTTCATCTCCAGGAAGGATAAATACTTTCTGCCCATCAGGATCTACATATGATGCAATATAACTGTCTTCGATATCCTGCGGCTCTTCATTCAGAATCGAAGCGACAAGTCTATTATCTGAATCATATACATTAACATCAACAGGACAGTTGACAAATAGTTTGCGATATATCGTTGACCCGCTTAATTGACTTGCATTAGTAACCGTATTCATCCATGCCAGAGAAAGCTCCGGATAGTGAGAATCAAAGATATGTCCGAAAAAATCTGTCGTTTCATTCTTTGAAAAGTAGTTTGATGTTAACTTTGAAAGGAAACTATCTGCAACAAGGTTTACGATATCCATAAATACGTTACCGTCGCATAAATAGTGTTCCTCTCCATTGACGGAATACCAATAAGAACTGTCACGGGATGAATAATCGAACCCTAATTTATCAGATAGATTATCCATTTTTATCAATGTATACAAGCTGGCGGCTTTTGGTATTAAAGATAATATTGAAGTATCCGCAAATGAGAAATCAAACATACCATAAGTAAGATCGCATTTTGTTAAAGTTGTTTTTGCATTCCCTTTTTCATCTTTTTTTGCTTCAACTCGTATCTCCAGACTAAACAGTATTCCAAAATCATCCTTTATAGTGATTTCCAAAGGAGCATCGCCAATTTTCTCTGGGAGCTTAACCTTCCCGCTGTAAATTGGTTCGAGTATCTTCCTTACAGCCGGGAGAAATCCGTCTTCCGCCTTAACTCTGGAGATTTTTTCCCCAAGTGTATTAGTTACATCGATAAGGAATGGGGCTTGTTTTTTCCCTTCTTTTGCAACATAGAAAACAGCCTGTGTCGATGTTGCCTGCCCATATATAAAGCCGTATTCCACTGCCATCGCTCTCTTATCCTCATTATAATCAGCAGTTGACATAGCCGATGGATAGTAATATGTAATACCATATCGTCCAAAACCCCATTTTTCCAACGCAAGATACGGTACCAAGTCTAGTTTATTAACAAGGTTAAAAATATTAGTATCAGGTTTATCAGAGGTTTTTTTGAGATATCCCTGCGGAGTCTCAAAACAATATGCAAAGACATTCAAATTTCCATATGTTTGCGATAGATAATGTGCTGCAATATTTGCCGTTGCAGCAGCGCGGCTATATCCGGTGATCCAGATCTTCAAATGATTGGTGTCAATATGATATGCTTCAGTATTCTCTTCTATATATTCTTTTACTGCATTGAATACCTTTATTCCCTGTGCATCAAATCCTTTGTGGTTTCCGCTGGTACCAACATTAAAATTATCTACCCATTCAGTTTCATATCCTCCACCACGGACCGCACATACTAATAGTGTATAATTTTCGCCTTTAAATCCAGCGATGTTCTTGCTCGCTATCGAGTAGCCAATAGAAGAACTTGTAGGTGCCGGATAATCACTTATGATTCTTTCTTCCGGGAACTGAAGATCTCTATATAAAGACGTTATATAATTTTCGTTTACATGTGCTGCAGACATTGCCGTGCAAATTGACATTTTTGCAAGATTAAGGTCAAAAATATCAGCGTTTTTCTCAAACCACTTTTCATTGTATGAATACCCGAACTTCGCAGCTTCATGTGTAAAACAAGAATCATATGTAAATGAACCGTTTTTTATCAATGGTTTGTCATCTATTGTCGGATCATCAATTATATCTCCAGTTTCTGGATCCCATGTTTTCCATGTTATTTTCTCTGCACCATAATTTTGAAACCTGTCATTTGTCCATGTCGAGTCATTTACTGGATAATAAGCATTAAGATTGCATCGGTGAAAAGCATAATCATGAATGCTTGGAGCATTTCCTTTAAAATATACTGTTTCCAGATTATTACACATACTAAAGGCGTCATAATCAATGCTTGTTACTTTTCGAGGGATTATTATTTTGTATATTCCTGTTTCGGAGAATGCTCCGCTTTCAAGCTTTGTAATTTCATCAGGAATATTAATTATCCTCAAATTTGTACATGAACTGAATAGACGTTCCGAAATCATTGTCATTTTTTCAGATAGTGTAACTGTCTCCAGATTACTGCATCCGCAAAAAGCATATCTGGCAAGCTCTGTCACACTGTTCGGTATTACTATTTCTGTCAAGCCTGTACAGTTCCAAAATACACCTGATTCGATTTTTACAACACTGTCCGGAATAATAATGCTCTTTAAACTGGAACAATATGAGAAAGCACTTTCCCTTATTACCGTAACAGAATCCGGTATCTCATATACCCCTATTTTTTTGGCAGGACATGCAATAAGAGTAGTTTTATTCTTTGAATACAGCACACCGTTAGAGGAAGAAAAATAGGATGATTCTTCAGAAACACTTATTGCAGTCAATTCTAAACATCCACTGAAAGGTTTATCATCAATACTTCGTACATTTTTAGGAATAGTTATTTCTTTTAAGCTGGAGCAATCAGCAAAAGCTAGCATGCCGATCTCAGTTACACTTTCAGGGATTGTAATACTCTCTAAACTATTACAATTTAAAAACAACTCTGATGCTATATATGTAATACTATTGGAAATAGTTGCAGTTCTCAAACTTACACAATCCCGGAAAACACTGAACTCTATAGTAGTAACGCTATCAGGAACCCTGACACTTGTTAATCCAGTACAGCCACTAAAGGCTAAGTTTTCAATACTAATGACACTGTTTGGTATGGTGACTCCTGTTAAGCCCGGGCAGTCACGAAATGCCGATGAGTTAATCTTTGTCACGGTATTCGGTATGGTATACTCTCCTTTTTTTCCACCTGGAAATGTATGTATTGTTTGTTGATCTTTTGAAAAAAGCACACCATCTATTGAAGAATAAGTTGATGAGTTCTCCGATACATTTATCTCTGTCAATTCGGGGCAATCAAAAAAGGTACCTGAACCTATAAACTCCACACCCATTGGTATAGTTATACTTTTCAGACCGGCACAGTGACTAAATGAATAATATTCAATTGTTTTTACACTTTCCGGAATAGTTATACCTGACAATCCTGAGCATCCCATAAATGAGTAATACCCGATCCTCTCTACACCATTTGGTATTTCAATATTCTGCATTTGTGTGCAGTAATAAAAAGCACTTGGAGCAATACACGTAACCGGAAACCCTTCTATTCTTTCTGGAATCACAATAGAAACAACTTCTTTATCACAACCTGTAATCGTCACTTCACCATCACTGATTTCATAAGTCAAATCACCATAAGTCCCTGTGACAACATCATTGTTCAACACTCCCGCTTCATCACCAGCTTCCCGCTCAATGTTGATCGATACTCCGGCACCAGCATTTTTCACCGATGCCAAAACAAAAGCATCTTCAAAAACATCAACAGTCTCTTCCACTCTGCTTTCTGCATTCACCTTTACCGGTAAAACAGAAAAAGCTATAAAAACAGACAACACAGATGCAATTATCTTATGTTTCATTTGGATTATCCCCCTGCTTTTCACACTAAGAGAAGTATATCAGAAAACAGTAAACAGATATGTATCTATACTACTGAAAAACACTCCCTACCTTTTAGATTCAAAAGATGGCATTACCTATCACTGAAAAGAACATGGGCAGGGAATATATTGTTTTTCCCGTCTGTGTGCCGCCAGTTGTAACAAAAACAGAGATACTGGAGCGATTAACAAGTAAAGCCTGGTTTTCGCTTTTTTTCAGAATCCTCTATCAAAAACAAAAAACAATTGAAAAATGACTCCAAGTATACAAACTGGCCCGTGAAAAAACGAGGCAGGGTGTTCAAAAACATAAGTAAAACAAGGCAAAAAAAAGTGGAGCCGAAGAGATATTGCGTGCTTTCAATCTGCTAAATTCAATCGTATTTCGCAGAATATAACGGCAAAAGGAACCTTTTGTTATTTTCATCATGGGATTTCAACACGTTTTAAAGCGGGACATTTGATCGACCTGTTTACGAATTGTTTATGAATTACGGAACCCCTGCCGTTTTCACCCTCTGCGTATTGTCATTCACTCCGTTTATCAGATAAACGATTTGAAAGGATCAGGTAACAGAATAATGAATTTGCAATTTGAATACTTTTATGGCAGCGAAGCCGAACAATTTGCTTTTTACAGAATCCCGAAATCCCTCATGACAGATCCGCAGTTTGCCTCTGTCAGTCTTATGGCAAAACTGCTGTACGGTCTGCTGCTCGACAGAACTTATCTCTCAGTGGAAAATGGCTGGTTTGATGACCTGGGACGGGCCTATATTCATTTTTCTATTGAAGATATTGCCCATGAAATGCAGTGCGG
>JAFWNG010000028.1 GCA_017510405.1 Solobacterium sp.
AACAGTATCTCTTGAAGCATTACGCGAAAAGATTATTAAGTAACAGCTGATATGCTGGACTATTGCGTTGGCCGATTTAACTTGGCTGTAAATGGTTGATTTATTCTGGCGCAAAATGGTTAAAATGACCTGGCGCTAACATTATTTAAGTTCATGTTATTTGCTGTTAACTGTACAAGTGCTGAAAACATTTCGAAATCCTGTAGCAACTGATTGTCTTTAATTTCCAGTCGTTCCGAAATAATATTAATCGCAGATACAACCAGAATCAGATATTCATGTAAAGTATCCTTGTCTCGAATAATTCCCAACAATGTCCCCAGCCCCATATTTTTCATTATTGATAACATTTGTTGATGACTCATTGTAAAGAAATCATCTGTAGGAATATTTGTACTCACTAAATCTATTAGTGATTTTTTCTTTTCAGGTTCTTTGGAAAAGCGACTTATACACGAACATATATCTTTTTCCACCTTCAACTCGTGAGTAAGTGATAATAGTTTGACTTCCCAATTCTGTGTTTTCTTCCAATGATTGATTATTTCCGTAACCGGTATTTCATATTCGAAAACCTGCCCCCCTCTCCATAATGTTTTTCGACAATAAATCTTCACTCGCTTTTGCATATTCAGCAAATGCATTAGCTTTTGGACTTTGAATATGCTTTAAGAAAGAATAGAACTTACGTATTACGCCTTCGTCCAGCATAATGCTGTCAATGGTTGCTTCATTAGTGCTGCCGGCCGGCATAGCTGCCAGAAGAACAGACAGACCGGTGATGAAGCTGTCCACATGGAAGAGACAGCAGAACAGCAGTACAGCTGCGGGAATGATAATGAGGCGGAGCAGCGCAAAACGGAGGGTATCCCTGGTGACCATGCCTTTTACACCGGTCTCTGCCAGGACCATGCCGAGGAACAGCATGATCAGGGGTGTGGAACAGCGGCCTAAAGATGTCATTGTCCGGGTTAGCGCCGCAGGGATCGGGATGCCGGTAAGCATCAGTACGATTCCCAGGACAACAGCGATGATGCATGGGTGCGTAATGATCTTGCGTATCTTTGTTCTCCAGTCGGACTGCCCTTCGAAGTAGGAAATGCCGGCTGTCCACATGACGATGCGAAGCGGAATGAGATAGATCTGTCCGTACAGCAGGCCGAGTTCACCATAGACGCCTTCTGCGACAGCGTTGCCGAGAAAGCCGGCGTTGGAACAGACGGTGGCGTACTGCAGCACAGGCTTCTGATCCGCTGGGCTGCGCTGATAAAGAACAGCAGCGAGAACGGAGCAGAACAGCTGGATCGCGCAGGATACCAGAAGAACGACCAGGAAGTCTTTCATGACATTGGTATCCGGGCGGGTAAGAAAAGAATTTACGATACTGCAGGGAAGAAAGACATTGATCACGGCTTTGGAAAAGACTGTGCGGTCTTTCGGCTGCAGGATGCCGGTCCTGCACATCAGCCAGCCGACTGCCATTTCAGCGAACATCATGAACTGCAGGATGAATAATTCACTTAACTGCATACAGTTACCTCTCAGATAAACAGAGGCGGCGGGAGATCCCCACCGCCTTTCCGTCAGCGTATTTTATTGTCTGCGTAGATAATATTTCCGGATTTGCCGTCGACTCTCTGGAATGTGACAGGATCGACCGGTTCTGCCATCCATACATGGAATCCCATGTATTCGAATGGAATGTGGTGGTCTTTGCCGGCAAGGATCTCTTCTGCCACTTCGAGATTTTCATCCAGAAGAGACTTGGGAGATTCACAGGTACCGTGCTGGCGCAGGATCCGGTCATACTGATCTTCGTACTGTTTCAGCTTATGCAGTGTGCTGCAGTATTCAGCGACAGTAGAAGCTTCGTCACGGAACAGGAACGTTGATACACCGCAGGCATCTCCGAAGAGAGAGGTGCGGTCTTCGGGTACCAGCAGGACCATCATGCCCTGGGTATGACCGGGTGCGAGTATCGTACGGATCGTACAGTCACCGAGATCGAATGTCATGTTGTCATTCAGTTCGAGGAAGCTTCCATGAAAGGGGACATGGAAGTCTTCCTCCGGATAGCTGTCGATGTCCGGGACAGTGCGCCGCAGCATGTCTTTGCGCAGCGCAATATCGGAACGGCTGTAATACAGGTCGATATCCCGGTGATTCATATATACGTTCTGCCACTGGGAGATCCCGTTGGCGTGATCGGCGTGACCGTAGGTGATGATGACATCATACGGCTGCGGGAATTCCTTCTCGATATATCCTTTCAGGTCACCGACGCCGTATGCTGTATCGATCAGAGCACCGCGGATGGACCCTTGGATATAATACATACAGACATCTCCGAGACCGCGTAAGCGCCAGATATGTTCTGTGATCTGTTCCTTTGTAAAAGTTACCATGTATTTTCTCCTTGGATCGTGAGAGATCTATTTATGCTTCTTCGTTTTCCTGTTTGCAGAGCTGCTTGTCGTAGGACTTGATGAACGGCAGCATAATCACGATATCGATGCAGAACAGTACGATCCACAGCAGGATGTTCTTGAAGTCGCCGGTTGCCAGGAAAGCCTGCAGCGGGCCGGGGATCGTGAACGGAAGTGTGATGTAGAAGCGGCCGACGATGTTGGCTGCTGCGAGCATGTAGTAGACAGCGCAGTTGAAGCAGCCGCAGATCAGCATCGGAATGTATGTGTAGACGTTCAGGACAGTCGGGATACCGAAGATGAGCGGTTCATTGATATTGAACAGGGACGGTACGACACCGACTCTGGCAATGCTCTTGCTCTGCTTGGACTTTGCGAAGATGAAGAGTACGAGTACCAGTGCATTGTAGGTCATCCAGTTGCCGAATACTGTGCTCATGGAACCTGCATAGATATAAGGAAGCGGCTGGCCGGAGGTCATTGCTTCGGCGTTGGCTGCGAGGGCAGCAGTTGTGATCGGGCTTGTTACGACCGACAGCATGTTTCCGCCGTGGATACCGAAGAACCAGAATGTTGTCATCAGAATGTTGATGAGCAGTACGGACGGCAGAGAACCGGTTGCGCGCATGAGCGGCTGGAAGATCGTGTAGATCAGGCTGGCATAGCCGGCACCTGTGACTGCTTTGATAACGGCGTCCAGTGCCATGAAGAGTACAACGCTGCAGCACAGCGGAAGCAGTGCGGAGAAAGTAGCTGCGACATTCGGCGGAACGGAGTCAGGCATTTTGATCGTGATGTTCTTGTCGCGGAAGAACTTAGCGATCTCTACGACCAGGATAGCAGTGATCATTGCGGCGAACATATAGCCGGCGCCGAGGCTTCCGATCGTGATCGAAGCAGTTTCGAGGTTGACCGCACCGGATACGCACAGATAGACAAGCAGTGCCGATAACATGTTGTTGATGCCGTTGAGTTTATATCTTGTCGCAAGTGTGTAGGATACACCGCAGACGACATACAGGCTGATGATGCCGATTGTCAGGTAATACGGGATCAGCAGAGTGCCGGCATTGGCAGCTGCGAAGTTTTTCCACGCAAGCAGGAATGCGTAGAAGAAGTTGGAAGGCTCGGTGATCGTTGCCGGGATCGGCGGCTGTGCGAGAAGAATGGCGAAACCGCCGACGATCGTGACATTAATGAGAATTGCCAGACCGTCGCGGATCGATGCGAGATGACGCTGGCTGCCGATCTTAGTACCGATCGGGACAATGTGCTGTTCCATCCATGCGGACATCTTATCCATGAATGAAGTTTTGGTCTGAGTCATAGATTTCCTCCTCTTTTTGAATATACATTCATCTATGTGCACCCAGAATATAGCATGTATTAAATTTATATTCAATAGTAATTTATATAAAATTGAATGAATATTCATTTAAATGACATAGGCAGGTCATTGAATGCACTGGTATAATAATATGTGAGGGAAATGCTTATGAGTTTATTATCAAAAATACGTATGGCTTGTGACCAGATGACGCCGACGGATAAAAAGATCGCGGACGCCGTACTGGCGGATCCGGAGATCTTCACACGCCTGGATACAGCGGAGATATCGGAACAGTATGGTTTTTCCCAGCCGGCACTGACTCGGTTTGCCAAAAAGATCGGTTATTCCGGGTATGCGGAATTCCGCTACGATATTGCCCGTAATAAAAATACTCTGGCAGAGGAAACGGCAGATGTCACACTGTCTTCCGAAACAGCAAGAATGCTGGCGAAAACAGAGGAAATGTTTCCGGCAGAGACGCTGGAAGAGATCGCTGCGGAGATCGGTACGGCACGGCATATTTTCGTGACCGGATATCACCGCTCACGGGCATCGGCGCAATTAATGAATACTGCACTTCTGAATTTCCGGTACTCCTCCGAGATGATTCCCTATGATGAGGTATTCAAACTGGATTCCTACTGCCGGAAAGACGATATGGTCATCGTCTTCTCGGTACGTTCGGGTATTTATTCTTCATTTCTGAAGACTCTTTCGGAATGTGAGAACAAGCCGAAGATCGTGCTGGTAACATGTACCGCGAAACATGAGTCTGCGAAGTACTGTGACCGTGTGATCGTTCTTCCGGACCGGAAGTCGATCCGATCCCCTCTGAATCCCGATCCGGCAATCACAAATATATTCTTTATTAATTTACTGTCCATGCATCTGAAGACACAGGAGTAGACGATGAAACTGAATGATCCGCGCAACACGCTGAACAGCAAAACGATCCAGACTCCGCAGGGAGAAAAGACGATCTCAGTTCATGTCATGGGAGTCAGTGATCTGGAAGAACCCCTGGATATCATGACAGTATCATCCTTTTACTACGATTACACGCCGACACCGCGTTCATTGATCCGTTCGCTGTATGATCATGATATCTCCGTCATGGAACTGAGCACACACCCGGAGATCGATCTGCGGAAGAAAGCGCATGTATGGCTGTCGGAAGAGATCAAAGACGGCGGACTGCCCATTCGGAGAATCGGATGTATGGAACTGACCGATTATTCCGAGAACCGGAGAGGACTTTCCCGCGGAGAACAGATCATTGCCGTGATCCAGTCGTATTTCCGCATGCTGGAGATCGCCGCGATGAACGGTGTTCAGATGGAGAAAGTCGGACTGCCGATCGTCGGCAGCGGGCATCAGAGGATCTCACTGGAACTGAGCCTGATACCGATCCTGAATGAATGCGTCAACTTTCTGAAGAATACCGAACAGGTGAAAGAGATCCATATCATTACGAACCGTCAGCAGAACGCGTATAAATTTGCGCGTGCTCTGGATGATAACTATGTGCTGAACGATACGCCGAAACCGGCGCGGAAAGCTGCTGTGACTACAGCGGAAGAAAAGCGGGTATTCATCAGTTATTCGACCCTGGATAAGAATGTGGCGGACAACCTGTGTGCGAAGCTGGAGAGCAGAGGCGTAAAAGTCTGGTATGCGCCAAGAAATATCCATTCCGGAGACTATGCCGAAGCGATCGTGGACGGGATACGACATGCAACGCACTTTGTTGTCATAATCAGTGCGAACAGCCTGCAGTCCCAGCACGTACTGAATGAGATCAACCTGGCATTCAACCATCTCGGCAAAGGCATACAGGTACTCCTGCCGCTAAAGCTGGATGAAGAGGAACTTGGGCCGGCGTTCCAGTACTACCTGTCCCGCCAGCACTGGATGGACGCAAATGTACCGCCGCTGGAGAAACGTCTGGAGGAGTTCGCAGAACGCATTCTGGAAAATTAAAACGCAGACTGGAGTCTGCGTGGATCAAGATCATATGTCTGACATATGGTCTTTTACTTTCTGGTGCTTTCGATCGTCTGAAGCAGACGGATGTAGAAGTCACGGATATCGTGTTTCCGCATCAGGCCGCCCTGCAGATACATATGGTCGCCGTATACCGTCGGCCATACATTCCAGATGCCCGGTTCGATATGAAGCGGATCGATCGCCCGGTATGGAGCATTTGCAGGCGCCATGGCAGAAACGGTATTGACCAGACCGTCGTTTTCCCGCCAGGAACTGTCGATCACGGTGCCGCCTCTGGTAGTGCCGCTGTACATACCCATCAGCTTTGCGCGCATGTAGAACATCGGTTCCATGTTCTTTGCCGGGATATGCGTGCCGTCCGGCTGTGCCAGTGTTCCGCTGCAGGGAACGGCATAGTAATACACATGCGGAAGTGTTTTGATGCGTTCGTTCAGTGCCCGGGCATTGTCAATATGCATATCATAGCTGGCATAATCCCGTACATCCCTTTCATCCATCCGGATCTTTGTGTGATTTGACACCAGACGGGAAAGGAAACGGTGGAACAGTGAGAATTTTACGGCAGACGCATCGAAGGAAGGATCTTCCGACATATCATAGGCAGTGGTGCCGTTGGTCGGCGCTGCCAGAGTAACGATACTGTGGATGCGGTCTCCCATTCCGCCGGCAAAGAACGGAGAACAGTTTTCCGTCTTCTGTTCTTCCGGATCGCCGTTTGCGAGCAGTTCGCCGAACAGACGGATCGTAGCGCCGCCGAACGAATGTCCGAGCAGAACGATGCGGGTGTCGGAATTCCATACCGGAATGAGCGGCCGCCCGGTAAAGTCCGGACCGAAGCGTTCGTGATTGTATTCTTTACTGTGGGCAATGCCGTAGTCTGTTCTGGTACCGGCTAACTGGGCATACAGTTCGCAGGCTCTGTCCCATGCACTGCCGGACGGAGCGACGGATGCCGCATAGCAGATAAAGCCGCAGCGCCGCAGATAATGTATGAGGTCGCCGCCTCCCATGCCCCAGTAAGGCCGTTTTTTGTACTGTTCATCATAGCTGCCCCATCCGGACAGTCCGTGTACAAAGATATATGTCAGATCCATAGTGAAACTCCTGTAATTCTGAATTTGTTTGCTTATCGGAAAAATCGTACCACGTGATCCCATTCGATACCATATTTTCACTTTATGAATGCATGAAAGACCGGAATAACTGTGAAATATCATAGAATATAGACAAAGGAGTGAATCATAATGAAAAAACTGGGCTTTGGTACGATGCGTCTGCCGCTTCTGGACGCAGAGGATCCGAAAAGCATCGATCTGGAACAGTTCAAAGAAATGACAGACAGGTTTCTGGAGCGGGGATTTACCTACTTTGATACTGCCTATCCATATCATGACGAGTGCTCGGAGGAAGCACTCAGAGAAGCACTTGTAAAACGTTATCCGCGGGACAGCTTCGTGATCGCCGACAAGATGCCGGTCATGAGAGTGACGTCTGCGGAAGACTATCCGCGGTTCTTTGATGAACAGCTGAAACGATGCGGAGTGGAATACTTCGACTATTATCTTCTGCACAATATGGGAAGAGACCGCTATGACAGCACACAGAAGTTCGGCGGCTTTGCCTTTATTGAAAACAAGAAAAAAGAAGGAAAAGTACGAAAGATCGGTTTTTCCTACCATGATGACGCAGAGACACTGGACCGGATCCTTACCGATCATCCGGAAGTGGACTTTGTACAGCTGCAGATCAACTATCTGGACTGGGAAAGCGCTGTGACGCAGTCCGGCAAATGCTATGAGACAGCCGTAAAGCACGGCAAGAAAGTCATGGTCATGGAACCGATCAAAGGCGGTACACTTGCGCGTCTGCCGGAAGAAGCTGCCAGTGCATTCAATGCGTACTATCCGAATGAGGAAACGCGGCTGTCCGAGGCATCCCTTGCCATCCGCTTTGTCGCGTCTCTGCCGGAAGTGGAAATTGTCCTGAGCGGTATGAGTGATCTCTCTCAGCTGGACGACAATACATCGTATATGCAGGAATTCCAGCCGCTCACGGATGGTGAACGGGAGCTGGTCGCAAAGATCACGGATATCCTGAACCGTACGATCAAAGTCCCCTGTACATCGTGCAGATACTGCATGGAAGAATGCCCGATCCAGGTGAATATACCCGGTTACTTCGGCCTGCTGAATCTGTACGCAGTGACCGGAAAGAAGACCAATATGTATTACCAGCGGTATTCCATGAACCATGCGAAGGCATCGGAATGCCTCAAGTGCGGAAGATGTGAACAGATCTGTCCGCAGCACATTGAAATTCGCAGTTTCCTGGAGGAATTTGCGGAACTGTACGAATAGAAAAGCATCACGAAGCATATAAAAGATCCGGAACTGCACGGAAACGAGCAGGATTCCGGATCTTTTTTACTTGATTGGAAAGCAGTGATTACACGGTCAGGGCATTCACCGTGTTTTACAGTGTGATCGATGTCCGCGGGATCTGTACCAGGAAATCGACAGCATTCGCTTCGCAGTACTGCATCAGTTTATAGAAGACGACTTCGGTATGCTCCACCACCGGGATCATGCCCCTGACCGGTTCATCCAGACGGGAGAAGAAATTGTCCCAGTGGACGGGAATGATCAGCTTCGGCTGAAGTTTTCCTGCTGTTTCGGCAAAGAAGGTCTGTTCCGTCTGCGCGTCTGCCTTGGCAAGACCTGCCACACCGAGGAACAGGACGTCGGCTTTGTATCCGTCCATCTGGTGTTCGATATAATTGAAACTCGGACGGATCATATACGTCTTTTCCAGTGTTTCGACATAGAAGTCATAGGAACCGCCCTCTTTGTAGTCACGGAGTCTCGCCGGCTGCACAAGCGGAGCGTCGATCGTCTCGCCCAGGTCATTGTTCAGAATGGTCGGTTTGGAATGCAGGGACGGAATGACTGTGATCCTGTAATCCCCGATGGTATAGGATGCATTTGCCTGGAATTCCACCATCTGGTGTTCCATTACATTGCCTCCCCTGGCGACATTCATAGCTGAAGAAGAACCGTAGATCACGGCGCCGGTCATGTTTGCCGTATACGGGGCGTCCATGACATGATCATGGTGGGTATGCGAAATGAAGATCGCACGGAGACGGTCCACATGGTGTTTCAGCAGAAGATCGTCGATCAGTGTGGTATCGGACGCCTCGCTGCCGGTGATATATTTTTTAAGGGACGGCCGTGTAAAGTGACAGTCAAACAGGATCTGGTCCTTTCCGTCGTCGAATAATAATGTTGTTGTGCCGAAATATGTTATTTTCATATGGTAATTACCTCGTATATTCATCATAACACAGAAAAAAATGAACCATTTTATCCCTTAATACGTCTATATAGGCGGAGATACAGAAATGAACTTTGAAGAATGCTATGAAACATGCCGGTCATCGGTAGAAACCTATGTAAAGTACAGGATATCCGAGCATGCGGACAGAGAGGATCTTCTGCAGGAGATCCTTGTGCAGGCATATGAGAAATTCGATACACTGCGGAACAAAGGCGCCTTCCGTCCGTGGATTCTTTCCATTGCCCGCAATCAGTGCAATGATTTCTACCGCAGCAGATACCGGATACAGACAGTACCGCTGGATCCTGGGGTACTGCCGGCAGTGTCGGTAAACCGTACTGTGAATGAAGCGGTATACGATACTCTGGCAAAGCTGCCGGAAGCGGAAAAAGACCTGCTAATGCTGTATTACTGGCAGGAGCTGTCTCTGAAAGAGATCAGTGAACAGCTGAACATACCGGCCGGAACGGTAAAAAGCCGTCTGTTCCATGCAAGGAATCACTTCAGAGAACTGTATCCGAAGGAGGAAATTATGAGTAAGAACATGCCGGCGTACATGCCGGAGTATACGATCGTATGGAAAGATACGAAGCCGTTTGAAGTACTGTGGGAGGAACTGATGGGATGGTTCCTGGTGCCGAAGGAAGGAAACCGTCTGTCCTGGGCGATCTATGATTACCCGGAGCGTAACTGCGCGGAAACATTTGAAATGACCTGTGACGGAAAAGCGGAAATACATGGTCTGCAGGGTGTAAAAGTACAGGCAGTGGAATCTGTGGGTAAGAAAAAGATGTGCCGGAATTTTATTGCCCAGCTGACCGATACGCACTGCCGGTATCTTGCGGAAAGCCATGAGGAAAACGGTATCGAGAAGTACTATACGTTCCTGGATGGGGATGCCTTCCTGAATAACTGGGGATTCGGACCGGATAATATCGGCAATGAGACACATCTGGTACAGAAAGGCCTGATCCGCAGAGACGGAAATACCGTAACGACCGCTGCAGATACAGAAGTCATGGATGTCGTGGGACGCTGCGATGTAACGATCAGCGGGAAGACATATGACACGGTATGTCTGATGGATATCGGGACATACGACGGCGGCACGGTCACGGAACAGTATATCGATCCGAACGGACGCACAGTACTGTGGCGCCGCTTCAACCGGAAGAATGAACGCTGGCTGTTTGACGGTTTCGAATCCGTGGAGAACAGTGCGCTGGCGGAAAATGAATCGCTGCTTGTAAACGGCGAAGAGTGCTTCCACTGGTATGACTGCATAACCGATTATCTGTATAAATAAAAATGCCGCATTCTGCGGCATTGGAAGCAGATTATTTCCCGTCCGGGAAACTGGTGGCAGGCCCTTTCTCAAATGTCAGGGTTCCGTATTTCTCTTTGGCATCGCCGAGAGCCTTCATCAGATAGGACATGGATCTTGCAAGGTTGCGCATGGTACGCAGTCCTTCAAGATCTTTTTTGACGTCTTCTGCAGTGAAGCCGTGGACCTGGTTCCAGTAGTTGGCTGAAGCGAGCGGCATGCCGGAAATGGTGAAATACTTGTTCAGTACATCGAACGAAGCGGTATTTCCCCCTCTTCTGCAGCTGACGACAGCAGCGCCGACTTTATTGACTTTGGCAAAGGATGTGCTGTAGAACAGACGGTCCATGAATGCAAGTGCGGTACCGTTGGGAGAACCGTAATATACCGGGCTTCCGATCACCAGTCCGTCGGCGGTTTCAAACTTCGGTGCGACTTCGTTGACAAGATCATCGAACACGCACTTTCCGCGCCTGGAACATGTGCCGCATGCGATGCATCCGCGGATGTCTTTATTACCGATGTGGATGAGTTCCGTCTCCACACCCTCTTCTTCAAATACTTTGATCATTTCCTGTAAGGCTGTTGCTGTACAGCCGTTAGCCTTCGGACTGCCGTTCAGCAGTAATACTTTTGTCATTATGTCCTCCTGAGTATTTCTATTGCTTATACTATACTGATTTCGGATGTGTTCGCAACTTTCAGGCTTTTATTCCGATCTGTCCGGTTCTTCTGCTTATGATCTGCGGTAAAAGATGTAATTCTGCACGTTTTCAAAGCCGATCTTTTCGTAAAACGGAAGGTCGGATATCACATATGCCCTTTTCGCTCCTAACGCTTTGGCGCGTGAGAATGCTTCGGAAAGCAGAGCGGCCGCAATTCCTTTCCCGCGGTACGCCGGGATCGTGCATACCGGTTCTGCATAGGCGTAGTCCGTATCCGGATGATACCAGAGAGAACAGTGAGACACCGGCTCTCCGGATAGAGTCACCGCGGAAAGACATAAGGACTTGTTGAAGTGTTTCCGGACATGCGGGACATGATCCAGAGAACGTTCGAATGCTTCCCGGTCTGTACCGTGATCAAAACCCTGCCAGAACAGCCATTCCAGAGCTTCCCGATCCGCGGTCTGATCCATTTCTCTGAGTACCAGTCCCTCAGGAAGCGCTGAGGAAATGATCCGGTCAAAAGAGATCTCCATGACAGTCTCTTTCTGATCGATCGGCACGAATCCGGCGTTTACTGCAGCTGTGATCTCTGCCGTGTTTTCTTCATTGACCGCAACAGCCAGTCCGGAATCATCTTTCAGCTCCCGGTATGCATATTCCAGGATCTCCGGGTACAGATGTCCATATTCCGGAAGAGCGGCACAGAAAGCTTCTCCCAAGTACATGTCATAGATCGCCGCGCCGACGACACGATCGTCCGCATGCCAGAGTCCGATGGAAGAACAGGAACTTCTGTCAAATTCCGGATGCTCGATCATCCATTCAAAACGTGCCCAGTTCCAGTTGATATGCGATCGGTCTTCCTGATTCAGCCGGATCAGGAAATCACAGACCGGTTCATAATCTTCTTCCCGATAACTGCGGAAACACGCTTCAGGAAGCCAGTATTGTATTCCCCAGTGTTCAAAGTCCCACTGCTCACTGTAGTCATTGCATTCGTAATCCACATACCATAACAGTCCGCCGTGAATGACAAAGTTGGTTGGGTAATAGTCGATGTTCAGCCCGGCTTTCATGGCTTCCGCTGCCATGGTACGCACCTGAGGCAGATACGGAGCGACCGGTATGCCGGCATGTACCTGTTCCATCACCGTAGGACCATCAATATATTCTTTGACGATCTGTTCGGCATCTTTGTCAACGGTGATCAGCCGGGGTATGCGTATTCCGGCGTTCTGCAGCCGCGCATAGTCACGCAGTTCAGCTTCGATCTTATTTCCGAAGCTGTAATAATCGCATGGTTCATGGTGGATCTGCTTGATCACCACCTGCAGTCCATTCTTTTCTGCAAGATAGGAATACCCGCCTTTTCCTTTGCCCAGCAATTGGATGATCCGGTATACTGTTCCGTTGACTGTCAGTTCTTTTTCCATAAATGTCACCATGCAGAGATGTTGTTTCGGATCCAGTCGTCCAGAAACTGCATCTGTTCTTCGGTGTGAAACCAGTGTTCGCCGTCTGCCATGATCGTCAGCCCTGCGTCATGTTCTTCCGCAAAGGATCGGATCGTTTCATAAGAGGTCAGATCATCATTTTCTCCATAGAGGATCTCCGTCGGCACATTCCACCGGATGGGATGTGTTCTTACATAGCAAAGATAGTCCCAGGACAGATCTTCACCATAAGCTGTTGAGATCGTTCCCGCTGTTTTCAGCTGTTCTTCCGTAATATTCGCCCAGCGCATCATGCCGCAGATCAGCTGTTCCATATCGACGATGGGAGAAATGAAATATGCCTGATGGATGATCCTGTCGATTCCCGAATGCATGCTGAAAAACGCGCCGATACTGTTGGCGATCAGAATGATGTGTTCATATCTGCTTTTCAGGCGGTTCACAGCATCCAGGATCTCTCTGCCGGCTTCCCATGGTGCGGATCCCTGATAATCCAGACCCATGACCTCATAATGCGGAAACAATGACCGGTAGTGTTCACATTCCGCAGCACTGCCGCCTTTTCCGTGGATATACAATACGATGTTTTTCATAATGCCCCCTGTTAAGTTTTGCGGTTCTGCCGCAGTGTTTCCGTTCCACGGGATCCTATTGCCCGGGAAATCCAATGATCAGGCATTGCATTCATCCGTACTCCCTTTTCCTGTTCGGATGATATGCCCTTCCTGAATTGCTGCAAAAACAGCCGATGCACAGACGATCCCTCCGGAATATTCCACAGGTATATATGGAGTTGTCAGCGGAAACAGAAACAGCAGAAATCCTGTCAGTTTGTTCATAAATGAATGAATCGTAATGAACCTCTTCTGTACAATAAATCCGGAAATAATATTTATGATCTTTATGAATGCAATGACGCTGATCCAGAAATACAGCCATGAAGGAATATTCAGGACCGGAAGCAGCCGGATCATACATGCGGCCGCAAATATCAGGTCAGCGATCGTATCGAGCTTTGCGCCAAACGGACTTGCTGTATTTGTTTTCCGGGCTGTATAACCATCAAGCATATCGGAGATCCCGGCAGACAGATAAAGTACATAAAAGATCGAAGAGAATACCGGAGTGAAGAGCAGAGCAATACCGGCAGCGATTCGGAACAGCGTTAATATGTTTGCGGTCATCGGCTGTGTCATTTCCGTACATCGCCTGCTTACTGTTCCGCAGCTGTATAATCAGCCAGCGGTTTCACCTCGCAGCCTTTGTCCGCGTAATATGTAAGCATTTCCGGCAGTTTCTTCAAATCATAACTGGTGACGCAGTCAGAGATCACATGAACGCGGAATCCTGCTTTTGCCATGTTGAAGCAGGTGGATTTCACACAGGCTGTGGCATCTGCACCGGTGATGTAAAACGCATTGATCTCGTTTGTACGGATAAACTCAGAAAATGCTTCACTGGTCAGGGCATTGGACTTTGATTTAACAAATATATTGTCGGATACGATCTTCAGTTCCGGAACAAGTTCCTCGCCTCTGGTTCCGGGTTTGAAAGTACGGGAGCCAGGAGACAGGTTGTTGTGACGGATATAAACGACATGTATACCTTTCTTTTCTGCCCAGTCAATGGCAGTGTTTATGTGATCAATGATATCTCGATAGTGTTTTGTAATATCGTTTTGAATGTCGATTACGATCAGTGCTTTATGATCCATGATTTGTTCCCCTTCCGGAATGTTCGATGCGTATAAAAGTTCTCTGGCACCAGGCAAATAGAGCAGCGAAAGCCTGATCAAAATCAAAGTCATCGGGCAGTTCAGCGAATTCCAGAATCAGCCGGTCTTCCTTCGAAACAGCTTCTTTCAGTTCTTTTCTGCTGAGGATAAAGCAGCCGTTTTCCAGATAATACAGATTCTGAATCAGAAAAAATGCACTCTTACAGGTTCTGAGAAATGCAGAGATATTCTTTTCCTTTTTGGAATGTATATAGCGATGGCAGAGTTCGTGATACAGATTTCCCAGGCTCAGCCTGATATAGTTGATCTCGTCTTCCCGTGTGGAAGGCGGAAGATAATCGTTCAGAACACCCAGCAGGTCTTTCGTCGTATGGCGCAGCTGACAGACTTCCAGAGGATTCCAGTGTTTCATTTCCTCTTTTCCGCAGATAAAACCGCAGGATTTCTCATAGAAGCCGATCTTTTTCAGAATTGCGCGGTATGTATCCAGATCCTCAACAGATAAACAGTCCAGAATCATCATGACATCGATATCGCTGTTCTCATCTGCTTCACCGCGCAGCCAGCTTCCCTGCAGTCCCATGTATAACAGCCGTTCTTTGAAAGCTGACTGACAGTCCAGGATCAGTTCATGGAGATAGTTATCCAGATCAAACATCATCAGTTCACTCCGTAGATCTCCGCAAAGTGCCGGCAGAACGCTTCTGCCTGCTTCACTGCATACGCGGTTTTTTCCGGTTCGCGGTCACACAGATGGATCAGCGCAGAGATCGGTGTGATATAGGCAAAGGCGAGCATTGCGGGATCGTCCCTGCGCAGTAGTCCCCTGTCCATCATGCCTGAGAATATCTGCGTGAACATATCCGTAAGACCGGTAAGGAAGTGCTTCGTTGCCAGGTCACGGGCACGTGCATCACGGAATTGTTCAATGGTCAGCAGCTTACGCGTCATAATGATTTTTCCATCCTGAATGGTAATATGAACCAGGTTCATCGACATTGTTACAAGTTCTTCCAACGAAGCAGGCACCGGCGGCAGATGCTCTGCGGATCCAAAACGTTCCGCGTAATAAGCGATCATCTGATCCAGCAGCGCGTCCCAGATCGCTTCTTTGCTTTCAAAATGCTTATAGATTCCGGACTTCACAAGTCCAAGGGATGCACTCAGTTCACGGATATTCGTACCTGCATAGCCGTTTTGTGAAAACAGCTCCAGGGCAGCTTCCAGTATTCTGTCTTTTGTGTCTTTTGCCATGATCGTGCCTCCTAAAAAAGTGACCGTTCGTTCTCTTATTATAGTGAGTGTCCGATCACTTATCAACACTTCTCATACAGATGATTTCCGCTGTATCTGCACAAAGTAAAAGAACCGGCGTAATTATAGGAGAACCGGTTCTTTTACACCCCATGTTTGCAGTCATCGTGGAGGTATTACGATGATTACACTTTCAGTATATACAGGGAAAAACAGACAGGACTGAGGGGGATGAATATCCCCTTCTGCATAAGAAAAGCCTGCATGAGACAGGCCTGTGCATTACTTTGTCAGAGTGATGATCGTCGGATCTTCAACGCGGGATACGACAGGGTGTTCTTTCAGCCAGTCTTCGCACATCGTCAACAGATCTCTTGCATAGGAACCGACGACCGGAAGATCTCTCAGCATTGGGTAATTGCCGTTTCCGGCGGCGCGGTAACGGGCAAGACAGATCGTGAACTCCTGATCGTCTTCGACCGGTTCTCCCTTATATGTCAGGGATACGATGCGTTTACCGATATCATTGGTCACTTTGATCGTATAGTCGACACCGCTTACCATATCGTAGCGGCCATGGAGCGGCTTCGGCGTTTCAAAGCGGGATGCCTGGGAAATGTGCGTATCTTTGATCGTCCAGAACTCGGCGCATTTCTCAAGATATTCACGCAGTACAGCACCGGTGATCTTCTTGACGACAAACGCTCCGAACGGCATGCCAAGGCGGAACAGGTCACGCCGCTTAATGACTTCCGGAAGTCCGCGGCAGGAATCGTTGAACGCATATGCGGACAGCTGAGCACCGGTGGTATCCATCTGGATCTTATTCATGACAGATACGAAGCCGGAGGGATCCATGCGGCTCTCTGCCGGAACTGCTGCAGTCAGGTCGTCTGCTGTATGGGCAAGTTCTTCATCCAGCCATGTCTGGCTTTCTTCATATTCCTTCTGTGCGAACGCGATCAGATCCTCGTCGGCGTCCACGTCGCTCTTTAACAGGCGCGCTTCGCATTCTTTCGTCTTCGGATCAATGTCGATCATGGCGATCTCTTTACCGTCGGCCGCGGTCTGCACATATGTGGTATCCAGCAGTTTGCCGGTAAGCGACAGGTGCTGGTGACCGGTGATCAGGACATCGATGCCGGGAATCGCAAGGATGCGGTTGGCTTCGTTTTCCTTCGGGTCTGCCTTGAAGGATTCGCCGGTGAGCGGATCTTTTTCAAATCCGCCGTGATACATACCGATGACCAGATCCGGATTTTCCATGCGGCGGATCGCAGTGACTGCTTTTTCTGCGGAACTGACCGCATCTTTGAACTGGAAGCGGCGCAGATTGCGGCTTGGTTCGGTCAGCGCTGTGTTGGCGCTGGTAACGCCGAAGAATACGATCTTATACTCCCCTATTTTGCGGACTGCGTACGTCGGTCCAAACGGTTTTCCATGGAACATCAGGTTGCCGGTAATGCACGGTGCACCGACGTTCTGCACGTGCATCATCAGGGCTTCCGGACCGCAGGAGAAGTCGTGATTGCCGAGATTGATATAGTCATATTTCATTTCCCGCATGACCGTCGTTACCGGCATGATGTCATCCGGATGACGGCGCATGTGATAGGAAGTCAGTGGTGTGCCGACAAAGGAATCTCCGTTGTCCACAAGCAGTGTACGGTCGTTGCGGAGATAGGAGATCAGTGTATGGATGCGGGCAAGTCCTGCATCGTGCATGGCACCGGTCAATTCATCGAACGGAAAGATCACTCCGTGGATATCCGATGTCACAAGAATTCTAATACGTTCAGCCATATGGTCCTCCCTTGAAAGACGCCTATATATAATATAGGAAATTTCTGTCCGGTGATACGGCAAATTCCCAAAAACAATGCAAATAAAGGCATTTTGCCTGTTGTCAGTGATACTATGGAAACAGAAAATGCGAGGAAACAGACAATGAAACAGAAACCAGTGGAAATACGGGATCTTCTGGATTTCCGGTATCCCGAAAATCTGCAGTACAGTCCCGAAGGAACATATCTTGCTTTCCAGACGGCAAAAGCAGAGGAAGAAAAGAATACCTATCACCGGGATGTATGGGTCGTAAAAGACGGAACACCGCGTCAGCTTACCGCGGCGGCGAGTACTTCCATCGTCATGTGGGATGATGATACGCATCTGATCGTAAGCCGTCCTTCTCCGGACGCTGAACCGGGCGTGACGCAGCTGTACAAGATCGATGTGAACGGCGGCGAAGCACAGGAATGGATCGTTCTCCCCTTCCCGATGAGCGGAATGAAGAAAGTAAAAGACGGTCTGTACGCAGTGACCGGCATGATCGATAAGAACGATCCGGACGCATACCGGGACAATGCGGAAACACGGAAGAAAAAAGCCGAAGAAGCGAAGAAGGAAGCGGACTACCAGGTCGTGGATGAAGTCCCCTTCTGGTTCAACGGCGCCGGCTTTACCAACGGGAAACGCACGGCACTGTTTACGGCGAAGACCGGAGAAAAGCTTAAAGTCCGCAGACTGACTGCGCCCCTGTTCGACGTATCGGAGTTCATCGTCGACGGTGAAGACATCTGGTATGCCGGCAATACAAAAGATCGTACGAATTCCCTGTATACGAAGGTATATGTGTATCATACCGGTACGAAGAAGAAAGAAACGGTATACGGGAAAAACACGCATTCTATCGGCGGCCTGATGCGGATGAACGGCAGGCTGTTTGTACAGGCTTCGGACATGAAGGAATACGGCGTTAATGAGACCGCGAAGATCTGTGAGATCCGGGACGGAAAGGTCCGGGAGATCCGGAAGCCGGAACGCTCGCTGTACAGCGCAGTTGCCGGCGATACGATGCTGGGCGGCGGAAAAGGCAGCGTTGTGCGGAACGATGTGTTCTATACACTGGCAACCGATGAGGATCATACGGTTCTCTGGAAATACGATACAGCGTTTAATAAGGAAGTCCTCTATGATCAGCCCGGTGCGGTATTCTTCCTGGATGTTTCGGACAAGGCGATCGCCTTTGCCAGAGAGACGGCAGACAGTCTGGGCGAGATCTTTGAAATGAATCTGGACGGCACGGATATCCGGCAGATCACTTCCATGAACGCGGATGTGCTGAAAGATAAGTATGTTGCCATGCCGCAGCGGATCGATTATACCAGCGAAGGCGAAACGCTCCACGGCTGGGTGCTGCCGCCGAAAGACTTCAATGAGAAGAAGACCTACCCTGCCGTTCTGGATATACACGGCGGACCGCGGGCGGTATACGGTGAGATCTTCTTCCATGAGATGCAGGTATGGGCATCAAAGGGATATTTTGTATTCTTCACGAATATCCGGGGCTCGGACGGACGCGGGGACGCGTTTGCGGATATCCGCGGGAAATACGGCTATGTGGACTTCATGAATCTCATGCATTTCACGGACGCTGTTCTGAAAGCATATCCGAATATCGATCCCAAACGGGTCTGTGAGACCGGCGGATCGTACGGCGGCTTTATGACCAACTGGATCATTACGCATACCGACCGTTTCTGCTGCGCAGCCTCTCAGCGTTCGATCTCCAACTGGATCTCCATGTCCCTGATCAGTGATATCGGTCCGTATTTTGGCCCGGACCAGTGCGGTGCGGCCGGACTCTTCGGTGCTGCAAATATCGAGGAATTATGGAAGCACTCCCCTCTCCGCCGTGCTGAAGGAGTGAAAACGCCGACACTGTTTATTCACAGCGATGAAGATTACCGCTGTCCGCTTCCCGAAGGCATCCAGATGATGCAGGCGCTGGCCGTGCAGAATGTGGAAACACGGCTGGTGATCTTCCACGGTGAAAACCATGAACTGTCCCGCAGCGGCAAGCCTGCGCACAGGATCCGCAGACTTAAGGAGATCACAGACTGGTTTGACAGACATACTGCGGTAAAATAGAAGTGACAGGAGACAGACGCATATGAAAATGAAAGAAGAAACACTGACAAAAGAGATCGTCTATGACGGAAAGATCATAACCGTGCGTTCGGATACGGCAAGAACACCGGAGGGAGACGTCGTTCCGCGTGAAGTCGTGGAACATCCCGGCGGCGTCGGCATCGCCATGGAAGATGAAGAAGGAAAATTCTTCATGGTCACACAGTATCGCTATGCCCAGGAATGCGTAACGATCGAATTCCCTGCCGGCAAAAAGGAATACGGGGAAGATCCGCTGACGACGGCACAGCGCGAGATCATTGAAGAGACCGGCTACGAGGGAACTGACTTCGTATATCTCGGAAAAATGTTCCCTACCCCTGCCTATGACTCCGAAGTCGTAGATTTCTATTACACGAAGAAAGGCGCCTACCGCGGTCAGCATCTGGACGACGATGAATATCTCAATCTGTCCCGCATGACCCTGGACGAGATCATTGACGGAGCTGTGGAAGGACGCATTCCGGACGCCAAGACCATGTGCATGGCCCTTCTGATCCAGCAGATGAAACTTCGAAAATAAACATGCATGCATAGTGCTGTTGCGGATATCTTGAAATGGTTTCCGGCAAAGCGTTCTGCATACAGCTGAAAAACACAGAAAACCAGCATAATAAAGGCATTTTCAGTATATGGAATGCCTTTTTCCATCGCTCAGATAATACATACATGCATGAATTTACAAGTTTCTTTGACATATGTGTTTCCAGACCGCCCGCAAATACTGTTTCCATATCCGGCATGTTCCGCTATAATTAGTCATTGTCGGTAGCGGCTACCCGACGTTAAACAAAACAAGGAGAAAATATGATAACAAAACAACTTACAAAGATCGCAATGATCGCTGCAGTGTATACGGCCGTTTCTCTTGCACTGGCACCGATCTCATACGGGAATATCCAGGTGCGGATTGCTGAGGCGCTCACCCTTCTTCCTTTAATATATAAGCCGAGTATCTGGGGCGTGACGCTGGGCTGTTTCCTGACCAATCTGATCGGGGCAATGACAGGTGTGAATCCGACCGGTATACTGGACTCCGTCGTCGGCACACTGGCTACGTTCGGCGCAGCGGTATGTACGTACTATTTCCGTGAACGGAAAGTGCATGGGATCCCGGTACTGAGTATCCTGATGCCGGTCGTATTCAATTTCGTGATCGTCGGTATCGAACTGGGCGTACTGCTGTTCCCGGACAACGTGGTCACCGGATCGCTGATCTGCGGCGCGGAAGTGGCAGTGGGCGAACTGATCAGTGTGATCATCGGATGGTTCCTGATCAAGGTACTGGAAAGAACAAAGATATTCCGTGAAGAGGCAGACTGAGCGTCTGCTTTTTTAGTCCCCCGTTTCTCAGCGGGACAAAGGCAAATATGATACTATAAAAAGGATATATAAAAGGAGGAGATATGACGAAAGCACTGCGTGTGATATGTCTGGTGCTGCTGGCGATCCTGCTGGCAGTCGGCGGACTGACGTTATATAAGATCAATAAACCGACTGAAGGAGAAAACACTTCCGATCCCAGTACGGAATCGACACCGGATCCGGAAAACACCGCGGAACCGGCACCGGAGCAGACATCGACACCGGAACCGTACGGCGAAGCAGATCCGGTATTCACCGATGTAAACAGCTATCTTGTTGTAGCCAACAAGAAACACCGGCTGCCGGAAGGCTATGAGCCGGCAGATCTTGTAAATCCGAATGTCGAGACCAGGAACGGCGACTGGCAGATGCGCCAGGAAGCGGCCGCGGCGATGGAGAACATGTTTGCGGCAGCGGCACAGGACGGCGTTTCGCTGGTACTTGGTTCGGGATACCGTTCCGAAGAACTGCAGGCATACCTGTATAACGGCTATGTCGCAGACCGCGGACAGGAATACGCAGATACGATCTCATCCCGTCCGGGCTATTCCGATCATCAGACCGGACTGGCTGCGGATTTCTGCGGCAACAGTGATCCGTCCACAGATCTGTCATTTTCTTTTGAGAATACTGTGGAAGGGGAATGGCTGCGTGATCACGCGCATGAATACGGATTTATCATGCGGTATCCGAAGGATAAGCAGGATATCACCGGATATGCCTACGAACCGTGGCATTTCCGCTATATCGGCGTGGATTATGCCACAAAGATCTATAACAGAGACGTATTCTGTTCATTTGAAGAATACTTCGGTATTGAAGGCGGGGACTACGCCGACTAAGGAGGCAATATGGCAAAAAGACGCAGACGGCTCAAAAAAAGTGCTCTTTATACTCTGATCGCACTGGCACTTCTTGTGACATGCGGAATCGGATGGGCGATCTTCGGACGCGGCGGAAAAGATCCGAATAATGATAAGCCGACCGGCGGAATGGCTACTCCGGAAGCTCCGGTCATCGAAGTATCTCCGGGAACGGATGATCCGAAAGATCCGCAGACAACGCCGACACCGGAAACACAGGGACAGGAACAGAAAGCTTCGATCTTCCTGGCAGGGGATGCGCTTCTGCATGAATCTGTTTATACAGATGCCCAGCAGGAAAACGGAGGCTTTGATTTCAACAGTCAGCTGGAACTGCTTTTCCAGGTCGCCAGACCGTACGACCTCCAGTATTTCAACCAGGAATCACTGATCGGCGGTACAGAGCTCGGGCTTTCCGGCTATCCGGAATTCAACAGTCCGAAAGAATTCGCGGAATACATGCTGGCGAATGGCTTCAATCTCGTTTCCACCGCAAACAATCACTGCCTGGACAAAGGGGAAGAGGGCATTGTAAGTGCTCTGAACTGGTATTACGCAAAGAAAGGTCAGATGATCATGCAGGGAATCAACGGTTCCCAGGAAGAATATGACGCCATTGCGACCGGTGAGGTAAACGGAATTACCTATGCATTCCTGTCATACTGCGAACAGACAAACGGCAGGGAAGCACCTCATCCTTATACGGTGAATTACTATCCCGGACATGAACAGGAAATGCTGGATAAGATCAAACGGGCTGACAGTATGGCGGACGTCGTCATCGTGGCAATGTACTGGGGAACGGAAACACCTCACGATGTCAGTGAAGCGCAGCTGACACTGGCAGATCAGATGACAGAAGCGGGTGCGGATATCATCGTCGGAAATGACACGAATGCTCTGGAACCATTCAGATGGGTGAACGGGCGTCCGGTCTTCTTCGCGATGGGCAATCTGATCAGCACACAGGTCGAAGCGGAAAACCGGATCGGCATCATCGCCGGCATCGATATCGTCAAGCGTACAAAGCAGGACGGAACAACAGAGATCGCATATGAAAATGTGCGTGCCGATCTGGCATACACATATGCCGAAGGAGAGTATCCGGAACTTCGTACAAATATCAAAGTATATCCGTTCTCCGCACTAAACGATGAACTCCTGCCGAACTATCAGGAACTCTACGAACAGTACAAAGCGATCATCACGAAACTGGATACCGACATTAAGATCGGAGGCGTATGATGAACGAATTCCGACCGCTGGTAAGAAAGAAACAGGAACTTGACCGGGATACGTGCATTGCGCTGCTGAAAAGCGAAAAGCGCGGCGTACTCAGTGTGATCGGGGATAACGGCTATCCGTACGGCATCCCGCACAATCACTGGTATAACGAAGAAGACGGAAAGATCTACTTCCACAGCGGCAGGTCCGGTCACAAGATCGACGCCCTGAAAGCAGATCAGAAAGTTTCCTACTGTGTGTATGAAGGAAAACCGACGGAAGGGGAATGGTATCTGACATTCCGCAGCGTGATCGTGTTCGGCACCGTCGAGTTTATCGAAGATACGGAAACGATCTATGACATCTCCCGGAAACTGAGCTATCAGTTTACAAATGACAGCGCATATATCGAAGAAGAGATCCGGAAGTCCGGTCCGGGAACGGCAATGATCGCACTGACGCCGGAACATATCTCGGGAAAGCTTGTAAGAGAGCGCTGATGAAAGAGACTGCAGTACAGGCTGCGGTCTTTTTTACGGCTTCGGCAGCGGAAATATGCGCTACACTGTAGGTATCGGAGGAGAAACAATGACCGCATTTACAGCAAAGAATATTCCGCTGATCCTGTGCGGAATATTCTATGGGGTATTATGTATTTTCAGTATTGTCACGGGACAGATGTACGCACAGGGGAAGAAAGAGCTGAATCCGCTGGAACTGTCGGACAGCTTTGTACAGAAACTGTCGGAGGGAGATCGGCTGAAAGCATTCGCCCGGAAAATGGGATGGGTCACATTTGCGGTAGGAATCGTACAGGGCATTACGTCGTTTGCGCTGCTGAAAGCAGGCAGCGGACTGCTGTACGGAATCGCGTTCGGATTCAACCTGTTCTCAATTGCCTCGGTGCTTGTTAAACTGAAAGGGAAGATCAACGCGTTTCCGCTTCTGAAGCTGGCTGCTTATACAGCAATACTTGTTATACTGCTTTTAAAGGGTACGCAGACATTGTTTTTCTGAGGTGATTAATGGAAAAACTGCTTAAGGAAAAAAGATATATCGATACCGGCGAAGGACTAAGAAAACTGCTGGTTCTGCGTCCGGAGAAACAGAGCGGGAAAGTGCCGGGCATCCTCTGGATCCATGGCGGCGGCTATATGCTCGGTATGGCGGAGATGGTATATTTTTCAGCCGGAAAGACGCTGGCGGAAAAGTTCGGGGCGGTCGTACTGTCGGCGGATTACCGGCTGGCAGGGGAAGCGCCGTATCCGGCTGCGCTTCATGACTGCTATGCGGCCCTGGTCTATATGCGTGACCATGCGGAGGAACTGGGGATCGATCCGGAAAAGCTGATCGTCGGCGGAGAAAGTGCCGGCGGCGGACTGGCTGCGTCGGTCTGCCTGTACGCTAGAGACCGGAAAGAAGTGAATGTGGCGTTCCAGCTGCCGCTGTATCCAATGCTGGATGCGGATGACACCGCCAGTTCGCGGGATAATCACGGCAGGGTATGGAACACCAGGCGGAATCACTGGGGATGGCAGAACTATCTGAAGGATCTCTACGGAACGGAGAATATCCCCGCATATGCCTCCGCCGCGAAGGCACAGGATCTTTCCGGCATGCCTCCGTGCTATACGTTCGTCTCAGAAGGGGAACCGTTCTACGCGGAGACACTGGCATATGTGCAGAAGCTGAAGGAAGCAGGTATACCGGCTTCCGCGGATGTATATCCGGGCAATGTACATGCCTTTGATCTGCTGATGCCGTGGACCAGACAGAGCCGGGAAGCGAAGCAGAGACTGTGTGATGTATATGCATCATATTTCGTCTATATATAATAAGGAAAAGGAGAATCATATGAACACGAAAACAATGTACTGGACACGGCAGCCGAAAGCCTGTGAGATCACGGATGACAGGATCACGATCACAACAGAACCGCATACCGATCTGTGGCAGAGAACGTATTATCATTTCCGCAATGACAACGCGCCGGTGCTGCAGATGGTCACTGAGGAGAAATACTTCTCCTTCACGGTAAAGACGGACTTCACCGGCAGTCATACCCGTTTTGACCAGTGCGGCATTGTCATGTATCTGGACAGTGAGAACTGGCTGAAGGGATCGGTGGAATATGAGAACGAAGAGTTCCAGCACCTGGGATCTGTCGTGACCAATCACGGCTATTCCGACTGGGCAACAACAGTTATCCCGGCAGATGTCAAAACGATGTGGTACCGATTCAGCCGCAGAGAAGATGACTACTGTATCGAATGTTCTTCCGACGGCGTCACATTTACACAGATGCGGGTATGCCATATGTACGAAGCAGCCGGAAAGATCTCATTCGGCATCTATGCCTGCAGTCCGGAAGATTCATCCTTTACAGCAGTATTCACCGATATGAACGTCGGCGAGTGTATGTGGAAGGCGCACGACGGCCAGGCGCCGGACGAAGAATAAATGGCACGGCAGAGCATCTTTGACATGGACTTCCGCCGCGTCTATGAACTGCTGATCCAGAAGGCGGAACGAAAAGGAAGAACCAGACAGGAAGTGGACACGGTCATCTGCTGGCTGACCGGGTATACAGAGGATCAGCTGGCGGAGTGCGGCGAACTGACATACGGGGACTTCTTCCGCAGGGCGCCGAAGATCCACCCGGCAGCCGAAAAGATCACCGGAAAGGTGTGCGGCGTGCAGGTGGAAGCCGTTGAAGATCCCCTGATGCGCAATATCCGCCGCCTGGATAAGCTGGTGGATGAGCTGGCAAAAGGCAGACCGCTGGAAAAGATTCTGAGACAGTGACAAGTGTACTCGGTTTGAAAACATCTCTGAAAACACTTTCATAACACAATGAAATAATTGCTGAAAATAGTACTGCGCGCATGTTTTCCATGATTGAATTGAAAACTCCGTTGCGGTACTATTTTTCTTGATACAGGATAATATCCTGAAAGGAAGGGGAAAAGAAAATGGGTTTACTTTGCAAGAAACTCCTGAGTCTGGTTCTTTCGATCTTTATGCTGGTCGGAACCATCAGCCTCAGCAGCATTTCTGTCAAAGCCGAAGGTGACACTTCCGGTGACGAAAACTCGTCCATTACCTGGGAAGATACCGATGGAAAAGACATCAAGAGTATCGAACCGGTCGGAAAAATCGCTGAAGAGCTGACGATTGCTGAAACAAACATCGCCAAGAATGCTCGTGTTTCGATCATTGTTGACGGCAAATCCACACTGGAAGCAGGCTATTCTGCAAACGGCATCGCTTCCAACAATTCCGCAAAGAGATACCGTGCCGACCTGCTGAAGAAACAGCAGCAGCTGGCAGAACGGATCTCCAAAGAAGTTCTTAACGGAAAGAAGCTGGATGTTGTATGGAACATCACACTTGCGGCAAATATCATCTCTGCAGAAGTTCCGATAACAGCAATCAACAGAATCAAAAAAGTTAAGGGTGTTCTTGATGTTTTAGTCGAAAACCAGTATGAAGCTGTCGTTCCGAAAGCAGAACCGGTTGACCCGAACATGTCTGTTGCTACAGATATGACCAACACAGTAAAAGTCTGGGGCGACTACACAGGTGCAGGCGAAGCAGTCGCGATCGTTGACACAGGCCTTGATACAGATCACAGATCCTTCGCTGCAGATGCATTCGACTATGCAATTGAGAATCTGGGCAAAGACGTTGATCTGATCGATAAGGCTGATGTTGAAGAAGTTCTTTCTCAGCTGAACTCTTATACACAGACAGGCGTATCTGCTGACCAGTTATATCTGTCCACCAAGGTTCCTTATGCATTCAACTACATCGACAGAAGTCTTGATGTCACGCATGACAACGACGGCCAGGGCGAACATGGTTCTCATGTTTCCGGTATCGCAGCTGCGAACCGTTATGTCAAAGACGCAGATGGAAATTACATTGACGCTCTGACAGAAGTACATACACAGGGCCAGGCACCGGATGCGCAGATCTTCGTCATGAAGGTCTTCGGAAAAGGCGGCGGCGCTTATGATTCCGATTACTTCGTAGCAATCGAAGACGCGATCATGCTCGGTGCAGCTTCTGTCAACCTGTCTCTTGGTTCTGCCAATGCAGGCTTTACATCAGCTGAATCCGTATACATGTCCATCCTGGACGAACTGTCCAAGAGCGAGACTGTCGCTGTTATGTCTGCCGGCAACAACTATGACTGGACAAATGCAAACCTCGGCGATCTGTACGCAGATGACGTAAACTTCGCTACAGGCGGAACCCCGGGTTCCTTAACACAGACATTCACTGTTGCTTCGATCGACAACGATGGTTACACAGGCGCACCGATCACTGCATATGAAAGAAATATCTTCTTCGAAGACGGCGGCGGCACAGGCGTAGCAAACGCTCCGTTGACATCCATTTCCGGTGAATACAGTTACATCGCAATCGACGGCTTCGGAACAGAAGAAGAAATGACAGCTCTGAAAGATGTTCTGGCAGGCAAGATCGCAGTTGTTTCCAGAGGCACCACAAGCTTCTTCGAGAAAGCAAATGCAGCAATCTCCAACGGCGCAGCAGCTCTTCTGATCTACAACAATACATCCGGTACGATCTCGATGAACCTGGCTGGTTATACATATACAAAACCGGTAGCATCCATCCTGCAGGTCGACGGTCAGTTCCTGATCGAAAAGGGTGAAGAAAAGACTCTGAATGACATCACATACTACGAAGGAACACTGTCGATTCCGTCCACCGCAGACTCCGATGTTATTACAGAAGAATATGATTCTGACTATTATACGATGAGCGACTTCTCCAGCTGGGGTACAACAGGTGACCTGAACCTCAAGCCGGAAATCACTGCTCCGGGCGGAAATATCTACTCCGTCAACGGTCTGCCGGCAGGTGGATATGCATATGAGAACATGTCCGGTACTTCCATGGCAGCTCCGGAGATCACAGGTATTACTGCTGTTCTGCGTCAGTACATCAATGAAGCAGGTCTTGCTGAAAAGACAGGTCTGACAGACAGACAGCTCGCTCTCAGCCTGCTGATGTCCACAGCAAAACCGGTCGTTTCTGAAAGCAATGATTACTACTATTCACTGCTGAAGCAGGGTGCAGGTCTTGTTGATATCGAAGCAGCAGTCAACTCCAAGACACTGATCCAGGTCAAGGGAACAACGCTCAACGGCACAGCTGTTGATAAGAAGGCTTATACAAGCTCCTACGAAGACGGTAAAGTAAAGGCTCTCTTCGGTGAAGATGCTGACCGTACAGGTAAATATACAGTTACATTCGATGTAATGAACTTCTCTGATGAAGATGTCAACGTTGAACTGGACGGCGATATGTTCACTCAGGATATGATGATCGATGAGTATGGTGATCTCTGGCTGAGCAGAGACACACATGCACTGAGTGCCGCAAAAGTATCGTTCGAAATGGGCGGCCAGCCGGTAACTCTGAAACCGGATTTCGACGGTGACGGCGTTGTTACACGTGCAGATGCAGTAGCACTGCTCGAATACGTAACAGGTGTTCGTGAAGAAATCAATGACATCAAGTTTGCTGATCTCGACGTTGACGGAGATATCGATACATACGATGCATATCTTGCACTGGATGAAATCGGTAAAGTTGCAGTTTCTGTTGAAGCTGGAAAAACAATTACAGTTACAGCAACAATCGATCTGAACGGTACTTTAGATGAACTCGGAAGTGAAGAACTGAACGGCAACTACGTTGAAGGTTATCTGAATGTTAAGGAAAGCCCGACAAAAGAAGGCGTTGAAGGCGTTAAGCACTCCATTCCGGTACTTGGTTACTATGGAAGCTGGTCTGAAGCAGGCAGCACAGATAAGGGTTCCTATCTTGAATACATGTACGGTGAAGAAGCCCGTTATCCGTATATGGCAGCAGTCTTCGAGAACTGGCAGGATTCTCTGACAAATGAAGGCTTCATCGTTAAATATCCAGGCGACGCAAACAGCTACATGTTCGGCGGCAACCCGTTCACACAGGATGAAACATATCACGAAGACAGAAATGCGATCACCAGCAAGACGACTTTCGTTGGTCCGCAGTTAACTCTGATCCGTAACGCAGGCGGTACGAAGTTCCTGGTTGAAGATGCAGAAGGCAACGTTCTGAGCGAAACAGACGGCGGCAACGCTATTGGCGCATTCTATTATCGGAACCAGGCTACATGGTACAACACCATTTCCGCTCCGAAGTACAACTACGTTCCGACGGATGTTAAAGAAGGAACAGCACTGACATTCACATACCGCATTGCTCCGGAATACTACGTTGGCGATGACGGAAAGATCGCATGGGACAAGGTCTCCGAAAACGGCGACATGAAGATCTCTGCTGTGATCGATAACACCGCACCGGTCATCAACGAAGAAAAATCTGGTCTGGAAGAGAATGTTCTGAACATCACTGCAGGAGATAACGAATACATCTCTGCAGTCGCACTGTATGACAAGGACGGCAACGTTCTTGGTGAACCGCAGTATGCAGCAGAAGACGATGTAAAGGGCGCTGAAAAGACATACAGCTTCGAACTCGCAGAAGACGGAAGCCCGTATCTCTATGTTGAGATCTATGACTATGCTATGAACAAAACAGTCAAGAAGATCAACCTCAACGCAGACGAAGAGTATGAAGATCCGACGATCTCCATCACAGTAGCTCCGGAAAACGTCAAAGTTGTTAAGGGCACTGCAGTTCAGCTGACAGCAGAAGTACTGCCGTGGGCTTACAACGATAACGTCACATGGACATCTGCAGATGAATCCATCGCTACAGTTGATGAAAACGGTCTCGTTACTGGTGTCGCTGTCGGAACAACAACGATCACTGTTGTACCGGAAGCTGATCCGGAACTGTCCGCAACAGCAACCGTTACAGTCGTCTCGATCGAAGTCGATCTGAATGCGATGATCTGGGATGAAAACGGTGAAAGAAACTTCAGTACATTCAACACAGGCACAATTCCGGCATATAAGAAACTGTCTGGCGGTATGAGCGGCCAGTTCACATCCGCTGCACGTGATTATGACGGAACACTGTATGCAGTTACACTGGATAATGAAAACTTCGAATCCACACTGTATACAATTGACGAGGAAAACGGATATGCTGCAACCGAAATTGGTGATGTAGCACTTAATGGTCAGATTTTCTCTGTTCATGATCTGGCAGAAGCACCGGCATCAGATGTTCTGGTTGGTGTATACGGACCGTATGTTCTGATCATTGATAAATCAAGCGGTGCGATCGTTGGTGCAGTAAGTGGCAGTGGAATCGTAGAGGGTGATCTGATCGGTATTACATATCTGTATTCCGATACAACACCGTATGGTTTAGCGGACTTCTTCTTGGTTCTGGATAATAAGGGTAAGTTGTATGCTCAGGCAATCCTGCAAGAGGATGGAGAATATTATAATCTGATGAAGTTCCCAGGATTCGGTGAAGCCGGAGCAGAAACCAGCATGGCTTACTGGAACTCCCTGTATTACTACTATGATGAGGAAGCAGAAGACGAGTATGTGTTCTGGTCTCGCTTCGAACAGGCTGAAAACAAAGTCGATCTGATTGCAGTTGGATGGAATGATGAGACTGGATTATTTGATGTTCCTTACGCTGTCGGCACATTCGCAGACGAAGTATGGCCGGTATCCGGCTTATACGGAGCAGACGCAGTTTCTGCAGACGCAGGCAACAGACATCTTCCTTCTGCAGAGATGAGTCTGATTCCGGCGGAAACAGAATCTCTCCATAAGATTCAGATGAATACGGTTGTGAAGGGTTCTGCCAACGCAGTCAATGCTGAAAATGATCCAATCGATATCGATGTAGAAGGCGACGGAAAAGTCACAGACGTCAAGGTCATTACACTGTCTGCAGAGAACGCAGATACAAATGCTCTGTATGTCGTAGACTATAATCCGGAAGAACTTGAACTGGTCAACGCTTATGGATTCCCGCAGTATCATGCAGTGAATAAGAAGAATGCAGGTCAGGTCAAGGTCGGCTTCATCAGTGAAGAAGCAGTTGATGCAGGCACAAAGATCGGCAAGCTGATCTTCAAAGTCCTCGACCGTGAAAAAGATATTTATATCGATATTACAACAGTGGACGAGAACGATGAGAAGCCGGGCACAGTTGAACATCTGCTGGTCAGCACGAATCAGACAGTTCCGGCACCGGTCAAGGTGACAGGACTCACTCTGAATGCAACAGAAGTAGTCGTTGCCAAGGACGCAGCAGTTGAAATGACCGCAACTGTTACACCGGAAGACGCTACCGATAAGACAGTCCGCTGGATGACAACAAGACCGAGCATCGCCACAGTTGATGAGAACGGCGTTGTTACAGGCGTAGCTCCTGGCTTCACATGGCTCATTGCTACAACAGTCGACGGCGGCTACAACGCACTCTGCAAGATCCAGGTCGTTATCCCGGTATCCGGAATCGAACTGAACAAGACAGAGACAACGATCCGTGTCGGCAAGACAGAAACACTTGTCGCAACAGTTACACCGGAAGACGCAACAGATGTTGAGATCACATGGACATCCAGTGATCCGAGCATTGCGACAGTCGATGAGAACGGTGTTGTTACAGGTGTGGCTGACAACGGCCTCGAAAAGCCGTCCGAAGCAGTTATCACAGCAAGCACAGCTGACGGAACGATCACTGCTCAGTGCACAGTCTATGTTGCAGATCCGATCAATGCATTCGTAAGACGTCTGTATTCGCTCTGCTTCGACCGTGATGCAGATGAGGTTGGTTTCCCGATGTGGACTGAAGTTCTGAGAAACAAGACTTTCACAGCATCGCAGGTTGTACTGGGATTCTTCCTGAGTGACGAAATGAATGCTCTCAACCTCAGTTCTGATGAGTTCGTTGAGCGCTGCTATCTGGTCATGATGGACCGCAGCAGCGATCCGGCAGGCAAGAAGACCTGGGTAGACCTGCTCAATAAGACAGGCAACAAGCGTTACATCCTGTTCGGCTTCGTAGAAAGCGATGAGTTCAAGGCGATCTGCGCAGACTTCGGCATCGAAAAGGGAACAATTAAGTATCAGTAATCGATTCCTTTCCGTTGTCCGGTAAACAACAGTGAAAACCTGTGTGATCCTCACACAGGTTTTCATATTCCTGCATACATGATAGAAATTCTTATATATTTCAGGAAAACCCCGGATTTCATGTATAATATGTAGGTAAAACAAACGGGAGGGTTTATGAAAAAGTTTGTAAAGGCAGCTTTTGCTGCAGTACTGGCAATGGGCATGGCAGCCTGCGGTTCTTCGTCAACAGCTGAGACGATCGAAAAATCCGTTTATCAGATCGAGACAGATGGATCATATGATGAGTATATTGTTGTTTATTATACTTCTGACAGAAATGCTCTGACAGGAATGACCGATGAAGTGCACTTCTACAAAGAATCCGGCTACACAGCAGATATGTTCAGCCCCGATTCCATCAAGAGCGTATATCCGGACTTCGATTCCTATGATTTCGCATCTGTAGACATTCAGGAAGACGACAACACGATCTACTACATCGTTCATTTCAAAAATCTGGACAATCATGACAACGCTGTAAAAGCAGCGGAGGCAGAGCTGATCAAGCTGGAAGATAAAGACGGCGCATGGCTGTACGTTGACGCAAAGGGCATTCTGGATTCCCTGAAAGCGATCCACAAAGAGATCCCGGCTGCGGACATTGATTCTCTGGGACTGCATTTCCAGTAAGAAACTGAAAGCGAATTCTTCGGAATTCGCTTTTTTTTGACGGCAGGGTGTAGCGGATACACCTATACTGCATGCTATAATAACCTTTATGGACAGAGGATTATTTATTACATTCGAAGGACCGGACGGAAGCGGTAAGACAACGGTATCGACAGCAGTTGCGGAACGGCTTCAGAAAGAGGGATATCAGGTCCTGTATACAAGAGAACCGGGCGGGATCGACATAGCGGAACAGATCCGCAGAGTGATCCTGGATCCTGCCAATACAGCAATGGATGCGCGGACAGAGGCACTGCTCTATGCGGCAAGCCGCCGCCAGCATCTCGTGGAGAAAGTACTTCCCAATATTGAGAAGGGAGTTACCGTCATCAGTGACCGTTTCGTGGACAGCTCACTGGCATATCAGGGATGCGGAAGACAGCTTGGTATTGAGGAAGTCATGTCGATCAACGCGTTTGCGATCGAAGGGCATATGCCGGATAAGACCATCTATCTGGATGTACCGGCAGAGACGGGTCTTGAACGGATCCGTCAGGGACGTACGTATCTGGACCGGCTGGATCAGGAAAGCAGGGATTTCCACCAGCGTGTGTATGACGGCTATCATGCAGTCATCGAAAAATACAGAGACCGGATGATCATCCTGGATGCTTCCCGTCCGAAGGAGGAAGTGATCGAAGACGCCTACAAAGCAGTGAAGGAGCTTCTGGATGCGTAAGGAACTGCTGCAGAGAACACAGCCGGTCGTATACAGGGCACTGAAGAATGCCTGCGAAAAGGACCGTGTGCACAATGCCTATCTGTTCAGCGGTCCGGCGGGAACGCATAAGTTTGACGCGGCTTTACTGCTGGCAATGAGCCTGTTATGTCCGGAGTCGGACGGACTGGCATGCGAACAGTGCAATACATGCCGCAGAGTAATGGAAGGCGAACATGCGGACGTTGCCGTACTGGACGGTTCCAAAGGATCGATCTCAAAAGAGCAGATCGACGCGCTGCAGCAGCGTTTTTCCAGAACAGCAGCGGAAGAAGGCAGAGGACGTGCCGTGTATATTATCCGCAATGCGGAAAATGCGAGCATCTCGGCGATGAATTCCATGCTCAAGTTTCTGGAGGAACCGGGTGACCACGTGACAGCGATCCTGACAACGGACAACATCAACCGGCTTCTGCCTACGATCGTTTCCCGCTGTATCCGTCTGCCGTTCGTGCCGGTCAGCGCAGAAACAGCAAGGATCGCAGCCGTGGAAATGGGAATACCGGAAGCGGATGCGGCGCTGCTGGCAAGAGTCGTACGCCGGGAAGAAGAACTGCTGGAGATATACGGGAGCGGTGAATACAAGACTGCCCAGGAGATGATGAAGCAGGCGATCGGGATCAGCGGTGACCCCGGCATGCTTTTAACGGATTATGAGTATTCATTCCGGGCGCAGTCGACGGACCGCGCAAAAGCAAAAGAAAGCGACCTGCGGACGCTGACATTGTTTTTCGGACTGCTGGATGCCTATGCCCACGACGCGGTGACCCGCAGGGCGGAAGGACCGAAATGGTACAGGGAAGCTGTCCGCAAAGCGCCGTATACAAAAGAACAGTGTGCCGAACTGATCCGCATTGTCAGCGAACAGAAAGACAGGGTAAATAAGTACAATGACCTCAATCTGGTCATGTGCCAGACCTGCTGGAGACTGGAGGAATTTAACCATGAGTGAACAGATCGAAACTGAAGTTTCCGTTGAAGAGGAAGCTGTGATATATGAATATGCCGTTGCTGTGCGGTTCCGCGATGCCGGAAAGCCGTACTCCTTCGGTACATCCGATCCGAATCTGAAAAAGGGGGATATGGTCGTTGTAGAGACCTCCCAGGGACCGGAGCTCGGGCTGTGTGAAGCAGATGCCCTGAGTGTGGATAAATACAGCCTGCATATGCCGCAGAAGCCGGTGCTTCGCATTGCGACAGAGCAGGATGAACGGATATACAACCAGAACGTGAAGCTGGAGAAAGAAGCATTTGATATCTGTGTTGCCGAGATCAAAGAACTCGGACTGGATATGAACCTGCTGAGCGCACAGTATACACTGGACCGTTCCAAGATCCTGTTCGTCTATCTGGCGGATCAGAGAGTAGACTTCCGGGAGCTGCTCAAGCACCTGGGATCCCGGCTGCACTGCCGCATCGAACTGCGCCAGATCGGTGAGCGCGACAAGGCAAGGATGGTCGGCGGACTGGGCATGTGCGGCATGGAATGCTGCTGCAGAAGGTTCAAGAATCACTTTGATGTCATATCGATCAATATGGCAAAGAACCAGCTGCTGGCACTGAATATCGAAAAACTGTCCGGCATGTGCGGAAAGCTCATGTGCTGCCTGAAATACGAAGACGAGGATTACAAAGAACTGACAAAGGGACTGCCGAAGATGGGTTCCCAGGTGGAATACGACGGTGTGATCTACCGCATCACCAACATGAATGTCATGTCGAACGAAGCCAAGCTGGAAAACCGGGAATCGGTCATCTTCATCACGCTGGAAGACCTGCGTGAAAAGGGAATTCCGCGCAAGGGCGTGGTACAGCCGCAGCGCAAGAAAGAGGAAGGCGGCGACGACAAACAGCGTACCTTCAGCCGCAAAGTCGTGTCCCGTGACAACCGTGCGCCGGCGCCGAAGCCGAATCAGCCGGAACGTCTCGAGGAATCCGAGATCCAGACTGCTCAGCCGCCCCGTCCGAAGAGAGAAAAGAAGGAAGGCGGAAACCCGAACCGCGACCGCGACCACGGCCGCAGAGACGGTGCGAAGAAAGAGCAGAAAGGCGAACGCAAAGGCGAGACACGCACCTTCCGCGGAAGCCGTTCCAATACTGCAAACAAACCGAATACGGAAACAAGAAATATTACGGTACGTACCTTCGGGAAGAAAAAGCCTGAGGCGTCCGGGGAGAGCCAGTCGTGATCCGGCAGAAGTCATTTGAGAACGAAAAGCCGACCCTGTATCTTGTGCCGACGCCGATCGGAAATCTGAGCGAAATGACGCCGCGGGCAGTGGAAGTACTGAAGAGCGTGGACGTCATTGCCTGCGAGGACACCCGCACCAGCGGACAGCTGCTGAAGCACTTTGAGATCTCCAAGCGCCTGATCGCCTATCAGAATTTCAATGAAGAGGCCTCTGCGAACGGTATTCTCAACCTGCTCTCACAGGGATACAACGTAGCGCTGATCTCCGATGCCGGATATCCGCTCATCAGCGATCCCGGACAGACCGTCGTTTCCCGGATCAGCGCGCACGGCTATAACGTAGTGCCGGTATCCGGATGCAGCGCTGTACTGAATGCGCTGGTCGCCTCCGGACTGATCGTGCAGCCGTTCCTGTTTGTCGGCTTCCTGCCGTCGGCCAACAATGAGTCCGTCCGCAAAATGCGCGAATACAGGAACTATCCCATGACGATGATCTTCTACGAGGCACCGCACCGCATCAGCCGCACCATCCGTAATATGCTGGACGTATTCGGTGACCGCAGAGTGTGTATTGCCCGGGAAATGACAAAGCTTCATGAGGAGTTTATACGCGGTACCCTGTCCGAAGTCATGGAAGTGACCGAGGGATTAAAAGGCGAGATGGTCATCGTGGTGGAAGGAAACCGGGATGAACCGGAGAAAGACGTGGATATGAGTCATATTCTGACCATGGTCAAAGAAGCGATGGAATGCGGAATGACCAAGTCGGAAGCCGTTAAAGAGGTCGCGAAAAAGACCGGGGTGCCGAAAAACAGGATCTATGATCTTGTTCACGGCAGACAGGAAGGAGAACCGCGCATATGCTGAAAGAAATCTCAAATATGGGAACGACTGACATTATTCTGCATATACTGGCTGCCGTTGTACCGGCACTGATCCTGATGTACTACATCTACCGCAAGGACAGAGTGGAAAAAGAGCCGGGCGCTCTTCTGTTCAAACTGTTTCTCTGCGGTGCTGTGTCTACTGCTGCTGCGGTGGTGCTGGAAGTCGCGGCAGAGTATCTGGAAGTCAATGTACTGACCCAGGTCAACGCCGGCGCTGCGACGTTTGCCATCGTTGACGCGACCATGGTCGGCATCATCGAAGAAGCGTGTAAATTCTTTTTCCTGAAGAAGATGACATGGAAGAATCCCAACTTCAACTATACATTTGACGGCATCGTCTATGCCGTATTCGTATCGCTGGGATTTGCTGCGCTGGAAAACATCCTGTATGTATTCCAGTTCGGCATGTCAGTCGCTCTGCTCAGAGCGGTGCTGTCCATTCCGGCGCACATGTCCTTCTCGGTATACATGGGCGCGTATTACGGACGGGCAAAGCTGTGTGAAAAACGCGGCAATAAAGAAGGCAAGATGCTCAATCTGCTTGCCGGCTATCTGACCGCAGTTACTCTGCATGCGTTCTTTGACGGAACCCTCATGGTCAATACCGATATGTCCATGGTGCTGTTCTTCGTCTTTGACATTATTATGACGATCACCGTATACCGCATGATCCGCAACGCATCCCGTCAGGATGCACGGATCAGCTGATTGAAGAGTGCAGGTATTCCCTTTTTACCGGGAAACGGTGTAGAATACGAGATGTATATACAGGAGACTTAAGATATGTTTAATGATCCGGAAATCATGAAGATGATCATTTACGTGCTGGCAGGACTCTGCGGTGTTCTGGCCATTGCTGTCATCTTCCTGGGAATTAAAAAGAACAGTTACTATGTCGATGAAGACGGCAATGAAGTACCGCCGCCGGTAAAGAGGAAAAAAAGAAAAAACGCAGAACCGGCGGAGGAGCCGGAGGACGAGGAACCCGAAGAGGAACCGGAGGACGAGGAAGAGCCCGAAGAGGAACCGGAGGAAGAACCGGCTCCGGCCATGCAGGAAACCGTAGTCGTTCCGGTCATGCGCCACACCGAAACGGTCGAGGAAGAAATGAACGAGGACGGGGAAGAGGAAGACAAAGCGGCGGAAGACCGCGGCGAAAATGATCCGGTCATGGGACCGCTGTTCTCTGACACCGTCGCTGCCACCGGCGCAGAAGTGACGGTAACGATCAACGGACAGAGCGAAACACATGTACTGGACACCATGCCGTGCATGATGGGACGGGAAGCCCGTTCCTGCAATCTCGTACTGCAGGAGCCCGCTGTATCCAGACGTCACGCAAGACTGTTCCTGCAGGACAACGGACTGTTTGTGGAAGACATATCGGAACATAACGGCACATATGTAAACGGCACAAAACTCGTACCGCTCGGACAGTCCAGACTGAATGATGGTGATGAGATCAGTCTCGGACGGGCTGTGATCCGTATTGACCGCATACTGTATTAATTGAAATGCACCTGCAGAGACAGGTGCTTTCTCATATATAAGGGGAGAGTATATGACAAAAGACGGAATGCTGTTTATTGCCCAGCTGTTTACGGCAAATACCGCCGCCGCGAAGCAGATCACGGACGCTCTGCCGGAAGACGCGGACATACCGGCACTGCGCAATGCGTGTATTGCATGGATCCGTTCCAAAGAGACCGGTCTGTTTCAGGAACCTGCGGAACCGCGTGAGGGACAGGAAATACCGGAAGAGATCAATGACATGGAAGGTCTCTGCCGGGATCTGGACTATGAAGAGCGCATCATTGCTCTGATGAAGTACGGCGAGGGACTGAATGAAGAGGCGATCGCCAGGGAACTCAGTCTGCCGGAAGAACAGGTAAAAGCCTGGCTGCAGAATGCGGTGATGAAATACGCTCCGGCACCGGCAGAAGAAGAAACGACTGCTGCGGCACCGGTGGAACCGGAACAGAAACCGGAAGAAACACCTGTTCAGCCGGAACAGAAAAAGAAAGAACAGCCGCAGAAACCGAAAGAGCAGAAAACCAAAGAGCCGAAAGCCAGGGCAAAGAAGAAAAATGCCCGGGTAAAGGCAGCGAAACATCCAAAGAAACCGGTGCTTTCCAATAAATTCATCATGGCGGCGGTCGCGGTGATCGCTATTGTACTGGGCAGTTTCATCGGTGTGCGTTCCTACGCTTCTTCGCAGTACCGCAGCGGTAAGCAGATGCTTGCGGAAGAGCGGTATGCCGAAGCAGTCGAGGCGCTGAAAAATGCGGTTGCCTGGAACGGCGGCGGGAATGACGCGATATTACTGCTGGGAGATGCGTATTTCGGCACAGAGGCGTACGAAGATGCTTTGAAGCAGTATGAAGCGTACAAAGAGAAGATGCCGAATGTGGATATGACAAACCGGTACAAGGAAACATACCGCGGAGCTGCCGACAAGGCGCTGAAAGCAGGCGACACGGAAAGCTGCGTGCAGTGGCTGGACAGAGAATACGGACTGACCCACGACGAACGCACATTCTACCGCCGCGAAGCATTGAAAGGCGGCGGAACATACAGCGACGTCAGCGGAAATGTATACGATACATACGGCAATCCTGTTCGTCTGGTCAATTCGAGAATGGTCCTTACGCTGACCTATGACGAAGACGTGCTGACGAAGATCGACGGTGTCCTGAAAGGTACGAATACCATCGTGACACTGAAGACGGATACCAACGAGACAAGAAGGCATACTCTGGATGCGCACTGGCACATTGCGTCAAGTCTGCTGGACTATTATGCGGAGAATGCCGTATATGACCGCGGCGAAGTGGTGCGCAGAACGATCCTGCGTTCCAAAGATCCGCAGCTGGTATACAACTACTCCTATAAATATGACGGTGATAAAGCGCTGACGTGTACCGAGGAACTGCCGGATGGCACAAAAGTTACCTATGTATTCGGCTACGACAGCAAAGGTACGCGCATCATGGCGGACGCCCAGTTCGAAGATGACAGCGATCCGAACCATATTACCTATGATCATGACAAAGACGGGCATCTGATCGGCACTGCAGTTACGCGCAATATTATCGAACTGCTGGAAAAACGCAGCTGGACATATTCCTACGGGGTACTCACGGAAGAGACCATGGAACGCCGCAAGATCTATACACGGTATCCGGAAGAACCGATGCGGGAATTCCGCCGCATTGTCTATAAGAACACGTCCGGCGGAGATCCGCTGCAGGCAACGCTGATGGACAGAGACGGCAATATCGCCGCAGAAGGCTTCTATATCCGCGGCGCCGGCTGGATCTGGCTTCATACCGGCGCTTACAAATAATACATTTTCGTCACATATCATTAACCTTAACGGAATTCAAGAGTTGTTTTCCATAAAGAATGATGTACCATAAGAATCGGTGTTAAAGAAGGGGGCAGTTATGGAAGAGAACAAGAAACACGAAGACGACGAAACGACGTATCCGACTTCTCTGACACTCGAAGAAATTATGGAAGTAACTGCTGAAATTCGGTTCTGACCGATCACAGTATCAAACAGGTCATAAAGCACGACTTTATGACTTTTTTTCTTTATCATATAGATGAAAAGAAAAGGAGAAATGATAATGAGCAATATTGAACGTGTATGCGCATTCCTGAAAGAAGCAGGCACTTACTATCTCGCAACTGTCGAAGGCGACCAGCCGCGTGTCCGTCCGTTCGGCACAGCGCATGTATTTGAAGGAAAGCTGTATTTCCAGACCGGTCTTGTAAAAGACGTCGCAAAACAGATGGCCGCCAATCCGAAAGTAGAGCTCTGCGCGTTCCACAACGGACAGTGGCTGCGGATCACAGCGGAAGCAGTATGGGATGACCGTATTGAAGCACAGGAATCCATGCTGGAAGCGTATCCGTCCCTGCAGAGAATGTACAAGGCAGGCGACGGCAATACAGCGGTCTACTGGCTGAAGGACGCAAGCGCAACATTCTCATCCTTTACAGCAGCACCGGAAACCGTAACATTCTGAATCTGAACACACAGCGTCAGGCGGCAGAAAGATAAAAATCCTCTGCCGCTTTTTTTCTGCATTCCCATAGTGAATGTGTTCTTTTTTTCCGGCGGATGTACTATCATACAGGTGCTGAGGAGAAATAACTTATGAATAAAGGCGAAATATACAGCGGTTTTGAGATCACACGCGTACGGGATCTTCCCGACCACGAGGCGGTCCTGTACGAAATGACGCACATTCAGACCGGAGCGCAGCTGTGCTGGCTGAAGCGGGATGATGTAAACAAAACGTTCGCGATCGGCTTCAAGACCCTGCCGGAAGATGACACCGGTGTTTTCCACATTATCGAACATACGGTATTGAACGGTTCCCGGAAGTATCCGGTAAGAGAACCGTTTGTGGAACTGCTGAAGACATCGATGCAGACATTCCTGAACGCAATGACCTATCCGGACCGTACACTGTATCCGGTATCTTCCCGCAATAAGCAGGATTTCATGAATCTGATGTCCGTATACCTGGATGCGGTATTCTATCCGGAGATCTACCGGAACCGGAATATCTTCTATCAGGAAGGCTGGCACTATGAGATCCATGATCCGGAAGAGGAACCGATCTATAAGGGCGTTGTCTTCAATGAGATGAAAGGCGCATTCTCTTCCGTTGACGAAACGATCGTTGCGGAACTGAACCGTATCCTGTTCCCGGACAACTGTTACAGATTCATTTCCGGCGGTGATCCGGAAAAGATCACAGATCTGTCCTATGAGCAGTATATTGCGACGCATGCGAAGTACTATCATCCGACCAATGCGCGCATCGTGCTGGACGGTGACCTGGATATCGAAGAAGTGCTGGCGTATATCGACGGTGAATACCTGAGTCACTTCACAAAGGAAGAAGCGGATTTCACCATTCCGGATCAGGAACCGGTAAAAGCCGTGCACCGTACGTATGAATATGAAGTATCGGAAAGCGATGAGCTGAAAGACAAGACGCAGATCGCCATGGCGAAGATCGTCAGCGAATGCGACGATATCCGGAAGAATATCGCATGGAATGTACTGGCGTCGCTTCTGACAGCGAACAACGAATCCCTGCTGAAGAAGTCCATTCTGGACAAAGGACTCGGTCAGGATGTGGAAATGGATCTGTCCGGAGGCATTCAGCAGCCGTGGGCAGTCCTGCTTGTGCGCAATACGAACGCAGAGCACTATGACGAAGTCATGCGTACGCTGAAAGAAGCGGCGCAGAAGCTGACAGACGGCGGTCTGGATCATGAGCGGATCAAAGCATCTCTGAACCAGATGGAATTCTCCTACCATGAGAAACATGAACCGGCAGGCGTGATCTTTGCGGCAAAGATGATGGAAACATGGAACTTTGAGAAAGATCCTGCCATTGCGTTCACCTGTTCCGGTGTCTATGAAGAACTGCGTCAGGCAGCGGATACCGGCTACTTTGAAGAACTGATCCGGGAATTCTTCCTGGATGATGAACATCTCTGCACAGTCATGGCAGTGCCGTCGAAAGAACTGGGCAGAAAGCGTCTGGAAAAAGAACAGCAGAAACTGCACGACGCAAAGCAGTCCTGGGAAAATGTACAGGAGTATATCGACCGTACCAATGCTCTGGAACTGTGGCAGAACACACCGGATACGAAGGAACAGATCGATACTCTGCCGAAGCTGAAACTGTCGGAAGTCGAACCGAAGCCGGAGCGCTATGAAGCAGAAGAGAGGACGCTGAGAGGCGTACCGGTACTGCTCTATCCGGACAATGAACGCGGTATCGTGTACGGTAATTTCTACTTCTCACTGGCAGGCGTGACAAAAGAGCGTCTTCCGTATGTTTCCGCATATACGGGACTTCTGCTGAATGTTCCGACAAAGAATAAGACAGTTGAAGAACTGCAGGAAGCGATTCGCCGCGACGCAGGCACACTGTCCATCTCCATCGACGCTTATACACCGGACCTGAATCCGGATGTATGTATTCCGGTGATCAGTGCCGGGTTCTCCTGCCTGAAAAAGAATCTGAACAGCGTCCTGGATCTGATCCGGGAAGTACTGATGGAATCGGTATTCCCGAAGGACAGTATACTTGCGCTTCTGCAGCAGGATATGGAAGAACTGCGTCAGAATGCGATCATGGCAGGTCATTCGCTGGCATCCAGACGTCTCGGCGCTGCCGGCACAGCGGAAGGCGCATTCCGTGAATGCGTGAACGGCTATACGTTCGCTGCGTTTGAAAAAGACCTGATCGAACACTACGGGGACAGGGCAGATGAACTGATCGCGGAATGTGAAATGTTCCGGGATGTCCTGTATTCCAGAGACCGGCTGACGATCAGCTTCTCCAGTGAGGAGCTTCTGCCGGCAGTGGAAGAGTGGATGACACAGCTTCATGATATTCCGGCAGAACGTGCCGTTGTGCACTACAAACGCACAGAACGCCGCAGTGAAGCGCTGGAGATTCCCGCAGGTATTTCCTTTGCGGTCCTTGCGACACCGCTGGAGCATTCCGGCAACGAATATGATGCCGGCATGATGGTACTGTCGCATTATCTGACCTATCAGTATCTTTGGAATGAAATACGCGTACACGGCGGTGCGTACGGAACAGGGTGTTCCATCGGTTCTCTTGGTTCCCTGGCTGCGTATTCCTACCGTGATCCGTCGCCGCTGCGCTCTCTGGATATCTTCCGCAGCATTGCGGCAGAGATCCGTTCTCTGAAAGACACTGATCTGGATATGGAAGGCTTTATTATCGGCACACTGGCCGGAGCGTCGCCGCTGCAGACGCCGATCGCACGGATCCGCACTGCGGATGCGGCATGGTTCCGTAAGATGACGTATGAAAAACGGTGTGAGAACCGCAGCCGTATTCTGAGTATGACAAAAGAAGACATGGTCAGCTTCGCCGACCGTCTGGAACCGCTGATCGCAGAAGCAAGCACGTTCGTTGTCGGTCCGAAGACTGTCATGGATCAGCTGGAGAAGGAAGGCGTAACGATCCTGCGTTCGTTATGATGCATATCGTACGGCATGGCAGCGGGAAGCGTCTGCTTTTATCTGTCGGCGATGATATTGCGGCACCGGAAAGTTTCACAGTCATTGCCGTCACAGACGTCGACTGGAACAGATACCTGTCACCGTGGCCGGCACCGAAGGTCTTTGCGAAAGGCGAAGATTTCGGCGGCCTGGCAGATGAATTTCTGGAAGAAATGCTGAAACAACTGCAGGATGTCTTACAGGAAGACTGGGAAGACCGGAATATCATCGGCTATTCCCTGGCCGGACTGTTTGCCCTGTATGCATGTACGAAAACGGATGTATTTGGCGGCTGTGCCAGTGTTTCCGGGTCCATGTGGTATCCCGGATTCACCGACTATCTGAAAGAACATCCTGTACACTGCCGCCGCGTCGTTCTGTCTCTCGGTGACAAAGAAGCGAAAACAAAAAATCCTGTCATGGCAGCCGTGGCAGACAGGACGGAAGAAGTGCGTGCACTGCTTTCGCAGTACACCGATACACAATTCCACTGGAATCCCGGCAATCACTTCTTCGAAGCGGAGAAGCGGATCGAACGGGCATTGAATTTACTGTAATCCTGCAAAGCACAGTTTCCGGACTGTGCTTTGTTCGTTCCGAAATAAAAGAACTGCACGGTATGCAGTTCTCCTGTTACTGGGCTGTGAAGTAGACGAAGAAGAGATCGCCGGAATCCTGATTGTCGTACACTTCCATGTAGGAAACGGAGAAATCATGATAGTTTGCCGGTACCTGGTATACCAGCTTGCCGGTGCGGGTCTCGTTGATCGCCAGTTCATATTCTTCCGGCAGCATCTCTCCCTTTGGCTCCTGTCCGTAAGCAGTGAGCGAATAGGTGAATGCGTCCGGATCTTCATCCTCTCCCCACTGGGCCTGGAAATCCGTATCGAACATCGGAATGCTCTGGTTCAGCGTATTGGTGATGGTAATGTCAACGACGAGGAACACATTGCCTTCCTCCGGCGTGTACTCATCGTACGAAGTCGTGAGATAGCCGCTGTTTACGGTGAAATCAAAGAACGCGGTACGCATGACGTCTGTGGCATAGCCGCTGGCGTAGCCGTCCTCTGCGGTGACAATATTGATCTTGGGTGTATCATCCTCTTCGGAAGAAGCTGTTTTATTCGTGCACGCTGTCATTCCTGCTGTCAGAAACAGGGATAAAGCCCCAAGCAACCATTTCTTCATACTGAAGACCTCCTGTAATACGTATCCATAATACCAGAAACCGGCAGGATTTTATGTGCAAGCTTATGCAGTATATGGGAAAATAGCAATATACAGAAATGTGTTTCAGGGAGGAAGTATGGCAGTCTGCGAAAGACTTCTGGAGAAATCGGCGAACAGCGGTGAATGTACATACAACGGCTGGCTGCGGGATTATGTGCAGGAAGCAGAAATACCCGACCGGGCAGTCCGCGAAGCTTTTGCGCGCATTGCCGAACAGTTTCCCGAAATGCATATCTGTGCCGGGCTCAGCCTGCCGGTCAGCCGGGAGTCCGTCGCCAACCGGATCATACGCTACGGGGACATCCTGCAGACAGGGGAACGTCCTGTCAAAGTGCCGTATATCCTCTACATGGAACGGCACGGGCAGCAGCGCGCACTGGCTGTGCTTCCGTACAGCAGAACCAGTCCGCTGTACGCGAAAGGTCTGTTCTACTGCATGAGTGAGCAGGGAGCGGAATTTGAAAATGACCGGAATGAACTTCTTACTGCAACCTGTCCCGGACACAGAGAGATCGTCTATGCCGTGCGGGCATTGTTCGAACAGAAGGCGTCGGTGCTGCAGAGGCGCCTGGATGTACGTTCCTTCGCAGATTATGAAGCAGTTTACAGAGATGCATGTGAAGCTGCGGAGAAACTGTGTGCGGACACTGCGGAACGGCTGCGTACAGAAGGAGATCCGGAAGAGACGGTAAGAGATACGGTACTGAAATGGTTCCTGCTGAAAAAACTGGTCTATGTACAATATCTGATGAACAGGGATATCCTGTATACGGTACATAACGGTGACCGAAAGGCGCAGCGGACGGCTGCCAGACTGCGTTCGGAAAAGATCCGCACGATACCGTACCGGAAACTATGCCGCATGGCAATGGAAGTATAGGTAAATTGTAAGATACCGCTTTCACAAGCAGTATTTCATTATGCTATAATTTAGGTTGACATATAAGGAGCGAAAATGAACAACAGAGGTAATGGTAACAGCTTTTTCTGGCTGTTTGTCTTATTGATCATATTTGGCGGAGGTACGGTGATACCGCTTTTATTCGTCCTGGGTATCGTTCTTGCAATAACATTCGCAGCTGTGAATTCCAGTAAGCGTCAGGAGAGTATATCGGGCGGATACAATCGGCCTGCTTACGGCAGTTCCGTAGCGAACCGCGGCAGATACTCCGCGTCACAGATGGCGAAGATCAACGTCTATCTGCGCAACTGGTTCCGTACCAGAAAATCCCTGCCGGTAGGCACAAGCGTATCCCTGCGTGTTCACGGGGAACGGTATGCGTCACTGGCAAGTCTGGATGTATACCGCAACGGCACCTACATCAGTTCTCTGAGTGAATTCGGAAGAAGATATCCGGAGTCCTATGACGAGATCCTGAAGGAACTGATCCGTCTGGCGGAAAACCGCGCTGAACCGGAAGTCGTCTACGAAGGCGAATATGTGGAAGCGGAACCGGTCCGTCCGAAAGAGCAGAAACCGAAGGAACAGAAGAAGCCGGAACCGACGCAGGCACCGAAGAAGTCCGCACAGTACTTCATTGATACGATCAACAGCCTGAACAACAGTATCCCGGATGAGGATATCTCCAACGGTCTGTTTGAGACCTGCGCACTGCTGAAGCAGATCCAGCAGCTGGAACAGCGCTTCCCGGATTCCAAGGGTAAACTGGATAAGCTGTATGAGTACTACCTGCCGATCCTGACAAGAATTCTGAGTCAGTATGACAATCTGCAGGCAGCGAAAACAGATCCGTCTTATGAAGAGACAAGAATCAAACTGAACCGTACGATCAAACTGATCAATGACGCTATGAAGACGATCATCTCCAATATGACAGACCAGGATTTCATGAATCTGGCTGCGGATATCTCCACACTGGAAGCTGTTCTTCAGAAAGACGGTCTTACCAGTGAAGGTACTTTTCAGGGAAGTGGGTTAGATTAATATGTCCGATCGCAATAAAAGAAGAGAAGAAGAAAAGAACCGGCTCTGGGAAGAGGTCATGAACAAAAAGCGTGCGTACGAAAAGAACAGCACGACGGAGACCGTTGAACTGGTGACCGGCGCAAAGAAGCGTTCCGAAGAGACCATGGATATGCTGAAAGACGCAGATAATGCCATGGAGGAACTGCGCAATATTCTGTTCAAACAGCAGAAAGACCTGGAACAGATGAGCCGTGAGAACGGACTGGACCTGGATCTGGACAAGCTTCAGAATGATATTCAGACCGATTACGGTGTGGAAGTAAAAGAAGAAAAGAAAGAACAGAAGATCGATTCCAAAGCGGTATTCACAGCCGTTGAGGAAGAGACCAACACGGAAGTGATCGGCCAGAGTGAAGCGATCCGCCAGCTGACCGTTTCTTTCCGCAGACCGTTCGTTATGGGAACGCCGGAAGGAAAGCCGAAGAATGTGATCCTTGTGCTTGGCCCGAAGGGAAGCGGAAAGCATGAAGCGATCGCCCGTATGACAAGAGCGCTGTATGAGCGCCAGGTATTCGTCAGCGATGCGGTGTATACGATCGATATGAGCCGTTATACGAGCGGCGGCCAGGAACAGATCTTCCTGCAGGACCTGTACGAGGCGCTGCAGGGAACCGGTTCTGTCATCTGCTTTGAGAAGTTTGAAACAGGATTCCCGTCCTTCCTGCGCATGGTGGACAGCCTTGCGACAGAGGGAAAGGTCGTTCTGAACAAACGTTATGTATTAAGCAAGGGAATACTTGTGGAAAACCAGACCGGTCTTGTCAAAGATGCCGTGGATACACTGCGCGTAGAAGACAAGTATCTGGTATTCATCACGGAAGGCAAGGCATCCAAGGTACAGGATGCGTTCGGTGCGGATTTCATGTACCACGTGCTCGATACCGTGACATTCAAGCCGCTGGATGACGAGGCAGTCGCCAAGACGATCGACCGTCAGACAGAAGAACTGGTAAAGAAGGCACATGATCAGCTTCAGCTGGAACTGACGATCGAAGATGCCCTGAAAGACTGGGTGAAGAGCCACTTTGACAAGACGCAGGGTGCGACATCCATCCGCTCGATCTTCTATGATTTCTATGTCAGCCTGACGCAGGCAGTCCTGGATCACAATCTCGGCAGCTATGAGAAGCTGACAGTGACTGCGAGAGAGGAATCTCCGGTCCTTGTACTGGAGACTGTCGAAGTCAATCTGGCACGGGAAAAGACAAGCAAGGCAGAGATCGCCGCAGTCAATGCGGAAATGGATGAGATCGTCGGTCTTGTGGAAGTCAAGGAATATGTCCATTCTCTGGAAGCACATGTCCGGATGCAGAAGCTGCGCCGCGAACAGGGCATGAAGACAGCCGAAGTATCCAAGCACATGATCTTCACGGGGAATCCCGGTACCGGTAAAACGACCATTGCCCGTCTGCTTTCCCGCTATATGAAAGCCATCGGCGCCCTGACGCAGGGGCAGCTGGTCGAAGTAACGCGTGCTGATCTGGTTGCCCAGTATGTCGGACAGACCGCTCCGTTAACGATGTCGGTCATCCGCAGCGCGATCGGCGGTGTGCTGTTTATCGACGAAGCCTATGCGCTGTACCGCGGAAAAGATGATGCCTTCGGTCTGGAAGCGATCGATACGCTGGTCAAGGCAATGGAAGACAACCGTGACAACCTGATCGTCATCCTTGCCGGATACAAGAAGGAAATGAGCACGTTCCTGGAGGCAAACTCCGGTCTGAAGAGCCGTTTCCCGAATGTCATCTTCTTCCCGGACTATACCGGTGACGAACTGGTCAAGATAGCATGTCTGCAGGCGAAGTCCAAAGGCTATGTGATCGACGAACCGGCACAGGAAAAGCTGGAATCCTTCTTCAACGATGTCCAGAAGGAAAACGCAGCCGAAGCCGGCAACGGACGTCTGGCAAGAAATGTCGTCGAAGAAGCGATCCTGAAGCAGTCGCGCCGTATCGCGGCCGATCCGGAACAGGATATGTCCCTGCTGAAAGACGAAGACTTCAGCTATTCATTCACACCGGCAAAGTAACCGATCCGATCTATGCGTAAACAGAGAGCCGTTCCTTCCAGGAGGAGCGGCTCTTTCTGTATGCCTGCTTATGCAAATGTACATAGGATTTTCTGCGGAAGTGCTATATAATAAATGCGCTGTCAGTGACAGCCAAGCAGTTCGGGTCCGATATCCTGCTTGTAAAAGATTAAAACCAAAGGAGATTTTTTTATGCGTTATTTTGAAAGTATACGGAAAGAGTATACGATCCTGCTGCGCAGCGTTCCCTCCATGGTAATTGCTGCTTTTGTTTTGTCCGTAGTGCTGATGAATCTGCTGGCAGGAAGAGAGCTGTACCGTTCTGACTGGTTCTGTCTGAACTCGGGACTTTCCCTGTCATGGGTGGCGTTTCTGTGCATGGACTGCATATGCAAGCGGTTCGGCGGAAAAGCAGCTGCCCGCATCTCATTACTGGCAATTGCTGTAAATATGTTCTGTGCCGTACTGTTCTGGCTTCTGATGAAAACACCGGGCAGATGGGCAGGGTATTATGCATCGACGGATCCGGCAGTCGGAGAGATGATCACAGCCGGGATCGATTCCACATTTGCCGGTGCCTGGTACATTGTCGTTGGTTCATCCGTCGCCATGGCTGTTTCGTCACTGGTGAACTCTGTGCTGAATCAGTGGATCGGCGCAAGAAGCGACCGCGGTGATTTTGCCGGTTTTGCGAAAAGAAGCCTGCTGTCTACCTGTGCGGCGCAGTTTGTGGATAACTTTGTATTCTCTGCGATGGTATCACATGTGTTCTTCGGATGGACATGGACACAGGTGCTGATCTGCTCCTTCACATCCATGCTTATTGAAATGGCATTTGAGGCCGTGTTCTCTCCGCTTGGCTACCGTGTTTCCAGAACGTGGGAAGAAGAACAGGTCGGTGAAGCATATATCCAATATATGGAAGAAACATCGGGAGCACAGGCATGAAACTGGAAACACTTTCCGGTGTGGAACTCGGAAGGCTGATCAACCGGAAGGAAGTATCGCCGACCGAGGCAGTTGACTATTTTTTCGAACGCATCCGCAGACGCAATGCTTCGATCAACGCCTTCACATATACGAAATTTGAAGATGCGATGAAAGAAGCAAAGCTGCTGGAAGCACGGCTGGCGAAAGGGGAATACGGCGGACCGCTTGCCGGTGTTCCGATCGGACTGAAGGACTTCCTGCCGTCGAAGAAAGGCTGGACGAATTCCCACGGCGGCGTTCCCTCACTGGCGGCAGAAGACACCGCAGACTCGGTATTCTACGACGCTGCCCGCAGAGCAGGCGCCATCGCTGTCGGAAAGACCAACGCACCGGCTTTTGCTTTCCGCGGAACGACCGATAATGTGATGTACGGACCGACATCCACACCGTTTTACCCGGGATATAACTCCGGCGGATCGTCCGGCGGAAGCGCTGCGGCAGTGGCGGACGGCATGATCCTGATCGGCGAAGGCTCGGACGGCGGCGGATCGATCCGCATTCCGTCATCCTGGTGCGGCTGTTTCGGCTATAAAGCATCCATCGGTACGATCCCGCAGGTGAACCGTCCGGACGGATGGTCCGCTTCGCATCCGTACTGTTTCAACGGTGCGATCACCAAAACCGTGGAAGACAGTGCTGTCATGCTGAATTACATGACATACTACGATCCGCGCGATCCGCACAGCGTACCGCTTCCGAAACGTGATTTCACGGAATTGATGAAACGTCCGCTGAAGGGCATGCGCATCGGCTATACGGATGATTTCGGCATCTTCACGGTTGAAGAAGAAGTAAAAGAAATCGTGCGGAAAGCTGCCATGCGTTTTCAGGACGCAGGCGTCACTGTGGAACCGGTCACGTTCCGTTTCCCGCACACACAGAATGAATACGCTGAGTTCTGGTGCCGCAGTATCTGCTTCGATACCGCGTCGGATATGGAACTGTGGAAACAGAACGGCTTTAATCTGGTAAGAGACCACAGAAATGAGATACCGGAAGAATTCATCTACTGGAATGACCAGGTCGCAAAAGGTACGATCCTGGATTTCCGGGCAATGAATGAACTGCGTACAGAGATCCTGGATGTACAGGAAGATGTATTTGCGGACTATGATATTATCCTGTCGCCGGTCACGATCTGCGCACCGGTAAAGAACCGGACAGATCACAATACCAAAGGACCGGAATATGTGAACGGGCAGAAGGTGGAACCGCTGATCGGTTTCTGTGAGACATTCTTTGAGAATTTTACCGGCAATCCGGCATGTTCTGTTCCGGCCGGACTGACAAAAGAAGGTCTGCCTGTAGGCATGCAGATCATCGGCAGAAAGTTCCGGGATGAGGATGTGATGGCCGCTGCGTACACCTATGAAAAACTGAATCCATGGTCATACGATATTCCGCTGAACCGGAAGATCGATGGCGAAAGCGCGCAGTAATTCCCATATAATATAAGCAGTATAGGGAGAACCGATATGAAAGAATTCTATATTGATAACGACGGCATCCGGCTTCATGCCAAACTGGATCTGCCGGAAAATACCGAAAAATGCCCGCTGATGATCCTGTTCCACGGACTGACCGGTCATATGGAAGAAGAACATATCATCGCTGCCATGGAAACAGCTGTGGCGGCGGGATACGGCGTACTGCGTGCGGAAATGTACGGTCACGGAAAGAGCGGCGGAAAGTTTGAAGACCATACGCTGTTCAAGTGGACCACGAACGGACTGGCAGTGATCGACTATGCGAAGACGCTGGACTTTGTGACAGATCTGTATTTATGCGGTCATTCCCAGGGCGGACTGTTGACGATCCTGCTGGCAGGAATGAAAGTCAGGGATATCAAGGCAATCATTCCGATGTCGCCGGCAATCGTGATCACCGACGGTGCCCGCAAAGGCAATATGCTGGGCATGCAGTTTGATCCGGAGAATATCCCGGATATGTTTGACCTGAAGGACAAGCACCTGAACGGCAACTATTTCCGCACTGCTCAGATGATCCATGAAGACGACGCGATCCGCCGGTTCCATAAACCTGTTCTGCTGATCCACGGCGATGCCGATCAGGCAGTACCGGTGCAGTATTCCATCGACGCTGCGGAAAAATACGCGAATGCCCGTCTTGTTGTGATCAAAGGCGATGATCATAACTATCACAGTCACCTGGATCAGGTCATGGCCGCACTGCGTCAGTTCCTGATCGAACAGAAATGAAGAAATATCTGATTTCCCTGATCGTCAGCCTGTGTCTGACATTTGCGGGAATGTATATCAACTACAGGAATTATGCCCGGTTCGGCCTGCTGAAATGGGCGCTGAACATTTACGGCGGAGAGATCACGGAACAGTTCGGCTTCGGACTGCGGTCAGTCGTGATCTACGGCATGACACCGGAAGAAACGACGACCAGAAATCTGTACTTTGATCCGATCAGTTTCATTGTAACGGTACTGATCTTCACTCTGATCCTTCTTGCCGGCTGGAAACTGTCAGGCATGATCCGAAAGAACAGTAAATAAGACGGGGCACCCGTCTTATTTGTCTCAAAGAGGAGGATATTACAATGGGATACAGAAGGCTGTTCATTGTCAGGAAAGATCTGCATCTGACTGCCGGAAAGATGTCCGCACAGCTGTCACACTGTGCCGAGGCCGCATGGCTGCGCTATTTCGACAGTTCGGAGATCACCGGCACCATAAAAGGAGACGACGGACAGGAACAGTACACATTTGAACATACCGTATTACCGGCGGATGTCGTGGACCAGTATGTGAACGACGCGATCGTCAAGACAGTGTGTCAGGCGAAAAACCGTACGCAGCTGCTCAAAGCCGGAAAGATCGCAGAAGAACTCGGACTGACTGAGGATATAGATTACGGCTTCATTTATAACATGTGTCTGACCGAACTGCAGCCGGAAGAGGAAGACGGTACTACGATGACCGCTTTCTGGACAGCGCCGCTTCCCGATGAAACAGCACATGCCATCAGTAAGAAATTCCATCTTTATGCGGATGATACGATGACGCTTCCCGAACGGATGGAAGAAGATACGGAGTATGCCCGCGGCTGGAACGACTGCCTGAAAATGATCCGGGAAAAGAACAGCAAGCTGCTGAAGTAAAAAATCATCCTGCAGAGGATGATTTTTTGTCTGGACAGTATTCAGCGTTTACAGTCTTCTTCGGAGAATTCCGGATGAACGACCGTCACAGAGGCAAAGCCTTCGTCTGTGGAAGGCATTTCCAGTTTTCCTTTTTCATAGTTATGGAAATGGAGCAGGCATTGTTCATGGTTCACGATCCGGTCTTCCATTTCATCAGACGGATCCATGACAATGCATTCCACCGGCGTATCAGTGACTTCTCTGACCGCGTTCAGGAAATGCTCTCTGCGTTTCTTTTTCAGCAGGTGGTTTTCGAGAATGATGATATCATCCTCTTTTGCCGCAAGAATTCTATGGCGCAGTTCCTCTGTGCAGTACAGCATGGCATTGCGCGCGATCGTTTCCAGTTCTTCGTTGCTTTCCGCTGCCTTGGCGTACTTGTTATAGTTGCTGATATTGACAACGACAGCATTTGGATATTCTTTGCGGATATAGATGCTTTTCCCGGAGTAAGCCGGGCCGATGACAAATAGGATCCTCATATTTTCCTCCTGTGTACTGTTCCGGTACTACCGGATCAGGCTCTTTTCGATAATCTGTGATTCCCGGACTTTAACGACCGGTTTCTTTTTTTCTTCAGAGAACAGTTCTATATCGTAATACGGTTCATCGTGTTTCGTGAGAGTGCCCCACGGATATGGTTCCTTAACGATTCCGATCATTTCATCGCCGTTATTGCGGAAGAGTACTGCCTCTCCGCGGCGGTATTTCGGAACGCCGAGCATCATGGCGCTGTCCCGGACATTCTTTCCAGCTTCCAGTATGCGGGTGAACAGGATGGTGACGTTCTTTTCCGCATCCAGATCATAGTGGTAATGTCCGCAGTACCAGTGATCGAATTCCACGGTGTGATAGATCTTTTCAAGATAATCCGTGGCGGCGTCCGGAGCGTACTTTCCTTTTTTCACGAGTTCCTGCAGGGATGTCGGCAGACAGTGTGTCACGATGTAATTGACTTTGTTGCCGTGTTTCGCAAGATTCTCCAGACCATGGGCATGTTCTTCGGCGGAAGGTATTTCCTCCGGCCACCAGAATCTTCCGATGACCTGCTCTGTATCGCCGACGGCAGGACCGCGGTCATGCGATGCCGCTCCGCCCATGACGAATATGCTTTTGCCTTCCAGTTCGAAGATCTCACCCCGCATCAGATGCAGTACTTTCGGACGGATCTCATGGACTTTCCCGCCGTGCCATTCTTTTTCCGGATAACTGTTCAGACGGGGGAAACACTCATGGTTACCGTCTGCGAACAGCGTCGTCCACTTCTGCTTATTCAGCCACTTGAGCCATTTCTTTTCTTTCCGGATCTCACGCTTGAAATTCCAGATCAGGCCGAAGTCTCCGCAGATGATCAGATAATCGTTCTCTGTCATCTGTTCGGTGACCGTGTTTTTCAGCAGTTTCCGTATATCGATATAACCGTGTGTATCACCTGTCAGATAGATCATGAGCTGCTCATTGGGAAGCTTCCCATTTACGTCTCGAACTCAGACGTTTGACAAATGCTGTATGATCTTCACCGGGGAAATAGAACAGTCCTCCTTTTCCTCCGGTCAGTTCCATGATGTATTCGGCATCGGACAGATAATCCGCAGCCGGCGGCATGATCACGACTTTGAACGGGATGATGTACAGAGGGATCCGATATTCCCTTGTATCACTTTTTGCCATTGGTTCAATATGCGGCATCAGCATCGCAATGTCCACCTCATCCTGGCGGTCATACAGCTGGAAGAAGGGAATGAAGATAAACGATACTTTTTCCTGTAACTGTTCTTTTACGGTAGATTCCGCAAGATGCCGGGAAAGAAATCCGGACGCGAACCCTTCCCCGCAGCAGATTGCAATTCTAAGCATGTCAGTCCTCCTTCTGAGGGATGTCTCTATGCACTATTTTAGCGGATTTCTGACAGAGAATGAATGTTCAGTTGTTCTTCACAGATCATTCTTACAGATATCACCTGTACTGGATATATTAACAATGTCAGATGAAATAAAGCATCTGAGAAATAGATATACATTCATGAGATAATCCCTCCCTTCCAATATTCATGAACCATAAAAGGATCCATTCGGATCCTTTTTATGTCAGATTTATGTCAGAAATGATTACAGCTGCGTCAATTTATGAAGGCATTTTTACAGAACGAAGCAGTACTTCAGACTCTTCTCTGCTTAAGGAATACTCCGACATGAGTACTGAATGGATTTCCTCGTCGGTATGCCCGAAATACAGTAAGGAACGGATTCCTTTCTTCAGGTTTTCTTCTGCTTTTAACTTAGCCTGGTTAGCTTCAGCCTTTGCCTGGTCAGCCTCAGCTTTTGCCTGGTCAGCCGCTGACTTTGCCTGGTTAACCTCTGCTTTTGCTTTGTCAGCTTCAGCCTTTGCCAGAGTCACTTCTTCTTTTGCCTGCGTTATCTCTTCCGCCAGTTCGGCTCTGGCCTCTTCATAGAATGCCCTGCGCATCGCTGCTTCTTTTTCAAACTGATCCATAACCGTTCTCCTGAACTCTCCGTCTCTTTTCACTTCCGTTACGGCATCACTGATCCTGCGTACAAGCGGATCGGACGTATCTGCGGCTCCTTTCAGAAGATACAGGAACGGCCGCAGATTTTCCGGTGCCTTCTCGATCGCTGTCGGTGAAAAATAGATTGCTATGCGCTTTTCAGTATAGCGCAGATCTTCTCGTCCGTCTAACGATATCTTCCGCCGGTATACCGGATCGCCGCCTCCCATCGGATCGAATGTACAGAAGATCAGAAGGATCTGTTCCGGCAGTTCTTTTGCAAGGGCTCCGATCGGCAGTTCACAGTCCAGCATAGAGCCGGCATAGCGTGCGTACATGGGCAGGTCGGGATCATAGGTAAACATCTCCAGATCGACGACCTTGTCACCTGACTGTGATTTTGTGATGAGATCGAGACGGATCCTTTTGTTTCCAATCGAGACGATGATCTCGTGTTCGCTCTCGGCGATGGTGAATGCGGAAGCGTCGATTCCGGGGATGCAGATCTGCAGCACTTCCTGCAGGATATCAGGGTTATTGCGAAGCACCTGCTTGAAGATAAGATCATTTGTGAAACCTGCTTCCTGATATCGTTTCTGTACTGCTTCTGTTAATGATTCATTCATGTATATGTCCTCCTGCATTCTCTATTCCCCAAAACCGGAAGAACTTCCCGCTGCAGGATACTATTTGAAAGTATTCCGGGAATTCAGGTATTCTTCACATTCCTCTCGAATTACATACACAAACGGGAGATATATTAACACTGTCAGATGAAGGAAGACATCTGATCCTGTAAATATTCAAATGACTTATCCCCTTTCCCCCTTTATAAAAGTCATGAAGCTATACAGTCTCTGATAAGCCAGATCAGAGACTGTATTTTTCTATTTATGCAGAAGGCGGCAAACCGGTTGGTTCATTAATGCGTATATGAAAATTTGCAGAAAACAGAAATGAAAAACGGACGGATAAAACTAAAAAAATCCGAAAACGGTCGATGTTTTAAGCGCATTGTGTAGAAGCCCTCCATTAAATCACGCTAAAATTAAACTTAAGATACATAAGCGCTTTTCAGCGTGAAAGGAAGAGACGGAGGCTTTATGAGAAAACAATTATTACGCAGAGTCCTCATAAGCATCTGGGCAGTGATCTGTATGATCACCACCCTTTTGCCGACGGCTGTTTTTGCGGAAGGTGACACCGGAAACAAAACAGGCACATGGACTCCGGTGGCCCTCACAGATATCACAGAGGATGATACTGTAGCGGTCACCATGGCCAAAGCGGGGACCACATGGCTCCTGCCAAATGCGAAAATCGAAAAGAATCCTTCTGGAGATGACGCTACCATCGTAGACGGTACGTTATACGCAAAAGGGGAGGATTATGGCTGGACGATCGCTGCAGTGGAAGGCGGCTATACGTTCACCGGTCCTAATGGGGTCCTGGCTGTAACAAATGCAGCGCAGGGAATCAAAATCAGCGATACCGATGCTGCTTCTGTACTGACTGTAAAGGATGAATATCTTTATTCTGCAGAAGTAAATCGGTATATTGGTGTATTTACAAGCGCGTCAGGAGAATATACCTGGAGAGCCTATACCTCAGTAACAAGCGGCAGTCATATTGCAGACCAGACCCTTGCTTTCTGGAAACTGACAGGTGAGGCAGAAAATCCCGAGGAACCGCTGACACAGAGCACCATCGCTGAAGCGCTTGCCGGAGAGACCGGAACAGAATTCATGGTCAAAGGCGTTGTTACAATGGTGGATGGAAGGAATGTATACGTTCAGGATGAGACAGGAGGTATCTGCCTGTATCTGAATGCAAGTGCATCCGGGATCACGCTTGGAGATACAGTAATTGGTACTGGTAAACGTGCGGTGTATAACGGACTTCCTCAGCTTGGCAGCGCAGAGGCAGAAAAATCCGATGGCATGACATTGAATGCCAAAGAAACAACCATCGGTGCACTGACATCTGCTGATCTTTGTACGTATGTTTCTCTCAGTGATCTGACGGTTACAGAAGTATTTGATAATAACGGCGCCTACAGCAGTCCGAATATCACTCTGAAAGACGCGGATGGAAACAGTATTCAGATCTATAAGGCAGTAGTCGGAAAAACAGACGGTGTCTGGGATGTTGCTGTAAATGATATCGTCAGTGTTCGTGCGGCAGTAGGTATCAATAAAACTACATACCAGCTCCGCAATACTCTGGCCAGTGAAATCACAGTAACAGAACAGGCTGTTTCAGTTGCTAAGCCGACAGCTTCACCGGCAGCCGGTGAAGTGGAAGCTGGCACAGTCGTCACATTCACGACAGAAACAGAAGGCGCTGTGATCTCCTACAGTGTTGACGGCGGCGCAACATGGACAGAAGGAACTTCCTATACTGTCAACGAAGCAGTAACGATCCAGGTCAAGGCAAGCAAAGACGGCAAAGACAGTGAGATCGCAGAGTTTGCATATACGATCAAGAGCGTTGATCCGGAAGACCCGTATGCAGACATCGATCCGGCACTGAGCGTATACAAGCTGACCGAAGCGCCGAAAGACGGCGACAGAGTCATTATCTACAACGCGACAAATAAGCGTGCTGCCAAGGCGGAACTGAAGGGCGATTATTACCTCGACAGTGAAGAACTGACAGCAGAAGAAGACCTGCTCGCTACAGATATCGAAACACTGGAATGGACAGTAACAGTCAATGAAGACGGCAGCTATACATTCACAAACGGTGAAAAAGTACTGGCAGGCAAACAGGTTGAAAACGGCACAAAGATCAATAATAACGTGACCTTCTCTGCCGAAGACAATACAAAGTGGATCCTGGCAGAGTGCAATGCCTCAAATAAGTCCTGGTATGTATACAACGCAGACATGACCAGTAAGTATGAAACCGACGGCGGTCACATTTATCTGGAATGGTATGCAAATTATACAGAGTTCTCACTGTATGACACATCCAGAATCAAAGAAGATGCATTCGGCATGTCCTTCTACACACTGGTTCGCGAAAAGGATGAAACAGCAGTCAAGGCTCCGACAGCGGCACCGGAATCCGGTGAAGTCGCTAAGGGAACAGAGGTCAAATTCTCCTGTGATACCGAAGGCGCAGTGATCTCCTACAGCACAGACAACGGTGAAACATGGACAGAAGGAACTTCCTATACCGTCAATGAAGACGTCACTCTGCAGGTCAAGGCAAGCAAGGACGGCAAAGACAGTAAAGTTGTTACGTATACATACACTGTCAAACAGGAAACACCTGTTGTTGTAACACTGAGCAAGCTGACCGAAGCTCCGGCAGACGGTGCAGAAGTAGTTATCTATCATCCGACAAGCGGAATGGCACTGACAGCGACAGCTGCCGGAAAGAAACTGGCAGGTACGGAAGCTGCAGTTACAGACAGCAAGCTCACAAAGACGGATGACATGGCTGTTCTGACAGTTCATGTGGATGGTGAGAATTATACATTTGAACTGGATGGTCAGTATCTGACAGCCGGTGCCACAGGAAACAGTCTGGCATTTGCGGCAGACGGCACAAGCAATCTGGCAAAGTGGACACTGACACAGAACGAAGACGGCACATGGTTTATCACCAATGTCGGTGCTGAGTATAACGGAAACAAACAGGGTCTGGAGTACTACAGCGGATTCACAACATACGGTGTTAAAGAGACCGATCCGTATAAGTTCGAACTCTACGGAGAAACGGAAGAAGAGTTTGAAGGCCTGGTAACAGACCTGTCCGTGCTCAAAGACGGTGATCAGATCGTTGTTTACAACGAGAGCGGCGCCAAGGCAATGAGCAGTACGGATGTCGGCACCTACTATCGCGGACTGGAAGACGTCACGATCACAGACGGCAAAGTCGTTGATCCGGCAGATACCGCAGTCTGGACACTCGGCATCAAAGAAGATGAATCGGGCAATAAGACATACACCTTCACGGACAAAGACGGAAGAGTATTGTCCGCCGGTACACGCAACAGCCTGCCGATGAACGATGAGAACCAGGAATGGACGATCACTGCAGCGGCTACTGCAGATTCCTTCTACATCATCAATGCCGGCAGACCGACGCAGTATGTTGAATACTACGCTTCCAAGAGTGAATTCTCCGCGTACGGCTATTCTGAAGCAAACGAAGCAATTTATGCGATGAAACTGTACAAGTATGTCAAGTCCGGTACAGAACCGCAGCCGGAAGGAAAGACATACGGTCTGTCCAGTACACTGGCAACCGGTGACAAGGTCATCATCTACAACGCTGCCAACAAGAAGGGCGTGACCTCCACGCCGATCGGAAACTACTATCTGGCAGGTGCAGACTTCACACCGGAAGAAGGCGTTATCACAACCGATAACACAGCGGCTGTCTGGGAAGTCACAGTCAATGAAGACGGAACCTATACGTTCAAACAGGGCGACAAGATCCTGGGCGGCGTACAGACAACAAACCCAGACACCGGAAAAGTTTACAACAACATCAGTCTGACAGAACCGACCGCAACAAAGTGGACAGCAGAAGAAGCCATCAAGGGCGTCTATCTGTATCTCGGTGACCTGCCGAGCAGTAAAGACGGCGGCCATGTCTATATGGACTGGTATGAAAAGTACACTGAGTTCTCTCTGAATGACTATGCAAATCCGGGAACGAATACAGCTTACATCTTCACATTCTATAAAGAAGGCGCAGAGCCGGAGATCCCGGTTGAACCGGTCGGAGACCTGATCACAGATCTCTCTCAACTGAAAGACGGTGCTACAGTATCGATCTACAGCCCGGGTCACAAGACAGCGATCAGCACCAAGCCGAACGGAGACTGGTATCTGAAAGCCAATGCCGCAACGATCGAAGAAGGCAAAGTCGTCAACTTCACGGCAGACTTCGTATGGACCGTCAAAGTCAACGATGACGGCACATACAGCTTCTACGCATACGGCGATGAGACCAGAAGTATTACGGTATGGGCAAGCGGAACCTATGCGGAACTGAGCCTGAATGTAGCGACATATCCGGAAAACAAGTGGAAGCTGAACCCGGCGAAGACGGAAAACTGCTTTTACGCATACAGCCCGACTGTATCCGGTGACCGCGGTCCTGCATACATTGAGGCATATGTCCGCAACGAAAGCGAAGTATTCTCCGGTTACTTTACAAAAGAAACCAACAGCAACTTCAAAGAGAATGAATTCGCTCTGCAGTTCTATCTGGTCGATCCGGAAGATGCGATCGAAGCATACGATGACGGTGAATGGGACGGCGTCCTGAACAAAGGCGAGAAATATGCGATCTACAACGCAAACGCAGCAGCGGCACTTGGTCTGTACAAAGAAGCCAACTATGCGTTTGACGCAATTCCGTCCACAGTTGAAGGAACACAGCTCAAAGCCGGCAACGGTGCGTATGTATTCACTGTAGATTCCATGGGCCGTTACTATACGTTCGAAAACAACGGCAGATATCTCGCAACCAACGAGGCGGAAGAACTGCTGTTTGTATCAAAGGACGAAAACGGCAAGGTGCCGGAAAACGCGAAGTGGTATCTGGTTAAGAAAGAAAAAGACGGTGAGACCGGATATATCATCTACAACAAGGATGTCACCTACAACGGAACACCGGTATGTATCGAATACTACTCCAGCGTGTTCTCCGGATGGACGTTCAGTACAAAGAACGATCTGGCGATCTACATGTTCAACTTCTATCCTCTCACGGATGATGCATTTGTGTATGAGGATACAGTCCAGGATCCATCCGTGATCCTCGACTGCGCAGACGTCCGTTATATCGAACAGGATTTCAAGGCAAGATTTATCCTTTCTGACCTGTGTCCGATGATCGACATCCTCGAAGCAACATTCACAGTCGGAGACAAAACAGAAATGGCTCCGAAGGTTGAATTTATCGGAACGAGCGGATTGATCACGATTCCGGCTGATTATCTGGACAGCGATGGTCCGATCACTTCGTTCACGATCACTATAAGAGTCGTAAACGGCTATGGTCTGGAATACTCCGATTCCAAAACGATCACAGTACTGGATGAACCGTTCTTCGGTAAACTGAGTCCTGAACCGAATGAGCAGACCGGTGATGACAAGCGTCCGGTCATCTCTGCAGAGATCGGCAATGTTGGTGAGAACCCGACCTTCACCATGCTCGTCAACGGCGAAGAAGTGGAAGCGGAATATAAAGACGGCGTCCTCTCCTATACACCTGCTGAAGACATGAAAGACGGCAGAGTCACTGTTACAGCCAAGGTCGTTCGCGAAGACGGTAAAGAAGCAGAAAAGAACTGGACATTCGTTGTCGGTAAATCCGGATATCAGCTCTACTTCGGACAGCTGCACTCCCATACGACATATTCCGACGGTTCCGGTACTCTGGAGACAGCTCTGGAACATATCGAGAATCTGCCGGAAGGCTCCAACGTTCAGTTCGTGGCCTTTACAGATCATTCCAACTACTTTGATACAACAAGCGCTGCCAACCCGGCAGACGCCATGAACGATGCCAGCCTCATGACTGCAGCCAGCAAAGAACTGTGGGATACATACAAGGGCACAGTAGCAGAGTTCAATGAAAAGCATTCGGATATTCTGGCGATTGCCGGCTTTGAAATGACATGGTCCGGCGGTCCTGGACATATCAACTCCTTCAACACGCAGGGTATCGTTTCCAGAAACAATGCGGAACTGAACAACAAGTCCGGTGATGCAGGTATGAAACTGTACTATGCGACAATGAACAAGGACAACGGTGAAACACTACACCAGTTCAACCATCCGGGAGCGACGTTCGGCAACTTCACAGACTTCTCGTACTGGGATGAAGAGACCGACAAACGCATGTTCCTGGTGGAAGTCGGAAACGGCGAAGGACAGATCGGCGCCGGCGGCTACTATCCGAGCTATGAGCAGTATATTATGGCTCTGGACAAAGGATGGCACCTGGCTCCGACAAACAACCAGGATAACCATAAGGGACGCTGGGGCAACGCAAATGACGCAAGAGACGTCGTTCTGACCAACGACTTCAGTGAGCAGGGCATCTATGATGCGATCCGCGCACTGCGTGTCTATGCGACAGAAGACAAGAACCTGCAGATCATTTACACCGTAAACGGCGAACAGATGGGAACGATTTTTGGTGAAGAAAATGCACCGGAGAAACTGGATATCAGCGTGAACCTGTTTGATCCGGACGGCACCGACAGCATTTCCAAGGTCGAAGTCGTCGTAGACGGCGGCGTCACCGCATACACCTGGGACGATCCGGAAGAACTGGAAGTCGGAAATCTGAGCGTTGAACTCGTTCCGGAATACAGCTACTACTTCATCCGTGTTACCCAGAAAGACGGAGACCTCGCAGTTACCGCTCCGGTATGGGCATCGAGAGCAGTACGTCTCGGTATCGATGATGTGAAAGCAGATAAAGATCCGGCAATCGTCAACACCGAAGTTACACTGACAGCGACACTGTTCAACCATGAAGCAACAGCCGGAACCGTTAAATCCGTCATCTTCAAGACCGACGGCGATAAGGTCATCGCGTCCAATACAGACAGCCATGCTCTGGCAGCGAACGGAACAGTGGATGTATCCGCAGTATTCACACCGGACAAGGCAAAGCACATGACGATCATCGCTGAAGCAGTGATCGAACTGGACGGCAAGGAAAGAACCTTCACGATGGAGTATGAATTCAGTGTTCGTGAAAACGAAGGAGAACTGCCGGTTACGTCAATCGATGTTGTCCGCAAGCAGGAAGAAGCCGGTATCGAATATGCGATCGAAGGCATCCTCACATCCAACGCATCCGGATATGACAAGGATACAGCGTTCTTCGATGCGGTCTATGTACAGGATTCCGAAGGCGGCATCTGTCTGTTCCCGGTATCCGGAAACTATAAGATCGGTGATAAAGTCCATGTAGAAGGATATACAGACTTCTACCAGGGCGAACCTGAACTGCAGATCATAAATGACTCGATTCGAATCATCGGCAGCGGCGAAGCGGCACCGAAAGAAGTCAGCGCCGCACAGATCAATGATCTGTCTGTCCTGGGTGAACTCGTCACCCTGAAGGGAACCGTGGAAAAGGTTGAAGAAGCCAATGGTCTCATCCAGACCATCATGGTCAAAGATGAGGCTGGCGACATTGCCCGTGTCTTCATTGATGGCTACATCACCACCGGCAACGAAGTGAAGAACTGCGTAGAAGGCGCGAAGATCACTGTTACAGGTAATTCATCGTACGATAATACATGGCCGGATACAGACTACTTCCCGCGCATCCGCATCAGTAACCGTGCAAACGTGATCTGTGAGGCAGAAATCGAAGATCCGATCGATGCGTTCGTCACACGTCTGTATGAGATGTGCCTGAACCGTGAACCGGAAGAAGAAGGATTCGAGATGTGGACGACAATGCTCCGCGAAGGAACAGCCACAGCTGCACAAGTAGTGCAGGGATTCTTCAACAGTCCGGAAATGGAAGGTATGGGACTGACGGATGAAGAGTGGGTCGAGAAGTGCTACGCCGTGATCCTGGATCGTGAAAGCGAAGCGGAAGGCAAAGCATTCTGGGCAGATCTGCGCGGAAGCGGCGTGTCCAATAACTTCATCCTGAAGGGATTCGTGGAGAGCAAAGAGTTTGCGGAACTGAGCGCAAAATACGGCATCACACCGGGCAAGATCGAACTGACGGAATGGAGAGACCGGAATCCGGGCGTGACAAGGTTCGTGAACCGGTGCTATACCGAAGCTCTGGGCAGAAAAGCAGAAGCCGGCGGACTGAACGGATGGTGCAGAAGAATCCTGACTGCAGCGAACAAGAAAGCAGAAGCGATCTATACCGCAACGACAGGCTTCTTCCATTCACCGGAGTTCGTGAACAAGAAGACCTCCGATGAACAGTATGTAACGATCCTGTACCGTACATTCCTTGGCAGAGAGCCGGAACCGGCAGGATTCAACGGCTGGGTAACCAGACTGAAGACCGGCATGAGCCGTGACGAAGTCATGATGGGATTCGCGAATTCGAAAGAATTTGCCGCAATCATGAAATCCTGCGGAATTGAATAATTCCCTGCGAAAGAAAGCGGAGTGGGTGAGCAGCCCATTCCGCTTTTTATCCGGACAGATGTGTAAAGAATCGGTTCGAAAATGAAAAAACCACCCGTAAACGGATGGTCAATCTGCAATTAGATCTTCTTCCAGCATGCCGTAAATATAGCTGTCAGTCCATTCCTCTTTATTCCAGTAATCCTGTATAAAGTGGGCTTCCAGCCGCATGCCGATACGCTCGCATACACGGGCAGACGGAATATTGCGGGCATCCAGACATGCCTGGATACGGTGCACATCATCCCGTGTGAACAGGTCTTCCACGACAGCGCGTGCTGCTTCTGTGGCATATCCCTTATGCCGGTAGGATTTGTGGAAGACAAAACCGATCTCCCATGTATCTTTCATCGCGGTATGCCATGCGGATATCGTCCCGATTCGCATGCCCTGCAGTGTAACGACATAGAAGAACGCATCGCCCCGTTTGGCAAAACGAAGTTTTTTCCCGAATGCTTCATCCACATTGGAAGCTGTCCACGCTTCTTCCGGAAGATAGCGGACAGTGGAAGGGTCCCCGTATATAGCAAATAAGGATGTGCGGTCATCTTCCCGCAGCGGAAGAAGACGCAGACGTTCTGTACGAATCATGATTTATCTTTCTCCAGTAAAAGTGCACTGATGAAGGCAGTCAGCGGAATGGCCAGGATCATGCCGATACTGCTGGATATTCCGGAGATCACCTCAATGGCAGTATACGCAGACGGCATCAGCTGATAGAAGGACAGGCCGAGGGAATACAGGTAGATAATTAATGTGAATCCGCTTCCCAGGAATGCAAGGATCAGTGTATTGGTCATTGTACCGACCATATCTCTTCCGATATTCATGCCGGAGCGGAAAAGTTCCTTTGCGCTCAAAGCAGGATTAGCAGTATGCAGTTCCTCCAGCGCGGAAGAGATACTCATGGCAACGTCCATGACCGCACCCAGTGCGCTGATGATAATACCACCGACCAGCAGTCCCTGTAAACCGATCGGAACACCCATCTGCCGCAGCTGCAGAAGCGGCTCAACGTCCGCCATGCGCAGGCCACTGATCCTTGCGGCAGACTGTGATGCCAGACCGAAGAGCATTGCCAGGGCAGTACCGGCGATCGTTCCAAGCGAAGCACAGATCGTTTTGCGGTGCACGCCTCCCAGCAGAGTGAACGATACAACAGTGATATACGCACAGATCATAAATACTGTCGGCAGGGTCGGAGCTCCTTTCAGCAGAAGCGGTATGAGGATCTGAAACAGGATCAGGATCGTCAGGATCAGAGCAACCAGAGAACGGATCCCTGTCTTCCCGCCGATCAGAGCCGTGACAGCAAAGAATACTGCCAGTATACCGATCAGGGCAGGAATACGGTTGAATTCATATACTGTGGCACGCACATCGCCGCTGCTGTATGTATTGATAATGATCGAGGCCGTATCACCTTTTTTCAGCGGTGTGCCGTACAGCGGTCCGGTATAGTTATTGACCGACAGCGTCGAGCCTTTGTACTGGCCGCTTTGTACTTCCATTAACAGCAGCTGTTCTCCCCGGTACGCATTATCCGAAGCCGGATCGATCACCGTATTGTCGGACAGAACTTCCGCAACACGCGCTTTTTCATACTCTGCATATTCAGCAGGCTTTTCCCCGTCTTCCGGAGAAGTATGAAGACTCATCCTTATGCCGAAGAAGACCACAGCAGCGATAATCAGTATTACAAAAGACCATTTCTCTTTTTTCAGCCATGCAGCGATGTCGATCGGTTGTTTTTCGTTCTTCATAATTGTCTCCGTATGTCTATTATACGGCATGAATGAAAAGGAAGGTGCAGAAACCGCGACAGAGCTTTAATGCAAAAAGAAAAGACTGCTTTCGCAGTCCGTTGCTCAGTCATCTAAATGATCGACCGCATATTGTGCTTCTTCAGCAGTGAACTTTTCTCCATATGAAGAGACCAGCTGGTCATAAATTGCACTTTTCGACATAGACATTGTATCCTGATAGGATTTTGCCTTCTGCAAAGCATTGTAGTTGTAATCCGCATCCAGATTGTCCACAGCATACTGTGCTTCTTCTGCAGTAAACTTTTCCCCGTACTCCGAAGTAAGCTGATCACGAATGGATTCTTTCGACATATTCATCAGAGATGAATAGCTTTCTGCTTTTTTCAGTGCATTTTTCTTGTAGTCCGCATCCAGATTGTCTATTGCATATTGCGCAGCTTCTGCCGAGAACCCTTCCCCATATTCGGAAGTCAGCTGCTCATATATACCTGTTTCAGACATATACATCATATCACTGTAAGACTGTGCTTTTTTCAGCGCATTACGGTATTCTTTCGGGACATCATCTTTCGGTTCCGGTGTTTTCTCCGGTTCAGCAGTTTTGACTGGTTCAGGAGTTTTTTCTTCTTTTGCAGCAGACTCCTTAACGGTGCTCTGAGAACGCGATGATGTGCTTCCGCCGGAGTCTTTCCCGAAAACAGCTCCGATTACTGCCAGTGCAAATAGTACGATAAAAATACGTTTGATCAGTTTTTTCATGTCATTACCCCCCTTGATCCGATTTTTATTTCTTCTTTTTCTTTACGACACACAGGATCCCATATTCCGTTACGGCAAGCACTTCTGCTTTTGCGGTCTTTCCGATCCGGTCATACAGGCGTCCGGCACTGAGACTGTCGCCGATCACTGTATATACACTGTTGGCAACGTATCCGATCTTTCCAAGACCTTCGCATTCCACACGGATCGCTTCTTTGTCATACTGGTTCTCCGGTTCTTTGACCAGCCGTACTTTCATTCCCGGATGAATGAATTCTTTTCCCAGGTAATATCTTGTGCCTGTCAGAGTGAAATACTTTTTCATGGTCTACTCCTTCTTTCTTACAGGCATAGAATAATATACTGACAGTACAAAAAAACGATCCGTAAAGCTTCAAATTATGCTCTTTTTGCCTTTCTCGCATATAATAAACATCGTAAAAGGAGTAATACCTATGGTAACTGAGAAAATGTATGAGAAACTGGCAGAACTGGCTGTCAGAAGAGGTGTAAACGTCCAGAAAGGCCAGCCGCTTGTTCTTAGGGCAAGCGTTCGTGATGCGGAGTTTGCACGTATGGTAGTAAAGAAAGCGTATGAAGCAGGAGCTTCTTCCGTAACCGTCAACTGGATGGACCAGGAACTGACAAAGATGGATTACCAGTACCAGAGTGTCGAGACTCTGACAGATATTCCTGACTGGGTCTATGACCGTATGAAGCACCAGCATGACAACGGAGCCGCATATCTCGGCATCCTGTCCGAGAAACCCGGAGGACTGAAAGACGTCGATCCGAAGAAACTCGGTGCCTACCAGCAGGCGTATTATACGAAGGTGGCAGATCTGCAGGCATACACAATGAACAACGTCGGACAGTGGAGCCTGTTCGGCATCCCGTCCGTGGAATGGGCAAAAGTAGTTTTCCCGGATCTTCCGGAAGAAGAAGCGTTTGAAAAACTCGGCGATGCGATCTTTGCTGTGACTCGTGTTACAGAAGACAACGATCCGGTCAAAGAGTGGGAAGAGCACGATGCAGAGCTCATGCGCCACGCAGAACAGCTGACAGAATACCAGTTCAAGGCACTGCATTTCACCAGTGAGCTCGGTACCGATGTCACGGTGGAACTGGTTAAGGATCATGTATGGATGGGCGGCGGATGCTATACGCCGAAAGGAGTCTACTTTGATCCGAATATGCCTACGGAAGAAGTCTTCTGTATGCCGCTGAAGACCGGCACAAACGGCATCGTCTACGCTTCCAAGCCGCTGAGCTACCAGGGCAAAGTCATCGAAGACTTCTGGTTCCGGTTTGAAAACGGCAAAGTCGTTGACTATGACGCAAAGAAGGAGAAAGAAGCACTGCAGGCATTGGTGGAATTTGATGAAGGTTCCTGCTATCTCGGCGAAGTAGCTCTGGTACCGTACGATTCCCCGATCTCACAGTCCGGCATCCTGTTCTTCAATACTCTGTACGACGAAAACGCAGCCTGCCACCTGGCACTTGGACGTCCGTATCCGGAAAACCTCAAAGGCGGTACAGAGATGAGCGATGAAGAACTGAAAGCACACGGCGCCAACGCTTCGATGGAGCACGAAGACTTCATGTTCGGCACAAAAGAAATGAACATTGACGGTATTCTGGAAGACGGTACGATCGTTCCTGTATTCCGCCATGGAAATTTCGTATTCTGATTCCGATCAGACATATTTATAGGATCCCGCTGAAGCGGGATTTTTTATCGGGAAAGAGAAGAAACTGCCTGTGTGGCGATGCGGAAAGATCTCTATGTGCTCCTCTGCGGAAAATAATGACCAATAACACAGAACGGTAACGATGTGTTGTACGGACATGTGCTACGATGAAGAAAAGCGCAGGAGGACATAATCATGAACTTACCAGTACAGGCTCATGTTGAGATCGACAAACTGTATCATAACCGTCACCATGTGGAACTTACGATCGGGATCCGGAAAGGCGGAGAGACCGAGATCATTCACTTCGGTCCGGACAGAAAGATCGTTGACGGAGAACCGCTCATCTATCCGGTCGGTTCCATCTGTAAACCATTTACCGCTTCAATGCTGGCAAAATATGTTTCAGAAGGGAAACTGGATCTGGATGCGCCCATAAATACGTATATCAGAGATCTTCCGGATCGTTACTACCCAAGTCTCCGCAAACTTGCGACCCATACATCGGGATTCGGCACGCAGCCCTATAATCTTGTGACAATGATCCCGTTCTTTGTCCGCATGAACCAGGAAGGCGGTCTGTTTCATACCAATCCGTTCCGCGGCAAACTGGATGAGGAAGGAATGCTGGAGATCATCCGGAAGACGCAGCTGAAGGATAAACCATACAAATTCGAATATTCCAACATCGGCATGAGTATCGTCGGCTATATTGTCGGACAGGTAAACGGCAAAGGATTCTGGGATGCCATGACAGAATACATTACCGATGACCTTGGCCTGAAACACACGTTCCTTGGCAACACGGATATGACAGGATATGACAAAAAAGAAAACCCATGCCGGTGCTGGCAATGGGAAAAAGAAGACGTCATCGCTCCTGCCGGCGCACTGAATGCGACTATAGAGGATCTGCTGGACTTTGCATCGATCCAGCTGGACGGATCCCGTCCGTATCTTGCCATGTGTCATGAGATCCACGGACCGTGTGAAGGCAGCTCCGATTCCGGACTGGCATGGCGTCTGGACCAGTCAATGCCGATCTCGTGGCATACCGGCGCTGCAGGACCGTATCACGCATGGCTCGGTCTGAACCGGGAGACAGGCACATCCGTGGCAGTCGGCATCAATTACGGACTGGTCAATGCGGAAGAGATAGGTTTCGCTATTCTGCGAAATCAGTAACCAGTCAGGTCTTTCCAACGTATGTTAAGAGGCGTCAATACTCGCTGCTGCGCCTCTTTTTCTTTTTATGCCTGTTCTGTAATGCCGACAGAAAAACTGCCCTGTTGTATCAGGGCAGTCTGCTGAAACTGGTAATATACCCGGTGTCCGTTATCTGTTCGCTCCGACATACTTTTTCTTTACAGCGAACAGCAGGAAGAACAGGATCAGAGAAGCCGCAAAGCATACCATCCACATCGTTCCGCCATGATCCCCTGTATCCGGTGCCGGTACAGGATCGCCAGCGGAGACTGTCAGTTTTATTTCCGCTGTGCCGTCATCGAACTCCACGGTAATGCTGTGTTCGCCAGCCGCCAGTCTTTCCAGAGCAGATGCATTGACCGTTACTACGGTACTGCCGGAAACCGCTGTATAGTCTTTCTCTATTTCAAGCAGCGCATCGTCGATCTTTACCTCTTTGAAATGACTGAAGCAGGTCTCATCCGCTTCGGAGCGCTTGACAGTAACTGTAATACTTTCTTTTGTTCCCTTTTTCCAGGTGATATTATCCTCGCCGGCAACAGTGTAAACGATCGGTTCCGGCTCCGGTTCTTCTTCAGTGACGATTACAGTGATCTCTGTATCAAAGCTCATATCATCCGGGTCGCTGTACGAAGTAGTATGCACACGAACAGTCGTCTGTCCCGGACCTACTGCTGTCAGAGCACCATATTCATCCACTGTGACAATACTTTCGTCATCGGATTCATACTCATATACATTGATTTTTGCCGGAGACGGAACGGTGTCAACGGTAAACGGCTTAACCTGTCCCACGGTCATATACACGGTCTCTTCCAGCGGATATACAGATTCCGGCACTGGTATATCTTCACTGGTGATCGTCAGTCGGAACTCCCTGACTGTTCCGTTTTTCAGCTTTGCGTAAACTGTTACTTCACCTGGGCTGTTGAAAGAGACAATACCGTCGCTTTCAACCGTCGCAAAGCTTTCATCGTCCGTTGACCATTCGATTTTCCTGTCGACGGCATCGACCGGAATCACTTCGTAATCGATCACATACTTTGGCGCCTGGGCAATGTAGAGGATCACATCACTGTTCTTGCGGAATGCGATGTCTTCGCCGTGCGATACTTCGTCATCGCTCAGATATTTCGCCCGAAGGATCATATCTCTTGTGACCGGTATCTCATCTTCAACGATCTCTCCGTCTTCATCTTCCCAGCCAATGTAGACGTATCCATCCTTTTCCGGCACCTCAATGTCGGTACGGACAGTGTCGCCGTTCACCTGGAACTCAACAGCATATTCTTCATCATCCAGCAGGAACGTTACTCTGTGAACCGCATTATCCAGTACATCCAGATTCGCATCCACCCATGCAAGCCTATCTGTGATCCATGTCTTCAGTTCTTCCACTTCTGTTTTATAATCGAATCCAGGTTCATTAGATCTCCAGATCTTACTGTCTGCCGCAGCGGAAGATGCGGTCTCTTCATAATACTGATCAATGAGTCCTCCGTCCCGGATCATTTCAACGATATTTTCCCGGAATGCCGGCCACTGTTTTTTCAGCTCATCCAGAAAGCCGCCTTCCTCTCTGTCACAGAACATCGGGAGAAGCCATGTATGCCGTATTTCAAATCCTTCCGTTTTCGGTTTGTTGTCCCATGCAAAGTCGAAATCCCATAACAGTCCTGTGAACAGTTTTCCCGCGACTCCGTTTATATCCCGTTTTTTATAGACATAGTAACTGCCGGTCCCGTAAGAGTCCGCGTTCCGTGAGAACTCCTGTACCCACCAGTAAAGTGCCGCCGACCGCAGATCGAAGAGATCCCTGTATGCCTTTGTGCCGTCAAACAGTGTATCTTCCGTCATCTGCACATAATTCTGGATGTATTTCTGCTGAGCAGGATTCTCATACGCATCCTCCAGCTGTGTTCCCGCATAGCTTTCTTCAAGGACAGGTTCTGTTTCTTCCGAACCGCCGGTCAGATTGTCCGCTTCCACGTCAAAGGAAGGCGTATGCGTTGCCCAGCTGACACCGCGCGATGTAAAGAATTTGTCAGGGGACCATGGCTTCACCTGCAGACCGTGCTGGATCAGATAACCGCCGGTAATTGCCGGTTCTTCCGTATCTTCTTCTGTGAGTTCATCGATCTCAAGACGATTTGTATCCACCCGGACATTCTCACTAAGATAATAACTGCCAAGATACTGTTCGCCATACTGTTCACCGCGCATGACAAGATCCACCGGCACACCTCTCGGCGTAAACTCAAATCCCAGCTGATCGCCAAGCCATGCTGTGATCCTGTCCCGGAGCAGTGTTTCATCCAGCGCATTCGCCAGCAGCACCCAGTGCTTGTTTTTGCCGAAGCCGAACAGATCCGCTTTCTTATCCAGCTTGATCTTGAAGGCTTTCTTATCTGCTTTCTGCCACGTAGAGTTGCCGCGTCCGCGGATGCTCATGACAAGGTCGTTGACGCTTTCGCACGGCATATCCGGGAAATCGGCATAATGGAATCCCTTCGGTACATCAATACTGACAGTACCGTAACAATACGCGCTGTGATCATCACTGCTGAGCATATCTTCAATAGTGCCCTGTGATTCATCAATATTGATATACACGACTGGTATACCGTTGTCAGGGAGGTCTGTTTCCGTCTCTTCGGCATATGCTTTATGAGATCCTGCCAGAACTGACAAAATCATTATGAATACAATTAACAGCACTGCCGCATGCTTTGTTAAATCAGATCTTTTCATAGTTTTAATGTTCCTTTTATTGTCAAAATAGCGCTCTGAGATAGAATAGTTTTTTCTATCATAGCATCCGGCAGAACCCGTCTCAATTCCTGCACTCCGGATAGTTTTTTAGGATATGCGGGGGGATTCTGAACATCCTGCATATATATGTAAGTGAAGGGGGTACCATGAGATGACTGCAGGAAACACATACAACAGCTGTTTTGTCTTATATATTTTCAGCGATCCGCCATAACAGCAAAGTACTTTGCAACCTCAAATAAGATTTCAGACAGGAAACAGTTATTCTGTCACAGCGAAAACCAGGCTGCTGAATGCTTCTGTTACATCCTGACCGGAAATCTGCCACAGGAAATAAAGTTTTTGTTTTTGAACTGATTGAAAGATCAAGGTACCCGGGCTGGCCGGGGATCCGATAAGCCTGGAGAATCTGGATACACTGGTATCCTTGACCAGGAAGAGGCTTTTGCCTCATAAATACTGTTTATTCTGTTCTTATATTGAGCAGTCAGAAAGACGGAGGCTTCATAATTCGTTATACTGAACTTGAAACACAGTAATGGGAGAATTCTATGAAGTCATTAGTTATATTTTTCAGCGCCGAAGGTACAACAGCTTCTGCCGCAAAACAGCTGGCAGAACTGAAACACGCAGATCTTTTTGAGATCCGTCCGGAAAAACCGTATACAGCCGCAGATCTGCGCTATACAAATCCGCTCGCCCGCTGCAACATTGAGTTTTTCAGAAAGAGAGATGTGCCGGTCATCGGAGCGGTTGATCATTTTGAAGCCTATGACACCGTCATGATCGGCTTCCCGATCTGGTACGGCTGTGCACCCAATGTCGTGAATACCTGTTGTAAAGCATATAACTGGACCGGTAAAACCGTATATCTGTTTGCGACAAGCGGCGGAAGCGGAATAGGTAAAACAGTTGAAAAACTGTCTCCGTATCTCAAAGGAGCTTCGATCAAAGATGCCCGTGTTATAACCAGCGTGCAGGAACTGGCGGACTGGCAGTAGTATGCTCTATATCGTCCGTCATGGGCAGACTGCCCGTAATAAAGCAAATGTCCTGCTGGGACGCACCGACGTCCCGCTGAATGAGCTGGGTTTGCAGCAGGCCGGAATAACTGCCCGGCATTTTCAAGTCGCCGGCATCGTCTTTGACCGTGTCTATTCCAGCCCGCTTGTACGTGCTCTGGATACAGCACGGATCATTGCACCATATGCGGAGATCCGCATCGATGACCGGCTGATCGAAATGGATTACGGCGAGTACGAAGGCTGTGACCTGAACGCTCCTCCTGCAGAAGTCCTTGCCTTTTTCCGTGACTTCGTTCATGTGCCCGCACCGGACGGCATGGAACAGCTTCCCGCTGTCACTGCGCGCCTTGGCACATTCCTTGAAGAAATATGTAAAGACGCGGAGCAGAAAAACATATTGCTTGCGACTCACGCGATTTCCATGAAAGGCGCCCTGGAATACCTGACGCCCGACAGTGCCGGCAGATACTGGTCCATGTATATCGGCAACTGCGATGTCTGGTGTGCAGAAGTAAAAGACGGCCATTATGCTGTCCCGAAAGCGTGGCTGCAGAGCAGATCACCATCTTTCTGAAGCATCCGCTATGCTATGATGAGTACAGAAAGCTGTATTGACTGAGGACAGGAATCGATATGAGAAGAATATGGATCATATGTCTGGCAGTACTTCTCTGCGGCTGTACAGCATCTGTATCAGAACAGGGAAGTGCATCAGAAGCGGGAGGACAGGAAATGACCGAAGGACTGGAATTTACAAAAGATACGCAATTCGGAAGACTCTCACTCCGGTGGACTGTACCGGAGAGCAGCTGCGTCTCAGAAATTGCCGTCATCAAAGATAACGGAAACGTACTGTATACGTACCAGACGAATGACACATACCAAAATGCCAGTCAGCTGCTTGGATATGCCTGTCAGGAAAACAGCTGGTACGGAGATACCGCATTTACCGTGACCGTTCGTGACAGAAACACAAACAAGAAACTTGAAGAATACCGTACAGAATTCTTTCCGGCTTCCGAATGGTATCCGGAAGCGGATACGGTCGATGTCAGCGGCAGAACCCTGAAAACCTTCAGCTGGAACCGCGAATCCCCGACATCGTATATGGAAAGACTGAGTGACGTACTTCACAGTTTTTCCCTGTATGTACATACCGGGAAACCTGCAAAGTTCTATGCCGTCTATTACAATGAATCCGGCAAACAGAAAGAAATCGAAAAAGAACTCAGTGATACAGATCTTCAGATATTGCTGGGCTATATCGAAGGCGGCATACTGAAAAAGGATCATATTCAGGATCCGGATCTGGTACTGCTGGACGGACCGAACCCCGAAAACATGAATGCAGTATACGAAGACGGCAATTATTTGGAGAAAAACTGGTATTCCTATGCCATGTCAAAAGACGCAAAAGCCGTCTTGCTGGAGGCGGTAAAAACCTATTGCCGCACCGGCCGCTGGCCGTCCTGATCTGAACTGAAACCAGGAAGAATAAACACAGACTGTACCCCATAAACAGTCTGTGTTTTCTTTATGCAAAAGACATAAAAAAATGACAGAATTATAAGGAAAGAGACTTAACAAATATTCTATTGATATTGTACATCTGTTAAAATATAAGGACAGGAGCTATCACATGGAACATACAATAATCATTGCGGTTTCCGGCAAAGGAGGCGTCGGGAAAACGTCCGTTTCTGCGGCTTTCGTACGTCTTCTTACAGAATATCATCCGGGAGCCCGCATACTGGCTATTGATGCCGATCCCGCGATCGGCCTGTCCACGGCACTCGGCGTGGAAGTAACAGAAACACTGGATGATATCCGGAAAACGATCATCACACGAGTAGAAAACGGCGCCCCCAAAGCAGCCATAGAAATGCTGAATGAAGCGCGTTTCCGCATCTTTGACACCATGGTCGAAAACCGGACTTTTTCATTTCTTGCGATCGGCCGCCCCGAAGCGGCAGGCTGCTACTGCAAGGTCAATGCCTATCTGAAAGAAGTCATAAACATGCTTTCCGACGATTTTGACTATGTCGTCATCGACGGAGAAGCTGGAATTGAACAGATCAACCGGAGAGTCATGGAAAAGGTCACCCACCTGATCCTGGTCTCCGATCCGTCCCGCAAGGGAATCCAGGTGATCCGAACCATCAAGCACGTTGCCGATGAACTCGTCATGTATGAGAAATGCGGCGCTGTTTTAAATCGTGTAACGGACCCGTTAATGGCAGAAAACGCGCACATAGAAGAAGCACTGAAAGAAGACGGAATCGAACTGCTCACAGTGATCGGAGCGGATGACCAGCACGCCCGAAACGATATCCGGGGAGACAGTGTATTTCAACTGGACCGGAACTCTCCGGTAATGCGCGGTGCAGAAGAAGTATTGCGAAAAATGAAACTTATACCTGAAGGAGGAGGCGATAAAAGTTGAGAGACCTGAAACATTTGATCTACTTTGAAAACCTGCTCGACAATGCCGATAACGAACTTGTTGAGCAGGCAAAGCGTGAAGGGAAACTGGCGGTCGGATATACCTGTTATCACATTCCGGAAGTACTGCTGAATGTGGATAACTGCTTTTCGGTAAGACTCCGGGCGCCGCGTACCGGCTCCATCGATATAGCGACATACTACATGTCGAACTATACGTGTGAGTTTGCACGCTCGCTTGTAGAGCGCGGCATTGAAGGAGGCTACCAGTTCCTCGACGGACTGGCAGGTGTGGATGCCTGTTCCATGATGAACCGGTTCTATGAGCACTTCGAAATTCTCAAAATGAACGAAAAAGAGAATTTCTTCGTAACACATACGGATATGCCCTACAAAGTGGAAGACTATTCCGTCCGTTCGTATGTGAAACAGATGCGGATCCGTCTGCTGGATGTAATGAGTGACAAACTCGGTGTGGATACCAGCGACGCAGCCATCCGCAAAGCGGTAGAAGAACACAATAAAGTCTGCCGCATTCTGACAGAGATCGGCGAAATGCGCAAAGCAGACAATCCCGTGATCACCGGGTATGAGTACCATGTATTGAATCTGGTCAGCTATACATGTCCCAAATACCTGATCCTGCCGTATCTGGAAGAAACCCTGGAAGAACTGAAAACCAGACAGCCCGATCCCAAACCGGCATTCCGCGCAAGAGTCGCCATCGTCGGAAGTGAGATCGACGATCCGTCCCTGACAAAACTGCTGGAAGACTGCGGCGCCCTGGTCGTTTCCGACCGGTACTGCTATGGCTCGACCCCCGGCCGTGAAGTAATCGAACTGAAAGACGACGAAGACGCGCTGGAACAGATCTGCCGCTTCTACATGGAACACAGCGAATGTGCCCGCTATATCTCAGACGAAAAAGTACAGCAGCGGCGCACGACCGCCGACCGTCTCGCCCGCGAGTTCAAAGCTGACGGCATTATTTATGAACAGATGAAATTCTGCGATTTCTGGGGCTTCGAAAGAGCACTGGTATCGCACATCATGAGCGAAGAAATGGGCTGGCCGGTACTGTCAATCGACCGTCCGTACAACGCCCGTTCTTCCGGACAGCTCAGAACCCGGTTCCAGGCCTTCGTAGAATCCCTCGAGATCAAGAAGATCCATAAGGCTCAGGAAGAAAAGAACCGGACAGAAAAGGAGGCAGCTGTATGACCCGTGTGAAATATCCGAATCCGTCCTTCTTCCGCGCTAAGAATAAGATGGACTGGAAAGCACAGGGAGAGAATCTGAAAGAAATCGGCGGAATCATCTTAGACATGACCAAAGAAGCCGACTGGAAAGGATTCTTTGCAAAACAGGGCAGAAACATCGCCAGTGACGTCAGCCGCGTCAAAGAAGAGATGAAAGAACTGGCTGCCATGAGCCACAAAGAGCGCATGGACATCCTGCTTCACGGCGAAAAGAAACTCGGCAGACTGTACCGCGCCGGCGACATGGCTACCGTACGCAGAGAATGGAGAGGCATCCGGGACACCGGCGTCGACTTCTACGAATGGCTCCGCATGTGGGGCATGCTGCTGGGTACATTCTCCAAAGACCTGGTACCCGCCCTGAACTCGACCTTCTACTATCGCTGGATGATCTCCTATATGTGCTGCGTCGGCTTCATGGACAAAAACACGATGGGACAGAGAGGCAACGCCCTCAAGATGTCTCACGAAATGATCTACTGCATCTTCCGTTACGTTGCCGAAAACCTCGTATTCCTCAGCAAATGCGACCACAAAAACGGAAACAGCGATGAACTGAATAAGAAAACCGTCCTGTTCGATGAAATGACCATGGGTCAGATCATGGCAGGCTTCCCCAAACTGCTCGGCATCCCGTACCAGCTGATGCCGGTATTCCTTGTTTCAGAAATCGACCAGCTGACATGCATCCCGTATCTGGATGCCGTCGAAAGCTTCGGCCTTCCGGCTGACACATGCCCGGTACCGTCCAGCGAATGCGGCGCCCTGGTCGTTGATGCACTCCCGCACATGGGCTCGTGCTTTATCTCCAGCTCCATGCCGTGCGACGGATCCGTCATGGCATCGTCCTATGTATCCCGCAGATTCCCGGATCTGCCGACCTTCCATCTGACCTTCCCGGTACGCTACGACTACGAAGAAACTGTGGAAGACGCCGCGGAAGATGTCAAAGAATGCATTAAGTTCGTCGAACGCATCACCGGCGAAAAATGGGACTGGGACAATTACTTCACATGCATGAAACGGTTCAACGAAGAGACCGCCTATGAACTCGAGAAGTGGGAAGTCAACAAAACTGCCTATCCGCAGATCATCGGACCGAGCTATGAACTGTTCCGCAAATGGAATTACGAAATGGACGGCGGCAGTGACCCGCGCGTGATCAAATCCTGCAAAAAGGTACAGAAACTCATGCTGGACGCCTATGAACGCAAAGAAGAAGCGTGGCCCGGCAAGATGAAATACCGTGCGATCGTATGGTCATGCCCGGCGCACTACTATGCAAACTTCACGAACTGGCTGGCAAACTGCTGGGGCGTTGATGTACTGGTAGAAATGGAAAGCCTCAACTTTACCAAACCGCTGGAAACCGAAGACAAAGAAGAAGCGCTGAAAGACCTGTCCCGCCTCTATGAGCGGATGGTCATGCGTCGTCATACCAACGGCGGCTACCAGAACGTCGTAGACGAACTGTGGAGACAGTGCGAAGCCTGGAATGTGGACATCATAATCATGTACCAGCACGTATCGTGCAAAAACATGTCGACACTGCAGGGAATACTGGATGAACAGGCAAGGGAAAAAGGATACCACATGATCTGGATCGAACACGACCTGATGGATCCGCGTACCGTTTCCCGCAAGAGCATGCGTGCGAAAGTAAACGAATACATGCGTACGGTCATGAAAGCAGAACCGTGTGACGCATCGCTGCTGGACTTTGATGATGAGAATGCAATGTAAATAAAGGGAGAGAGAAAACAATGAAATATTTTGGTGGATGTGACGTAGGAAGTACTTATACAAAAGCAGTCATTCTGGATGAAAACGGCAAAATGGTCGCTGATACAACGATCAAATCAAAGATCAATTCGGCTGAGAGCGCAAAGATCGCCATGGAAGAAGTCCTCGGCAAAGTCGGACTGAAGTCCTCCGAAGAACTGGATTACCTGATCGGTACCGGTTACGGAAGAAACAAAGTTCCGTTCGCAGATGAGAACATCTCCGAGATCTCCTGCCACGCAATGGGCGTACACGTTACCGATCCGAGCGTCAAGGCGATCATCGACATCGGCGGACAGGACGTCAAAGGCATCAGCGTCGACACCGACGGAACCGTAAAGAACTTCGCAATGAACGACAAATGCGCTGCCGGTACAGGACGTTTCTACGAAGCAATGGCCCGTTCCTTTGAAATGAGCCTGCCCGAGTTCTCCAAACTGTCCCTGAGCGCAAAGAACGTCATTCCGATCACAGCACAGTGCACAGTATTCGCAGAAAGCGAAGTCATCACACTTGTCGGTGAAGGAAAACCGATGAACGAGATCGCAGCCGGCATCCAGATGGCAGTCGCAAAGAGATGCTTCGTCATGGCCAAAAAAGCAGGCGCTACCGATTCCATCACACTGACCGGCGGCTGCGCAAAGAACGATGGACTCAAGCAGGCCATCGAACATGTACTCAAACTGAAAGTCATCGATCTTCCGATCGATCCGCAGCTGATGGGAGCCCTTGGGGCAGCGGAATTCGCCCGCCAGAAGGGTCTTGCCCAGGCATAAAGAGGTACCGCCATGGAGAAATTCCTGAAAGTACTTAAAATCCTTCTCATCATACTTGGATGGGTCACCGGCATCCTGTTTGTCGTCTACTTCTGGAACATCGACCAGAAAGTACTCGGATGGGCATATGTCCAGGTGAATAAGATCTTTGACCGGAAAAAGACCGATATCAAATTCTGAGGAAGCCCATGGAATTGTATCAGTCAGTAACAGAGCGTGTTCAGAAACTGCTGGAAGACCATCCGGAGCGGAAAGAATACGCCTGCGATACGGAGAAATGCTGGGAAGAGACCGAGCGCTTCGAACTGGTCATGGGACGTGAAAGTGCATATGAACTTGGCGGATCCGGAAACGGATCTGCCAACTTCACTGTCGTAACATCGGGATCGGAGTTCTTTTCCGAAAGCAAAGTCATCGTTATCGGAAAAGACCTGCAGGACATCCGCTCCGATACCCCGTATGCCCGCATCGTCGTCCTTGCCCTGGATCCCGAAAAGATCCCGGACGCAAATGACCGGAAAGGCAGCGAAGCCGTCTTCCGTCTTCTGCAGAAACTGGACTTTATCAAATACCATGTATTTGCAAAAGGCTATATGATCCGTACCTCGACCGAAAACTATCGCGAACAGGTACGCGTGCAGAAACAGGCACTGAAAAACGGAATATCGTTCGAAAAAGTAGGAAACACGTTCCTGAAGCACTATCTCGAAGCAGACGGCGTGCTCGCAGCGACCATCTTTTTCCTGAGCGATCCTTCCATCGACTACGAAGCACTGCGGAAAGACGCCGCAAAAGTGCATGATATTACAATGACATTCTCGAAAATACTGGAGGGAATGCCGACAGACTGCAGTATGTGCAGCCTGAAACCGATCTGTGATGAAGTCGAAGGCATGCGCGAGCTGCACTTCGGCAAAGGAGAGACACCCTCATGAAAGACCTGAAACATCTCATTGAGATGGAAGATCTTCTGCAGCAGGCATATAACAAGCTGGTGAAAGAGGCACAGGAAGAAGGCCGCAAAGCGATCGGCTACACGTGCTACTTCATGCCGGAAGTCCTGCTCGACCTGGAAGGATGCTTCGGTGTAAGACTGCGCGCACCGAACTGCACGTCCCCGGTCATGGCGACATACTACATGTCCGGACGTACATGCCACTATGGCAGAAGCCTCATGGAACGCGCCCTGGAAGGTGGATTCAACTTCCTCGATGCCCAGATGGCGACCGAAACATGTACCGTCACATGCCGTTTCCAGGAACACCTGGGACGCATGGACATCATTCAGAACCCGAACTTCTTCGTGGAATTCACCGACATTCCATTCAAGAAGACCGAAAACTCCGTACTGCACTACCAGAAACAGCTGCAGGCACATGTTCTCGACAAACTTCATGAAAAATTCGGAATCGACGTCAGTGACGAAGCACTGATGCGGGCAATCGAACGTCATAACGAAGTCTGCCGTCTTGTGCGTGAGATCGGCGAATACCGGAAACTGGATGTCCCGACGATCACCGGCTATGAATTTGCTGTGATCCAGCTCACCACCCTGACCTGCCCGAAAGATAAGATCCTGGGCATGCTCAGAGAGACCGCGGAAGAAATGAAAACAAGAAAGCCGGATCTCAAGCCGACATGGAAAGTAAAAGTCTGTGTTGCCGGCGCAGAAAACGACCATCCGGACTTCATTAAGCTGATCGAAAGCTGCGGCGCCCTGGTCGTAGCCGACCGCTACTGCTACGGATCACTGCCGGGACGCGAGGAAATCGTTGTGGAAGAAGGCCAGACACCGCTCGAAGCCATCGCCCGCCACTATCTGAACACCAGCTGCTGTCCGCGGTTCATGCCGCAGGACATCATGCGCGGCAGAAAGAAATATCTTGCGGACATCTGCGCTGAGTACAAGGCAGACGGCCTGATCATAGAATCCAATAAATTCTGTGAATACTGGAGCTACGAACGCACCATCGACGCCCTGGTCATCCCGCGTGACTTCGGCATTCCGACGTGTTCGATCGAAAAAGAGTACATCAACTCTGCTTCCGGACAGCTGCGCACCCGCTTCCAGGCATTTGTGGAAAGCGTGGAACTGAAGAAACTTCATGCGGAGAAAGGAAACGATCATGACGAAACCGAATAAGACCGGAAAAACCCTCCTGACCAGAACAAAGAAGCTGGCTTCGGATTTCTGGAACGGTAAGCCGCACGAAGAACGGCGGCTGGGTGATCTTTACATTGATAAAACAGGCCTGTACAAACACCGTGAATGGCGCGGCGTAAAAGACACGATGTACTACTTCAACAACATCTGGCTTTACAACTATGCCCACATGATCGGCGACATGGTGAAGTACAGCGGCCCGAAGGGACCCATGCTCTTCCTCAAAGGCGTATGGAGATACCGCTGGCTCGGACAGACCTATCTGCCTGTTATGCACTGGTTTGACAGAGGCCTTGAAGGAATGCGCGGCGAAGGACTGCGGGCTAGCGCGTGGCATTACCGTGCCATGGTTTCGGAAACGATCCGCCAGTTCATGCGCATGCTGGAAGCCGACCAGAAGACCGGCGGTTCCAAAGAGATCTACGACAAGACCATTGCCCACGACGAGACCGTATGGGGCGGCATCTTCTATCCGTGGCGCGACCGCATGGACGATGTCCCGCTGCAGATGATCCCGTACTTCGTCACATGCCATGTTAACAACCACGTTGTTCTGAACTACATTGACGCAGCCCAGTCCATCGGACTTCCGGGCGACCCGTGTCCGATGTGCCAGGCAGAAGCCGGCATCTTCCTGCAGGATGACGTGCCGGAGTACTATCCGATCGTCATCACATCCAACGAAGCATGCGACGGTTCGGTAGGCACCTCCGTCCTGCAGGACTGGATGATGAACCGTCCGCTGTTTGCCATGCCGCAGCCGATGCAGTTCGACGATCCGCTCGTACAGGAACACTGCGCCCGCGAGATCGAAGAATGCTGGAAGTTCATTGAAGAACAGACCGGTGAGCCGTTCAGCTGGAATGAACTGAAGAAACATCTGGAACAGCAGAACCAGCTCCAGGAATTCGAATGGGAGAAATGGGAAGTAGCCGCCAACACTGACTACTATCCGATCAACGGCGTTGCTCAGGCACTCTATCGCATCTACCAGTCACAGGACGGTGACCGTGAGATCTGGCACGAGGTCGATGCCCGCGTCAAAAAAATCCTGGAAAAGTGCGTGGAAAAGAAGATCAACAGCTTCCCGAAGACACGTCACAGAATGATCGCATGGAGCTGTGCACCGCTGTATTACTCCCACTGGTGCACATGGGCATATAACTGCTGGGGCCTCAACTGCATCATCAACATGGACTCCCTGATGTTCAACATGACCATCCGTACCGACAGCTACGAAAACACACTGCAGGACATGGCGCTTTACCATGAGTGGGCACCAATGCGGCGTATGGCAGTCGGCGGTATGCATCATATCTTTGAACTGTGGGAATACATGGAAAAATTCCACTGCGACATGGTCATGATGTATGACCAGCTCCAGTGCAAAGGCATGCAGGGCGTACACGGACTCTTCGAAGACGAATTCCGTGCCCGCAACATCCATGCCATCTGGATGCCGCATGCACTGCCGGACAAACGCACCGTCAGCCGCAGCGAGATCCGCGGCATCATCAACGACTATATGACCACCATCATGCATGAGGAACCCCTGGATCCGACACTGCTTGAATTTGACGACTCGGAGGGCTGGTAATATGAAGTCCGTATGGAAAACACTCGGGATCGTATTCGGAATACTGACCGGACTGTACATTGTCCTGTTCCTGGTCTTCTGGTTCGATCTGGACGGAAAGGCACTGTTCTACGGCGTGGAACCGTTTCTGAAAAATCACTATGACAAGATGAAACGGAAAGACCCGCTGGATGTGGAATACCGCACTGACACCGAAAACTACGAATACTGAAAGAAGGCAGCTTCTTGAACGAACAGAAAGAATACCGGTTTCAGACTGAGACCGCAAAGCTTCTGCAGATGGTGATCCATTCGGTCTACACGAAAAAGGAGATCTTTCTGCGGGAACTCATCAGTAACGCTTCGGATGCCCTGGACCGCCGGTATGCCCTCGCTCTGGAACAGCCGGAAAAGAACCTGGGACCGCTGCAGCGGGAAGCCTACAGCATCAATCTCCTTCTGCAGAAAAACAAGCGTCTGCTGTGGATCCGTGACAACGGCATCGGTATGGACAGCGATGATCTGTACCGGTGCCTCGGTACCATCGCACACAGCGGCACAGGTGAAGAGGAAACGGACGAAGAACGCATCGGCCAGTTCGGCATCGGCTTCTACTCCCTCTTCATGGCTGCCGACCATGTACGCGTGGTCAGCCGCAAAGCCGGTACGAGCCAGGCATATGCATTTGAAAGCAGCGGGATCGATTCCTATACGATCACGGAATCGAAGCGGGACACAGTCGGCACCGATATCATCCTGCATATCCGCGAAGACGACGGCAATGATACTTACAACCGGTATCTGCGGGAATATACACTGTATAAACTCGTAAAGCAGTATTCCGATTACATCCGCTGGCCGATCCTTCTGTACATGCCCGTCCCGGTCCCCGGAAAAAACGGCGAACCGGAAGAGCGGTGGGGATGGCAGAGACTGAACTCCATGGTTCCCCTGTGGCGCCGCAAGGCCGACAGTGTGACCGAAAAGGAATACAATGCCTTCTGGCTGGAACAGTATGCGAAAGACCTGGAGCCGGCCGCCAAAGACAGGGAAGTCTTTGCAAAACCGCTTAAAGTCCTGCATCTTCATGTCGAAGGCCGCACGGAATTCCGTGCCCTGCTCTACATACCTGCATGCGCGTGGCGCACGTACGATACCGAGCGTGACATGAAAGGACTTCAGCTGTACTCCGCCGGAGTCCGGATCAAAGAGAGGGAACCGGCTGTACTGCCGGAGGAATTCTCCTTTGTACAGGGGGCTGTCGACTGCAGTGACCTGCCGCTGAATCTTTCCCGGGAAACCCTGCAGGCACAGGACAGTCTGAAAGCCATCCGCAGCGTACTGGCAAAGAAGATCACAGAAGCACTGCAGGACGTCCTGCAGGAAGACCGCAGCCGGTACGAACGCTTCTATCAGGACTTCGGAAAATCCCTGAAGCTGTCCGCCATGGAATGTGAAGGAAAGCAGCGTGAACGGCTCAGCAGCCTGCTGTTATTTGCATCGACCGGCGGAACGCTCACACTGGATGAATACATTCAGAAAGAACCATCGCAGATCCTGTTCGGAGCGGCAGAGAACGCAGACGCACTGAAAAAACTGCCCGAAGCGGAACGCCCGCTGCAGGATGGCAGAACGATCCTGTGTCTGTCAGACCTGACCGACCGGCTTATACCGGAAATGCTGGAAACATACCGCGGCGTACCGTTTGTCAGTATCAATTCTTCTTCCGCTTGCGAAACCAGTACACGCGGCTCAGACCTGTGTACATTTGCGGAAGAAGTACTGAAGAACGAGAATACTGCAGTTCGTATGACCGACCGTCTGGTAACCGGACCGGTCGTACTGACAACAGAAAGCGGACTGTCTGCCGATCTGGAAGCACAGATGGCAGAAACCGATTCCCGGTACGTATCCCGCTATGTGCTGGAACTCAATCCGGAACACAGATCTGTACAGATCCTCGACAAAGTCCGGATCGCCGATCCGGCACGGGCAGAAAAATACGTGCGTATTCTGTATACGCAGGCATGTCTGACCGCCGGGCTGAAGATTCCTGATCTGACAGAATATACTGCTCTGCTGGTCAGTCTGTTTGAAGAATAGGAGATATACGACTATGCATGAACATCATCACCACCATCATGACCATGAAGTAAACAGCAGTGATGAAGCTGCTGCAATGCTTGCCTATATGGTGCATCACAACGAACATCACATCGAAGAACTGGCAGACATTGCCGCAAAGCTTCCGGAAGAAGTCCGCGCTAAGATCACTGAAGCTGCAGAGATCATGAAAAAAGGCAACGAGCTTCTTCGTGAAGCAGCCGAGCAGGTGAAATGATATGTGCCTGTCCGATGTATACGGCATTCGCGGCAGTGAAAAGGAACTGCTGTTCTCAAACGCTGCCAGCGTCACCCAGAACGGAGATACCCTGGTATTCACAAACATCCTGGGTGTGCCGTTCGAGACAAAAGGAACGATCCGGTCGGTAGATCTTCTGGAGAATGTGATCCTGATCGACCGGAAAGAGGAAGAGAGGAAATAAATGGAAAAAGTATACGAACCCTTATTTACCCCCTGGAAGATCGGTAACTGTGAGATCAAGAACAGGATCGTTCTGACATCGATGGGCGGTACGGACCTGTTCGGATGGATGGAACCGAACCATTTTGACAAAGCCGGTGCTGAATTTATCTACAATGTCGCAAAGAATAACGCCGGCCTTGTTCTGCCGGGCTGCCAGCCGGTATACAATCCGATGCGCGGCGAATGGCTGTACAAGAATAAAAAGATGTACGAGGACCTGGCACGGTGGATGCCGAAATTCCATGCGACAGGTGCCAAACTGTTCATTCAGCTGACTGCCGGCTTCGGCAGAAGCTTCACCATTTCGAAGATGATGGAAGACCTCTATACCAATCCGGTACTGCGGAAAGTATCCAAACCGTTCATGGATCTGGATAAGATCACCGCTACGGCTTCCCCGTCTCCCAACCGGTGGAGCGACAAGGTGCCTTCCCGTGAAATGACCGTCGAAGAGATCCGCGAATTCATCGACGCATTTGCCAAAACAGCCGTCCTGCTGAAAGAAGCAGGTGTTGACGGTGTTGAGATCCACGCTGTACATGAAGGCTATCTGCTTGACCAGTTCACCCTGAAGTATGTCAACAAGCGTACCGACGAATACGGCGGATCGTTCGAGAACCGCTATCGTTTCGCAGTCGAGATCGTAAAGGCGATCAAGGAAGCCTGCGGTCAGGACTTCCCGGTTTCCCTGCGCTACAGTGTCGTTTCCAAGACCAAGGGATTCCGCGAAGGCGCTGTTCCTGGTGAGGTATACACCGAAGTCGGCAGAGACATGGAAGAGTCTGAGAAGGCAGCGAAGTATCTGCAGGATGCCGGCTATGACATGCTCAACTGCGACAACGGTACATACGATGCATGGTACTGGGCACATCCGCCGGTATATATGCCGGAAAACTGCAACCTGGAAGACGTCGAGCATATCCGCAAATTCGTGGATATCCCGGTCGTATGCGCCGGCCGCATGGATCCGAAAGTTGCGGCGGAATCGATCGAAAAGGGCGGCATTGACGGTGCCGGCTTCGCCCGCCAGTTCCTTGCGGATACCGAATGGGTCACCAAGCTCATGAAGGGTAAGGAAGAAGACATCCGTCCGTGCATTCTCTGTCACAACGGCTGCTTCAACATGTGCCACTACAAAGGCGTCCCGAATGACCAGGATCTGATGGATTCCCTGCATCTGGCTAGATGCGCGGTCAACGCCGAAACCATGCAGACAAACAAGCACTACATCAAACCGGCAAAAGAACCAAAGAAAGTCGTCATTATCGGCGGCGGTATCGGCGGTATGGAAGCTGCGCGCGTACTGAAGCTGCGCGGTCATACACCGGTGATCTACGAACAGAGCGATAAGCTCGGCGGCACATTCATCCCGGCATCTGCGGAATCCTACAAAGGAAAGCTGCGTGACCTGCTTGCGTGGTACCGCAGACAGATGGAAGAACTCGGCATCGAAGTTCATCTCAATACAAAGATCGGAAACGTCGGCGAATTCGCGAAGTATCCGGTCATTGTCGCGACCGGTTCCACACCGCGCGTACTGCGCTTCGTTCCGGGACACGAAAAGATGATCGAAGCCTGCGAATTCCTGAACGGCGCCAAAGTCGGCCAGCGTGTTGCTGTGATCGGCGGCGGTCTGACCGGTTCCGAGATCGCATATGAACTGGCATTACAGGGCAAGACGCCGATCATCGTTGAGATGAAAGACGACCTTGTCAGCCAGACCGGTGTCTGCCTCGCAAACAGTTCCTATCTCAGAGAATGGTTTGCCTGGAAACATGTGGAAGTCCATCTTGAAACAACACTGAAGGAAGTACAGGACGGAAAGATCATCTGTAAGACAAAAGACGGTGAGATCACCATCCCGTGTGATTCCGTCATCTCTTCCGCCGGCTATATGCCTGCACCGCTTGCGGCGAAGGGCAAGAACGTCTACCTGGTAGGCGACTGCAACAAAGTCGGCAACCTGCGTTCTGTTATCTGGGGTGCTTACGAAACAGCAATGAAGATCTGATCTGACTGACCGGATCGAAACAAAACGAAACGGCGCCGGCCTGTATGCGTACAGGACCGGCGCCTTTATGTATTTGATGAAGCGGACTGCTTTTATCCGCGTTTCTTCGGTATGGTATAGGACTGCATGCCTTTGACGCATCCGTTTTTTTCATAGAACTTCTCTGCACCGGGCTGTGCTCCAAAATACAGTGTGGCAGGAGTATTCTCTTTTGCCAGCTGCAGAAGCTTACTGCCGATTCCCCGGTTCTGATACTCCGGAAGAACAAGCAGTTCCGTAATCGTTCCGAAATAATACCCATCGGACAGGATGCGCAGACAGCCGACAAGCAGTTCGCCGTCACAGGCAGTGATATTGATCGTTTTTGATAACGCGGCGGATGTCCGCTGCTCATCATACTCCCCGGGCCAGACATTATTCACAAACGCAATAAAATCCGCTGCGTTCAGCTGTTTGTCATCAACCGTATATTTCATGTTCTGCCTCCTTTGATCCTGTGATCCAGATCTGTTTTCCTATAGATACTTTTGCAGAAATTCTGCTGTATTCCGTTCTTTTTTTCTTTCAATGACAGTATACACGTTTTCCTTGTATTCTTTGATCCAGCGGCTAAGAGTTCCATAATTTGATAGTTCAAGATCAGGAGATACTTCGCATATTGATTCTCTGTCAATCATAACTCTTTGGATAGCTTCTTTCTTGAATTCAGGACTGTAATACGTTTTTGGGTTTAAATGCTTCACTCCCATGATGATCTGCCAATTTGACCATATATCGGACAACTGTGTATGCAAGGTTTCTTTCTCCTGCAATCTGTCCGGGAGACTTGTGATTCAGTTTCCACTCATTGTAGATCTCGATTTTTTCTTGATTCCTGATTTCATAATAGAAAAAAAACACCCCTCAAGTTGTTGTTCAACTTTTGGGGTGCAGTTCACAGAATTCCCCTCACTTTTTAAGCTGTCTGGCAGTTTTTTCTGTACATTAAACTTCAATATCGTCTTTCTCAATATTGCGGAATACAGCTTTTCCGCCTTCCGCGAAGAAGCGTATTCCCTGTTCCTGATCCAGATCCGGATAGACATTCCCGGTCATCGTATATCTGCCGCCGTTGATAAACAGCTCAATGGAACTGACATCCAGGAAGATCTCCATCGAGATCTTATCACACGGTCCGATCGGGCATACGCGGACATTGACGACATCTTCCTCACCGGTGATCTCAATGCCGGAATTTCTTCTGTCGAAGCCGACTTTTCCCGTCTCTCTGTCGTACGAGATCAGTGTTTCATGGGTGCCGTCACAGAATAGTTTCACACCTGCTTTTGAGGCAGTGCCCGGTTCCAGTTCAAAGGACAGTCTGATCACATCGCCAAAGATGCCCTCAACAGCAGCTTCTGAATCATCGACTTCGAGCTTGTCTGCTCTGACCGGATTTGCCAGGAACTTTTCGATCTCACGAACAGGACGCTGGATCAGGAAATCACCGTCTGTGGACAGTTCCCGCGGCAATGTATAGGTGCCTGCCCATTCTTCTTTGGCAGTCGGGAAACTGCGTCCCCACATCTCTTTCCAGGCGATCATGACGACACGGCCGTCCGGCATCCGCATCGTCTGCGGGGCATAGATATCAAAGCCGGCGTCGATCTCACCCATCACACGCACTTTGAACTGCCCGGTCTCAAAATCCAGGTTTCCGAACATATACATTGTTGAGTGAACATTCTGGAAATGATCACCGGACTGCGGCAGATTCTGGGGACTGGTGATCAGCACCTCTTCACCTGTATCCGCAACGAAATAATCCGGGCATTCGTAGACACCGTTCAGCCGGTAGAAATCTTCCGCGAACTCCGGCTGCGGATAAAGCAGATGACCAACATACTCCCAGTGGAACAGATCACTGCCTTTCAGAAGACACAGGTTGCCCCATCCTTCCTTTTTATGATCCGGGGAAGGACGATGCGGGTTTGTCACATCCCTCTGATTCACAGGCGCAGGTTCTTTTCTTTCGGCCCGATCAAGATAGCGGATGCCGGCGATCAGATAATACGTGCCGTCTTTTTTGAAGATGCGCGGATCACGGAAGTCTTCTTCATAGATCTCACCCGACAGCATTTCCGCGGTCAGGATCGGATTTCCTTCAAACTTCGTAAAGTGATCACCGCCGTCCTCCGATACGGCAAGACACTGTCTCTGCATCATATGCTGCGCCGCGGTATACATCAGCCAGAGCTTTCCGTCTTCTTCCACCGCCGAGCCGGAACAGCATCCGTTATTGACCTCATACGGATGATCCGGCCAGAGCGCTACAGGCCGCAGATCCCAGTGGATCAGGTCTTCTGTTGATACATGAAGCCAGTGCATCGGCCCCCATTCGGGCTTATGCGGATAGTGCTGAAAAAAGAGGTGGGCTCTGCCGTTGTAGAATATAGTGCCGTTGGGATCATTTCCCCAGCCGAAAGGAACGGAAACATGATAAAGCGGACGATAACTATTTCTCATAATTCTCCTTATTGTGTCAAATTGACCAAATACGTATATGCTGTCTTAATAGTCTCAGAAAAACAGCCTTCCGTCCAGCATCCGTGATGTATTTCGGACAGTATATGCCGGATTCGGAAAAAAAGCGCCTCCCTGTACAAACTGTGTACAAAGCGGCGCTCTGTCAGCTTAAGAAGAAAGCTATTCACCTTTTTTCCGAAGGTAATAGTACTGGCAGAAGCTGAATATTGTACAGACAGCGAGAATGCCGTCAACGTATGTCACATTCCTGAATACGAAGAATGAGATCAGGAATAAACATAATGTGAGCAGTCCGGATATCAGTGCAAGTGTGGATTTGTTCATGAATATATTTCCTTTATATCTGCAGACAAGTATACCACTGTTCTGTCTCAGTTCATGCCGGTCAGTCTGTCCGTCAGCCGGTTCAGTGCTTCTTCGCTCATACCGGCTTCGATCAGCCATTTCCGGGCAGCCTGGTACAGGTTCGCGGTGGTAATATCGGCGTCTGCGTCGCCGATCATGTACTGCAGCATTGCGTCGATATTCTTCTCTTTGATCGTCTTGTATTTGGCCGGATCCTCTTTCTCATTGATCTTGTAGTAGTTGTCATAGGTGACCATGTAGTCATCCACGATCTCCGTATACGAAGCGTTCGTAAGTGCCTCCAGCACCATCATGACAAAACCGGTGCGGTCTTTTCCTTCGGTGCAGTGGACCAGATACGGACCGTCCATCATACTCATGGCAGTGAATCCCTGAGAGATCTTATACGCGAATTCCTCGGACAGATAATTCATGTTCAGAGCGATGGGCAGTACGGAATCACTGTTGTAGAGCGTCAGGAAATAGGGACTGTTAAAGTCATCTTTCGTGATATAGCCTTCGATCTTGGCTGTGTTGTCGGAAAGATTCAGGATAGTCTTCACGCCGGCTGCCTGGATCAGCGCATCCACATACGGTGCGCGTTTGTGCTGGTTGTCGCACGGAGAGGCGGAGCGGTACAGCATGCCTTCTTTGAGACGTCCTGTCGTGACATTGCGGAAGTTGGCAAAGACAGCGTCACTTGGGAATTTCGTGCGTTCATCCGAATACTGGATATCGCGGGCTTCCTGCACATCTTGGTACTTTGCGCGTTCATTGAGCGTAACGGTCGCGGTGGAGTGTTCATCCAGAGCAGCGGTCAGCCACAGTTTTTCCTGCTTTGCGCCAAGCAGGTGCGTCTGGAGGCCGGCACGTTCCCACAGGTCGTCGCCGTAGTTGATCGCAGCCTTGATGTATTCATAGCCGGGATAGGCAATGAGCAGAGGCTGTCCGGCATCGACGTAGTAGCCGTTGTAATACGGGATATCTTCCAGCGTATAGCCGTTGGAGAAGGTGACGTTCACACTGTCGCCGTAAGCGAAGCCGAGTTTGTTGAAATCATCGATCGTTGTCGTGATATAGACGCCGCCGAACTCGGTCTCGTGCTTGACGCCGCAGTCTTTCAGTTCCGGGGAAGAAGACTTGCCGGCACAGGAAGATAAAGATGCCAGAAGGCATCCGGTAAGTATTCCGGTGATAAATTTTCTTTTCATGATGATGATCTCCTGAATTTCTTATACCACAGCCGGCGAAGAAGTGGAATAAAGCATGTTATATTAATACAGACAGGTTCATGTCAATAATCGTATAAGGGGGAAAAACATGAAAGAATGGCTGCGAAAGATCCGCTCCATACCGAAATGGGGCGTTGCGGCAGGCATTATCTATTTTGCGCTGCAGTATGGACTGTACCGTCTCGGAAACACACTCAGTGTCGTGCTGGGGACGATCCGCTGGTCGTTTGACTGCAAGATCCCGTTCCTGGATGATCTGTTTCCGGTCATTCCGGCATTTGCTGTGATCTATCTGTTTTCGTATGTGTTCTGGATCTGCGGACCGATGGCGGTATCCCTGACCAGGAAGCGGAACTTCGTAAACTACATAAGCGGTCTTACGCTGGCCTACCTGATCGGTTTCCTGTGCTTCATCTTCGTGCCGACCTATATGGACCGGGTGAAGGAAGGGCTGATGCAGTATGGGACACAGCCGGGACTGTTCAATAGCCTTCTTCGGATCATCTATGCGGCAGACGGCGCAGAGAAAGCGTTCAATCTGATTCCTTCGTATCACTGTCTGATCAGTACGTACTGCTATCTCGGCGTACGGAAACAGCCGGAGATCTCAAAGGGATTCCGGATCTATTCCTTTGTGATGATGTGTCTGATCATCCTGTCCACACTGTATACCAAGCAGCACTATATCATTGACTGCATCACCGGCGTCGGAATCGCCGTCGGCTGTTATATCCTGATGAACAGACTGGATCCCGGTAAAAAGTACGAATGATCAAAGACCTGTGCATACCGATTGCACAGGTTTTCTGTATCCATTAGGATGCTTGTAAAGAGGTTCATTGTATGACGTTAGAAGAATATTCCCGTTCCATCGAAGAAGGAACACGCACCTGTACGGAACTCACAGAAGAAGCGCTGCGGCGCATTGCGGAAAACGATCAGGACGGCAGACGGCTGAACAGCGTCGCTGCCCTGGATCCCGATGCACTTTTCCATGCCCGCGCGATCGATGAAGAGATCCGCCGGCACGGCCGCAAAAGCCCGCTGCACGGCATCCCGGTCCTGCTGAAAGACAATATCGACGCAGTCGGTTTTCCCACGACAGCCGGTTCTCTTGCACTGGAAGATAATTATCCCGCAGAGGATGCGGAGATCGTGCGGCGGCTGAAGGAAGCCGGCGCATTGATCCTGGGAAAGGCAAATCTCTCGGAATTTGCCTATTTCATGTCCCGTCAGGAGATGCCCTCCGGATACAGCTCGTACAGCGGTCAGGTCGTGCATGCTTATGTGCCGGGCGTGGATCCCTCCGGCAGTTCCAGCGGCTCTGCGGTGGCAGTCAGCGCCCGCTTTGTGCCCTATGCGATCGGCACCGAAACGGACGGCTCCCTCATGTCGCCGGCTGCGGCGAATGCTGTCATATCGATCAAGCCGACGGTAGGCCTGGTGTCGCGTGCGGGCATCCTGCCGCTCAGTTCCCTGCAGGATACTGCCGGACCGATGTGCACCTGTGTGCAGGACGCGGCAGATGTACTGCAGGTAATTGCCGGCAGTGATGAAAAAGACGCTTCGACACGCAATGCCGTCGTGCGCAAATACCGCGCATCTTTGAAGATAGAAGGCAGCGGACTGTCGGTCGGCATTCTGCGGAAAGACTGCGACGAGCAGGCAAACGCTGCGCTGGATCGTGCGGCGACGATTCTGCGTGATGCCGGGGCACAGGTTAAGGAAGTGACTATTGAAGTCATTGAACAGGACGAACTGGAATGCCTCATGCATGAGTTCAAACATGACCTTAACGTATACCTCCATACGCATGAGAGCAGATGCCGCAGTCTGGCAGATATCATTGCCTTTAACAATGCGCATCCGGAACAGTGCCTGGTACACGGGCAGGATCTGCTGGAAGAGAGCGAAACAAAAAGCGGACGCCTCATCGAAAGTGAGTACATCCGCCTGCGTACAAAGCTGCGCAATACCGCAAAGGAAATGCTGGAAGGCACAATGGAAAAGGAACAGATCGATGTGATCCTGAGTGCCGGCGGAACACCGAAGGGCAACCTTGCGCCGGTCAGCGGCGATCCCTGTATGAGCCTTCCTGCCGTTGTCCCGGACACATCGGATTATAAACCGTGTTCGTGGTATCTGATGGCAGGTCCGTACCGGGAAGACATACTGCTTCATACTGCCTATATCCTGGAACAGGCAGCCGGCATATGCCCGAAGCCGGACTGGTGCGAAGAGTTCTGAACTGTTCTTCCGGGCATAAAAAAACGATCAACGCTGATCGTGAATCTGTATATATCCACATGAGCATCGCTCATGTCCTTGCTGTATTTACACATGGGCTCTGCCCATGTTTTTGTTATATATCTACATGAGTAAGACTCATGTTCTTGCTGTATTTACACATGGGCTCTGCCCATGTTTTTGCTGTATATCACATGAGGTTTTCCTCATGACATTAGTTATTATATGCATTCCAAAAGAAAGGTCAATAGGGAAAATTCAAGGTAACCGTTTACATTGAAAATTCTTTTTTTAAGCGTCAGGAAGCAGGTTCAGAACGCGCTTTGCGGTACTGGGCAGGGGTCCTGCCAATGTCTTCTTTGAAGCACTGGATGAAGTAATTGACAGTATTGAAGGCGAGAAGATCCGCGATTGCCTGGACGGAAAGATCTGTGGATTCCAGAAGAACGCATGCTCTCTGTATTTTTGCGCTGCGTATATATGTATTGACGGAGACACCGGTCTCTTTCCGGAATAGTTCACTGAGATAGTATTCGGAATAACCGGTGAGGGCAGCGATGTCGGAGATGCGGATCTTCCGTTCGACACTCAGCTCGATGTAATCACAGCATTTCTGCACAAGCGGTGAATAGGAACTGTTTCGATTCAGCTCATGAACACGATGAACGAAATCATGGAACATGGAGAGCGACAGTGTGTTCAGTTCACCGGAATCCCGGCAGTCTTCTGCCGCCTGAATATACGAATCACCGAGAGCGTAGGCGATCTCCGGGGACAGACCGCCTTCCATGGCGGCACGCGATACCAGCGTGGTAAACACAACGATACTGGTTTTCATCTGCCGCAGAGGATCGCTGCCCTGCACCGGAACGCCGGGACTCTGCACAGAAGCCGTTCCGAGAATTCTCTGGTAGTTGATGTCGCCTCTGCGGACCAGGTCCAGCATTGCCTGTTCCACACGGTAGATTTTTGTGCGGTCACGTCTGCCTTCATGCCGGATCACAGCAGCGGCAGTCCCGGCTTTTGGGAGAACCATGGCGTCCGGACCGAGTTTTTCGCCGGTCAGTATATTATGAACAAGAATGACATAACGGGTAAAAATCGCATATGAAAGTACTGCGACTTCATTGATATTCTGTAATAATTCATCAAACCAGGATGTATCATACATACTGTTCGTATGGGTGCGCATTGCCTGCTGCACCTTTTTCACATCCGGGACATCATAGAAAACGGGACCGATCACATAGAACAGCACGGATCTTCCGCCGGCAACACAGGTGACTGCCCACTGCATACCGATGGGTGACCCAAGCAGAACAGGAAAAGATGACGAAACAGAATCCGCTTTTTTCGGGTATTTATTCAGATTCTGAAACTGATGAAATGCCGTATCGAACAATGAACTCAGTGCATCCGGGCAGGTCGTGGAAAGAAGCCTGCCGCTGCTGTCACAGCACCAGAGATAGAGTTTTTCACTCTGCGGGATCAGAGAATTCAGAAAGGATAAATTTGCCGAACCGGGGTTATATTCACTGTTCATATACACCTCTCACACATTCCTTAATTTTTGTAATTTTAACGTAATTATTGCCTGTTTTCCATAGGTATGCAGTTCCTAAAATGTAAGCGTATACAACATTCGGCGGTCAGGTGCCGCAAAGAAAGGAAAACTTATGGATAAGAAAGTCACAGAAACACAGAACACAGATGCTGTACAGTACCGGCGTGCAAAGCTCTGGCAGATCATTCTGATCGCATTCAACGCATTCAACGGCATGGCGGTATACTTCCTCATCGGTCTTGCCAGTTACTCTGCAAATATCGGCTACGGTATAGCGACACTGGTCGTCGGCGGACTTCTGACATTCACGCGTATCTTCGACGCTGTCACTGACCCGCTGCTGGCATTCCTGTATGACCGTGTCAATACACCGTTTGGCAAAGTGCGTCCGCTGATGATCGGCGGCTGGCTGATTCAGTGCCTCGGTCTTCTCTGCATGTTCAATTTCTTCTCCAGCAAGGGACACGGTGTTGCGGTATTCCTGCTGTTCTACATGCTCTATGTCATCGGTTATACCATCATCAATATGACAGCGCAGACACTGCCGGCACTGATGACAAACGATCCAAAGCAGCGCCCGACTGTCGGTGTATGGCAGACCGTATTGAACTATCTTACGCCAATGGTCCTGAATATCATCGTTTACCAGAAACTCATGCCTGCTTACGGCGGAAACTTCAATCAGGAATTCCTGAATGTCGTTACGTGGTTATGCGTCGGTATCTCTTTTGTCGGTGTTATCCTGGTATGCATCGGCATCAGTGAATATGATAAGCCGGAGAACTTTGAAGGCATCGGCAAGACAGAACGTCTGAACATTCATGACATGATCGATGTCCTGAAGAACAACAAGCCGCTTCAGAGCTATATCATCTCCGCTTCTTCCGATAAGATCGCCCAGCAGGCAGCTTCGGCTTCGATCGTCAGTACGATGCTGAATGGAATCCTCATCGGCAATATGGGACTTGCGACCATCCTGAGCGTTGTAGGAATGCTGCCGTCCATCCTGTTCGCTGTCGTCGGTGCACGCTATGCAGGAACACACGGAAACAAGGAATCCATCGTTACATGGACACGCAACAGCATTTATGCAAATATTGCGATCATCGCATTCTTTACCATCGTTCACTTTACAGTCGGAACACACAGTATTGCTAAAATGGGTATAACGATGATCCTGTTTGTACTGCTCACATTCGCTGTCAACGGCTTTGCAATGTGCGTTACAACAGCAAACACAGGCTTCATGGCAGATATCATTGACTATGAACTGGACCGTGCCGGCAAGTATATCCCGGCAGTCGTAACCGGCACTTACAGCCTGGTCGACAAGATCGTTTCCTCCTTCTCGGCAGCCATCGCAACCGGATGTGTCGCGCTGATCGGCTACACAAGCACAATGCCGCAGCCAACGGATGAACTGACCGGCGGCGTATTCTTCATGACAATGTTCCTGCGCTATGGTCTGGCAATTCTCGGCTTCCTGTGCACATTATGGGCAATGAGCAGATGCACGCTGGATAAAGAAGAAATGGCAAATGTACAGAAACGTATTGCGGATAAAAAGGAAGCCGCAAAAGAAGAACTGTATGAAGAAGAACTGCATAAAGGAGATGTACATGCGTAAGATCACAGTACTGAAAGACGGCTGGAAGTTCCTGAAAGCGGACATTCCGGCAGAGACAGCAGTAAAGTATGCTGCGCAGGGGGAAGACGTTGTTCTCCCGCATACATGGAATGCGAAAGACGGCCAGGACGGCGGGAATGATTATCACCGCGGAACATGCTGGTATGTACGCACATTGTCAAAAGAAGAACTGGCAGGTGACCGGGTATTCCTCGAGATCAACGGTGCGAATCATACAGCGGAAGTGTGGTTCAACGGTGTACAGATCGCACATCACGAAGGCGGCTACAGTACATTCCGCGCGGAACTGACGGATATACAGGATGAAAACGTGCTGGCCGTCTCGGTAAACAATGCGGACAGTGACCGTGTGTATCCGCAGAAGGCAGACTTTACCTTCTATGGCGGACTGTACCGGGAAGTACGCATCATTGCCGTACCGGAAGAACATTTTGAACTGCTGAAGGACGGCACACCCGGCATCAAAGTCACTCCGGTCGTGGATCCGGAAACCGGTACAGCGGAAGTTACCGTGGAAACATGGCATAACGCTGAAAGTGTCGAGATCACGGTCAACGGTGAAACAAAGCACGTACAGAACAAAGCTGTCTTTACGATCCCGCATGCGCATTTATGGGACGGCGTAAACGATCCGTATCTGTATACAGCTGAAGCGAAGCTGGCATCCGGGGACGCAGTAAGCGCACGATTCGGCTGCCGGTATTACCGGTGTGACCCGGAGAAAGGTTTCTTCCTGAACGGAAAGAGCTATCCGCTGCGCGGTGTCTCCAGACACCAGGACCGCGCGGGAAAAGGCAATGCGCTGAGCATCGAAGATCATCGTTCTGACATGGAGATCATCAAAGAGATCGGAGCGAACACCGTGCGCCTTGCCCACTACCAGCATGCACAGGAATTCTATGATCTGTGTGATGAGAACGGCATCGTCGTATGGGCAGAGATCCCGTACATTACGATGCATATGAAAAACGGCCGTGAGAATACTGTACAGGCCATGCGGGAACTGATCACACAGTGTTATAACCATCCGTCGATCGCTGTCTGGGGACTGTCCAACGAGATCACCGCAGCCAGTGCCGTGGATGAAGACCTGCTGGAAAACCACCGGATCCTGAACGATCTGTGTCATCACATGGATTCGACACGTCTGACGACAATGGCAAATGTATTCATGCTGGAGACAGACAGTCCGATCCTGGATATCCCGGATATCAACAGCTATAACCTCTATTTCGGATGGTATCTCGGAGATCTGGACCAGAACGATGAATTCTTTGATGAATATCATGCAAAGTATCCGGATCGTGTGATCGGATTCAGTGAGTACGGCGCAGATGCCAACCCTGCCTTCCATTCCTCACGTCCGGAGCGTTCGGATTATACCGAGGAATACCAGGCGCTCTATCACGAACATATCTGGAAGATGATCGAAGACAGACCGTATCTCTGGGCAACGCATGTATGGAATCTGTTTGACTTTGCGGCAGACGGCCGTGATGAAGGCGGAAAGCACGGAGAAAACCAGAAGGGACTGGTAACGATGGACCGCAGAACGCGGAAGGATGCGTTCTATCTCTACAAGGCAGCCTGGAATAAACAGGAAAAGTTCGTACATCTGTACGGCAGACGCTATGAGAACCGGGCAGAAGATACGACGGAGATCAAAGTCTATTCCAACTGCGATACCGTGACACTGTTCGTGGACGGAAAAGAGATCGGTACGAAAAACGGTCATCTTGTATTCACGTTCCGGATCGATCTGAACGGTGAACATGAAGTACGCGCGGTCTCGGGAGAATATACCGATACGATGACCATACGCAGAGTCAGTGAACCGGATGAAAGCTATATTTTCAACAAAGCAGCCGGCCAGGTGACCAACTGGTTCGATGCCGGTGAAAATGATCCGGCATGCTTCTCCGTGGAAGATACCTACGGTGAGCTGCTTGGCAATGAACAGACAAAAGCGATCATTAGCGGCATGATGGAAAAAGGCGCTTCAGAGCGCGGCGATGTTGCGGCGGCAGTGAAGGACAATCCGGCACTGATCCGCATGATGAGCAGAATGACAATGCTGTCTCTGCTGAAACAGGGCGGAGCTGATGAAGAAAGCGTACGGCAGCTGAACCGTATCCTGCAGGGGATCCGGAAATGAAGACCGGCATACAGCAGATCATGCTGGGAACGGTGACCGGTACCGAAACAAAAGCGGCACAGACGCTGAAACGGATCAAAGATGCCGGGTATGACGGGATCGAACTGAACCGGTTCATGATCCATCCTTCTCCGCTGGTCGTAAGAGTGCTTACGAAAGCAGCAGGGATGCCGACGGGAAACAGCGGAAAGCTGGACTGGCAGAAGCTGATCAAAGAGAGCGGACTGTTGGTTCTGACGCTTCATGCAGACCTTGGCTCTCTGGAACAGGATCTGTCCGGCGTTGTGGAAGATGCCCGTGCATTCGGTACCGATACCGTGGTCATTACCGGCATGTACCGGTTTGCCTATAACAATGAGAACGCTGTCCGGGAGCTGGCGAAACGTCTTAACACTGCCGGGAAAGAACTGAAGCAGAACGGGATCTCCCTGCTGTATCACAACCACAATGCCGAACTGCTGAGAACAGAGTCCGGCAGACGCGCGTATGATATCCTGATCGAAGAGACCGATCCGGAATATGTAAACTTTGAGTTTGACAGCTACTGGTTCACCGATGCCGGGGCTGACGCAAAGATGTGGATGAAGAAGCTCGGCACACGGATGAAACTGTGGCATGTGACGGACCGCGGCGCCCGGCAGAAAGGAAGCTGTATGACGCCGATCCTGAAGGAAGACAGTATGGAACTGGGTACTGGCAATATGGACCTGAAGGGAATGCTGGATATTGCCCGGGAAAACGGCGTGCAGGCGGCTGTGCTGGAAAGCCACAGAAACTGGATCGGTAAAGACCCTCTTCGCAGTATGGAAGTCAGTGCCGAATGGCTGAAGGAGAATCTGTAATGCGTGCAGTGAATCTGAAAACTGAACATATGGTGACACCGCTGGGGATCTCAGCGGTATTGCCGGTTCTTTCGTGGAACACAGAAGACGGATGCCAGACCGCATTTGAGATCACAGCATCTGTAAACGGCAGAATCGTGTATGAAAGCGGACGGACCGAAAGCGGAAAGATGCTTCATACATGCGGATATGCGGCCGGCTCCAAAGAGCGCGTGGACTGGAAAGTACGCGTGTATGACGCCGGCGGGAATGCCTCTGAATGGGCAGAGTCCTGGTATGAGACAGGCATTCTGAACAGGAATGACTGGTGCGCGGACTGGATCGAACCGGAACTGAAAACACAGGATGATGTCCGCATGCCGGCAAGTGTGCTGCGGCGTACATTTACGGTAAGCGCACCGGGAAAAGCGCGCCTGTATATTACATGCCATGGGATGTATGAGGCAGAGATCAACGGACAGCGTGCCGGCGATTATGTACTGGCGCCGGGAGTCGATGATTACCGGAAACGCCTGCAGGTACAGACATACGATGTCAGTAAGCTGCTCAGATCCGGAAAGAATACGATCACAGTGACGATCGGAGACGGACTGTACCGCGGCAATAACGGTGTGGACGGTCTGAATCATTATTACGGAAGTGACCTGGCACTGTTATGCCAGCTGGAAAATGACGGCGTACCGGTGCTGATCTCCAATAACCAGTGGGAAGCTTCTCAAAGCGGTCCGGTGCGCGAAAATGATCCGCAGCTCGGTGAAACATACGATGCCCGGATGGAAGAGATTACAGAATGGCATTCTGTGAAGAAGGCCGAATATTCCTATGATGTACTGACCGGCGCCGACAGTGTTCCGCTCAGGGAACAGGAGCGCTTCGAAGGAAGGATCATGCGTACGCCGAATGGTGAGACAGTGATCGACTTCGGGCAGAATCTTGCCGGATATACCGAATTTACCGTGGAAGCGGAAGAAGGGCAGACGATCGTCCTCTGGCATGGGGAAACACTGGATGAAAACGGGAACTTCACCCAGAGCAACTTTGATCCGGGCGACCGCAATAAAAACGGCGGTGTTCCGCAGAAGATCACCTATATCTGCAAAGCCGGCACAAACACGTATAAGCCGCACTTTGCGCTCTTCGGCTTCCGGTACGCAAAAGTGGAAACGGACGTGGATCTGACCGAAGCGAGGTTTACTGTTGTTGCCGTGTATTCCGCCATGGCAGAGACCGGTTTCTTCACCTGCGGCAATGAAGCGGTCAATCGTCTGTTCCACAACAGTGTCTGGAGTATGAAATCAAACTTCACGGACATTCCGACCGACTGTCCGACCCGGGAACGCGCCGGATGGACCGGGGATGCCGGTGTATTCGCTCCGACGGGCGTCATGCTTGCGGACTGCTGGACGGTATACCGGAAATGGCTGGCGGAATGCCGGCTGGCACAGGGGGAAGACGGTCTGGTCGCGAATATTGCGCCGGTAAACAACAGCGGCAGTGCGGTCTCGAATATGCTGCAGGGATCCGCCGGCTGGGGAGACGCGTGCATCCTGGTGCCGTGGGCGCTGTATGAAGCCTGCGGGGATGCATCGATCCTGGAAGAAAACTACGATATGATGCGGAAATGGATCGCTTTCACCGAAAAGCGGGCTGCGAAAACACGGCTTGGCAATCGGAAGAATCCGTACCATAAGTATCTGGTCGACCATGGATTCCACTTCGGTGAATGGATGGAACCGGACGTCAGTTCCATGGATACGATGAAGAAGACCATGATGCACGGTGCTCCGGAAGTCGCTACGGCGTACTTCTTCCGTTCCGCGTCACTGCTGGCAAAAATCGCAGCTGTACTGGGAAAAGAAGAGGACGCTGCGTATTACCGGGAACTGGCGGAAAACGTACGCAGGGCGTACCGGTACTGTTGTTTGAAAGACGGCAGAATCACTTCCGACCGACAGTGTGAATATGTCCGTCCGATGGCATTCGGACTTCTGGAAGACAGTGAGATGCCGGCTGCGGCGGAAGCGCTGAATGAACTGGTAAAAAACAATCACTGGCATCTGAATACGGGATTCCTGTCTACGGCGTATCTGTGCGAAGTACTGGCAGACAACGGATATACCGAAACAGCGTACCGTCTGCTGCTGCAGGAAGACTGCCCGGGCTGGCTGTATGCAGTAAAGAAAGGCGCCACAACGATCTGGGAGACATGGGACGGGATCCGTGAGGACGGTACCGTACATGATTCCCTGAATCATTATTCCTACGGTGCGGTGTCCGGCTGGCTGCTGAAAGGCGTATGCGGCATCCGCATGAGCGAAGGAAAACTTCGCATCCTGCCAAAGCCGTCCAGAGAACTGGGATATGCGTCCGGTGAGTGGAGATCACCGTACGGTACGATCGCCAGTGCGTGGAAATATGAGGAAGACCGCATCGTCTTCCATATCAAAGTGCCGTGTGCGGCGGAGATCGTTCTGCCGGACGGCATGGCAAGAACAGAAGAACAGGGAGAATATACGTATGAAGTACTACTGTAATCCGCTGAATGTTCCATACCGCTATCAGTTCAATGCGGATCCCCGCAGACACGGTCTGCTGCAGATTTGCAGGGAAGCCGCAGATCCTTCCATGATCTGTTTCCATGACCGGTACTATATCTTTGCATCGATGACGCTGGGCGTCTATGTGTCGGATGATCTGGCACAGTGGGAATTTCACCGGCTTCCGGAAGAACTGCCTCTGTACGATTATGCGCCGGATGTCCGCGTGATCGGAGAATATGTTTACTTCTGCGCTTCGAACCGGGAACACAATTGTGACCGCTGGCGTACAAAGGATATCCTGCAGGGACCGTATGAGAAACTGACAGGCACGTTCCCGTACTGGGATCCCAATGTATTCCAGGATGATGACGGGCGGATCTACTTCTACTGGGGATGTTCCAATATGACGCCGATCTATGGCACTGAGCTGGATCCGGTGACGATGGATCCGATCGGGGAAACAAAAGCGCTGATCGACGGACATCCGTTTGAGATCGGCTATGAGCGCATCGGTGAAAACAACAGCAAATTCCCGAAATCCGAAGAGGAAGTGGAAGCGGCATATCAGTATTTTGTAAAAAAACAGGGAGTACCGGAAAGCGCGCTGCCGGACAATGTGAAGCCGCTGATCCGGGGAATGCTGTCGGACAGACCGTATATTGAAGGTGCCTGGATGGATAAGTTCAACGGCAGATATTATCTGCAGTATGCATGTCCGGGTACCCAGTACAACACATATGCGGACGGCGTATATACCGCAGACTCTCCGCTTGGACCGTTTACTCTGGCAGACAGCAACCCGTATTCGTTCAAACCGGGCGGATTTATTCCCGGAGCGGGACACGGTTCCACGATGGAAGACCGCAGCGGTCATCTCTGGCATACCGCTACGATGCGTATATCCGTCAATCATGACTTTGAGCGCCGCATCGGAATCTGGGCAGCCGGCATGGATGCGCAGGGAAATCTCTTTGCAAACCAGCGCTACGGCGACTGGCCGCAGAATACGGAACTGCTTCAGAAAGATCCGTGGGCGGAACCGGAATGGATGCTGTTAAGCGCCGGGAAGAAAATGGACGCTTCCTCCTGCACAGACGGTCATGAGGCGTCTCATGCAGCGGAAGAAAATGTGCAGACCTGGTGGCAGGCAGCCTCGAACAGCCGCAGTGAATGGCTCAGTATGGACCTTGGCGATGTATACGATGTTCATGCGGTGCAGATCAGCTTCGCCGACGATCATATCGAAATCCCGTGTCCGGGTGAGATCCGTCCCGGCTCGCAGGCACGCTATATCGAAGAGCGTGATCTCTGCACCTGCTGGAAACTGGAAGGCTCAGAAGACGGTACGGAGTGGAAATGCATCGAAGACAAGAGTGAAGTGACCACCGATCTTTCCCATGATCTGATCGTGCGGGAGGAAGGCATCCGCCTGCGGTATCTGCGCCTTTCAAATATGGCAGTACCGTATGAACAGAAACCGTGCATCAGCGGTCTGCGAGTGTTCGGCAGAGGCAGCGGCAGTGCACCGGATGTGCCGGATCATACAGCGGAACGCATCAGCGATCTCGATATGAATGTCACGATCCGCGAACAGGACAATGTGACCGGATACAATATCCTTTTTGGCAATACACCGGATACGCTGTACCACAGTCATATGGTATTCGAAAGCGGAAAACATACCGTTACCGCCCTGATCAAAGGAAGAGAGTATTACGTGCGGGTGGACGCGTTCAATGAGAACGGGATCACACACGGAAACTGCGTAAAAGTAAAGGAGACAGCGCATGAGTAAGTTCATGGTCGGCGCCGCTACGGCAGCGCACCAGGTCGAAGGAAATAATATTCACAGTGATTACTGGCTTCAGGAACAGATGCCGCACAGCAGCTTTACCGAGCCGTCCGGAATTGCCTGCGATCATTACAGACGCTACGAAGAAGATATCCGTCTGATGGCAGAGGCCGGACTCAACGCATACCGTTTCTCTGTGGAATGGGCGCGGATCGAGCCGGAAGAAGGCGTATATGACGAAAAGGAAACAGAACATTACCGGGATGTGATCCGCACATGCCGGAAATACGGACTGGAACCGGTCGTTACCCTGATGCATTTCACGTCACCGGCCTGGCTGATCCGCAAGGGCGGCTGGGAAGCCGAAAGCACTGTAGAAGACTTCCGCAGATATGCGGCGTATATAGCGGAACAGCTGGGGGATGATCTTCGTTATGTATGCACGATCAACGAAGCGAATATGGGACTGCAGCTGGCTGCGATCGCAAAACGTTTCCGCCTCATGGCAGAGATGGCCGCAAAGAACGCGGGGAGTGCCGAGGGTTCGGTACAGGTCGGCATGAATTTCCAGAAAATGATGGAAAACATGAAATACGCCGCGGCAGAAAATGCGCAGGCATTCGGCACACCGGATCCGCAGATCTTTGTCAGTTCCCGCACACCGGAAGGCGATATTCTTGTGATTCGCGCACATCAGGCTGCGAAAGAGGCCATTAAAAAAGTCAGACCGGAGATCCGAGTCGGACTGACGCTTTCGATGCATGACATACAGACTGCGGAAGGCGGCGAAGCCTCTGCGGAAGCTGCCTGGGATGAGGAATTCCGTCACTATATACCGTATATTGCGGAGGATGATTTCCTTGGTGTGCAGAACTATACGCGAATGATCTACGGACCGCAGGGACAGATGCCGGCGCCGAAGGATGCGGAACTGACCCAGATGGACTATGAATTCTATCCGGAAGCCCTGGAACACGTGATCCGCAAAGTCCGGGAAGATTTCAAAGGCGATCTCATCGTAACAGAAAACGGCACCGCCATGGATGATGACAGACGCCGTGAAGTGTTTATTGAGCGTGCATTAAACGGTGTGAAGAACTGCATCGATGACGGCATTCCGGTAAAAGGCTATTTCTACTGGAGTCTGCTCGATAATTTTGAATGGCAGAAGGGATACGCCATGACATTCGGACTTGTCAGCGTAGACCGTGATACGATGGAACGCACTGCGAAGCCGAGCCTGGCAAAGCTTGGCAGTTATTCCAGAGCATTCTGAGCAGCTTCTTCGCTCTTACGCATATGATGCAGAACGTAGGGCACTTCAAATGCCAGCATGGCTGCCCAGCCGACACCGCTGGCAGCTGCGATACCGCGGATGCCCCAGGTACCGGCGAACAGGTAGGTGCCGAGCGTACGAAGCGAGATCTGAATAAATGTACATAAGATCGTGACCGGGATCTTTCCGGCACCGCGGCAGTAGCCCTGGAAGCCGTTCGTAAAGCCCGGCATGACATAGAGAAAACCGATCACTGAGAGATAGGCGGCACCTTCCTGAATGACTTCGAGGGTGCCGTCTCCTTTTACGAAGAGACTGACGATCTGCCGGCCGAACAGCAGCGCGATAATGCCGATCCCGATGCCGTAGCACAGTTCCATGAGGAGGCCGGCACGGAATCCTTTCCGGATACGCTCGGTCTTTCCGGCCCCGCGGTTCTGGGCAATACATGTCGCGATGGCCGCGGCGATGCCCTGTTCCGGGATGAACGCAAAGCTGTCCACGCGGCTGACTGCGTTATAGGCGGCGATGGAACTGACACCGAGCAGATTGACCTGCGACTGGATCAGAAGCTTGCCGATCGGCTGTACCGCCTGCTGCAGAGCGGAAGGAACGCCGTAGCCGAGCACTTTCTTCAGCAGGGTGCGGTCCGTTGTCCATTCGCTTTCTTCCGGACGCAGCTCCGGCATGTGATGGAACAGCGCGTTTGCGGCAAGATACGCGGAAAGCAGCTGGCAGATCACTGTGGTCATCGCACTGGTGCGGATGCCGAAGTGGAAGATGCCCAGCAGGATGCCGTCCATGATGATGTTCAGGACGGAGCATACAGCAAGAAAACGCAGCGGCGTGCGGGAATCCCCGACGCTTTTCATGGCTGCGGAAAGAGCGTTGTACAGAAAGGTGAACGGGACACCGAGGAAGGTGATCTTGAGATAGACCGAAGTAAGATCGAAGATCTCCGCCGGTACAGACATCATTTTCAGCAGGGCTGGCGCCATCAGGATGCCCGGGATCACGATCACAAGGCTCATGGCAAGACCGGCTTTGAGGATAGATGCCAGGGACTTGCGGAACGATACCATGTCCTTCGCGCCGTAGCATTCACTCATGAATATGCCGGCACCGATGCAGAGACCGGAGATCGCCAGAATGACCAGATTCATGACCGGAGCCGCAATTCCTTCCGCCGCCAGTGCTTCTTTACCGATAAAACGGCCGGCAATGACCGAGTCCGCTGCGTTGTACAGCAGCTGGAGCCAGTTGGCCAGCAGGAGCGGCACGGCATAGCGCCATAAATGGGAATATAAGGATCCTTCTGTCATATCCTGCATGATACTGCCTCCGTGAGTTTGTCTGCAGTATAGGCGGTATTTCCGCATTATGCAAGGAACAGGCAAAAAAAGAGTGCAGCTTTTCGCTGCACTCATGGAGAAAGGGAAAAAACAGTCCCGCAGAATGGTCATGAGGCGGCAGTTCCTGAAGGCTTCATGAGTTCTGCGGGATCTGTTCAGGATCTCTTACTTGTTTTCCCAGCGTCTCTTCAGAAGGAATGCGGAGGCCTTCGGCTGACGTGTTCTGGTGAATACGCCCTTCTTATTGCCGTTGACGCGCATGATGCCTTCCGTTGTCTGGAAGTCTGCGAAGTTCCATGTCAGTTCACCGGTGATGAAGTCATAGGAATCGAATACATTGAAGTTTCTCTCATAGTATTCTTCCTGGTATTCCTGGGACCACATGATGGACGGGAGCTTGTGCATGGAATCGAGAGTATCGGTTCCGAATTCTGTGAAGACGAACGGAACATTGAGGTTCTTTTTGGACCAGCGGTCCATTTCATCACGGAATTTCAGTTCTGCTTCTTCAATCGCTGTTCCGCCGCCGCTGATATACCAGCCGTAGTAGCGGTTCAGGCACAGGAAGTCGCACAGCGGATAGACCTGGCAGAGTTCCGGCTGGCTGTTCTTTTCGAACGCACCGGTCAGCGGACGCTTCTGCGGATCCAGAGGTCTTGCATGATCGAATACTGTCTTGAAGTAGTCGTGAGCTTCCTTGGAAGTGGTTTCCGGTTCATTGAACAGAGAGAAACTGAAGACACTCGGGTGGTTCTTGTCACGTGTGATCATCTCTTCGACCTGCTGCTTGTGGTTCTTCAGCAGTTCCGGAACTGTATCCGTCTCGAAGAAGTGCGTGAAGCCGCCTGTTCCTGCCTTGACGAAGTTTCTGGTGGAACGCATCATACCGACTGCCGGTACTTCATCGATGATCAGGAAGCCTTCTTCATCGGCCAGCTGATACCATTCGTCCGCATACGGATAATGGGATGTACGGAAGCAGTTGGAGTTGATCCACTTCATGCATTCGTAGTCACGCTTGGCAACGCTGTAGTTGAACGCTCTGCCGAATACTTCGAAGTCTTCATGTTTGCCGAAGCCCTTGAGGTATACCGGTTCGCCGTTGACGAGGATCTTTGTGCCTTCGATCGCGATCGTACGGATACCGAGCTTTGCTTCATAGCAGTCGATCAGTGTATCTCCGTCGCAGATCGCCATAACGATCGTATACAGGTAGGCATTGCGTACCTGCCACAGCTTTGCGTCTTTGACATGGAGGACGCCTTCGGCACCGTCACATTCCGCGACGACATTGCCATCTGCGTCTTTCAGGCATACCTTGACGGCGTGGCTGCCGTTTGTACGCACTTTGTAGCAGACATCCGCGTCTTTGCCGTTCAGAACAAACGCCGTATCGTAATCAACGATAGATTCCTGCGGCTTTGTAACAACGTAGACAGTACGCTGGATACCGGAATAGTTGAAGAAGTCGAAGTAGGGGGCTGCCAGTTTCTTTCCGCTGGACAGTGTCATGACGGAACCGCACGGCAGGGTGGATTCGTTCAGTTCGTTATTGGCTTTTACAACGACTGTGTTGACAGCGTTGAACTTCGCTGCGTCTGTAATGTCGCATACGACCGGCAGGAAGCCGCCTTCGTGCGAGCAGATCTCTTTGCCGTTGACATAGACGGTGCATCTGTGGGTAACGGAACCGAAACGGAGTTCGACACGCTCGCCTTCCTGTGCGTGCAGGAAGAATTCTTTCTCATACCAGAAGTCACCGGTATAGTCGCGGGAAGCGTGATCGGTGAATACATCGGAGAACGATGCCGGTACCGGCATGGAGATGGAAGACGGAAGACCGTTCATCCAGTTATCTGCGCATCCTCTGCTTTCCGGATCAAAGCTGAATTTCCACATGCCGTCGAGGGAAGCTGCTGTTCTTTTTGCATTGTTAACAGGGTAAAGTACAGAATAATCTAACATGTTTTCCTCCTATGTATATTTAGAATAGAATCCCGGACACTGAGTGCCGGGATTCTGAAAGGGGCCTGTCAGGCAACGAGGTTAGCTGCTTCGTTTTCTTCCTGGACTTTCTTCTTTTCGGCCATCTTGAACCACGGATACCAGAGAACCGGAGAGATGACGAGCTGAGAAATGATCTGCCATACTACGATCGTCCAGTGGCCGCCGACCATTGCGTGGAAGCCGAGCGGGAGACCGAAGATGCACTGTACGCCGCTGCAGCGAGCGATGATGCCGATCGATGTCAGGAAGTAAGACAGAAGGATAATAATTACGTTGTTGAAGATATACGGGAAGAAGAAGCTGAAGTTGAATACCAGCGGGAGACCGAATACGAGCGGTTCAGTAATTCCGAGGATACCCGGGACAAGAGCGATCTTACCCATTTCACGATACTGCGAAGATTTGGATCTCAGCATGAGGAGGATCAGACCAAGAGTCGTAGCACCCCATGTGTTGATGGACCAGAATGCATTACCGATAATGTGCGGAAGTGCCTGACCCGCAGCCAGAGCTGCCATGTTCTCAGCGTCGAGAGCGAGACGGAGCGGCTGTACGAGCGGGTTGATAACGTTTGTACCGTGGATACCGAAGAACCACAGCAGCTGAGCAACTGTACCGAATACGAGAGTTGCCGGCAGAGATGTTCCGAGACCCTGCAGAGGTGTCTGGATCAGAGAATAGATGAACTGATGCAGATTGCCGAAGCTTGTGTTCTGGAAGATCAGACGGATGATGATGAATACGATGCCGATCGCGAATGCCGGAAGCAGGGAGTCGAAGGACTTTGTAACGACAGACGGAACGCTGTCAGGCATCTTGATCGTGATGTGTTTCTTAACAAAGAGCTCATAGATCTTTGCGGAGATGATTGCAACGATGAATGCGGAGAAGACACCGGAAGCACCAAGCCACTGTGTCGGGATCGCATTGCCGCCGCCTTCGAGTGCGCCGAGCGGTGTGATGATCAGGAAGCTCATGAGTGCCAGAGCGCCGATCAGTGTGCCGTCCTCATTCGGCAGAAGCATCGAAACGAGGTTCTTAGCCATGAGGAATACGACATACAGAGCCAGACCGCCGATCGTGATAGAGTTGACTGCAGCGAGGATCGGTGTCAGACCGATTGCTGCGATAGCATCCTTGACACCCTGGATCGGGAATGCAAGGAAGAGAACTGCGATAGAACCGACCATCAGAGGTCCGATCGTTCCCATCATTGTGTTGGAGATGGAACGAAGATAGATGTTATTACCGAGTTTGTTAATTGTCGGTGCAAGCTTGTCGAAGAAGCTTGTCATTTTGTCCTGAACAGACATTCTTTTCTCCTTTTATTCGTTTAGCATTTCGAGAATACTTTCAAATACATGCTCTGCGTCCATCCTGCCGTAGTCCGTCATTGCGATCATGCCGACCTTGACGTGAGTCCCCTTGTACTTTTCTTTCAGTTTGTCGTACATGTAGCTCAGCTGAGGTCCCAGCAGTAGGACATCCACAGGGTCTCTGTAGTTTTGAAAGTTCCATTCAGACATGGCTTTGAGATCTCCGTCAAACTCATGTTTTTCCATAGCTTTCCGGATCAGGCTGCCCATAATATTGGCCGAGAAGCCGCCTGCACAGATCAATACGATGTGCTTCATAGAGAATCCTCCCGGATTCTATTGTACATGAATTTGTTTCCACGCTGAATGAGCGCGTATGCCGTAACAGTTGTTATCGCGATGGTTTTGTTACACTTATAATATAGAAGGGTGTTCTGTAAATCTCCATTTATAAAAGTTCCGCAATATTACGGAACTTTTTTTCAACAGTCAGGTTTTCAGAGTGTGCTGATCAGCCGCATGAATGTATCGTAGGAAGGATGCGACAATAATTCGGTGATCTGATCAAATCCGACGAACAATTGGGTGGTTACACGATAGAATTCTTCGTCATCCGGATCGTGTTCTTTGCCGGTCGATGCCAGGATGACCAGTTGTACTTCGTTTCTGGACCACAGTACCGGATGATCCAGTACAGCGACGCATACGATCGTCTTATCGGTAACGGTGCGGTACGGGTGGGGCAGGGCTATGTAGTTGCCGAAGTCCGTCGGCGCGAGCGCTTCCCGCTTCAGTACGGCATCGACGAAGCCTTCCGGCAGTTCGGTATCGGCACCGATGCGGCTGCACATCTGCTGGATGATCTCTTCTTTGGTCGTTCCGGTAATGTCGGTATAGAAGGCGGAACGGCGGAAATATTTCTGTAAGAGGGATGGTTCGCCTTTCTCCAGCAGTTCCTGGACGGCATTGCGGTCCGTTTCACTGAAGAAGTAGCCGACCTCCATGATCGGCTTCGGCACATGGACGGCGACGTTGACCGTGGTCAGGATATAATCGACCTTATCGTAATCAAAGGTATTCAGTTCGGAGAGATCGCACAGATAGATCTGATCGATATACTGGCTGAATTCCCGCTTGTAGCGGTTCGCCAGAAGACGCGAGGATGCTTTGCCGGCAGCGCATACGATCAGGATATTTGCCTTTCTTTCTTCTTTTGTGCTGTCCATGGCAAGGGCAAAGATCAGCGCCAGGTAGCCGGTCTCGTCTTCGCTGACCGGTTTGTGATAGTGCTCGGAAAGGAGCGCGCTGGCGTGGGAAGCGACAACAAATGCCTTCATATTGTAGCGCTTGATTTCGTCCAGCATCGGATTTACCGACTGGATATCAAACTGAATGCGGATATCCATCGGTACCAGATGATGGTTCAATAACATCCGGATCTCAAAGTTGTTGCGGAAGTCCAGATGGAAGTCCTGATAGACCATCTCCAGGATCTGGGTGGTCAGTTCATCCACATCCTCGTGAATGACAAAGTTGGCTTCATCACCGGAAACACTGACGCTGCGGCGGGCTGCCAGCAGATAGATCAGCATATACCAGGCTTCGTCCTCCGGCGCTTCGAAGTGATATTCCCTGCGGAACGCATCCAGCAGGTCCTGGACAAAGCGGATATCCTGTTCGGCAGCGCCGGCAAAGGCGCCGCTGTTGACTTCGATAAAGTGACCGCCGCGCATCCGCTCCAGTGCCGCGTAGGACTGGAAGAGGAAGGATGCGAAGGAGACTTCGGTCAGATGGATGTCATACTGTTCCATCCGGGACTTGATGATCTCCGCTGCGGAGTGCAGGGTCTCTTCCATATCGCTGCGGTACAGCAGGTTATTGCGGCGGACGAAGCAGCTGACGATGCAGCGGCGGATATCAAATTCATTTCCCTCCACCTTGATGCCGTAGGAAGGACGGCGCTTCAGATGCAGGTTGTACTGGTGCAGGATGCCTTCGACTTCCCGGACTGCGCCCTGCAGAGTCGGCCGCGAAACATACAGCTGGTCAGCGATATCGCCGATCCGGATGTAATCCTTTGTTTCCAGCAGTTCCTTGAGCAGGTAGTACAGTCTGGCATTCGGAGAATCGAGATTGACCGTTCCGGCGGAAGAGAGCGATTTGGTGAACCGCTCCAGACTGTCGCTGTCACTGCACTGCAGGATATAGCCGTAGTGGGGACGGGACTCCACGGTGACGCCGTACGCTTCTCCTTCATCGTTCAGCGTACGTACCCAGGAACGGATGGTCTTCTGAGAAACGTGAAAAAACGATGACAGCTGGGATGCCGTCACATAATCATCGCACGATAATGTTTTCAGCAGTTCAATCGTATAGTCCACAGATCTCCACCCAAATATTGTTACAGACAGTTATTATTCTCACATGACGGATGTCATGCATAATGTGCAAATACACACTTATCATACCATTTTCTGCACATATTAAGACGGTTTTTTTGAACGGGTACGGATCTATGCGGTCATATGATGTTTCACCATGTAATTGCGGTATACGGCAGCCGACAGTGCTACCGTCAGGATGTCCGCGGCCAGCTGCGACCATACGATGCCGTACATCCCGAAGAAATGATGCAGAAGAAACAGCATGGGAATATTAAAGGCAAGCCAGCGCATGACGCCCAGGAAGAAGGCTTCGCCGCCCCGTCCGTAGCTGTTGAACAGATGCACATGGAAGAAACTGAGAAACATCAGTACGGTTGCCAGAGACCGTGCCCGCAGGAAGTCTGTGCCGAGTGCGACCGTCTGTGCTTCGTTGATAAAGAAGCGCATGATGTACGGGGAAAACAGTTCGTACATCAGAATACTGATCAGGGCGCAGGCAATGCCCAGATTCCGGGAATAGCTTACGGTGTCGTTCATGCGCCGGTAATTCTTAGCGGAATAGTTATAGGCAATGATCGGCACCATGCCCTGGCATATGCCGACGCCGATATTCAGCGGCAGACGTTCTGCTTTCAGAACGATCCCGATGGCTGCGACCGGGATATCACCGTATCCGGACATCAGCCGCTGGATGATCATATAGTCGAGATCAAACAGGAACCCGGCAACGGACGAGACGATACCGATACTGAAGACTTTCTTCAGATGATCCGCCTGCGGCAGAAGCAGCGGGGAATACATCCGGATCACGGAGTCCCTGCCGAGGCTGCGGATCATGAAAATGAAAAAGATACAGGAGATGCAGTTGGATACACAGGTAGCTGCTCCGGCGCCGACGATCTCCATGCCCTTTGGAAACAGAACGAACATGAACAGGGGATCCAGAGCGATATTGATGAGTCCGCCCAGCATGATGCCGAAGCTTGCCATCCGTGATTCTCCCGTACTGCGCAGAAGATTCGCCATGACGTTTGCCATGACCGTCGGTATGCCGCCGCACACGATCACGCACATCGCATATGCCTTTGCATAGGCAAGCACTTCCGCCTTTGCGCCTAAAAGACGCATTAAAGGATCCATAAACAGCAGTACGCCCAGCGCAAACACCAGTCCTGTCAATAATGCGAACCAGAGAGAGAAACTGCTCACTCTGCGGGCGCCTTCGGGATCCTTTTCGCCCAGCAGCCGCGACACCTGCGCACCGCCGCCGACACCGGAAATGCCCGCCAGCGCGGTACAGACATTGAATACCGGCAGAACCAGAGAAGCGCCTGCCACCATCAGCGGATTGTTTGTGCGGCCGACAAAAAAGGTATCTGCGATGCTGTACAGCAGGATGATAAGCTGCCCCATGATCGTCGGGATCACCATGGTGCGCACGGCTTTCGGGACCGGCATCTGTTCAAATACTGCAATGTTCCTGTTTTCTGCTTCTGACATATGTCTAACCTGCTGTTATCGTACCATATCCATGCCGCACAGCAGTTCCGGATGCCCGGTGACTGTTGGGTACAGAAAAAGATGCAGGTCATTGACCTGCATCCTCTGCAGAGTAAGTGATCTCTGATCAGATGCCGTTGGCAGCTTTGTATCCTTCCGCAACTGCCTTGAGAATGTTGGCGGCACCGTTGACATCGCCGACTGCGCAGACATTTGCACAGCCTTCGAGTTCTTTCGCCAGAGCATTGTCCGGACGGAAGCCGAGTGCGTTGATCATAGTGTCAGCCGGGATCTTTTCCGTTGTTCCGTCTTCTTTTTCAACCATGATGCCGTCGTCGCAGAATTCTGTGACTTTTGTCTTTGTCAGAACACGGACATTTCTGGCCGCGAATTCTGCTTTGATCATCATGATATTCGGGAGCGGTGCTGCGGCGCCGGCTGCCATGATGTCGCCCATCAGTTCAACGACCGTGACCTGCTTGCCTTTGAGCACTTCATCATATCCGATCTCACAGCCGACCAGACCGCCGCCTGCGATCACGATGTTACTGCCGAGCTTTTCCGGATGGTTGATGGCATCGAGCGCGGAGATCGCTTTTTCGATGCCTGGGATCGGCGGAACGGATGTAACAGAACCGGTCGCGATGATGACTGCGTCCGCACCGGAGTTCTTCAGTGTTTCCGCATTCACATCACAGTTCAGGACGACTTTGACGTCGTATTCCTTCAGTTCTCTCTGATACCAGTCATTGAGCTGTTTGATCTCTTTCTTGAACGGGTGAGCGCCTGCTTCGACGATATGACCGCCGAGATGACCGCTCTTTTCATACAGAGTAACGTCATATCCACGTCTTGCGGCAGTTCTTGCGGCTTCCATACCTGCTACACCGCCGCCCACAACAGCTACGTTCTTTTTGCCGTTTCCGGGTTTGAGATCCAGTTCGATCTCATTGGCTGCGATCGGGTTGACCGCACAGGTCATCGGTGCAGCATCCATACATACGGATTTGAAGCAGCCGGCGTTGCACGCGATGCACGGACGGATCGTTTCGATCTTTCCGGCAATTGCCTTGTTGGGATACTCCGGATCCGCAATGCCCGGACGTCCCAGTGTTACAGCAGTGAATTTGCCTTCTTCGATCGCCTTTGCACAGGCCGCTGCGTCATTCATACGGCCGCCGCAGATGACCGGTATATTGACTGCCTTCGTGCACTTTTCCGCCATATCAAACATGAAGGACTGCGGAATGTACATCGGTGAGCAGGCATACCAGAAGGAATCATAGACACCGGTATCTACGCTCAGATAGTCATATCCGTAGCTTTCCAGCATCTTGGTGCACATAATGCTTTCTTCCAGTGTTCTTCCTCTTTCACCTTCTGCGGTCAGAAGACCCTGGTTTGCGTCTTTGACATAAGTCTCCAGACTGAAGCGCATGCCGACCGGGAAGTCTTTGCCGTTGACTGCCTTGATGCCTTCCACGATCTCTTTCGCAGCTCTCAGCATGTTTTCCCACGATCCGCCGTATTCATCGGTTCTGCGGTTGAAGCACTTCATGGCAAACTGATCCAGCAGATAGCCCCAGTGCATGGCATGTACTTCAATGCCGTCCCAGCCGCATTCCTTGACGAAGGCAGCCGCTTCCACCAGCTGACGGATCTTCTCTCTGATCTGTTCTGTTGTCAGTTCCGGAGAGATCTGATCTGCCGTACCGAAAACGATATTCTCTGAGGTGGAAGGCAGACCCGGATAGTTTCTGCCAAGACCCAGAGTCAGCTGGGCAAACATCTTCGTATTCTGGGCATGGACTGCGTCGAGCAGTACCCTGGATGTTTCCCGGAAAGCCTCCGGAGCAGCCATCAGGGCAGCTCCTGTCGCGGCATACGGATCAACGGTCCGGTCCGTTGTCAGCGCACCGGTGAGCAGAAGACCAAATCCCCCCTTGGCCCGATCTTCCATATAACGGATAAACTTCGGCGTAATATTGCCTTTCTCATCCCACATCGTGGCTGTTGTTACAGGCGAAAAGGCATAGCGGTTCCGAATCGTCACACCGGCAATACTGAACGGTGTTCCAAGAATCTTATAATTAGTCATTTCAGTGTCTCCTCTTCTTTAAATTCAGTATGCAAACTGTATGGATCAAATTCAATTATCATATTTTTACGCATGTGCAATAATGCACACATGAGAAAATTATGAGTATAATGTTTTCAGGGTATATACAGCGATGGACAGAAGAATCCGGAAAACAAAAGACGCAATCAAAAAGACTCTGCTGAAACAGATGCTTGTACTGAAATACAATGAACTGTCTGTCAGCGGGATCTGTGAGGAGGCAGACATCAGCCGCCGCACTTTTTATCTGCATTATCAGGATATTGATGATGTGTTCCGGCAGATCTTTGAGGAGATCAACGCCCCTCTGTACCGGGGAATGGAAGAGTTGGAGCGTTTATACGGTTACGGTGAAAATGAAGAGTATGAACTCGGTGAGATTTTCCGTCTGATCAATGAAACGATCGAAAACAATACTGCGTATCTGACAAGACTTGCGACAGAGCCTTCTTATGCGGCAGTACAGACAAGGCATATCGTACTGATGAAGAAGCTGATCACAACGCATCTGAAATATACAGAGACGGAAAAAGACATGCACTCTGTATATCTCGATTACTATATATCCGGGATCCTGGAACTGTATTTCCAGTGGTACCGCCATGATCACGAGCTGTCTCTGAATGATATCCGCAGTTTCGCTCTGGATATGCTGAGAGCGGAACGCACGTATCTGAGAAACCGCAGCACAGAGGAATAACATATAGATGAAAGGACAGGAATCATGAAAGATCATCAGTATACAGAACTGGTCAAAGCGATGACAGAATGGGATAAGGGATCCCCGAAGCGGATCCAGCATTTCCTCAAAGTACATGCCTTTGCGAAGACGATCGGTGTGCAGGAGGGACTGGACGAAGAGACATTGTACATCCTGGAGACAGCTGCCCTGGTGCACGACATCGGGATCCGTCCGGCTCTGGAAAAGTACGGAAGCGAAGCAGGACCGTATCAGGAAGCGGAAGGACCGGCCGAAGCGGAAAAACTGCTGCGGAGAGTCGGAGGCTATACAGAAGCGCAGATCGAAAGGATCTGCCGGCTGGTCGGTCACCATCATACCTATACCGGTATCGACGGCATGGACTACCGGATCCTGGTGGAAGCGGACTTCCTTGTGAACCTGTACGAAAGCAGCGTGAAATACAAAGGGATCCTGGCGGCGGAAAAGAATATCTTTGAAACAGAGACCGGCAGGTATTTCCTGCATGCCATGTTTGAAGATCTTCAGTAACAGGGACGAATCATGAAAGAAACACTTGGAAATTTATTCATTGTTTACGGGATCCAGTACAGACCTGCTGCACTGTATCTTGCGCACAAACTGAAAGAAATGAAGATATGTGTACAGAACAGTGAGCTGAAAGAGTATAAAGCGGATGCGTTATTTGAGGATATTACGCTATACAGTACCATTCAGCCGTTTAATACTGAACCGGATTCCCCGGAATACCGCGCAATGCTGAAAAAAAGCGATACTGTAGTGATCCTGTTTGGACATACAGCCAGTATCGATCCGGATTATCAGAATACCGTTGCGGCGTATATACGTCAGGCACAGGACCGCGCGAAACAGGTCATTATCATAACGGATGCGCCCCGCTGGATGTATAAAGACGTACTGCCCGCAGAAGAGAGATATTTATTCTTCAAAGATGAAAATATCTGGCTGTTTGCAGAAGACGGATTGATCGTCCATAGTATGACGCTTATCAGTGCAATGATCTATAACCGGATCACACAGAGTACAGAAAAGGAGAAACTGTACGAAAAGCTTACACGTTTCAGCGAAATGGATTATACCGACGGCATTCTGGAAACACAGAGTGATCTAATCGAAGCACTCTGGAAGGAATGGGAAAGTGCGGCAGAAGCGGAAAAACGCGGTATCTGTAAGGAAGTGCTTCGGCTGATGAGCAGAATGCAGCAGAAATATCCTTCATTCAGTCAGGACAGTTCCAGAGTGACACACCGGCAGCTGAATGTTCTTGCGCCGGTACACAGCGCAGCCGCGGAACAGAAACTCCCGGAACAGGATCTGTATTATGACGCATGGGCTGTGACGGAGATCTATCTGTTTGCGCTGATCCAGCATGTCTGTGTGGAAGCGATAACGAACGACGATATTCATCTCCTGCGGGAACCGGAACGGATCAATGCTTTTGTACAGCAGCAGGAACCGTATTATGTCCGGATCCATGCGTCGGAAGCAGAGATCGGCAGCTATCCGGAGGACGAACAGAAACTGATTCGGGAATGCGGTAAATATCGAATGGATCAGATCTTCTGTGATTCGCATGGTGTCATATTACGGAGACGGGAAGATGGTAAATGTGATTCACCGTTTACTGTCCGGACAGAAGAAGAAAAACAGGAAGCGGATACAGCAGAATTAAAGCTGCTGAAAAGCGCTGCCGAGATTCTGAATAACGGCATGGATCTGCTGAAGGAAGTCTCCGACAACGGGAAAGCAGCGGAATACCTGCGCTGTCTGAAGACCGGATATGAACGTCTGAAGAATTACAGTGAGATCATCGGCGCAAAGAAGACCGCCGCCGAATGCATCACACAGATGGTCGAAGTACAGAACCGTCTGGACAGGATCACCGCAGACAGCGATCCTGCAGATCCGGCAGAAAAGGGGATCCGTTCTCTTCTCGGACTGAAACAGCCGGCGGATCATGAATACGATGTATTCCTGAGCTATAAACATGAAGATGCGGACATTGCCCGATCGGTATACCACTATCTGCAGGAAAACCACCGTAAACCGTTCTTCGATCAGATCACTTTGCCGGAGCTGTCACAGTCGGATTATGAAGAAGCCATCATGAACTCACTGGATCATGCACAGCACTTCGCAGTGATCATAACGGATCTTTCACAGCTGCAGTCCCACTGGATCAAACTGGAGATGAAGATCTTTGAACATGAGATGTCCGAAGGAAGAAAACTCGGCAGTAATTTCATCTTTATCGTTTCTGATGATGTCTATGCAAAGGTGAACGCAGACAAGAAGCTTCTGCCGATCCAGTACCGCGGTTTTGAAATCATGTCGGTTCGGGAATACCGAAGCAAACTGATCAATTATGTGCAATGATGCTTCATGGGAGAATGATTTATGAATAAGAAAATACTTACAGGCGCGCTTGCCGTCCTGCTGGCAGCGGGAACAGGTTATGCATCCTACACATCCGGTTACAGCAAAGGTCAGCAGACCGGACAGGAAACAGCGCAGAAAGAGCAGGAAACACTGCATACACTGAACCGTGCCGAACTGGAACACCTGGATATCAAGAACGATAAATTCTATGTCATCGGTCATAAGAGTCCCGATGCGGATACCGTGATGAGCGCTATTGCCTGCGCAAGACTGATGAATGCGCTCGGCTATCACGCGGAACCGGCACTGTCGGAGAAAGCAGATCTGGAAAGTCTGTACATACTGGAACAGGCAGGCGTGGAAGTGCCGCCGGTGCTGGAAGACGCGTCCGGCGAAGACATCCTGCTGGTGGACCACAGTGAATACACCCAGGCAGCGGAAGGCATGAAAGATGCGCACATCATCGGAATCATCGATCACCATGGCGTGGGCAGCGTTACGACCGGCAATGTCGTCTACTACAACGCGCGGCCGATCGGTGCCACCGCAACGATCATCTGGCTGAATTATCTGAACTACGGCGTGGAGATCGACAAGTCCACAGCACATATCCTGCTGGGTGCGATCCTCTCCGATACCGCCAATCTCACAACGACCTATACCACCAGTGCGGATAAAGAAGCTGTCAGTGCCCTGAGCAGGATCAGCGGCGTGGAAGACCCGACCGGTTTCTACAAGGCAATGTATGCAGAAAGGCTGTCCTACAGGGGAATGAGCGACCTGGATATCCTGCTGGCAGACTATAAGTCCTATGAGGCATCGGGTGTGAAATTCGGCATTGCTTTAGCCAGTGCGATCGACGAAGAACATGCGGCGGAACTGGCAAAGCGTCTTGCGAAAGTATTGCCGGAGGGACACAGTCAGAAAGATGTGGAACTGATGTATGCCGAAGTAAGCATCCGTGAAGAAGGCGTCAAGATCGACTATGTCGTCTGCGCGGATGAACACTCCAAAGAAGTCTTTGAAGAAGCGTTCCCGGAATACGATGAGTTCGATGGTACGTCCTATATCTTCCGGAAGGGACTTGGCCGCAAGACCAAACTGGTGCCCGGTCTAACCGACTTCCTGGCACAGTATCCGCACGAATAAGAGCACATCGGTATGTATCTGATAAGGCATAGATAAGGAAGATACAAGTATGAAAAGGTTATTGAAAGTATTTACGGCACTCATGATGACTGCGGCAGTGACATCGTGCAGTTCATCCGCGAAGCCGTCCTCTTCTTCAAAAGCAGAAGAAGAGAAGACCGCGGAAGTCACTCCCACACCCGAACCAACACCTGAACCGACTCCCGAGCCGACACCGGAAGCGGATCAACTGGCAGAAGAGATCGAAGCAGCACTTGCCGGGACATGGGCAAAAGGACAAGCCACAACCTTTACGTTTGATAACGGCACCGTGACCCGCAATACGAACGGTAAAATCTCCGAAGGAACGTATGAGATCATAACCAGGAATTCTGAGATACGGATGAGGATCGTTGAATCGGTCGGCAGCACGAATGTCCATCTTCCATATACATTCGAGGATGGAGTACTGACTCTGGATAACGGCGCTCTTGTGAAACAATAGGAATCCGGAGAACTGCTGAAAGTGATCCGATAATATTTAAAATTCACGGATAATTCCAAAGGATGTTACGCATTATTACTTGAACGGGAATGTTCGGAGACAGATAATAATTGTATTTGTAAAGGGGAAAAGGAGGATAATCTAATGCGCTTTCCAAATGCCTATAAAGGCTTAAAGAAAATCTACAGATCTGAAATTCTCATGCTGATCGTTGGTATTCTCACCGGTATCGCCGGCTTCTTCGGCGCACAGGCTGCTTCACAGATCGCAGAACAGGGTGAGGAAGGCATCACAGCCGCTACGGCTTTCGGTGTCATGATCCCGATCATGGTGTCAGGCATCATTACGATCATCGCTGCGTTCATGCAGTTCCTGGGACTCAAGAACGCTGCGAAAGACGATGCAGAGTTCAAGAAGGGCTATACCTATGCTCTTATCGGTCTGGCACTTGCCATCGTGTTTGGTATTCTTTCGATTATGAAAATCGAAAATGCGATGATAACGGACTTAAGCAAAATACTCAGCAACTTCATTGAGATCGTAATCACCTTCTACATCATTACCGGCATCATCAGTCTCTCCGAAAAACTCGATGATCCGGAAATGGCAGCACGCGGCAAAAAGATCTTCTATATGTACGCTGCAGGCGTTATTCTTGCCAGTCTTGTAGATCTGATCTGCACTGTCATGAACTTAGATAAGAGCGGTACCATTGCCGTCGTTCTTGGCGGTCTCTCAGCTCTTCTTGCAGTTATCGCGTATGTTCTTTACCTTGGCTATCTCGGCAAGGCAAAGAGAATGCTTGCCTGAACACTTCAGCAAAACCGATAAAAAACAGCCATACCAGACGAATTTCGTGAATTCTCCGGTATGGCTTTTTAAATTCTGATAAAAGCGGGCAATGATGCAATGGCTCAGAAGCCAAGCGAATCGTTGACCAGGATCACGTGGATGCGGTCCGCGTGACGGGAATAGCGGGTAACCAGGAACTGGCAGCAGATCGTATCTGGGGACTTGCAGTTGGCGCAGGCACCGGTGCGGACACACGGATTATTTCCGCCGAAGCGCTGGTTGTTGATGGGAGCGGCGACGTTGCGGGCACGCTTCATGGCACCGTCCACGTCACTGCATACTTTATTCATACCAACGATGAACAGCACATGTTTTGGACCATAGGCGATTGCGGATACACGGTTGGCATTGCCGTCGATGTTGACGAGAACGCCGTCTTCGGTAATAGCGTTGCAGCTGGCGAGGAAGAAGTCCGCGTCATATGCCTGCAGCATTGCTGCTCTGCGGTCAGCTGCTGCTTCACGGTCGATGTAATTGTAATTGCCTTCCTTCAGTGCCTGGACAAGACCGATCTCACTGACGGACATGCCGCCGCCCATGGTAGCGGTGCTTCCTTCGGGAATCAGGGATAATGCGATCTTCAGTGCTTCTTCTTTGTTGGCCGCATAGTAGCCTGTCATATTGCGGGATGCGAGTCCCTTGATGACTTTCTGGGCAAGCTTTTCATTTCTGACTGTGATATTGACATCCATATTCATACACTCCTTTATTGTCCTCATTATGCCATAATGGAGGATAGAAGACCAAAAGCATGCTTTTTTACGGCAGATACAGCAGAATTCCCTGGGACACAGTGTGTCTCATGGCGGAAAACAGGGCAATTGCCCGCTTTGTGTCCTGTTCGCTGTACGAATAAACCGCAATACTGAAGGTGCAAGGCAGGGAGGTGCCACATGGAACTGCAGAAAATCGGAGGATTCCTGAAAGAACTGAGAAATGAACAGGAAATGACCCAGGAACAGCTGGCGGAGAAACTGAATGTATCAAGAAGAACAGTGTCCCGCTGGGAGACAGGCAATAACATGCCGGATCTGGATCTTCTGATCGAACTGGCAGATCTGTACAAAGTGGACCTGAGAGAACTGCTGAACGGCGAAAGGAAAGGCGGAAACATGGATAAAGAAATGGAAGAGACTGTACTGCAGGTAGCAGAATACAGCAACGCGGAAAAACAGCGCAGCGCAAAGATCGTAACGGTATACTTCGTAGTCGGCATTATCGCATTGTTCGTAAATGCCATCGTGAACTTTATGGAACTGGGAGATACGTTCTGGATCGGCTTTGTGAAAGGAAGCACCTTCGGACTTGCTCTGGGAGCGATGCTGCTGGGACTTCTGTATATCACCGGAAGAATGGAAAAGATGCGCGCATTCAAGATGCGTCTGATCGGAAAGGAGCAGAAATGAAGCGTACAGGGAATATCTAGATGATGCTGGGATTACTTCTTACAGCGTCCGTTATCCTGATCGACCGGTTCATTATGCCGCTTTCCGATACCGTTGCGATCATCATTGCATGTGCCGGTATCGCTATGAGTGGATACGGAATATGGTCGGAAAGAAAAAAGAGGAACGCTTAGTCGTCCTCCAGTCCGCGAAGAAGCAGATCGTTATATGCCGCATTGGCAGCTTCTGCTTCTTTTTTTCGTTTCCAGGCATCTACTTCGCTCATGATCGCCAGCATCTCATCGGCGATCATTTCCGGTTTCTTCGGCCGTACCTGCCGCACATAGCTGCACATGCGGCGGATGGCTTTGGGACTGCCGAGATTCTTAGCGATCACCGTGCCGAAATCAGCAGGATATCCCAGTTTCTGCAGTTCATGGATCAGTTCTTCCCGGGCGGCTTTCCATTCCGCCTGTACCGGTGTCAAAGGTCTATTCATATGCCATAAGAATATCGAAGCAGTACAGCCTCGTCAAAAGAAAATGATCCTGCAGTTCAGGATTCTGCATTCCGTTCTGCTTTCAGCACACGGCGGTGCGTTCAGCTAAATTCGCTGCGCAGTGCGCAGCCTTTTGGAAATATCAGATCAAACTGCTGCATGTATTTCAGATTCGTATCCGTAAGCCCATTGTCATTCTTTTCAACATTGCCTGGATCAGGAAGCATCCGTATTCCGCACGGTCTTCACCATCTGGTCTTCAGAATGTCGCCTTTGGAATACAAGGTTCCTCGGACTTCTTTTCGAACAGGTACCAGCTGTTCGGTGCGTGTGAGATATGCAAGATTCTGTCGGGAACATTCCAGTAATTCACAAGCTTCTGCAGTATCCAGGATCGTGTTCCGGAGGAAAGAGAAAAAGTCTTCTTTCTGTAATGGAACAGGCTGTCCCAGAGTATATAGCTCATGAGCCATGAGATCGATAGAATTATTGAATGTTACAGCATATCCGCCGGGTGTGATCTGTGCAGAAGCAAACAAAGCGCTGCTGCGAAGTATTTTTGCAATTTCCCCGCTATCATCAGGAATATCCTTTAATTGCACTTTCCGGATGGTGTCATCCCTGAAAAAACATAATAAAGAGTAATCGCTGCACAGAGTGCAGTCCGTAAGATTCCTTTTGAATCGTTCTTTCACATAAGAAGGTATTTCTTTTGTCTTACGGATATAAAAAAAATCCTGAGAACATCTGCCAGAGGAGATCTCCAGAAATCGTCTTTCATCGTATTTCGGAAGATGATGTGTATCCAGAATACTCTGGATATTCTGTCGGTTCGAGGGAATGATGCGTTCCTGTACCCAGAGCAGACTGATATCCCGCGGAATCGTATAAATATGTTTCTTAACGTAAGATGTCAGAAGGAGAGGGGCAGTCCATTCATCAAGATCTTGCTGAAGCTCAATGATCCAGGATGAATCCTTTTCAAAATACAGCAGTGTTCCAATCAGATCAGAACGCTCTTCGTCGAATATGTTATAAGCTTTCATAAAAAGTATATCGCCTCCAGATCATATTCCAGATTGCCTCGCAATAGGTATTATTATCATAATATTTGACGTGCGTAAAATAAAACGGAAAGATGTACTCTCTCCGTTATTTGATCAATGATTTACTGAGTATGAAGTTCCCTATGTTTTCCAGTGAGTTCAAAAACAGCAGCCATTACCAGCAGGAGTCCTCCCGCTGCCCAAAACCATATGGTAAGCGTACTGGCAGTACCGTAGATCTCAAAGATACCGGCAAGAAGACTGCCTGCAGTCGTCAGTAATACGCCGTCATTCCACAGCCGCCCGATGTCACGCTTCAGAAGGAAACATGGCAGTGCACCAAGAAACAGCGGCCAGGCGAACAGGAAGATCATATGGTAAGAATAAACACCAAAGCTGAAATACTCATAGACCATAGCAAACACTGCACAGAACAATGTGATCATCAGCCAGGTCCATACGGGTCTGTTCTGTTTAATATCCGATACAGATAACATCACTTACACTCCTTTCTGATATGGAGGAACCGCTGGTCGTCGGATGATTCACCAGCTGTCCGTTGAATACCATGGTCGAAGAACCGCCGCCGTCCAGGTTGTAGGCAGTTCTGATCGTGAAGTTTTCCTGCAGGAACTGTGCCAGTTCATACAGGGACAGGCCTTCGCTTGCGTCCGTGCGGCCGTCTGCGACTACAAACAGATAATGCAGAGGCTCGATCTCACAGATCGCTGTACGCGGATTGGATGCCATGGCTTTTCCGACTTCCTCATTAAGAGTCACAGAGATCTCTCCGTCTGTGATCAGTGCCGGCCCGAAGGAGAATACCTGCAGGACGTCGTCATCTTCCAGAGAAGACGCACTTACAGATCCCTCGGTAATAATGGAGAAACTGCCGTCCGCATGGATGACAAGGTCCTCCTGGGAAGAGGAAGCGGCGGAATCACGGTACAGGACGCCGTTGCGCAGTACATAGCCGGTATTACGGGCGCCGTAGTAATCCCCATTGATTGCAAGGATCGCGCCGTTTTCCGCTGCAGTGGTGCTGGTCTTCGCGGTAACATTCTTACCGTATATATTGTCCGCAAATGCCGTGTACAGATAATCAATGGAAGACAGCTGTACATCCGCGACATAGATCTGTGTATCGCACCAGGTATACTCCTGCAGAGTGATCGAGATATTGTCATCACTGTAGGAAGAATTGTCTGCTGTCAGTCCTGCAGTAACAGTACCGCTGCCGGCAGAAGTATCATCCGCATGTCTGCGGGAATGACGGGAATGCGTCACGGAGGCAGTTTCCTGTGATATATTCGATTCATTTGAAGAATCTTCGGATGATACAACATGTGCATCGACTGTCTGGTATTCCTGGCGGATCAGAAACGTATCCAGAAGGGTATATGTCATCAGTCCGGAAATCAGCAGACAGTCTGCGAGATAGAACATTCGTTTCTTTTTCATCATTTCATTTCCAATCTTCCGGTACTGCCGTTAAAGACATACCGGTTCTGCATTGTCCAGGAGAACAGGAACAGGATCACTTCTGTGATGATCTTGGAAGGCAGCGGAGAAAGACCGAGAATACCTGTCAGGACATACAGGATCACGGTATTGCATAACAGGATCGTGCATGCCAGGGAAAAGTATTTCAGCGCACTGTTTTTTCTGCCGGTATTGTCACGGAAGACAACGTTCCGGTTCACCTCATAGTTGAATACTGCGGAGATCACCCGTGCCAGTATATTGGCGGCGAGGATCCCGGTACTGCTGTTAAACAGCAGTGAGAAGAATTCAAATGCTGTGATATCGACCGCAAAGCCGGCAAGTGACGAAAGGCCAAACCGCAGGATCTGCCGGTAGATCAGGAAGGAATCCCGGAACGGGTGGAAGTGCGAACATTCGTTGTTGTTTTCATACACGGTTGTAATGGTCACTTCCTGAAACGGGATTTTTTCTCTGACACAGTACAGCAGCTGGTTCATTTCGTATTCATACCGGTCACCGTCCACTTCCAGCATGCACGGTATCAATGTGCTGCGGAACGCACGCAGTCCGGTCTGTGTATCCGTGACATGTTCACCGGTAAACAGACGGAAGACATTCTCTGTGATCTTATTTCCATAGTAGGAACGAAACGGCGTATCCTCTCTGGAAAAAGAGCGTACACCAAGCACCAGTGCATCTGTGCAGGTATCTGCTGTTCCTGCGGTATGCAGGATATCTTCGGGAAGATGCTGTCCGTCCGCATCCGCGGTAACGACGACGCAGTCACCGCAGTGATCGCGGATATACTGCATGCCGGTCTTCAGAGCAGCACCTTTGCCTCTGTTTTCTTCGTGTGTGATCAGTGTCGTCATTGCGGATACGGTATGAAACAGTTCATCGTATTCTTCCGGAGAACCGTCATTTACCACTATGCATTCGATATCACGGTCTGCCAGGTCCTGGATCAGACCGATCAGTTTCCTGTCGGGACAATAGGCAGGAATTAAAGCTGTATAAGCAGTTTTCATTTTTATATTTCACCTCCTGCTCAATAAAAAAATGCCAGAGCATTCTAAATGCCGGATGAACAGAAGGTGAAGAAATGATGAATCCCGTAAAAGAAAAAACCGGCTTTCACAGCCGGTCTCAGAACTGAATTATTTTACAAGATGTCTGCGGAGGCGTTCTGCGATGATCTCGCATCCTGCGTCATTCAGTTTGTCATCGGAATAGTTCATGGCAAAGGTTCCGCCCCATTCCTCTTTATCTTTGTACTTCGGAACAAGGTGGCAGTGCAGATGATGTCCGGTATCTCCGTACATGCCGTAGTTGACTTTGTCCGGATGGAACTCTGCGTGGATCGCTTCCGCAGCGGCGTTGACATCTTCGATGAACGCTGCTCTTTCTTCCGCTGTCAGTTCGCGCATCTCCGATACATGGAACTTCGAAGCAACGATGACGCGTCCGGGATGTGTCTGGTCACGGAATACATACACGACAGATGCCGGCAGTTCGCATACCTCATAGCCGAAGACATTGACGAGGTTGCCTTTCGCGCAATAGGCGCAGTTGGGGTCTTTATAGTTTTTATCCATTGTAATTACCTTCTTTCCTGATATACATATCGTAGCATGTTATGAGCGGTATGTGGCTTATTCAGCAATGTTTCTGAAGCAGATATGCATTTCCAATGAATTCTTACCCATAAAAGGATTGAATAATACAAAAAAACCCCGGTACTTTGCTGTGTTCAGATTCAAACCATCTTCTGCATCCACATTACGCAATATGTATCCCCCCAATCTGTTCATCATCTGCGGTATACGTTATATTAAATATGACCGAAGCGGTTGTTTCCGATACTTCGCTCGTAACGAAGGGGTGCCGGTTCGAATCCGGCCGCCGCAGTTCACTGCGGTGTAGCTTAAGGGCAGAGCACTAAAAACTCGGAAACGGTTATTCTCGGTCACTTTATTTTGAAACACAGAACAGAACCATCCTGCGCATTATTGTATCCCCCTGACGCTGATCATGTGGGATATCCGTTACATTGAATATGACCGAAGCGGTTGTTTCCGATACTTCGTTCAGGGCGAGGGGATGCCGGTCCGACTCCGGCCGCCGCAGCTTATGGCGGCGTAGCTTAATGGCAGAGCACCTAAAAAATCGGGAGCGTTTATTCTCGGTCACTTTATTAAAAGCGCAGATATGTTTTTATGTGTTTTATGAAGTGACCTGAAAAGGTCACTTTTGTTTAGGAAAGGAGGATCACATGGCTAACAAGATCACACATATACTGGAAAAGATGCAGAAAGATGAAAAGACCGGACGTGTCACAAACTATATGGGAAACGATTCTTTCCGCCCGGATCCGGTCATGGCGCTGAAGATGGCGGCTGCCAGTTCGGTGTTCGGTGAACCGCAGTATTACCGCGGCGGTATGACGAGACCGTCTTATCTCTACAGAGCAGCTCCGGATTGGCTGAAACCGTATCTGATCATAACGGGTGCTGTAGACAGCAAGGATTCCTCTGCCTATATGGAAGACCTGATCGACAGGGCACTGGATGCGGACTTCGGGGCTGTCCTGGAACTTGCGGCTGAACTGCGTACAGATTATTACGCACGTCTGAACCCGCAGGTGATCATGGTACGCGCTGCGGTACACCCGAAGCGTGCCGCGTTCAATGAAAAGTATCCGGGAAAATTCCGTGAGATCGAAGAGATCGTTATGTCGCGTGCGGATGAACCGGCTGTACAGGCTTCTTACTACCTGTATATGAACCATGGAAAGAAAGCAGGCATTCCGTCTGTTCTGAAACGTTCGTGGGCAGACCGTCTGGAGCGTGCAAGCGCGTATGAGATGCGCAAGTACAAGAATGCGGAGATCGGTATGATCGATACAGTGCGCCTTTGCCACGCAAAGGGTGAACGGATCGACGAATTACTGCGTACCGGTACGATCCAGGTCGAAGCGGAAGATAAGACGTGGGAAGATCTGCGTTCTGCCGGGATGACCTGGAAAGAGATCCTGGCGACGATCCGTATTCCGCACATGGCATTACTGCGTAACCTGCGCGGAATCGCTGAGGAACTTGGCAGTGGTGCAGAAGACCGTGAGATCCTGAAGAAAGTACTGCAGGATCTGGAAGCGGGCGTTCCGTACGGAAAGCAGTATCCGTTCCGCTACTACACTGCATACAAGACACTGGAAAATGAAGGTCTGGCATATTACAAGCCGCAGATCCTGACATCCCTGTCCCGCTGCATGAAGCTGGCTCTGGACAACATGCCGGAGATGCGCGGCAGAGTCATGGTCCTGACCGATAACTCCGGTTCTGCCTGGGGAACGATTCCGTCTGAGTACGGAAAAGTTACTGTTGCGGAGATCGACAACCTGAGCGCTGTCATCACTGCCATGAAGGCGGAAGAGGGATATGTCGGCGTCTTTGGCGACCGTCTTGTCACGATTCCGATCGACAGAGAAGGCAGCATCATGGAATACATGAAGAAGATCAATGCGATCGGAAAAGGCATCGGCGGAGCTACAGAGAACGGCATCTGGCTGTTCTTTGAACAGGCTGTCAGACAGAAAGAACACTGGGATACAGTGTTCATCTACTCGGATATGCAGGCAGGCTATTCCGGCCTGTACGGCACTGACCGTGGTGCTCCGGTCAGATTTGTTCAGTCTTACGGGAAAAAGTATCTTGGTGATACAGGATACATCAATGTCGTACAGATGCTGGAGATCTACCGTGAGAACGTATACAGAGACGTAAATGTCTTTACGGTACAGACTGCCGGCTATGACAACAGCATTCTGCCGCAGACGCTTTACCGCACAGCGATCCTGTACGGATGGACCGGTAAAGAAGCAATCTACGCCGACAGAATGATCTCCCTGTGGGATGAACAGTTCCGTCAGAAGTAAAAAAGGAATCAGGCAGCGCCTGATTCCTCAGATTGTTGACAAAGTGGCAGTTTCAAACAGAAGCTGCCACTTTTGTTGTATCCGGGGATCGAATTGTCCTGTTAAGTCATGATATTTCTGAATTTCAAAATAAAAAAAGAATGTTTCCATTTCCATTTTGCCATCCTC
>JAFWNG010000029.1 GCA_017510405.1 Solobacterium sp.
ATTAACGCAAACAGAATTAGCTGAAAAGGTTGGATTGCCTCCTGGTGAAAATGGCCGGATCCGTATTTCCCAATATGAAAACGGGACGCACGTGCCGAAAGAGGAAATGCTGGAAAAAATCAGTTCAGTATTAGGTGTTACTTCGCTGTATCTAAGCAGCAAGCCTCATACGAACATGCTGGACTTTGCATTTCACCTGCTGGAGTATGATCGTGATTTCCCGATTTTGATTGAAAAACACGGGAAAGATGATTACTCTCTGCATTTCAGCAATGAACTTATGTTTGATTTTCTGGATGATTGGATTCAAAAGAAGGCTGATTTAGAAGAAGGCAGAATCAGCAAAGAAGATTACATAGAGTGGACGATCAATTTCAAATAATTACATATCTGCCAGCATTTATCATTCATATATATTCCAGCTCCGGGTCCTGATCAAACCGCGGAGAATACACCGAATTACCCACTCAGAATAGTGTTTTTCCAGAAAATGGTATCAAAATGGTATCAGGCAAATTCCCAGGAACAGAAAAAGTCGTCACATGGACGGCTTTTTTCATGGATTTAATAGATTTTTATGGGTTTCATGCATCAAAATTGGCTTTTATACGATGATTTTCTCCCACTTTTGATGTACATCAAAGCCTTGTTGAACTATTCCCACTCAATTGTTCCGGGAGGCTTCGAAGTAATATCCAGAACTACTCTGTTCACATGCTTGACTTCGTTGACGATTCTTGTGGAGATCCTGTTCAGTACATCATATGGGATCCTTGCCCAGTCTGCAGTCATTCCGTCAATGGAAGTGACAGCCCGGATGACAATGGTATAGTCATAGGTTCTCTGGTCCCCCATGACACCTACAGAGCGAATATCCGGAAGACAGGTGAAATACTGCCAGATCTCCCGCTGCAGACCCGCTTTGCGAATTTCTTCTCTCAGGATAGCATCGCTTTCACGGACGATCTCAAGTTTATCCTTTGTGATCTCACCAAGCACACGCACACCGAGACCCGGCCCCGGGAATGGCTGCCGCCAGACCATATCTTCCGGCAGTCCAAGTTCTGTGCCGAGAGCACGTACTTCATCCTTGAACAGCCTGTTCAGAGGCTCAATCAGTTTAAAATCCATATCTTCCGGCAGACCGCCGACATTGTGATGGGATTTGATCGTCTGGGCTGTCTTTGTGCCGCTTTCGATCACATCGGTATATAAAGTTCCCTGGGCCAGCCATTTGATGTCAGTTCCCTTCAGGAGTTTTTTGATCTCATCGGCGAATGTGTAAACGAACTCATTGCCGATGATTTTTCTTTTCTGTTCCGGATCTGATGCGCCTTCCAGTTTTGTCAGGAATCTTTCCGAGGCATCCACTTTGATCAGATTGAGATCCATGTTAGCGGAGAACGTTTCCATTACTGATTCAGCCTCGCCTTTTCTCAACAGGCCGTGATCGATGAACATACAGTAAAGATTGGATCCGATCGCCTTATTCAGAAGCGCAGCCACGACCGAGGAGTCCACGCCGCCGGAAAGACCAAGAAGAACTTTGTCATCGCCCACTTTTTCACGGATCTCCTTCACCTGCTGGTCAATGAAATCCTTCATCGACCAGTTGGCCTGCGCTTTGCAGATGCGGAAGACGAAGTTTTTCAGCATGTCCAGACCGTATTCAGAGTTGCGTACTTCAGGGTGGAACTGAACGGTGTAGATCTGCTTCTCTGCATTCATGGAAGCAGCGTACGGACATGTATCGGAACTGGCGGTCGGTACAAAACCTTCTGCCAGTGCTGCCACCTGGTCCCCGTGACTCATCCAGACGGTCTGGGTCTCAAGAAGGCCTTCGAACAGCGGGCAGTCTTTTGTTTCTATCAGTGCCCTTCCATATTCCTTCTTTTCAGATGCTCTGACTTCACCGCCCAGCATATAATGCGTCATCTGCATGCCGTAGCAGATGCCGAGAATGGGAAGTCCGGACGTAAACAGTGCCGGATCACATTTCGGGGAAGCCTCATCATAGACACTGTTCGGACCGCCGGAAAAGACGATTCCCTTAACATCTCCTTTTGCCAGGATCTCTTCGAGTGTCAGATCTCCCGGGCAAAGCTCACTGTAAACATGAAACTCACGGATGCGGCGGGCGATCAGCTGGTTATACTGACTGCCGAAATCCAGTACGATGATCTTATCAGCCATAACAGTTCCTCCTGTTTGCGCTATTATACACGATGATGCATGCAGGTCACTATAATTTTCCGGCAGTTTTGACAAAGCGGGCAAACAGCGGATGCGCCTTGTCCGGTCTGCTCTTGAATTCCGGATGGTACTGGACGCCGACGAAGAAATCACAAGCCGGATTTTCCACTTCCTCTGCCAGTGTGCCGTCCGGGGAGACGCCGCCGATCACAAGACCGTGTTCCTCAAAAACAGCAGCCAGTTCACAACTGAACTCATAGCGGTGACGGTGGCGTTCATGGATCATGTCCGTTCCATAGCATTCTTTCAGAAGAGTGCCGTCCTTGATCCTGCACGGATACGCGCCGAGACGCATCGTTCCGCCTTTATCGATCTCATCGTTCTGACCCGGCATATAATCGATGACTTTATGAGCACTGTCAGGTGCGAACTCCCCTGAGTTCGCATCTTTCCATCCGATCACATTGCGGGCAAACTCAATCACGCTGATCTGCATTCCCAGGCACAGACCGAGATACGGAATATTGTTCTCGCGGGCATAGCGTGCTGTTTCGATCATACCTTCAATGCCGCGGTCACCAAAGCCGCCGGGCACACAGATACCCTGGACGCCGGCAAACAGTTCCGCACAGTTTTCCGCTGTTACCGTTTCCGATTCGATCCACCGGATCTCCGTGTGCACGCCGTTTTCATATCCCGCATGCCGGAGTGCCTCAATAACGGAGAGGTAGGCATCATGAAGACGCACATATTTTCCGACGAGCGCAACGGTCACTTTGCCGGAAGCCGCATGAATTCGCCGGACCATGGCTTTCCAGTGTTCGAGATCGATCGTATGTTCCGGCAGATGCAGGATGCGGCATACGATAGCTGAGAAATTCTGTTCTTCCAGCATCAGCGGCGCCTCATAGAGGTCCTTAACGGTACGGTCGGTAATGACGCAGTCTTTCCTGACACTGCAGAACAGCGAGATCTTGTCGCGGATATCCTGCGGCAGATCCCCGTCACAGCGGGCAACGATGATATCGGGACGCACGCCTGCCACCTGCAGATCCCGCACGGAATGCTGCGTCGGTTTGGATTTGTATTCATCCGACCCGGAAATATACGGTATGAGCGTGACGTGGATAAAGCAGACATCATCGGGATATTCCAGAGAGATCTGCCGGACGGCTTCAATGAACGGCTGGGATTCAATATCGCCGACTGTGCCGCCGATCTCCGTGATGATCACATCGGCGTCCGCCCGCTTCCCCACTTTGTAGACAAAACGCTTGATCTCATCGGTGACATGGGGAATGATCTGTACGGTGGAGCCGAGGTATTCCCCTCTTCTTTCCTTGTTCAGAACATTCCAGTACACTTTTCCGGTCGTCAGATTGGAATACCGGTTCAGGTCTTCATCAATGAAACGTTCATAGTGACCGAGGTCAAGATCAGTCTCTGCACCGTCTTCGGTCACAAACACTTCTCCATGCTGGTACGGGGACATTGTGCCAGGATCGACATTGATGTAGGGATCCAGTTTCTGAGAGATCACGCGGAAGCCGCGCTGTTTCAGCAGACGTCCGAGCGATGCGGCGATGATTCCTTTGCCAAGGCCGGATACGACACCGCCTGTTACGAAAATGTACTTCATGGATTTCACCTCCCCTTCAATAAAAAATGAGGACATTTAAGCCAAACGGCCGTGAGCCGTTTTTTTTAATGTCCTCATATACAGAACTGCCTTATTTAAGACACGTATATTATATGCCTGCATGCTTTTCAGCGCAACAGGTTTCTGATTCGGTTTTTGTTTTTCTGCAGTACCGGTATCCGTTATTCTGCTTCTCTTGCCTGGTTCAGCACATCATACAGTCCCTCTTTTTCGAGATACCCGGGGATATAGCCGAGGAAGTTGCCGTCCTTCTTGTATACATAGGTCGTCGGGTAGCCGCTGATCTGGTACATATTCGTCACCTGATACGACGTATCATACAGGATCGTCAGCGTATAGCTGTTATCCCGCATGGTCTTTTCCACCTGCTCGACAGTACCTTCGCCGTTGAGTCCCGGCGCTGCGATCAGCAGGATCTCCACATCGTCCTGCGTCTCATGGACTTCCTGCAGATCCGGAAGCTCCAGATTGCAGTAATAGCACCATGTGCCGAAGAAGTTCAGAAGAACCGTCTTTCCTTTGTACTCACTCAGTGTGTGAGAATTACCGGCAGAGTCTTTCAGCGTGAAATCATACTTTTCCATATCCGTCCTGGAAACATCCGCGTCTGCCCCGGCAGGATCGGCTGTCTCCCGGGAAGGCTCCGGCGGAACGACCGCGTTCATTGCGGCAATGCGCGTAAATGCCTGAAACATCATCCAGCAGCCCATGCCGGTCACGATCACACCGCTCAGGATGCCGGTATACTTCACGATATTCCGCTTTTCCTTCAGGAAGCGGAGCACCTCGTCGGTAAACAGGCCGAGCACCAGGAAGATACTGATGAAGCCGAGCGCATAGCTGGCAATGTAGAAGAATCCGGTGATCCTGTTATCGGCAGAAGATGCCAGCAGGATTGCCTGCGCAAGCATTGGACCGATGCACGGCGACCAGGCAAAGGAAAAGAAGAAGCCGGTCAGCCACGCTTTGACAGGCGTCATCGTTCCTTCAAAGCGTTTATTGGCAGTATAGGTATTCTGCAGGAACGGGATCTTTATAACATTCAGCGATACCAGTCCCATGAGGATCAGAACGATGCCGCCGATCAGCTGAAAGATGATCTCGTTCTTTGTAAAGAATTCATGCAGAACACCGGATGTCAGCGCGGCAAGAAAGAATACCGTGCATATGCCGAGTACAAAGGCGACGGTATACAGAAACGTGCGCATCCGCGATGGTTTTTCCCCCTCTTTTGATGTGTCGCGGATGAGATACGCCATGTACAGCGGTACAAGCGGCAGGACACACGGAGTAAAAAAGGAAAGCAGGCCTTCGAGAAAAAGGCCTGTAAAAGCAAATCCTCCGGTCATACGATGACCTCCTGTCAGACAAATTTAAGCATTGCAAAGATAAGCATCATTATACCGAGTATGATGCGGTAATATCCGAACAGTGAGAAATCGTGTTTTCGTATATATGCCAGCATCTGGCGGATGACAAGCAGTGAAACGATAAACGCAGTCACTGTCCCGGCGATCAGCACCGCGACAGCACCTGCCGTCAGTGCTGTTTTCATCCTGAGAAGTTTCAGGATGCCTGCTCCGCACATGACCGGTATTGCCATGTAGTACGAAAACTCCACTGCCGTGGTGCGGTTATAGCCAAGCAGAGATCCGCCCAGGATCGTGACGCCGGAACGGCTGGTTCCCGGAATGATCGAAAGCGCCTGAAACAGTCCGCTGAACAAAGCGTTCTGATAACTGATCTGACGCGTGCTCGTGATTTTCGGCATCCGATCTTTTTTATCGATCAGTATAAACAGGATGCCGTAGATGATCAGAGCCGCTGCGATCACATAAACGGAGCTCAGTTTCTCCCCGATCCACTGATCCAGAAATACACCGGCGATCCCTGCCGGTACGGCAGAGATCAGCAGCTTGACCCAGAGACGCAGGATCACATTGCGCTCTTTTGTTTTCAGTTTCGGACTGAACGGATTCAGACGGCGTATAAACAGCAGGATCACTGCCAGAATACTGCCGAGCTGGATCATTACACTGTACATCTCCCAGAATGACTGATTCGCTGCACTGTCCGCATATACATTCAGAGGCATGAAGTTATTCATCAGGATCAGATGTCCGGTGCTGCTGATCGGCAGCCACTCCGTGATTCCCTGAACGATGCCGTAGATCAGTGACTTGATGAGATTCCATACAAGTGCCATATAATACCTGCCCCCTTCCGCAGAGTACTGTTATTCTTCGGAACTCAGACGGTCAGATGCTTCAAGATCCGTACGGATCTTTCCGCATACTGCCGCAAACTCTCCCAGTCCGCACATACGCCACATCCAGTTTGGCGCACCGACTGTTCCCGGTGTATTCAGACGGGCATCGTGTCCTTTATGCAGCCAGTCCATCATCGGAATAATGACCATGTCCGCATTGGAATCCAGTGAGTAGCGGATCACATCATTCACAAAGCTTCCGGAACGGTATCCCATCCGATGCATGCATCTGCGCATCTTTTTCTGCTGCGCCGGCTTCATGGAATGATACCATGAGAAGATCGAATCATTGTCATGAGTTCCGGTATAAACGAGCAGGTGTTCTTTATCTGCCGGCATTCCGTTTGCGTCAAAAGAGAACTGGATAACACGCATGCCGCGGAAATTGTAATGATCACGCAGGACTCCGACTTCATAACGCAGGTCACCAAGATCTTCCGCAACGATCTCAATATCCGGCATCTTTTCAAACAGCGTATCGAACAGGGCATAGCCCGGCGCTTCGATCCATTCTCCTTCCACGGCAGTCGGACAGGATGCCGGGATCTTCCAGTACGTATCAAAGGCGCGGAAGTGATCCACACGCGTTACGTCAAACAAGCGGTCCATGTAGGCAATACGCTCCAGCCAGAAGCGGAAATCGTTTTTCTGCAGGTATTCCCAGTCATAGATCGGATTTCCCCATCTCTGTCCGTATTTTGCAAAATAATCCGGCGGTACGCCCGCGATAAAGGTCGGTCTGCCGTCCGAATCCAGCAGGAAACTGCTGCGGTCTGCCCAGACATCCGCCGAGTCGATGCCTACATAGAACGGAATATCGCCCATGACGATGATGCCGGCATCGTTGGCATACTGTTTCAGGTCTTTCCACTGCAGATAAAGCATATACTGCAGGAACACCTCGTACAGGATATCGTCTTCGTATTCCTTCAGGTCAATACCGCTGTCCTGAGGCTGGTTTTTCTCTGCGTCCGGCCAGTCCAGCCAGCACTGCATGCCGTTCTTCTTTTTGAACGTCATGAATATCGCATAATTGCGCACCCACGGCTGGTAGGAGAACGCAGCGTAGTTCATATCAGGCTTGAAATTCCGGTATGCTTCTTTCAGATACGGCGCACGGAAACGGCGCACGGCATCGTAATCGATACGCTCTGCCCGGCGGCGGTACGAAGGTGCTTTTTTCTTCAGAAGTCCCATATCATACAGCCGGTCCAGCGACAGATAGATATCATCCATTGCATAGGAAGAATACGGCTGATACGGTGAATTGCCGTACCCAAGCGGATTCAGCGGCAGGATCTGCCAGATGGACAGGCCAGCCTGCTTCATAAGATCAATGAACCGGTAAGCCTGCGTCCCGAAACTGCCGCATCCGTGGCGGTCCGGAAGAGACGCGACCGGCATTAATATACCTGCTTTTCTCATAATTAAAACTCCAAATATACGTTATCAGTTTATCGTATTACACCATGTTTTTCCATATTTTTCACTGTGCATGCTCTTTCATAAGGAAGCGTAAAAACACTGCAGAACTTCTGTTTTGCGCGTATAATGAATACACTGCAGAAAACTGACAGAACGGAGGACAGTAAATGGTTATTATCGAAATGGAAAACGGCGATGTCATTAAGATCGCTCTGGATGCAAAGGCGGCACCGCTTACCGCCGCAAACTTTGAGAAACTTGTCCGTGAAGGCTTTTACGACGGACTGACATTCCACCGCATCATCAAAGGATTCATGATCCAGGGCGGTGATCCGACCGGCACCGGCATGGGCGGTTCAAAAGAGACGATCAAGGGTGAATTCCGCGCCAACGGCGTCAACAACCCGCTCCGCCACACCCGCGGCGTCATCTCCATGGCACGAACGATGGATCCCAACAGCGCAACTTCGCAGTTCTTCATCATGCGTCAGGACGCACCGCATCTTGACGGCAATTACGCTGCGTTCGGCAAAGTGGTCGAAGGCATCGACGCTGTTGACAGAATTGCCAGTACGCCGACCGGCTTCCAGGACAGACCGAAAAAACCGGTCGTCATGAAACGCGTTTACATCGAAGACTGACACGCTTTCCGAGGCCTGCACACACGGTGCAGGTTTTTTCATGCCCGGCATAAATGTCGCTTCCGGCATTGACATCTTGCGCATTCATGGATAGTATTTGAGTAGATGTTGCGCATTATGCGCAACTTGGAGGCGCACATGGACTTTAAGGACAAACTGAAAAACGCCCGTACGGCAAAAGGACTGTCCCAGATCGAACTGGCGGAACAGACCGGCATTTCCCGCCGCTCCATACAGAATTACGAGCTCGGCACAAAACTGCCGAAAAAGCGGGAGACCTACACCCGTCTGGCCGAAGCGCTCGGGATCGATGAAACGGTGCTCATGGATGAAACGATCGATTTCGTACTGCGGGCAAACGAGCAGTACGGAAACAATGCCATGAAGCAGGCGCTTGACCTGGTAGCGGATGTGCGGGCGCTCTGGGCCGGCGGTGAAATGGCGGAAGACGACATGGATGAGATCATGCGCGCTCTGCAGGAAGCCTACTGGGATGCCAAGAAGATCAACCGGAAGTATGCGGGAAACAGCAATGAATAAGAAGAATCTTCCCCTCTCTCTGGTCCGCAGATACGGTACCCGCGATCCCTTTCAGATCGCCCGTATGTGCGGCGTCCATGTCCGCTATATCAACACAAAGAAACAGAAAGGCTTCTGCAAGATCATCCTGAACAATCCGTTCATCTTCCTCAGTCAGAATATGAGCGAGGAAATGCAGAAGATGACCTGCGCCCATGAACTCGGGCATCTGTTTCTGCACCGCAGTCTGCTTACGGCAAACTCATTTCTTCTGGAATATGAACTGTTCGACATCCGCAATACGACGGAACTGGAGGCAAATATTTTTGCGGCCGACCTTCTGATCGATGAGGAGGAACTGAAAGAACTGCTGGATGCCGGCAGCGATATGGTCACGATCGCGTCTTCTCTGGATATCAATGTCAATCTGCTCATGATCAAACTGATCGAAATGCAGAAACGGGGAATCGTTCTGACCATCCCCTTCACGCCTGACCGCAAATTTCTGGGAAAGATCTCGGATACTGCCGAGTCCCTGTAATACGCTCATTGGATCATTCACAGCATACGAATAAGGGCACACATGTTTTCAGTGCGCCCGAAAGGAGGCAGTCATGCCGGAGAATTCCGGTAAGCAGCGCATTTACATCTGTATCGACCTGAAATCCTATTACGCTTCCGTAGAATGCGTGTACCGTCATCTCGATCCGCTGCGGGCAAATCTGCTCGTGGCCGATGAGACGCGTTCCGACAAGACGATCTGTCTTGCCGTATCGCCGTCTCTCAAGGCAATGGGTGTTCCGTCCCGTCCCCGTCTGTTTGAAGCAAAGCAGAAGATCCGGGAATACGAACGGACGCATCACTGCCGGGTCGATTATATTATCGCAATGCCCCGGATGGCGGAATACGAACGCGTATCGGCACAGATCTATGCCGTCTATCTGCGCTATGCGGCATCCGAGGACATCCATGTCTACAGCATCGATGAAGCATTCATTGACGCCACGCCGTATCTGCATCTGTATCAGGAAAAAGCGCAGGAAAACGGCATGTCCCCGCCGCACTGCATGGCTGTCACAATGATCCGGGACGTTCTTTCCGAGACCGGCATCACTGCCACCGTGGGCATCGGCACGAACATGTATCTTGCCAAAGTAGCCATGGATATCGTTGCCAAGAAAGCGAAAGCGGACAGGGACGGCGTGCGCATTGCCGAGCTGAACGAGGAAAGCTACAAGTACCTGCTCTGGGATCACACGCCGCTGACGGACTTCTGGCAGATGGGACCGGGCAAATCCGCCCGTCTGGAACGGGTCGGCATCCATACGATGGGACAGCTGGCCGCGCTTTCGCTGGCCGATGAAGAATGGCTGTATAAAACATTCGGGATCGATGCCGAGATCCTGATCGACCATGCCTGGGGGATCGAGCCGGTCACCATGGCCGACATCAAGAATTACCACTCCGCCGGCCACAGTCTCAGCAGCGGACAGGTCCTCCCCCGTCCATATGCCTTTGCCGAGGCACGCCTTGTCTTTCTGGAAATGGTGGACGGTCTGTGCGCCGATCTGTTTGAAAAGAACCTGTCGACACGGACGCTGTCATTCTGGATCAGCTACGATCCCCTGTCACTGGAAAAGAATCCCGATTATACGGGACCGGTCGTACTGGATTACTACGGCCGCCTGCATCCGAAGCATACCGGCGGCACGGTACGGTTTCACAACCGCACCAACAGTCTGAAGCAGATCTCGGCAGCCCTGTGCGGCCTGTTTGACCGCCGCGTAAATCCGGATTTCTATGTCCGCCGTCTCGGCGTATGCGCGGAAGACACCATTCCCGGAGGCGGCTGGCTTCAGCTGGATATGTTTACCGATTATGACGCTCTGGAACGGGAAGCACGCATCCAGCGGGCACTTTCCCACATCCGCAGAAAGTATGGAAAAAACGCTGTTCTCAAGGGAACGAATCTGATGGACGGCGGCACCGCAAAAGAAAGAAACGGACAGATCGGAGGCCATCGCGCTTAAAAGACCTCCTTTCTGCCGAAAGGAGATCATCATTTATGACGCAGACTGTTTCCATCGGCCTTGTCCCGAGGCCGCATGATTTTAAGTATGCCCGCATCGCCGACATGGGACGTCCGGTACATGAAGGCGACTATTTTTCCATCCGGCATCCAAAGATGAACTGTGCGAAACGGGCGAAGATCTTCGCTCCGTTTGCGGCGCTGCGCGGATTCGATTTCGAGATCCTGTGCAAGGATGTCCGCTATGAAGAGAAACGCGAACTGACGGTTCAGAAAACAGCAGCGCTCAATGAGACACTGCTGTATCTTCAGAACGCTGCTGCAAACCGGCATATGGTCGTTGAACATCCCGTCACTGTTACAGCGGAATACTACATTCCGTGCAGTGACGTCAATCACGAGGCATACCGGAAAAAAGGAAGCTATATCTTCATCACCGGCATCGTACAGTATGTCGATGCCGTGGCAAAGACGATCCGCATCGATGATACCGTGATCACATTTGAAGATCTTTACGGTATTACGCTGTCCTCACCGCAGACCGGATAACGGGATCACTCCGATTCATCAAACAGATCTTTCAGGATCCGTTCCCGGTAATTCAGAAACAGTTTCGTAAGACGGTAACTGTCGGTCTCCTCCCAGGTGATCGGGTGCACCGGTCCGTCATCAAACGTCAGGATCTCAGCACCCGGATAGCCCATAAGGACCGGTGAATGCGTGACAATCAGAAACTGCGAGCCGTTCTGTACAGAGCGGTGGATCACCGCCAGAAGCGCCATCTGCCGCTGTACGGAAAGCGCCGCTTCCGGTTCATCCAGCAGATACAGGCCTCTCATCTCAAACTTCTCAACTGCCAGACCAAGAAAGCTTTCACCGTGGGACATCTTGTGATACTCCGCGGAAGGAACCGCGCCGGAACGGGCATATTCTTCCTCCATCGTCGCGACATTGAAGAAACTCTCCGCCCGCAGGAAATATCCCCATTTTTCTCTTCTTGCCCCGCGGATCAGAGAACTGTAGTCCCTTAATGCGGCATCGGCCTGATACGTCGAGAAATTGTAGTTCTTGGAACCGCCTTCCGCGTTGAATCCCGCGTTCTGCGCCACTGCCTCAAGCAGCGTGGATTTGCCGCTGCCGTTTTCTCCGGTAAACACGGTGACCGGGGAGCGGAACGGGATCTCCGCAACGTTGTACAGCGCCGGTATCTCACACAGGTAGCTGTCCCGCGGCACAGTATCCCAGTGCATCTGTACACTGCGAATAAACAGATCGTTCATGGTCTACTGCAGTTTTTTCACAGCTGCTTCAAGAGCCGGGACGACTGCCTCGGCAAATGTCGGATGCCCGTGGATCACCTTCAGCAGCTGTCCGACAGTCATGCCGGACGAAACCGCGGCGGCCATTTCCTGGATCAGATCTGTAGCCCGTTCGCACATCATTACAGCGCCGAGAATTCTTCCGCTCTCTTTCTCCGCAGTGATCTTGATGAATCCCCGTTCGCTCTCCTGGATCAGGGAGCGGGCATTGGACAGGGTATTGGCTTTTCCGGTCACGGCACTGATTCCGGCGGCAGCTGCTTCTTTTTCCGTCAGGCCGACAGAAGCGATCTCCGGACATGTATATACACCGGCCGGAATACAGGACATATCACGTCCCGGCGGCTCATTGAGCATTGCCCGCACTGCATTTACCGCCATGGCTTCCGCGGTATGGGCAAGCTGCGGATAACTGCCGGCAGCGTCTCCGACCGCGTAAATATGCGGGAAGGATGTACGGTACTGTTCATCGATCACAAAGCGTCCGCGATTCATTTCCGGCTTTTCTCCGGCAAATACATCCGTGACTGCCCGGCGTCCCGCTGCCAGCAGAACAGCGTCAGCCTCTGCCGTTTTTACCGTTCCCTTTTCCTCATACGTGACCGTCAGGCCGCTGTCTGTCTTTTCAATCTTCTGCACAAATGATCTGACATGTGTATCGATCCCGCGTTTTTTGAATATAAGCGCGAGGCTTCTTCCGATCTCGCTGTCCATTGCCGGCAGTAATGTATCCATCGCTTCGATGACCGTCACGGCCGTACCGAAGGCTTCATAAATGCCGGCGATCTCACAGCCGATCACACCTCCGCCGATGATGATCAGCCGCTCAAACTGCGGAATATCGCGCAGGATGTCATCACTGGTGATCACTCCGGGCAGATCCGCGCCTTCCACCGGCAGCCGGGCTGGCACAGATCCGGCCGCGATCAGAATGTTCTCAGCGGTATAGGATGTACCGTCAGCCGTCACCGTGTGTTCGTCCGTGATGCAGGCATGCGCGCGGATTACTTCGATCTTCCGGGCTTTGAGCTGTTTCTCAAGCCCTTCCCTCTGGACGCCAATGACCTGTTCTTTTTTCTCATTCAGCCTGCCGATATCGATCCGCAGGGATTCCGCACAGAGCGCACCGTTCTGTGCCGACTTCAGTTCCCGGTACAGATCGGCTGTATGTACCAGTGTCTTTGTAGGTATGCATCCGCGGTTCAGGCAGGTTCCGCCGGCTTCGCGTTCTTCAAACAGACAGACGCGCATTTTCCGGTCTGCCGCTTCAAACGCAGCCGTATAGCCGCCCGGTCCGCCGCCGATAATGATCAGATCATACTGCATTTTGTTCCTCCAGTTGTTTCAGCCACACAAGTATATCATCTCTGACCGTACTCTCCGGCAGAGTGCAGAAACGGCTGTAGATTTCTGACATGCGATACGGGATCCCCCGCAGGATCTCTTTCATGGCATCGATCGTTTCCGGATCCATGGAATCCGACCAGACAGAAAGTTCCGTAATTCTGTCATTCTCGACATGAAACTCAAAACGGATCCCGCCCCAGGCAAACCGTTTTTCCAGAACCTCTTCAAAAGGAATATCCGGGCCGAAGATCCATTCTTCCGAACCATAGCGGCGGATATACATTTCCAGTCGGGATGGATCCATGCGTTCAAACGGCTGCGGCATACATCCGTATTCCTTCTCAGCGGCATGGATCATGGCTTTCCGCGCATTTTCCGGATCGATCTGAGGACAGATCTCTTTGAGATTCATGACCCGGCTGCGGACGGAATCCACACCGCGTGCTTTCAGTTTTTCGGGATCCGGACGAAGATAGCGGCTCATCGCCGTCAGATCGGTATCGATCAGCAGTGTGCCGTGCTGCAGAGAGACGCCGTGACTGTGATAATACGCATTGCCGGACACTTTCCGTCCCTGTACCGTAACGTCATTTCTTCCGGAAACGGCAGCTTCGATCCCAAAAGATGCCAGCGCATCGCAGAGGATCTCCGTCTGCCGCTTCACGTCGTAGTTCTCATCCTTTGTGATAAAAGAAAAATTCAGATTGCCAAGGTCATGATAGACTGCCCCGCCTCCGGAAGAGCGGCGTACCAGATGTACGCCGTTCTCACGGATCCGCTCAAGCTGACACTCTTTGCGGATATTCTGATTTTTTCCGATCACGATCGTATTGTCATTCTGCCACAGATACAGGATCATCTCCTCGGGATGAACCAGTTCCATCAGTACGGATTCCAGGGCAAGATTCTGCACCGGATCAGATCCGTCCGCATGAATGACAGACAGTCGTTTAATCATGAAGCGGTACGCGAAGTACCGGATGGCGCGCCGCCTTGACTTCATCCGGCCGTTTGATCGGTGAATGATGCGGTGCTCCGTGCAGATACTCCGGATCCTCATGTGCTTTCTTCCAGACATCCAGGAAGATCTCAGCAACGTGATCCAGCATTTCTTTTGATTCCGTCTCGGTCGGTTCGACCATCAGAGCTTCATGTACGTTAAGCGGGAAGTACATTGTCGGCGGATGAATTCCGTAATCCTGCAGTGCCTTGGCAACATCCATGGCACTGACGCCGATTTCTTTCTTCAGTCCTTCCAGCGTCAGGACAAACTCATGCATACAGATGCCCTTGTTTGCCAGTTCATAAGTATCTTCCAGTTTGTGCTTGAGGTAGTTCGCGTTGAGTACTGCGTTCTGTGCTGCCTCAGGAACTCCCTGTTTTCCAAGAGCGGTCAGGTACGCAAACGCCTTGACGATGACCAGGAAGTTTCCGTGGAAGCTGCGGACTGCGCCGATGCTTTCTTCCGAACGCTGTTCAATGGAATACACACCATCTTTTTCTGTGATGCGGTCACCCGGAAGATACGCCTCCAGGAACTTCTTACAACCTACCGGACCGCTTCCCGGACCGCCGCCGCCGTGCGGGGTGGAGAAGGATTTGTGCAGATTCAGATGGATGCAGTCAAATCCCATATCACCCGGACGTACGATGCCCATGACAGGATTCAGGTTGGCACCGTCGTAGTAGCATAAGCCTCCGGCCGCGTGGACGATCTCTGTGATCTGCTGAATATTGCGGTCAAAGATGCCGAGCGTATTCGGATTTGTCAGCATCAGACCGGCAGTATCCTCACCGCACGCTTCTTTCAGGCGTTCCAGATCGACGCAGCCGTCCGGTGCGGAAGGAATATTCACGACCGTGAATCCGCACATGGCGGAACTTGCCGGATTGGTTCCGTGAGCGGAATCCGGAACGATGATCTTTGTTCTTTCCGGATGCCCGGACAGTTCATGATATCTCTTGATCAGCATGAGGCCGGTCAGCTCACCATGCGCTCCGGCAGCCGGCTGGAATGTCATGGCATCCATGCCGGTGATCTCACACAGATATTTTTCCGCTGTATGCAGCAGTTTCAGACTGCCCTGTACATGGTCCTGGGTCGGATGGATATTCGTGAATCCGCTCAGGGACGCAGCCCGCTCATTGATCTTCGGATTGTATTTCATCGTACAGGAGCCGAGCGGATAGAATCCGTCGTTGACGCCGAATGTCTGTTTGGCAAGTTCGGTGTAATGGCGGCTGATATCCGTTTCGGAAAGCTCCGGCAGATGGAGCGCGGATGAACGCGTTTCCGCCGGTGTACGGACTTCTACATCACATGCCGGCAGGATCGAACAGTGTCTTCCCGGTACACTTCTGTCAAACAGTGTCTTCATGCGGACACCTCCTTTACAAGTGCATCGATCTCTTCTTTTGTATTCGCTTCCGTTGCGCACCAGAGAATGCCGCCTTCGACCGGCTGGCCGCCGAGGATCCCCTTCGCGTCCAGTTTCGCAAGCATGGCTTCCGGATCATCGCATACTGTCACGAACTCCTGGAAGAAGTCTGCGTCGTATGCACGCTTCAGGCCGATGCGCTCAAATTCCTGTGCCAGATAATGGGACTTGCTGTAGCACTGGCGGGCAGCTTCCCGCATGCCTTCCGGTCCCATTGCCGCAAGATATACCGAAGCAGTCATTGCGCACAGAGCTTCGTTGGAGCAGATGTTGGAAGATGCCTTTTCCCGGCGGATATGCTGTTCACGCGCCTGCAGTGTCAGGACATATGCCTTATTCCCGTCGGCGTCTGTCGTTTCACCGACAATGCGGCCGGGCAGCTTGCGCATCATTTTGGAAGTCGCCGCCATGAAGCCGAGATACGGTCCGCCGAACGACAGCGGCATGCCCAGCGGCTGTCCTTCGCCGATGGCAATATCCGCACCGTATTCCGCCGGCGACGGAAGCAGACACATGGCAAACGGATCCATGCTTAATACATAGGTCAGTCCGGCTGCGTGAGCACACTCACCTGCTGCCTTTGCGTCTTCGATAATGCCGAAATAATTCGGCTGCTGAAGGATCAGACACGACGCGCCTTCTCCGTCAACACCGGACAGATCCGTCTTTCCGTCTTTGAGCGGAAGCACGACTACTTCATCCTGAGCCGCCCAGCAGTACGTACGGACCACCTTCAGCGTATCGGGATGAACGCCGGCTGAAATATAGACCTTCTTCTTTTTCGGCGTACGGCACATGGAAACGGCTTCCGCCGCAGCCACTGCACCGTCATAGACCGACGCATTCGAGACATCCATACCGGTCAGTTCACAGATCATCGTCTGGTATTCAAAGATCGACTGCAGAACACCCTGAGAGATCTCTGCCTGATACGGTGTATAAGCCGTAACGAATTCTTCTTTGTTTACCACGCTCTGAACGATTGCAGGAATGTAATGCCTGTATGCACCGGCGCCGCGGAATACAGACAGGTATTCTTTATTCTCCATTGCGAGGGAACGCAGGATCCGGTCGGTCTCCAGCTCACTCTTCCCGTCCGGAAGATCCAGCGGTTCTTTCCGCTTCAGTTCATCCGGTATATCGCGGTACAGATCTTCCATGGAAGAGAAGCCGGCTTCCCTCAGCATTTCTTCGCGCTGTTTCAGCGTTGAGGGAACATAGCTTCCCATGTCAGTTCCCCTCTTCCTCGCAGTGTTTCTCGTATGCTTCGGCATCCAGCAGTTCATCTGCGTCACTAACATCGCTCAGGCGGAACAGCCATGCGCCGTACGGATCTTCATTGATCTTTTCCGGAGCATCGAGCAGTTCTTCGTTGACTTCCGTAACAGTTCCGCTCACCGGAGCATATACGTCGGAAACAGCCTTTACAGATTCCACGTCGCAGATGGTCTCACCCTTTACGGCTTCGGCATCCGGTTCCGGCAGATTGACGAATACGAGGTCACCCAGTGCATCCTGGGCATAGTCTGTCAGTCCGACTTCGCATTCCGTATCGGATGTAAAGCGTACCCACTCATGAGTCTTTGCATACTTCAGTTCTACAGGTGTTTTCATTCTATTATTCTCCTTTACCTATTTTTTATAAAACGGCAGTTCTGTAACAACGCCTTCGATCCTTCTTCCGCGTACTTCTACCTGTACGATCGTACCGGGTTCATACGCCTGATCTGTCAGTGCCATGGCATATGCACCGCCGAGATACGGACAGTGCGTGCCCGATGTGACATGACCGATCTTCTCGTCACCGATATAAACATCGTAGTGTTCACGGGCAATGCCGCGGCCGGTGATCTTAATGCCGATGCGGTGACGGTTGGTGCGGGCCAGCATGCCTTCGCGGCCGATGAACTCCTTGTTCAGCTTAACGCCGAAGTCCAGTCCGGTCTCCAGCGGGCTGACGGTCGCATCCATCTCGTGTCCGTACAGCGGCATTCCCGCTTCCAGACGAAGTGTATCACGGGCTCCCAGTCCGCACGGTATGACGCGCTCATCTTTCAGGATCGTCTCCCACAGGAAGACTGCGTCTTCCGGACGGCAGTAGATCTCAAAGCCGTACGATCCGGTATATCCCGTCTGAGACAGGATCACTTTCTTTCCGCAGATCTCCGTATCAATGAAGCTGTAATACTTCTGCGGCAGTTCCGTGTACTGACTCAGGATATCGCCGCTCAGCGGTCCCTGCAGGGCAAGCTGCGCATACTGATCGGAAACGTCTTCAAAGACAACGTCTCCCTGAAGATGATCTCTGATCCAGGCGACGTCTTTGTGCCGGTTTGCGGCATTGACGACTACGAAGAAGTCTTCTTCCCCGCGGCGGTAGACGATCAGGTCATCCACACAGCCGCCGTCCTCATAGCACATAATGCCGTAGCGGACTCTTCCTTCCTTCAGATTTGTGTAGTCATTTGTGAAAATGTAATTGAGATTCTTCAGGGCATCCGGTCCTTTAAAGGTCACTTCGCCCATGTGTGAGACATCAAAAAGTCCTGCTTTTTCACGGACTGCCATGTGCTCGCGGATCACACCGGTCGGATACTGCACAGGAAGCAGAAAACCGGCAAAATCCACGATTTTTCCATCCAAAGCAACATGTGCCTCGTAAAGAGGTGTTTTCTCTGCCATATCGAATGTTTCCTCCAATTATGATGTTCTTACTTCTTTCTATCATTGTATCTTAAAAGACTCAGGAAAACGTATGTCACCGCATGAAAATTTCAGTCATTTGCTTTCTGAAACGTGTACGTATCTTTCAAGATTTTTCTCTGTGCAGCAGGCATCGTACGGATGGCGGTATACTGATCCTCCTGCCCGGTCTGTGTAAGGCATGCAGTTTTTTCTTTGCACCGTCAGTGATACAATTCTTTTATGGCAAACACAAAAAAAAGAAAACTGAAGACATGGGTGAAGATCACCTTCGCAGTGCTGATATGTGCTCTCGCAGCCGGCACTGCCGCAATCATACTTCCGCACGGTGAAAAGCCGCAGGAAACACCAGAACCCGAGACTGCCGAAACAACACCGACTCCTACACCGGAGCCGACGCCGGAACCGCAGCCGGTCACGCACACCGTGTCCCTGTATATGCTCGGAGATGCCCTGGTGCAGACACCGAACTCCTGGGATGCGCAGCAGGAAGACGGCACATATGACTGGGCGCCGCAGATGGATGCCATCGCCGATCCGGCCAAAAACTATGATCTTGCGTTCTACAACCAGGAATGCATCCTGGGCGGCGATCATCTGGGAATCACCCCCTTCCCGCACTTCAACTGTCCGCAGTCGTACGGCGACTACATGGTATCCAAGGGATTCAATCTGATCTCTGTCGCAAACAACCACTCCCTCGATAAGGGCGAGGAAGCCTGCGAGAATTCCCATGCGTTCTGGGCAGCCAAGGAAGGTGTTGTGACTGCCGGCATGAATATGACTGCCGAAGAATGGGAAGCCATTCCTGTTTATGAGAAAAACGGAATCACCTATGCGTTCACCGCATGGACATACGATATGAACGGCTGGCAGCCGCCGGCGGGCAGAGAGTATATGATCAACAAATACCGCGGCCACGAAGAGGAACTGCTGAACTGGGTACGCAGTGCCAAGGAAAAAGCTGACTTTGTCATCGTATCCATGCACTGGGGACAGGAATATACCCATAATCCGGACGCGGAACAGATGTCCCTTGCCCAGCAGCTGGCCGATGCCGGTGCGGATGTCATCATCGGCAATCACGCCCACTCGACTCAGCCGATCCACTGGCTGAATGATAATACGATCTGCTTCTATGCACTCGGAAATATGATCAGTTCCCAGACGTGGCAGGGATTCAGTTCCTGGGAAGAACTCAATACCGGCATCGCCGCTTCTCTGGTCATGGAAAAGACCGTCTATCCGGACGGCACGGTCACAAAGCAGATCCGGGATGTGAAAGCGGATCTGATCTTCACCTATCACATCGGTGACTACGATCATATGTATTCCGTATTCTACAAAGATCTGACCGATGATATGATGCCGGATCACGATTACTGGTATCAGTGGCATATCGACAATGTCGTACATGCCATGAGCGGTTCCATTGAAATCGGATTATAAAAAAAGCAGCGAGTCTGAAGTGCTCCCCAAAAGTTGAACAAAGCTTTTGGGGAGCATTTTTATGAAACTGAGTTATGAAGAAAAAATAGAAATCTATAAAGAATGGAAAGTAAATCATAAAAGTGCGACGAGGATCGCTAAAGAACGGAATCTTACATACGAAACCGTAAACTATATGGTTCACCTGGCTGACCTTCATGGGCCTGAAATACTGGAACATAAATGGAATTATTTTTCACCGGAATATAAGGAGAACGCAATCAAAAGAGTATTTATTGGAAAGGAATCTGTCCACCAGGTCTCATTAGATCTCGGATCGGCAACTCAAGGCACACTAGCTAGATGGATCAAAGAATACAAAGAAAACGGGTATACTGTCATTGAAAGGAAACGTGGACGGCATGCCAAAGAAGAAAAAGACAATGGAAGAACTTCAGGCAGAGAACGAGGAACTGTTACGACAGAACGAAGAGCTTCGCCAGAAGAATCTCAGGCTTACGATACAGATCGAATACGCAAAAAAAAGAAGTATCAAACGGTACTTCGTTCTCTGCCGGATGTTTCACTCACCAGCGGTGCTGCGGGGAATCGAACCCCGATCTTCCGGTAGACAGCCGGAAATAATAAGCCGTTATACGACAACACCGTAAGTGATCCGGAGGAGGCTCGAACTCCCGCCCCACTGATTAAAAGTCAGTTGCTCTCCCAGCTGAGCTACCGGATCATATTTGGTTTTTCTGAGTTTTCCTTCTCCGTGGAGCGTACGGGACTCGAACCCGTAATTTACTGCGTGCAGGGCAGCTGCTCTGCCAGATTGAGCTAACGTCCCAAATGACAGTTCAGAAGAACCGTCCGCACCCCGTGCAGGATTCGAACCTGCCGCCTCGGCGTTCGTAGCGCCGCACTCTTCCAAATGAGCTAACGAGGCATAAAGTACACCAGACAGGGCTCGAACCTGTGACTTTCTGTTTGTAGGACAGACGCTCTCGTACCGACTGAGCTACTGGTGTATAAGTGCATCCGCTGGGATTTGAACCCAGACCACCCTGATTAAGAGTCAGGTGCATTAAACCGTTTTGCTACGGATGCAGATGGTGAGCAGGGTGGGTGTTGAACCCACTACCCCGTGAAGGACCTGATTTACAGTCAGGCGCGTTTAATCGATTCGCTACCTGCCCATATGTGCTGCCGATACAAGTCCATCGATCTTTCGGCTGTGATTTTCTTTCTTCCGTGCCGCATCCGCTGTGAAGAAAGAACGTTGACTGCGGTACCTGCGGAGTACTGCAGAGGACTGAATGAAGCGGATCAGAAGATGCCTGTCGGAATCGAACCGACGATCCAGGGGCTGCGACCCTGCGCCTTTATACACACTTGGCTAAGGCACCGTGGAATGAAAAACAGGAGATCAGCGTTCTGCCGGTCTCCTGTGAGAATACGAAATCAGTACTGCGGTACTATCCCTCGGGATACCACCTGCCGCTCTTCGTACAGGAAAGCCGGCGCGCGGAAAAAACATCTGCGCTGTAAGCTGCACATTTGCAATAAGATTTATCATACCGTCTGCGAATGTTCATAACTGCTTTCATCATCTTCTGTTTCTCCTTTGCTTCTGTATCATACAATAGCACCTTATAAGGTGTCAATGTATTTTCTGCAGTCAGGTCGTTTCCCTTTCTGCAAGTACATAATACCCCCGGCATGTATACATTCACTGCCGGGGGTATAAAAAAGAGCAGGCGACGGGAATCGAACCCGCGTATTCAGCTTGGGAAGCTGACATTCTACCATTGAATTACGCCTGCGTACCAAATTATTCTAAATCATTTCCCGGTGTTCTTCAACCATCCGTTCGGTATAATGAGGGCATGGAATTCAAACAGGAAGACGCTGTAAAACTGACCGAATGGTATGAAAAGAATCACCGGGATCTGCCGTGGCGGGATACCGGTGATCCGTATCATGTATGGATCAGCGAGATCATGCTGCAGCAGACGCGGATCGAAGCCGTGATCGTAAAATATCAGATATTTGTGCATGAGCTGCCCGATATCGCCTCTCTTGCGGCAGTCCAGGATGACCGGCTGATGCGCTTATGGGAAGGACTGGGATATTACTCCCGGGCACGCAATCTCAAAAAATGCGCCCAAGTCCTCGTAAAAGACTATGGCGGCAAACTGCCGGAAAACTATGAAGAACTGGTGCGTCTGCCCGGGATCGGTCCGTATACAGCCGGTGCCGTCGCATCGATCGCATATGGGAAGCCGGTGCCGGCAGTCGACGGCAATGTGCTGCGGATACTGGCACGTCTGTTTCTGACGGAGAGCGATATTAAAGATCCGCATACGAAGGACGCGCTGCAGGAAACACTGACACCGGCATACGCTTCCGAACAGATCCGGGCCGGCGCCTTCAACCAGGGACTGATGGAACTGGGACAGCTGATCTGCGTGCCGAACGGTGCTCCGCGCTGCACAGAATGCCCGCTGGCGGAAAGCTGTCTTGCATACCGGGAAAACCGCACCGGTGATATTCCCTTCCGCTCCAAGCCGAACAAAAGAAAATGCGAAGAACGCACGCTGGTGATCGTACGGGATGAAAAACGGTTCGTGATCCGGAAACGGGACGATGCCGGCCTGCTGGCAGGTCTGTATGAGTTTCCCGGTATCGGGAAACACTGTGATCCTCAGGAACTGAGAACGATGCTTGCGCTGTACATTCCGGAAATACAGAGATTACACCGGCTGCCGGACGCGAAGCATATCTTCTCCCATATCGAATGGCATATGCAGGCCTATGAAGTGCTGGTCGATGACATACGTTCCCTCTCTCTGCCGGAAAACTGCATTGCCTTAACAAAAGAAGAAATGGCCTCTGCGGCCATTCCTTCTGCCTTTCGTACCTATATTGACTACTACCGGCTGCGCAGTTACTGATCGGTATTGCGGCCGGCAAAAGTGATGCGGCGGACAGTGATCCTGCGCTTCGGCGCTTCTTCCGCTGTTCCGTCTTTCTTTGCCTGAACAGGCTGTTCACTTTTTCGCGGTGCAGGTTTCTGCGCCGTTTTTTTCTTCGGACGGGCCTGGTTTGTTCGGCGCGGTTTTGCGGCCGGAGCTTTCTTTTCCTCCGTGCGTTCCGCGATCTGTTCGGGATGGAACTCGGAGCCGTCTTCCAGCACCCAGGCAGAAGCGTTGTTTCCGCCTCTGTGCATCAGGAAGCTGGCAGCCGCGTTCAAATCGCCGAAGCGGTAATTCTGCTCAAACTGGATCTTTCCGTTTTCATCATCCGTCAGAATACCCCGGTCATACATGCTCTGGAACTGCTGGCGCATCGTTTTCATTTCGCGGGCACCGTACGGTTTCATCGTGGAACCGGCAAGTACTTCGACATGCTGGCTGTCGCGGTACACAGCGCGGGCGCTGACCGTCGGCGTATTCAGGACGATGAGATCGCTGTTCTTCGGAGCGGCAACGACCTTTCCGGCGTCATACGGATAGATGCGGATGATCGTATCCGCCAGTTCATCACACCGTTTCAGGATTGCGTCTTTATCCCATGTCTTTTTCTTCAGGATCTTTTCATTCAGACGGATATGGGAGGTCTTTGCCAGGACCTTTTTCTTATAGGCAAAGTCTTCATTGCCCATGCGGGAGTTGTCATATTCCGCACACAATGTGAGATTGCCGATCAGGTTGACATATTCCGTATATTCGTCTTCAGCAGCCATGCCCGAGTTTTCCTTCCACCATGTGTTGGGATGCTGGGGCATGATATGTTCAATATTCAGACCGGACAGATCCACCCTTGCATGCGAATTGAAATGCTCGATGCGGTCCAGGACACTGCGGATGCACATCAGTGAATACGCGTTGACTTCGCGGAGCTGTTTGCGCAGCTGGTCGTCTGTCGGCATCGCCAGAAGCTTGCCGCGGTTGTAATTGATCAGATGCACACGGGTGATCGTCAGGATGTCCCGGTTCTTTTCAAACGCTGTCAGGACGGAGCGCAGAAGCTGCGGGAAATAACGGTTGAGTGAGCTGGCGTCACTGCTGCAGAGCGCCCTTCGGATCAGATAGGAATCCGTCAGCTGGACCACGCCGGTCAGTTCTCTTTCATTGATCTCACCCTGCTCATACAGGCGCATCATCTCCATCAGGAACGGTGCCGGAAGACGGGAATCGTTCTTCCGGAAATCATCCAGGGCACGTTCGACCTGTGCGTTTTCCGCCGGTCCGGAATAGATCGTCTGGAAGTACCTTCCATACCGTACGACCTCCTGCATGCCGCTTTCCGTGGTTCCCCGGTAATTCTCCCAGTATGTCTTGAATCCTTCATAGACATCTTTCCGGCTCATGAGGCTGTATGTTTTGGCTGCCAGGAAGAAACGGAAGAAATCTTCGAGCTTCCTGGAATCCGGAAAATAGCCTTCCAGCGGCTTCCAGTACATGGAATACAGTCTTTCCTGCACATCATCGGTATGATTCATCAGAATATAATTCCGGATCAGATCGGCAGATGTGAGCGGTGCTCCGGTGGAGTTGATCGACTCAAAGATCTGCTGTGCATTGTCGCGGTCGGAAAGCGGGAAACCGAGAATATCGATCCGGTTCAGCGTATCCAGGATCTGCAGAAGCGGGTATTTGCCGGCAAAGTTCCGTATGCGCCGGCTGATATAATCATAGTTGCGGTATACATTGGATTCCTTTTCCTTCGGGGAAAGATCTTTCGGACTTCCATAGACCAGTCGTGCATAGACATCGTCGTCAGAGATAGCAGGCTTCAGACGAAGGCTCATGGACTCGGAAACATGGTGGTTGTACAGATAGTAGTCCTCGATCATCCCTTTGGTAACGCTGTCTTTGCGCTGTTCGGCATACTGCCTCAGCGCCAGCAGGAAGAGAAATGCCGTGGTCATCCGCTGCTGTCCGTCAATGATCTGAAACTGGCGGAACATCGTGGTGACCGGCGTCTCCAGGTAGATGATGATGCCGAGAAACTGGTTGTCCGATCTGCCGGACAGCAGGTTCTCCATATCATTCATAAACCGGGCAGTCTCTTTCTCCGGGATCCAGGTATAGTTTCTCTGGTAAACAGGGATCACAAACTGTGATCCCATTGTCATCTTGATAAAGTCAGACAGACTTCGTCTGACCGGTTGTTTTATCATAGGCTGTTCATTCTCCTTTTCATTCAGGCGGAACGCATCAGCTGTTGTCCTGTTCGATCAGCACCTTCACTGCTTCAATTGCCGCCCGGATCGCCAGATCCGTATCGTGTACCTGGGGATTCGGCAGCCCTGCTTTTGCGCGCTCCTGATTTGCGACTGTCAGCAGGATCGTGCCGCAGCGGACATGCAGATACGAAGCGACGATAAACAGCGCCGCGCTTTCCATTTCCGATGCCTTGCATCCCATGGCGACCCATGCGTTCCATTTGCGGATCAGATCTTCCCCGTTGGGAAGCGTCTCGGGACGATGCTGGCCGTAGAAAGCGTCCTTGCACTGTACGACGCCGGTATGATACGGTGCGTTCACAGCTCTTGCGCCTTCCGTCAGCGCGATCGTCGTTTCCAGATCCGCCACTGCGGGATATTCGATCGGACAGTATTCCCTGGATGTGCCTTCCATGCGGATGGCGCCTGTCGCGATCACAAGATCACCGCTTTTTACATTTACATCCATACCGCCGCAGGTGCCGACGCGGATAAATGTATCTGCTCCGACGACTGCCAGTTCTTCCATGGCGATGGATGCGCTCGGTCCGCCGATTCCCGTCGATGTGACCGATACCTTTACACCGTTGATCGTACCGGTATACGTTACATATTCCCGGCTGTCCGCAACCAGCTGCGGGTCATCAAAATACTGGGCGATCTTGGCGCAGCGCTTCGGATCTCCCGGCAGAAAAACATAGCGTCCGACGTCGCCTTTTCCGACACCGGTATGGTACTGCTTTCCGGAACCTTCCGTATAGTCGATCATATTTCTGTTACCTCACTTTATTCGTTACTACTATTATAGCCGCAAACACACTCATAATTACAGAATGAGATATCAGAGGGAAACTGACGGTTTCCGATCCGGTCATGCAATTTTCACACACCTTTGCCTGCCTGTCAAATAGTGTACATGCGGAATGAATGGTGTAAGATGGATACATCAGCTTCTTAACAGGCTGTATTACAGGGATAACTGCGTATGAAAGTATATTTGGATCTATTTGTTTCCTGGTTCAAGATGGGACTGTTCACCTTCGGCGGCGGCTATGCGATGCTGCCGATGATCCAGCGGGAAGTGATCGAAAAGCATCACTGGGCTACTGAAGACGAAGTCATGGACTATTATGCCATCGGCCAATGCACGCCCGGCATCATTGCCGTGAATACCGCCACGTTTATCGGTTATAAGGTGAAAGGTATTCTGGGAGGCATCATTGCCACACTCGGCGTGGTCTCACCGTCGCTGATCATTATCACTCTGATCACAGCGCTGATCTCCAACTTTTCCCAGCTGGAGATCGTCCAGCATGCTCTGCGGGGCATACAGGTGGCAGTCTGCGTACTGATGTTTACCGCCATCGAAAAACTTCTGAAAAAAGGCGTCACGGATGTCTGGACATTTCTGATCTTTGCGGCTGCCTTCCTGCTTTCCAGCTTTACGGATCTTTCGACCGTCATCCTGGTCATCCTTGCGGGGATCGCCGGCTATGTCATGTTTACGGTGAAGAGCCGGAAGAAAGGCGGTGAACAGGCATGAGTACATTCTTTCTGATGTGCTGGGAATTCTTCAAGACCGGTCTGTTCGCGGTCGGCGGCGGTCTTGCCACGATCCCCTTCCTGCAGGAAATGAGCGCAAAGTACGGATGGTTCACCGTACAGGATCTTTCCACCATGATCGCGGTATCGGAAAGCACGCCCGGTCCGATCGGCATCAATATGGCAACGTATATCGGAAATCACATGTTCGGTTTCCTCGGCGGAACTGCCGCAACACTCTCCCTGGTCGCACCGTCGGTGATCGTGATCATTATCATTGCCGGCATGCTGGAACGCTTCCGTGATTCAAAAGCAGTGAAAGGCGTCTTCGAAGGACTTCGCCCGGCTGTTGTCGGCTTTATCCTGACAGCCGTTGTCAGTATCTATGTTTCTTCCCTTCTCTTTGTGGACGCATGGAAAGCCAGCGGCAGTATTGCTGATCTGTTCAACTGGAAAGCGCTGCTTCTGTTCGCTGCTCTGCTGGCTTTCTATAAATGGAAGAGCAAGGTCCATCCGGTCATGATCATATTCATCGCTGCCCTGTGCGGCATGATCTTCGCTTTCTGAGGCAATGCATGTCATTGCCTTTTTCATTCTGTCCGAATTTTTTCAAAAAAAGATATTGCACATATTTTGACCCTATGCTATTATTCATAGGCACCACATGGCACGTTGGTGAAGCGGCTTAACACACCGCCCTTTCACGGCGGCATTCACGGGTTCGAATCCCGTACGTGTCATTTTTGTTGTATTAGGGGTGTCGTACAATGGTAGTACATCGGTCTCCAAAACCGCTGATGGGAGTTCGATTCTCTCCACCCCTGTCTTTATTCAGAAAAGCGCTCAACAGGCGCTTTTTTGATTCTGCGGGCAGCTTTTGGTCAGCTTTTCGCCTATCAAAATAACGCATCATGAACAGATGCCGCAGCCGTCCCTGCACGAAAAAACCAGCCGGACAGATTGATATACTGTCCGGCCTGTTCTTTCTTCAGATCTGTTCTGCAGTATGCGATTCTTCCGGCAGGATGCTTTTACGCGTCCTCCTCCGCAAGATATTCACCATTGGATTCACAGACTTTCTTCATCCATTCATAGGAATCTTTTTTCGAACGCGCCAGTGTGCCGGTGCCGTCGTTGTGACGGTCAACATAGACAAAACCGTAGCGTTTCTTCATTTCCCCGGTACCGGCAGACACAATATCGATCGGTCCCCACCAGAGATAGCCCATTACATCAACACCGTCTTTGATCGCTTCATTGACCTGGATCAGATGGTCTCTTGCATATTTGACACGGAACGGATCATGGATCTCACCGTTTTCATCCGGTTCTTCATCCAGACCAATGCCGTTTTCGACGATAAACAGCGGCAGATGATAGCGGTCATACAGACAGTTCAGAACATAGCGCAGTCCCAGCGGATCCACCGGCCATGACCACGGTTTCGGAGAGATCTCCTTCAGATACGGATTGTCCACACCCTTATATCCGCCGGTATCGATCTCACCGCTGACGCTCTTCTCATACACAGCGGAACGGTAATAACTGAACGCATAGTAGTCCACTGTATACCGGCGGATCATCTCCAGACCTTCCTCATCCATCTTCGGCGCACAGTTGTTTTCTTTCCATTCCCGTTTCACATAGCCGGGAATGATGCCGAGACAGAGCGGATCGCCGAAGAACAGCGTTGCCTTACGGGCCATGGAATATGCACCGAACATATTTTCCGGATCAGGATTTGCCGGATATAAAGCGACCGAGGAACTGGACAGCATACAGCCGATCCGGTTCTCCGGATCGATCTCATGGCCGATCTTTACCGTCCATGCATTCGCAACGAGCAGATTGTAATATCCCTGCCACTGGTCCTTTAGGTTGACATGCTGCGGATTCACTTTGTTCTCAGGATCAAGGGAAAGCATTCCGCCGGAGATCATCGGTCTGCGGTACAGGTTGTTGACCTCATTAAAGGTCATCCATAACTTCACCTTTCCCTTATAGCGTCGGAATACGGTCGTAACATAGTTTTTCCAGAAGCCGAGCATCTGATCACCAGCCCAGCCGCCGTATTCCGTGAGAAGATGCAGCGGTGTTTCATAGTGGGACAGCGTGATCGCCGGCTCCATGCCGAGCCTGTGCATCTCATCAAACATATCGTCGTAGAACTTCAGGCCGGCTTCGTTCGGTTCTTCTTCATCCCCGTTCGGAAAGATGCGTCCCAGGCAATGGATGTACGGAAACAGTTGAATCCCATACCGGCCATCAGGGCAAGATCTTCTTTGTATCTGTGATAAAAATCAATGCCTTCATGAGAGAGGTACACCTTCTCAGGATCCAGTTTCATCTCCCATTTCTTTGTTTCTTCATTCCATTTCAGACCGGGTTCTCTGGTATTGATGCCGACGCAGATATCGGTCACATTCGGCTGCTTGCCGTCTTCCAGCCACGCGCCTTCCAGCTGATTTGCTGCGACAGCACCGCCCCATAAAAAGTTCTTCGGAAACTCCATTATTATTCTCCTCTTCTGTTGAATATATTTTATCAGTTATTATATTCTGAAAAAACAGCCGAATTAATAACAGCAGATTTTCAGCAGAGAAACAGCAGAAAAAAGGATCCGCCAGGCGGAATCCCGTTGTTTTCAGTGAGGATAACAGGTGTCGAACCTGCACGGATCTCTCCCGCAGTCTCTGGAACTGCTGCGTCTGCCATTTCGCCATATCCCCATACATAAGATCCGTTCAAGACAGTTTTTTTACGCGTTCTGCCTTTAAACTACCGGCCTTTTCAGGCCGGGCCGGAATCGAACCGGCACTTCGGGCTTACAATACCTGATCTAATATTGCTGTGACTGCCTTTCCGGGATCAGTATGTGACAGTGCGCTGCTGCCACGGACAGGAAGGGATGCTCTGCAGTGCATCTCCCCCTGTGCACTTACATACTATCCTGCCCTGTTTTCCCCTGCGAGGAGGGGGTGAAAAAACGTGTGTCATGGTATACTTGTTGGTACAGGAGGTGTTATGGAACAGATTTCATTATTTGATGACCGGCGTACGACCGGTCCGCTTGCCGACCGTATGCGGCCGGAAACACTGGATGAATATGTAGGCCAGCAGCACCTTCTCGCCGAAGGAAAAATACTGCGCCGGATGATCGATACCGATACCGTGCAGTCCATGATTTTCTGGGGGCCTCCCGGCGTCGGAAAGACCACGCTGGCACGCATCATTGCCCGGTGCACCGAGAGCAGTTTTATTATTTTCTCGGCTGTTACCAGCGGCATCAAAGAGATCAAGGAAGTCATGAGCAGAGCGGAGAACGCCCGGCGCATGGGACAGAAGACGATCGTCTTCGTGGATGAAATCCATCGTTTCAACAAGGCGCAGCAGGATGCCTTCCTGCCGTATGTGGAACGCGGAAGCATCACCCTGATCGGCGCGACGACAGAGAATCCGTCGTTTGAGATCAATTCCGCTCTTCTCTCCCGCTGCAAGGTCTTTGTGCTGGAAGCACTGACCGCAGATGATATCATCGGACTGCTGAAGCGGGCAGTTACGGATGAACGGGGCTTCGGCAATATGGAAGTGGAGATCGAAGACGATCTGATCGCACTGATCGCCAACTACGCAAACGGCGATGCCCGCACCGCGCTGAACACCCTGGAACTTGCCGTCCTCAACGGGGAAGGCGACAGTGTGCATTCCCGCGTCACCCGCGATATCATCGAACAGTGCATCAGCCGCAAGTCTCTGCTGTACGACAAGAACGGCGAAGAACACTACAATCTGATCAGTGCTCTGCATAAGTCCATGCGCAACAGCGACGCCGATGCGGCGGTATACTGGCTGGCGCGCATGCTGGAAGCCGGCGAGGATCCGCTGTATATCGCAAGACGGGTCGTCCGGTTTGCTTCGGAAGATGTCGGCATGGCCGATTCACGGGCGCTGGAGATCTCTGTGGCCGCCTACCAGGCATGCCACTTCATCGGTATGCCGGAGTGCTCCGTACACCTCACCCACGCCGTCGTATTCTGCTCACTGGCACCGAAATCCAACGCTCTGGAAGTTGCCTATATGACCGCTGCCGAAGACGCCCGGACGATGCTGGATGAACCGGTCCCCCTGCAGATCCGCAACGCGCCGACGTCACTCATGAAAGATCTCGGCTACGGCGACGGCTACATCTATGCCCACGACACCGAGGAAAAGCTGAGCGCCATGCAGTGCCTGCCGGATTCCCTGAAGGATAAGAAATACTACAATCCGACCGAACAGGGCGTAGAGAAGCGGGTGAAGCAGCGCAAGGAACAGATCGAACAGTGGAAAGCCTGGAAACGGGCGCAGGAAAACAAAGACTGAACCGGGATCTCTGTCATACGGCAGAGATCTTTTCTGTTGCATAAAAAAACATTCCGGAAGGAATGTCAGTATCTGCGGAGCACCGGCTTCAGATGCTTTACGGCAAGTGAAGCAGCGGTCCCGGTCAGAAGTCCGGTGACTATGGACAGCAGGATGTAATACGGCAGAGATGCTGCCATGGCTGCCTGTCTGTACAGCAGAGCGACTGCCAGTACCTGGCCGAGGGAATGCGTCATGGCGCCGCAGATGGATAAAAACAGCAGCGAATGTTTCTGCGGATCCAGCAGAAGCACGGTAAGCGTGGACAGCGATACACCAGCCAGGGAGATCCAGAAGGCGGTGCCGAACAGCGTTCCCTGCAGCGCCGGCGCGGTGATGACACGGATGATATTCACCGTGCACAGTCCCTTTTTTCCATACAGCACAAGCGCGATGAGCGATGCGATATTGGCGATGCCGATGCGCATATTGAGGAAGAGCGGACCGATATAGACCGACTCCAGAATATTGCATACGACAGCCGCGGCGCTCAGCATTGCCAGCACTGTCAGTTTTCTTGTCTCACCTGGTCTCATATGTATACTCACTGACCTGGATCACGATATCATTCGGCATGCACGTGATCACGATCATATCTTCCGGCGAAGCCCAGCCGGTATGTGCGCAGATGTGGTTGGGGCACTGTTCGTTGATCACATGCCAGCGTCCGCCCTTCACTTCCACATCCAGACCGCCGCAGTCCCCTTCGATGTGATAGAGGGCATCTTCATCGGGATGAAACTCACGGACGACTTCCTGTCCGTGCACGATCTGCACGGTCACGTTATGCTTCGGACGCCGTAAAACCAGGATCCATACTGCGCATACCACGACAGTCAGCGCGATCATGATCAGTTCCTTTTTCTGCAGAAATGTTCTCATTGCGCGACCAGCTTTGTCAGGTCCTTCGCCCACTTATAGGTCTTGACGCGCCGCATGCCAAGCACGAGGCGTACCAGCTGTTCCAGCTGCGTAATGAGCAGGACCAGCGCGATATCGTCCATATGCAGCACCGTTACGCATAAGAATGCGCACGGAAGACCGACCAGCCATTCAAGCCCCGAATCCAGGAACGGCAGGATTTTCGCGTCACCGCCGGAACGCAGGATCGAGAAGATCTGAAAGTTATATAGCCGCATCGACGCCTTGACGGCAAAGACGCGTACGATTGCAACAGCGAGCTTCTCCACGGCAGGATCTTTCAGTCCGAACAGAGATACGAGCGGTCTGGCAAAGATCACCAGGAACAGTACCAGAATGCACGACATGACAAAGGCAAGTCCGATATGATAGTCGCACTCTTCTTTCGCCCGGTCGATATGTCCCTTTCCCAGTTCACTGCCGAGCAGGATCTGCACGGAGTTGCCGTAGCCGTAGATCACAAACGTCATCAGATTGAAGATCTGATTGCCGACATAATAGGCATCCATGGCATCTTTTCCCAGCATGCCGAACGCCTTGATGAACAGTGTCTGTCCGACACCGAACGTGGATTCATTGAAGATCAGCGGATAGATCCGGGCTGCGATCGGCCGCAGGAACTCACGGTCAAATGAGAACATCTCGCGGAACGATCCGATAAACGGCTGTTTTGACCATACTGCGTAGCCGACCAGCACGATGCAGGATACCATCTGGGCAATGATCGTACCAAGTGCGGCGCCGCGCACCCCCATTTCCGGGAACGGACCGATACCGAAGATCAGCAGCCAGTTGAAGGTAATATTCGTACAGGTCGTAAGGATCGACGCCCGCAGGGAAATATGCGGCTGTTTCGTGCTGCGGAACATATTGGAGAAACAGAAGTTCACGCCGTTTATCAGCAGTGAGAAACGGGAAATGCTCAGATACAGCAGGCCGTTCTTCACCACTTCCGGATCACTCATATAGAAGCTCAGGATTTGCCTTCCGAACACGGTCGCAAGGATCCACCACAGTACGCCGTTGGTCATGACAAGCATCAGACCGAGACCGGTGCATCGCTTCATATTGCGGTGGTCATCCGCGCCGAAAAACTGGGACGCAAACATACTGACGCCGCCGATGCAGCCGTAGTTGACCATCGCTGCCAGCGTATCGATCTGTGCCGCCGTACCGACCGCAGAGACCATGCCGATCCATGAGACCATCAGAGTATCGATCATGGACTGGCCGCTCATCAGAGCGCTCTGCAGGGCAAGCGGGACCGCGATGCGCGCCGTCTCTTTATAGAAACTGCCGGGTCCGATATATTTTTTCTTCCAATCGTTCGCCATCGCTGTTGATTATAGCATCCTTTCCAATACGGTTCACTGTGAAATGCCCGTCACGCCGTATCCGGCGCGCTGCAGTTCGTCAAAGAAGTCCGGCCAGCTTTTCCGCACGGCTTCACAGCCGCTGATCGTCACCGGTTCTTCTGCCGCAGTACCGAGTACTGCCAGCGCCATGACGATCCTGTGATCTCCATGTCCGCTCACTTCACAGCCGCCGCGGATCGTTTTCTCGCCATATACCGTGACGGTGTCATCCGCATCGACAGACATATGAACACCGAGTTTCTGCAGTTCTCTGCGCATGCATTCGATGCGGTCGCTTTCCTTTTCACGCAGCCGTCCGGCATTGCGGAAGACGGTCCTGCCCTGTGCCTTTACCGCCGCCGCGAACAGTACCGGACCAAGATCCGGACAGTCGCGCAGATCGATCTCTGTGCCGCAGAGTTCGGACGGATGCCATACCATGCCCGACGCAGTCTCTTCACACCGGGCGCCCATTTTCTGCAGAAGCTCCGTGATCACGCGGTCGCCCTGCAGGACCGAGTTCATCATTCCCCGGACTTCCAGCGTCCGTTTGCCGATTGCCGCGCATACGGCAAAGACCGCCGCGGCAGACATATCCTTTTCACAGGTATATTCAAAAGCCGATGCTTTCTGCATGCCGGGGATCCGGAAGCCGTACGAAGTGCGTTCGATCTGCAGACCTGCCTGTGCGAGCATATATTCGGTCATCCGGATGTACGGGCGGGAAGCTGCCCGGGCAAAGCGGATCGTACTGTTTCCTTCCAGCAGCGGCAGAGCAAACAGCAAACCGCTGGCAAACTGGGAGGATATACCTGCATCCACGGTATACTCCCCTGCCTGTAACGGTCCCTGTACCGTAAGGACACTGCCTTCCTGCTGAAAGAGCAGTCCCTGGTTTTCAAAGATCGTACGGTAGGCATCCAGGGGACGCTGCATCAGCCGGCCGTGTCCGGTGAAATGCACCGTACGTGCGTGGCATACAGCCAGAGGAAGCAGGAAACGCAGCGTACTCGCCGATTCCCCGCAGTCGATCGTCACTTCATCCGCGTGCATACCGCCTCGTACAAGCCATGTATCGCCGTCCTGATGAACGCTGCAGCCGAGATCCCGCAGTCCGCGCACCGTTGCCTGTATATCCGCGTTGTCCGCCAGACCGTACAGACGCGACGTCTCTTCCGACAGTGCGGCCGTGATCAGAGCGCGGTGAGAAAGCGATTTGGACGCAGGCACGCTGACAGAAGAAAAGCCTGCCTGAGCAGGTGATACCATGATCTTTGATCCTTTCTTCTGTGTCAGTGTCATTGTTTAATACTCTCCGCTTTCCATGTAGCGTACGATCGCTTCCGCGGCTTCTGCCGGTGTTCCGTTGTTTACGATCCGTACGTCGCTGTATTTCTCATAGAGCATATGACGCTCTTCATATAGTTTTTTTACTGCCTGCAGGGAGCTGCTCAGCGGCCGTGATTCACTGGGAAACAGTTTTTCGATCTCCCGGTCGATCCAGATGATCCGCCCGTTCTCCGCCAGCATTTCCATGTTCTCCGGTCGTTTGATCACCCCGCCGCCGCAGGAAATGATCATTCCCCGCCGGTGCCGCAGAGCCCTTACCGCTTCTGTTTCACAGTCCCGGAAATACGTTTCGCCTTTTGTCTCAAAACATTCCCGGATCGATGTGCCGAGCATCTTCGTGACAGCATCGTCCGTCTCGATCACCGGTCTTCCGGTCATAGCCGAAACAAGTCCTGCCAGCGTCGTCTTGCCGGCTGTCGGCATGCCGATGAGCACCAAATTTGTTTCATTTCGGATCACTGTCCGTAACGCTTCCCGGATCTGTTCTTCCGCCAGCGCACCGCATGCCGCAGCTGCCCGGCGGACAGTTCTTTCTGCTTCAGTACGCAGCGGTACTTCAGCCGGAATGTCTGTGCAAATATCCCGCATGGATAGTTCTGTGCCGTTCATTCTGCTTCTCCGGCAAAGAAGTTTCTTCCTTCCGCTTCCATGACGACATCGGCGATGACAAGTGCTGTGACCGCGTCGATGACAGGACATGCCCGGTGCACGATGCACGGATCATGACGGCCTTCGATTGTCAGCGCCGTATCTCTCAGGCTGTCCATATGCACGCTCTTCTGCACGATCCCGATCGACGGCGTCGGCCGCAGAACGGTCCGGAACACTATGGGCATGCCGTTGGAGATGCCGCCGTTGATCCCGCCGCTGTGATTGGTGGACGTGCGTATTTTCCCGTCCCGGATCACGAACGGATCGTTCGCTTCGGAACCCTTCATATCCGCCAGCGCAAAGCCGGCGCCGAACTCGATTCCTTTGACTGCCGGTATGGAGAATACCGCATGACTGATGCGGCTTTCCAGTGAGTCAAAGAACGGTTCGCCATATCCCGCGGGAAGACCGGATACCGCTGTTTCCGTGATCCCGCCGACCGAATCCATTTCGTTTGCCGCATCTACAATGATCTCTTTCATCTGTTTTGCGGCATACGCGGACAATACCGGGAACTTCTTTTCCGCCAGCGCTTTCAGCTGCTTTTCCGGAGAAACTGCGTCAAACGGTTCGTCTTCGGCCGTGCCGATCCGGCGGATGTGCGTACCCGTCAGAATGCCTTTCTCCTTCAGCATATCTTCCGCAAGAGCACCGGCAAACGTCAGGACAGCCGTCAGCCTGCCGCTGAAATGGCCGCCGCCCGAACGGTCTTCGTACCCGCGGAAGCGGATATGTCCGGAATAGTCGGCGTGGGAAGGACGCGGCACGTCCAGCAGGCTGTCGTAGTCTTCCCGTCTGGCGTCACTGTTGCGGAGGATGAAAGCGAGCGGTGTTCCCGTGCTCATTCCGTTATATACACCGGAGAGGATCTCCGGGATGTCTTTTTCTCTGCGCGCCGTGGAGATACCGGCAGATGCCCGTCTTCTGTCCAGCTGCTTCTGAACGGATCCCAGATCGATCTTTACGCCGGAGGGCATGCCGTCGATCACGCCGCCCACCGCCGGTCCGTGGGATTCGCCGAACACAGTCAGTTTCAGCATTTTTCCGAATGTATCCATAGTACCTCCCTGTGATGCTATAATGCAGAAATGAACAGAACGAACTTCCTGCATTTCTCTGGTTATTGTATCATTCCCGGCTGTCTGTTTCTGCCGCTTTTGATCATGCCTTCCGTTATGGATAATTATTCCGGCTTTCTTGCCGCATATCCAGCTGCCGGAAGACTGTTCGGTTTTCTGATCCTGGGCTGGATCTATTTCCTGCTGCAGCCGCATCAGAAACGTCCGGAACGCGTTCTGACCGCTATTCTGTTTCTTATGAGCGTACTGATCCCGTACCGGGAAAGCACTCTGTACGCGGACATACACCTGGCTGCCTCTTACGCATCTTTTCTTCTGATCACCGTATACTGGCTGCGCATCCACCGCACCGATCTGAAAAAGCTTCAGTTCTTCGGCGGACTCATGGGATTCTGCGCGCTGCTGTGCTTTACCGCTTCGTCCGTATGCGGTCCGGCAGAGTTTCTGTACATGTCTTATATGAGCATCTCTCTGACCGCCGCACGCCCGTGACAGCTCCTACAGCTTCATAAGCCATTCGATCAGCTTGTCGAGCCAGCCTTTTTTACGCGGCGTGCCGTACGTCTTTGTTTCCACGGAAACATTTTCTCCGTCGATATGCACAAGCATATAGCTGGGGTCGGTCATGTCGCGGTTGTGCCGGATCGATCCCGGATTCAGAAGACGCACCCCGTCTTCCGTCGTATCGGATACCTGGTGCACATGGCCGAAGAAGACCAGGTCACATCCCAGTCCCTTCGCTTTTTTCGCCATCGGTCCGTAATGAAAATAGGACAGAAAGTCCATATGCCCGTGGCATACATAGATCTTATGACTGTCCGCCTGCAGCACGCGGCTGTACGGCACACTGTTTCCGTACAGGAAGTCATTATTCCCCATGACGCAGATATAGCCTTCCATGTCTTCAATGCTCAGTTCGCTGTCGCCGCAGTGCACGAACATATCATAATCCGCATAGGTCTCCCGCAGCCATTTCAGACATGCCCTGTCACCGTGACTGTCACTGACCAGTACGATCTTTACCATGTCTGCATTATGGCAGAGACTGCGTCATCCCGCAAGACAACGAAAAAAGACACAGCCTTTCAGCAGTGTCTTTCGTGTCTCTATAATTACTGAACGTCGAAGTACTTTCTGCGTTCCGGAGACAGGTTGTCGCAGTAATAACGAACTGTCAGAGTGTTGGAAACTTTGTTTGCCTCTGCCGGTTCAACAATGAAACGGTCGCCTTCCAGCATGCAGTTCAGGATGCCCTGGCAGCAGTTTTCCATGTTGTCGACACCTGCTTCAACTTCCGTTAACAGGTCGCCTGCATTGATCTCGATGTAGAGATAATCCATGGCATGAGCTTCGCCCTTCTTCCAGTTGATGACATCTTCATAGTGCTTGACAGTCTGCTTGAAGACTTCCGGTTTTTCTTCCTTTACAACGGCTTTCTTAGCTGCTGTTTTCTTAGCAGCAGGCTTCTTTTCAGCCTTTTCAGCTGTTGTCTTTTTAGCGGCAGCCTTCTTTGCAGGAGCCTTCTTAGCCGCTGTTTCTTTTGTATCCGCTGCTTCTTTCTTAGCAGTTGTCTTCTTCACAGCCGGTTTCTTTTCAGCGTCTGCCTTAGCAGCAGTCTTCTTCGCAGCTGTCTTCTTTACTGCTTTAACTGTTTCTTTTGTTTCTGTTGTAGCGACGGCTTCTTCAACCGGTGTTGTTTTCTTTCTTGGCATAATACTATACTCCTTCCTGGTTTTCTCAGCCGCGTGTATTATACCATTAAAACCGCTTAAATAAAGCACTTTTTGCACTTTTTGAGACCGCGTAAGCACTTTCACACGGAATTTTTACATACTTTCCGGATGAACATGCTAAACTAAGTACAGCAAGGATATATTTCATGATCATACATACAGAGGGAATGAAACAGATCGAAGCGGACTCCGGACTTACTGTACAGGAACTCATGGAGACTGCCGGAAAAGCGGTCGCAGCGGCAATTGAAGCACATACCGAACCTGGTGCGAAGGTGCTTTTTCTGTGCGGAAAAGGCAATAACGGCGGCGATGCGTTTACCGCCGCAAGATACCTGCATGACCGTTCTTCGACCTTTGTCCTGTGTGACGGAAAGCCGGTGACACCGGCCGCAGCAGCGGCATTTGAAGCGGCTTCATCAACACCGCGCATCGCAGTGCGTTCCCTGGAAAAGAAGATCCGAGATTTCGATGTGATCGTGGACGCTGTATACGGATTCGGCTATCACGGCACTCTGAAAGATTCCATGGAAAAGATCTTCCGGATCGTCAACCGGAGCGGCGTGCGTGTTTTCAGCATTGATATCAACAGCGGCTGTGAGGCAGACACCGGGTACTGCGATCCGGATGCCCTGCATTCCGAGATCACCTTTGCTCTCGACTGCTACAAGCCGTTCCACATGATGCGTAAAGACCACCAGATGTTCGCTTCCTGCGAACTGCTGGATCTTTCTCTTCCGCATCCGCTTCACAGTCCGTATGCCGAGATGAACGAAGAACTCTTCTTTGCCGGTTTCCCGCGCAAAAAGGAAACAGCCTATAAAGGGACCTACGGACAGATCCTGATCACCGGCGGAAGCTACGGCATGGCCGGTGCCCTGAGTCTGAATATTCTCGGTGCGAAGACAGTCGGCGCTGCATATATTCACGCCGCCGTACCGAAAGAGATCTACCCGATCGCAGCCGTGCGTCATATCACACCGGTATTCCATCCCTTCGACGGCGGTGATTTCCGCCCCGTACTGGAAGATCTTCTTCCGAACGTACGTTCAGTCGTCTTCGGCAGCGGCGCCGTTCACATGCCCCGCAAAGCCGACGTCATGGATATCATCCTGCAGAACAGCAAGGGACCGGTCGTACTGGATGCGGAAGGACTCAATCTTCTGCAGCACAACACCTATATCCTGCGCTTTGTAAAATGTCCGGTCATCCTGACGCCGCACATCGGCGAGTTTGCCCGCCTGATCAATAAGCCCATCCACGCCGTCATGGATCACCGCATGGAATATGCCGAAGCATTTGCCCGTGAGAATAATGTCATTCTTGTGCTCAAGGGACCCAATACGCTGGTCGTTTCCCCGGCCGGTGAATACTATATCAACCAGAGCGGAAACCAGGCGCTTGCGCAGGCCGGCAGCGGCGATCTGCTGGCAGGTATCCTGGGCGGCATCCTGTCTCTGACATGCGACGTATTCAAAGCCGTCTGTATGGCAGTATGGCTGCACGGCTATCTTGCCGAAGAAGGCTGTAAAAAGTATTCCATTCAGAACTTCCCGATCGAAGAATATCCCGCGATCATGGACGAGGTCTTCCGCCGGCACGGATTCTGAAAACAGAGCATACAAAAAGCAGAATTCGGTTTCTGCTTTTCTTATTCCTCGGTATCCGTAAGCCGGATCATGGGATAATCCATTTCATAGTTCACGCACAGGTCGATAAAACGTTTGGCGCCTTCACTCAGTCGGCGCTTTTTCTGATAGATGATATGAAAATTTCTTCTCAGATCCAGCCCCTCCGGAATCAGCTCGACAAGTTTTCCCGCCATGATGCGCGGCGCCGCCATGCGGTACGGAAGCACGGACACGCCGATCCCCTTTTCCACTGCCTTGATCAGAGCTGTCGTACTGTAGGCTTCCCAGATCGGCTCAACGGTGAAGCCGGCCTTTTCCATGGCATGATCAAAGACTTCCCGGGTACCGCTTCCTTTTTCCCTCAGCAGGAATTTCATATTCCGCATTTCTTCCGCCCGGATCGTCTTCCGGTTCTGTCCGGGATCCGATGACGGCCTGACCACCAGGGCAAGCCGGTCGCGCATATATGTACGCACTTCCAGACGGCTGTCATGAACGGTGCCTTCCACCAGAGCAAAATCCAGTTCACTGTTCCGCACTTTCTCTTCCAGTACTTCGCCCGGCGCTACCAGGACGCGTACCGGTGTCTGCGGCCAGCGGCTGTTATAGGCGCTGACATAATCGGGAAGAAACTGTGAGCCGATCGTGATGCTGGCGCCGACACGGATCGGTCCGGCGGTGTCCCAGTTCATCATGTGTTCTTCCATATCGTCAAACAGGTTGCTGATATTCTGCGCATATTCCAGAAGACGCCGGCCCGCTTCCATCAATACCAGATGTCTGCCGTTTCTCTCGAACAGCATCGTACCGTAATATTCTTCCATCTCTTTCAAAGCCAGCGACACTGCCGGCTGGCTCATATGCAGGAATTCCGCCGCGCGCGTCACGTTGCAGTCATGACCGCATACAGCCAGAAAGATCTTGATATGCCGGATCGTCATATATGCGCCTCCTCTTATATCATTTTACTTATAAAAACTATTAATTAATATTATTTTTATTATTATTGATTCTCTTTTACCATATGTGCGTACAAGGAGGAACGCACATGGACAGCACAGCAGAAAAGAGCGGAAAGAAAACTTCCGCCAATACATACCTGACCCTGTTTCTTTCCACCTTCAAGATCAGCGCATGCACCTTCGGCGGCGGCTTCGTGATCATTCCGCTGCTGCGGAAAAAGTTTGTGGAAGAACTGCACTGGATCGAAGAAGAGGAAATGCTGGATCTGACAGCGATCGCCCAGTCCTCGCCGGGCGCCATCGCGGTCAATGCCTCGATCCTCATCGGCTATCACGTCGCCGGTGTCCCGGGCGCCCTGATCACGATCCTCGGCACAGTTCTGCCGCCGCTGACGATCATCTCGGTGATCTCGGCATTCTACAAATCATTCCGCGACAACATCTATGTCAGTATGGCGATGACCGGCATGCTTGCGGCCGTAGCCGCTGTGATCACGGACGTCGTATTCAATATGGCGGGGGATATCTTCCGCCGGAAAGATGTTGCTGCTGTATTGATGCTGGTGCTGGCGTTCATCGCCGTCCGGTATCTGAAAGTGAATATTCTGATTATTATTCTGGTATCGGCTCTGGTCGGTGCAGTACGCACACTGAGTAAGGAAAAAGCGGAAAAGGAGCGTGGTTTCTGATGGTACTTCTACAGTTATTCCTGAGTTTTATGAAGATCGGTGTTCTCAGCATCGGCGGCGGCTATGCAGCTATGCCGCTGATTCAGAACGAAGCGGTCGAGCTCCACGGCTGGTTGACCATGACGCAGTTTGCCGATATCATGACGATCGCCGAAATGACGCCGGGTCCGATTGCGATTAACAGCGCTACGTTCGTCGGGATCCAGGCAGCGGGCATCCCCGGCGCGCTTGTCGCCACCGCGGGCTGCGTTCTGCCTTCCTGCATCATCGTTCTTACACTTGCTTATATCTATTACCGGTTCCGCGGTCTTTCCCTGATCCAGGGTATCCTTGCCGGCCTCCGTCCGGCAGTCATCGCCATGATCGCATCGGCAGGTCTTTCCCTGATCATTCTCAGCATCTACGGACAGAAGACCCTTCCCGCCGATCTTACCGCGGTACAGGTGATTCCTGTTATAATCTTCCTTGTCAGTTTTGCGGTACTTCGCCTGCGCAAACCTGATCCGATCATGGTAATGGCTTCGGCCGGCATCAGTTCCGTGATCCTTCTGAGTATATTCGGCTAGAAAGGCTTATATATGAACTACAGACTTATGAGCGGAAACCTCTATGCGGAAGGAAACAAAACTCCTGCAGCATCATTAAAATATGATATGTTCTCCAACGAGAAGCGGATCTATGACCGGGCGGGACAGCTTGTGTACACAGCTGATATCGTCAACGAAGGGACCGGCAGTGTCCGGCAGAAGAAATATGTCCTGCGCAGTCTTCAGGGCGTACCGGTGATCACAGCGTATCCCGGCTATGCCGAAGCGGAAGATCCTGAAATATACGGATGGCCGCTGGCACGCCTTCCCAAGACCGATCACGCAGACCTGAAGATCAAAGGTGAAGACTACACTCTGATCATGCAGAACTCGCAGTACTACGTCATGAACGATGAAAGCGAAAAACCGGCTGTCAGTGTGATCCACCGCGGGATCGGCGGCGGATGGAATATCGAAACATCCCTGGATCTTACGCCGGAGATCCTGCTGGCTGTCTTCGTGTTCTGCCGCAATATCGAAAGCGAGAATGAACTGATCATCGTATAAGAAAAACTCCTCTCAGCGAGGAGTTTTTATGACCCGGTATAACTGAAGGGGATTCAGAGAAAACCGGCATGCTTCTGTGTCAGATGACTGACTCAGTCCTGACCTTCCATATAGCGGATCATCGCCAGCGCAGTGCGCTTTGCTTCGTCCGCCGCCGCTACGACTGTGCGGGAACCATGTACAACGTCGCCTGCCGCAAAGACGCCTTCACGTGTCGTCATGCCGTTCTCATCGGTGATCAGAAGGCCCTTTTCGTTGCCTTCCAGACCGGCAGTCGTCAGGATCAGTTTGTTCTTCGGCGCCTGTGAAACGGCAAGGATCACAGAATCTGCCTTGACCTGACGCAGTTCTTCTTCATAACCGACGACCTTGTCTTCTTCGTCAAAGATAGCGATGCGGAACACCGGACCTTCTTCGGTGATCTTTTCGATCGCATGTCCGAAGACAAACTCAGCACCGTCAAGACGCGCATAATCCACTTCGTGGTCGCTTGCCGCGATACGCTTGGAGCGCGCATACAGCGTAACATTTTCCGCACCGTGGCGCAGTGCCGTACGGGCAACGTCCATCGCGACATTTCCCATACCGATGACAGCTACACTCGCCCCGAGACGGAACGCGCCCGGGTTGGCAAGATAGGAGATGCCGAAGTGAACGTTCGGATTGCTTTCGCCTTCGATTCCGAGGTTCTTCGGGCGCCATACACCGGTGCCTACAAATACGGAGGCATAGCCGTCACGGAACAGATTATCGATCGTCAGTGCTTCACCTAAGACCGTGTTCGGACGGAACTGGATATCCAGCCGGTCGAGGATCCTTCGGTAGCGGTCCAGCAGTGTTTTGGAAAGACGGAATTCCGGGATACCATACCGCAACATTCCGCCGATATGATCGTTGTCGTCAAAGATCGTTACATCGTATCCGTTTACCGCCAGTTCCACTGCAGCTGTCAGTCCGGCCGGGCCGCTGCCGATCACGGCAACGCGCTTGCCCTTCTTTTCCGGCTTTTCAAACCGTACACGGTCGAGATACGCTTCCGATACAAAACGTTCAATACTGAAGAAAGATACCGGACTTCCCTTGCGTCCGAGTACGCAGTGTCCTGCACACTGTGCCTGATGATCGCATACGATGGCACAGAATACCGACATCGGGTTGTTTTCAAATAACTGCTTGCCGGCATCCATCAGCCGGTTTTCCTTGAACTTTTTGATTACTTCAGGGATCGGTGTGTGGATCGGGCAGCCTTTCTGGCACATCGGTACCTTGCACTGCAGACAGCGGTTCGCTTCATTCATGATCATCAGAGCCATGATCGTACCTCCTCATATCGTCATAAGAATTTTACCGAAAACGCTTACATACGGGAATGGACAAAACGAACCAAAATATGTATGAAAAGAAAAAAGGAAGCCGGAGCTTCCCTGTTTCCTAACCCTTCAGTCCTTCTTCCTGACGCTGCATGTTTTCCACGACTACGTCGTAGATGTCACCGATGGACTGTCCGTATTCCAGAACGAGCCACGGCTCATTGGTATGGAAATGGATCTTGATCAGTGTGTCATCACCGACGACCAGCAGGCAGTCGCCCTTGAAGTGCTCGGTAATATAATCGTGAATTTCGTCTTCGTCGAGATCTTCGCCCTCGATCAGAAGCTGGGTGTCAAATTTGAATTCAAGCTGTGCCATAGTAATCCTCCGTATCTGTTAAAGATTCAGTAATATCAGCGGCTTCTTACTCGTCGTATTTGAATACGGGAACGTTGACGGTCTCCGCATTCTGCGCAATATCCGGGAGTTCATCGTCTTCTGTAAGATCTTCCGGGAACTTCAGATCGATCGTATCCACATGGACATTCTGAGCGGAATCCGGTCCGTCAAAGTCCAGGAACAGATCGTCTGTGTCACTGATCACAAAATCATCTGTGAGCGTGAAATCGTCACCGTCTTCCGGGAATACAGGTCCCTGGTCGCTGATCGGCTCGATATTGACCGCTCCGGTCTCCTCTGCCGCGTCTGTCGCTTCCGGTGTTCCTTCCGGAATTTCGATCAGCTCAGTATCTTCCTGATCCGTCAGAGCGGCATCGCCGATGATCTCTTCGAATGCCTGTTCGGTCGGATCTTCTTCCTGCTGTTTTCTGAAATCGGCATAGTCTTCTTCCTGTGCCTTACGCAGGCGGACTGCCATATACGGACGAGCCGGAAGCTTTACGCGGAACGCACCGTGATAGATTCCCTGTACGGAGATCTTCATATTCCATGTGTCGATGACCTCGGCAACGAAGTCCGTCTCATCATCGATGTGGAAGTCACGCCAGGACGGACGCATGAAGCTGTAATAGTACAGATACATGGACTTCACCGGCAGGCTCCATTCACCTTCCGGTACACCGCATACGCTGTCCCATTCATCCTTCATCGGCGCAATGCCGCTGCCCGGCACTTCGTCGAGAATATCCAGAAGCAGTTCGAAACGCTTCCAGCTTTCGCCGCGCAGTGTGCCGCCGTGCGACCACCAGATCTCATTTTCATCGGCGAGATATGTTTCACCGTGTCCCGGATAACCGCCGCGTACGGCCGTCTCCCAGAATCTTCTCAGCATTTCTTCGGCAGTGATATTGCCCCATCCGTACGGAAGGTCGCCTTCGTATGCGATCTCGTCCATGAGGACCGGCTTGCCGTAGCGTTCGCGCAGTTCATCCGTCAGTTCCGCGCCTTTGTACAGATCTGTACGCTGTACGGAGCAGTGCGTGATCCACGGACGGCTGTGATCATACATGAGACGGCAGTTGTGGATGGAACGCAGGTGACGGTACGGATCTCTTCTGACAAGTGTGCTGCCGAGACGTTCCCAGTCTTCGGAAGTCTTTGCGCTCAGGAGATCATATTCATTTGCCAGACTCCACCAGACATTTGCGAACGCGGAGAAGCGGGCGATGATATAACGCCAGTACAGGTCATCCTGTTCTTTCGTCATGCGGCTGAAGCCCCAGCGGTCATACGGATGCATGATGATCAGGTCCGCCTGGACGCCGATCGCGTTCAGATCACGGATGCAGGACTCGATATTGCGGAAATATTCCGGTACGAAGCGTGTATAGTCAAAGTCGTTTCCTTCGTTCTTTCCGATATACGACAGGAAGTTGTCTGCCGTGATGGAAGAGCCGTCTGCCGGTGTTCCCTCATACGGGAAACATGCCGGATCCTGCAGATTGTATGCATAGAACTTCGGGAAGATGCAGAAACGGATCTTGTTGAAACGCGCTTCCCGCAGATACTTGAGCGTCTTCGCTCTTGTCTCTTCCTTCTGCAGATGCCAGACATAGGCTGTTGTTCCGACCGGATGGAACGGTGTGCCGTCTTCGTATGCGAAATGGTATACATCACTGACATGCACCGGTCCGTGACTGTCTTCCGCCGCCTCTGTTACATAGAAATATCCCGAGACTGCTTCCGCGAGGAATGAACCACGCAGAACATAGGAATATTTTCCTGTTCCGGAAGGCATGAAGCGGATCTTATATACGCCGTCTCCGTCGTAGAAGCCTTCGGTTATCTTACTTTCGTCTTTCCCGGAAAAAATACCTTCCAGGTGCTGGTCTGTAAATGGATTGCCTTCGGACGGTCCCTCCAGTGAGATCTCAAATACATCCCACTTTTTCACTTCAAGTTCATGTACCGGTGTCATAATCGTAAACCCCCTGAGTTATTATCGGCTTTATTATACCAAAGATGCATTAATATTGCTCAATTGGCTTTCTTTCTGCTTTCAGATTGTGCTGTTTCAGCGAGCGTCTGCGCATGCATTCGCCGACTTCTTCCAGTGTGACCCCTTTTTCCGCAAGCAGAACGACCAGGTGATACAGCAGATCATTGACTTCGCCGATCAGTTCTTCTTTGTCGTCATGCAGGGCGGCAATGATGACTTCGGTGCTTTCCTCACCGAATTTCTTCAGGATCTTATCCAGTCCCTTCTCATAGAGATAGGATGTATAGCTTCCCTTTTCCGGATGTTCTTTCCGTTCCAGAGCGGTCTCATACAGTTCATTCAGTTCGTTCATAAGATCTCCTCTCCGTCGATGGTACGGTAAAAGCAGCTGTACTTGCCGGTGTGGCAGGCAGCTCCGTCCTGATGCACTTTCAGCAGGATCGTATCCGCGTCACAGTCCGTCAGGATCTGCACGACGTGCTGGTAGTGGCCGCTGGTCTCTCCTTTGACCCAGAGTTCCCCGCGTGAGCGCGACCAGTAGACGGCGTACCCGGTCTCGATCGTTTTTGCCAGGCTTTCCGCGTTCATATAGGCAAGCATCAGCACCTGGCCGCTTTCCGCGTCCTGGGTGATGCACGGAACAAGACCGTTTCCTTTTTCAAAATCAATTGGGATCATAGGCGTACCGGTATTCCCCTTTCCTGCAGATACTGCTTCGTTTCGCCTACCGTCAGTTCCCCGTAATGGAACAGACTCGCAGCGAGCGCCGCATCTGCCGCATCTTCTTCAAATACTTCGGCAAAGTGTTCCAGAGCGCCGCAGCCGCCGCTGGCAATGACCGGGACCGATACGACACTGCGCACTGCCTTAAGCAGCGGAATGTCATAGCCGGCCTTTGTGCCGTCGGCGTCCATGCTGGTCAGCAGGATCTCTCCGGCACCGAGTTCCGTGCCCTTTTTTGCCCATTCCAGCGCGTCCAGACCGGTATCGATCCGGCCGCCGTTGATCACGACATTCCAGCCGGAGCCGTCCGGCCGCATGCGGGCGTCGATGGCCAGCACCACGCACTGGTTTCCAAACGCCGCTGCGCCTTCCCGGATCAGCTGGGGATCCCGCACAGCCGCGCTGTTGAGCGAACATTTATCCGCGCCTGCCCTCAGCATGCGCCGCATATCATCGACACTGCGGATCCCGCCGCCGACGGTAAATGGTATATAGATGGTCTTCGCTACATCGCGGACGACCTGCACCATGGTGTCGCGTCCTTCATGGGTAGCGGTGATATCCAGAAAGACCAGTTCATCCGCCCCCTGCTCATAATAGCGGGCAGCCAGTTCGACCGGGTCGCCGACTTCGCGCAGACCGACGAAGTTGATGCCTTTGACCGTCTTTCCGTCTTTGACATCCAGGCACGGGATGATGCGTTTCGTTAACATGATTCCCTCCTGCAGACGGCGATGGCTTCGGAAAGATCCAGCGTGCCGGTATAGATCGCTTTTCCGGTGATGGCGCCGTAGATGCCGAGTTCCGCCAGTTCCTGTATATGGCTCAGATCACGGATCCCGCCGCTTGCGACGAGCTGCAGGGACGTTTCTTTCTGCAGCTGTTTCAGCATTTCCGTATTCGGGCCGTTCAGCGTGCCGTCTTTGGAAATATCCGTCACGATGACGGTGCGCACGCCGATCTCTTCCATTGATTTAGCCAGTTCCAGATAGGTTATGCGGCTTACGGACAGCCATCCGCTTCCTGCCGCAAGACCGTCTTTGCAGTCGATCCCGACAGCGATCTTTTCGCCATAGCGGGAAACTGCTTCTTTTACCAGTTCGGGATGTTCGATCGCCGCCGTACCGAGAATGACCCGGGCCGCGCCGCCTTCCAGATACCGTTCGATATCTTCCATCGTGCGGATCCCGCCGCCGACTTCCACCGGCATCTTCACTGCCTGGATGGCGTCGATGATCGTATCGAAACTGCGCCGGCTGCCGAAGCGGGCACCGTCAAGATCCACGACATGCAGAAAATCCGCACCTAGCGCATCAAAGCGCAGTGCGGTATCCCGTACGCTTTCGGCGACGACGGTCTTCTCGTCAAAGCGTCCCTGAAACAGCCGGACGGGCTTTCCGTCCATGATATCGATTGCCGGCAATACGATCATAGCGATACCTCCGTGAACCAGCGCAGTATTTCCAGTCCGTCCCGGCCGCTCTTTTCCGGATGAAACTGAGCGCCGAGAACATTGTCATGCCCGACAAGTCCGGGTACGGTCATCGACCCGTACGCCGATACTGCGATGCGGTCTTCCGCCGCACAGTCTTTCGCGTAATAGGAGTGTACATAATATACATACGGATGCTCGGAAAGACGCGCTCTGAGCGGCGTGTCCTGTGTGAATTCCAGAAGATTCCAGCCGATCTGCGGGATGCGCACCGAAGTGTCTTCCATCCGGACGATGCGGCCTTTCAGAAATCCGAAGCCTTCCGTAATGCCGTTCTCTTCACTTTCCTCAAACAGCATCTGCATGCCCAGGCAGATCCCGAGAAACGGCTTATGCATCTCATTGACGATCTTCTTCACCGGTGCAAACAGCCCCCGTGCGTGGATGTTCTCCATGCAGTCGCGGAATGCGCCTACTCCCGGCAGGATCACTCTGTCGCAGGCATACAGCACTTCCGGATCACTGGTGATCACGCTTTCTTCGTTCAGAAAGTCGAGCGCGTTCTTCACGCTCTGCAGATTGCCCATGCCGTAGTCAATGATTCCGATCATCCGAGCATCCCCTTGGAACTTGGAATCTCCGTACCGGTGACGCGGACCGCTTCCTTCAGCGCTCTTGCCAGCGCCTTGAAGACTGCCTCTGCCTTGTGGTGGTCGTTTTCTCCGTAATATACATTGATGTGCAGGGTGATGCCGGCGTTGAAGGCAAATGCCCGCAGGAACTCCCTGACCATCTCGGTAGACATCGTGCCGATGTTCTCCCGTTTGAATTCACAGTTGAATACCAGATACGGACGGCCGCTGATATCCAGGTCCGCCGCCGCCAGCGTTTCATCCATCGGCATCCGGAAGCTTCCATAGCGCTGAATGCCGCGCCTGTCGCCCAGGCACTCTTTCAGCAGACTGCCCAGAACGATGCCGCAGTCCTCGATCGTATGGTGATCGCACACGTCCAGGTCTCCCTCTGCCTTTACGGTCAGATCAAATCCGGAGTGGAACGCAAACAGTTCCAGCATGTGGTCAAAGAAGCCGATGCCGGTATCGATGTCCGCTTTTCCGCTTCCTTCCAGAACAAGACAGCTTTCGATGCTGGTCTCTTTTGTCGTGCGTGTGCATTTTGCTTCCCGTGTCATAGCGTTTCCTCCACTGTCTGCAGGACTTCCCATACAGCTCTGTTTTCTTCTTCGGTTCCGATCGTTATACGGAACGCGTCTTTTCCCCGGTAGTCGCGGATCACGATGCCCGCCTTCGCGAATTCTTCCAGCAGCCGCTGTTTATGCGCGCTTTCCCCGTACAGGAAATTCGCCTGACTCGGATAGAATTTCAGGCATTTCAGTGCCGCTGCCTTTTCATACAGTTTCCGGCGTTCTTTCTTCACGTTTTCCGCATATTGCAGAAGTTCTTCGGCATGCGAGAGAACGATGGACGCCGTTTTCATGCTCAGTGTATTCAGCGCATACGGTACATAGCCTTCCCGCAGCGGTTCTGCATTGTTCACGGAAGTCACGAGGAAGCCGGTGCGGATGCCCGCCAGTCCGAATGCCTTGGACAGTGTCCGCGTGACATACAGATTCGGATATTCATTCACCATGCCGGCACTGCTCTCTGTGTCCGCAAACTCGATATATGCCTCGTCGATCACGACGGGGATCTCTGTAAATGCATTCAGGATCTCCCTGACCGCATCCGGATCCAGACAGATCCCGCTGGGATTGTTCGGATTGGAGAACAGGATCATATCGCCGTTCTGTTCTTTCATCCATGCGATGAACGCACGGACAGAGAAATCCTGCGTCAGATCGATCGGATATTTGATCACTGAGGCGCCGTAGGAAGACGCATAGTAATCATACATGGAAAAGTCCGGGTCCAGCGTCATCAGTTTCTTTCCCGGTCCCAGGAACGTTCCAATCAGATAGCCGAGGATCTGGTCGGACCCGTTTCCCGCGATCAACTGGCCGGGATCGACGCCGATCACTTCCGCATAGGCGCTGCGCAGTTCGGTCTGGCTGCTGTCGGGATAGCGGTTGAAAGCGACTTCCTTCAGGGCGGCGGCGATCTCTTCCCGCAGCGTTTCTTCCAGCGGCAGGGACCGCTCATTGGCATTCAGCAGGGTCCCCGTCTGTACATGTGTTTCGTATTTAAACTTCATTGTCTTTCCTCACTGTGACCGCGTTGGCATGGCCGTGCAGCTGTTCCTGTTCCGCCATGGATTCGATATACGCAGCGCTCTTATTCAGCGCTTCTTTCGTATAGTGCAGGAAGGACGACTTCTTGATAAACGCGTCCACGCCGAGTGCGCTGGAGAACCGGGCTGTGCCGCCGGTCGGCAGTACGTGGTTCGTGCCGCCGTAGTAGTCGCCGATGCTTTCGCATGTGTAATAGCCCATGAACACACTGCCGGCATTGCGCACCAGATCCAGATACCGCATCGGATCTTCGATCATCAGTTCAAGGTGTTCCGGCGCGATGGCATTGGAGAAACTGATGCAGTCTTCGATCGAATCGCATACGATCGCCTTGCCGTAGGTCTCCACACTTTCCGACGCGATCTTTACGCGCGGCAGTGCGGCAAGCTGTTTTTCCAGTTCACTGTTTACAGCGTCCAGCACCTTCCGGTCCGTTGTCAGCAGGATGGCGCTTGCCATCGGATCGTGTTCCGCCTGCGACAGGAGATCCGCCGCGACGAATACCGGATCAGCGCCGCTGTCCGCGATCACGAGGATCTCGCTCGGTCCGGCGATCATATCGATATCGACTTTGCCGAAGACCAGCTTTTTCGCGGCTGCCACAAAGATATTTCCCGGACCGACGATCTTGTCGACCGGAGCGATCGTTTCCGTGCCGTACGCCAGCGCGCCGATTGCCTGCGCGCCGCCGATCTTATAGATCTCATCGACACCTGCAAGCTTTGCGGCAAACGCGATGTTCGGATGGATCGAACCGTTCTTGTCCGGCGGCGTGACCATGACGATCCGCCGCACGCCGGCTGTTTTCGCCGGGATTGCATTCATCAGCACACTGCTGGGATACTGCGCGCGTCCGCCCGGCACATAGATGCCGATGCTGTCGAGCGGCAGGACCCGCTGGCCGAGATACACGCCGTCCGCTTTCTGCAGCAGATAGGAATTCTGTTTCTGGGCATTGTGGAAGAACACGATGTTTTCCTTTGCCTTTGCCATGGACTCCATGAAGAACGGATCGCACTTCTTCACTGCTTCCGCCAGTTCTTCCTCACTGACGCGCCCGTCGGCCATATCAATGCCGTCAAACTGCTTTGTATATCTGCGGCAGGCTGCGTCTTTTTCATTGCGTACCGCCGAAAGGATATCCATAGCGGCGTGCATGACGGCATCCGGAATGTCTGTCATGCGGCTGTCGAGGAATTCCCGCAGTTCTTTTGTGTTTTCCGGGCTGATTTCTTTAAGCATTTTTGCGTACGATCCTTTCCAGGTCATTCAGAAATGCCATGACCTCTTTTTTCTTCATCTTGAAACTGACTTTATTGACGATGACGCGGGCACTGATCTCGGCCACGATATCGTATACGACAAGACCGTTTTCTTTCAGCGTCGTGCCGGTCTCCATGATATCCACGATGCCGTCGCACAGTCCCAGCAGCGGCGACAGTTCCACGGAGCCGTCGATCTTGATGATCTCGACGTCCAGTCCCTTCCGGCTGAAGTATTCCGTTGTGACTTTCGGATATTTGGTTCCGATCTTGATATGACCGACCTTGCTGAGCGGATTGCAGTCCTTCAGACCGGCCACGACAAAGCGGCACTTTCCGCACTCCAGATCCAGCATTTCATAGTAGTCTTTTCCGCCTTCCATCAAGGTGTCTTTTCCGACGATCCCGATGTCCGCGACACCGTGTTCCACATAAGTGATGCAGTCATTGGATTTGACCAGGAAATACCGGACATCTTTTACCGTATCGGCTATGACCAGTTCCCGGTTCTTATGGATCAGACCGTCCACGCCGTATCCGCACTGGGACAGCATTTCCACCGTACTTTTTTCCAGACGGCCTTTTGTCAGGGCGACCGAGAGACTCATACACTTACCTCCACATCGCTAACATCTGCGCATATCATCTGTACCGGACCCTTTTTCCGCAGTTCCTGCGCAAGTTTTCCGGCTTCCAGCAGTTTCTCCTTCGGATAGCGGACCGTCGTGACGGTCACCGGTTCACAGCTGCACGCGTCCAGCAGATAATCCAGCTTCACGCCGAAGCCGCATGCGGGCATCGGTCTTGCCAGCTTGTCGAACAGCGCGTCATAGCGTCCGCCGCTCAGCACGCCGGTGCCGACGTTGTTGACAAATCCCTCAAAGATAATACCGGTATAGTAATCCAGACGCGGCGCCTTGCCGAGATCAAACTGGAACTTACCTTCATATCCAAGCGCGTTCAGGACGGCTTCCAGAGCTTCCATCTTCCGGATGATCGCGGTGAGCGACGGTGCAAAGCATACTGCTTCGGCATCCTGCAGCGCACCTTGCCCGCTGCATAACGGCAGCCGCAGGAAGAACTCTCTTTCTTCCGCGGACAGGTCCAGCGTATTCAGGAAATTCTTCAGTTCCACCAGGGATTTGCGGTCGATCAGATCGGCGCAGCGGTGTCCCTCTTCGGCCGTAAGACCTGCTTCTTCGCAGGCTTTCTTGATGAACTCCACATTGCCGATCTCCAGTGTATACGGGAAGATCCCGATAGCTTCCATGACATCCATCGCGCAGGTCAGCACTTCCGGATCACTTGTTTCATCCATTCCGATCAGTTCAACGCCGCAGTCGGTAACTTCATTGCGCTTGCCGGCAAACGACTGCCGGACTTTGTATACCGTCGAACAGTAGCAGAACCGGAACGGCGGCTCGCTGTTGGCAAACTTTGTCGCGCAGACGCGGGCGATCGGCAGGGTCATATCGGTACGGAGCGCCAGAAGCATTCCGTCCTGATCCACGAACTTATACAGTTCCTCTTCTTTCAGCGAGGAAAACACATTTGCATAGGTCGAATAGAATTCGATCAGCGGCGTATCGATCGGCAGATAGCCGTACGAACGGTATACCGCTTCGGTGCGTTTCTGAAGTTCTTTCTTTTTCATGCAGTCTTCCAGGATCGTATCGTGCATCCCGGACGGCAGCTGGATCTGTTTCATACTCTCTCTCCTGATTCAAAAAAGACATCCCGCATCAGGACGTCTTGTTAAACGTGGTTCCACCCGAATTCACTGCATCCTCACGGATCCAGTCTCATGAAGTACTATCATACTCCCCTGCGGTAACGGGCAGTCCGTCATTCCCTACTGCGATGTTCGGAAATGCAGCTCCGGGATGTGTTTTCCGCAGCATTTCGTCACTTCCTTGCACCGTCCGGAAGCTCTCTGGCACGTCCTGTCTGCCTACTTTTTCCCTTCTTCGCTTTTCTGCCTATATGATAGTAGCCGTGAAAATCGTTGTCAATAAAAATGATATCGTTTTCATTTCACTGAAAACGGTTACAAACGCTGTGTTCTCCGCAGCAGGAACCGTATCCCCATCAGTACCAGCGAACCGGCTCCGGTCAGGATCCCCCACGGCAGCGTCGGCGGCACGTCTTTTTCCGCGATATGCTTCGGAAGGATCGTGCGGAGCGGTTTGTTTACCAGCAGGATCTCCGTGACCGGAGCGGCGTCCGGTACGCTGGCCGGCATGACGGTCCGGTATTCCTTTTCCTGCAGTTCATATCCGTAAGGCAGCTGTTTTGCCCGCAGGATCACCGCCGCTTCTGCCGGTATGCCGTCGATCCGGTGTTCGTGCGTTTCCGCATTCCATGTATCATATACCGTCCCATCCGCTCCGACCGCCTCCATGACCAGCCCGCTCAGTGCAGCGCCGTCTTCCGTTTCAATGCGCACGAAGAGAGCAGTTGAGGTATTCTGGCGGCTGATCTCATACACGTCTTCTGCGCCGATCTCCGCGCGGATCTCTTCATCGTCCGGATACACGCCCGGCGTACACTGCGTCTGTTTCAGCACATAGGATCCTTCCGGCAGCTGCAGCACCGCTTCCTCCCTGTCATTCAGATGATACTCTGCCGCATTATGATAAATATCCTTCGCCGGAGAACCGTCTTCCCGATATACGGTCCAGTGTTCGTCCGGCGTCTGAAGATCCGGATAGATATGCAGGATCAGCGTGCTGTAGTGGCTATTATGCAGTGTGACCTGCAGATCATTTTCCCGGTATTCCGGGACCGTCACCGCATAGTCTTCCGTTTCTTTCAGATAATGATCCGCCGCCGCGATCTGCCGGACATAATAGGTATTCGCCGCACGCATCACGTCCGGTCCGAAGACTGCCGGTCCTTCCGCCAGGATCTTCTGTGCCAGGATCTTTTCTCTCGTTTCATCCAGCAGCTGTATGACAGCACCCGGGACAGGCTCGTTTTGATCATCCACTGCCGTCACAGACAGCTCCACCGGTTCCATGCCGCCAGACACGGTCAGCTGCGCTTCACCGCTGACTTCCACTTTCACCGCTTTTCCCGCCGGATAGTATCCTTCCCGGGCTTCCGGCATCAGCCAGTAGATTCCTTCCGCAAGCCGGCGCGGCTCCTCGGACAGAATCACCGCACTGCCGTAAATATCCGCCGCTTCCTCCGCACATGTCTCATCCCGGTACAGCGCGCCGCTGCCTTCGCTCAGCGATACATCCGTAAACGGACGGCATTCGATCGACGCCGCAAACGCATCGCCGCTCTCTTCCGCATACACGGCCGGTATGCGCAGTTCCCGCGTGGACACCGGATAATAATGTCCGGCCGTTCCTTCCAGCATGACCGTATATGTATTTCCTGCCTGTAAGCCGCTCACGATCAGCGGTTCTTCCCGGGACAAGCCGGCAAATACCTCTTTCCCGTTCCTGTCCGTCACCTTGATCCGGCCGCCGGCCAGCAGATTGCCGCTGCTGTCTATCACGCTTACTGCCGCAGTGAACGGCCGCAGACTCACTGAAATGCCCTTTTCTTCCTCCGCAGTTTCCGCAAATGTATAGGAAACATCTTCACAGGGGAAGTGATCCGCGCACACATCGGTATGGACTGTGATCGTTTCGTTCCGTCGCCCGCTCACCTCACTTTCGCTTTCCGCGGAAAGATCCAGCACTTCCTCTTCGCCTTCCTGCCGGCTGATATGCACGGTACAGTCCGTATCCGCAGAAATGACCGCATGCACGTTTTCTTCCGTCAGCGCATATTCGGAAGTTTCCTCTTTCTTCACGACGAGTTCTTCCGGTTCTTTCCGTATGTACCAGGCGTCACTGACTGCGGTCTGCCGCACATAGTATGTTGCCGGCAGAAGTGCCGCCGTGATTTCTTCCCCGGCTCTGACCGTCACTTCCTTACCGGACACGTCCAATGCTTTTTCCGTACACTCCCGGTTCGTATAGAGCGCATATTCCGCTTCGGTCTCCTTCTCAGTAAGAAACTTCACTTCCCCGTAGCGGACGATCCGCATCTCTTTCCGCAGTGTCTCCGGCTTTGTCTCCGGCACCATCAGTTCCCCATCGCACACCGTCCGGAACGGAACCGGTTCTTTGATGCGCACATGATACGTCCTTCCCGCGTCCAGCTTCCCCGAGTCCGTGAACTTCTCCGTGCTCTTCCATGCGGTGACCACATGGTCTTCTTCATCCGTCATCTCCAGGATCATTTCTTCCTCTTCTTCCGGACAGACCACTTCGATCTCCGCCTGTACCGCATACTGCATAAGACTCCCGCCTTTTCCTTTATGCACTGCCGCAATAACGGGATAATACCCGGTCACCGGTTCGCTTTTCACATAGCAGACCTCTTTCCTGACCGGGACCGCATAGGTGCCTTTTTCATCAGCGCTGATCATGACTGCCTTCCCGTCCTGATCCGTATAAGGCTTTGTGAACTCTTCGTCTTCGTACAGACCGAGGATCCGGTCCTTCACACGTTCTCCCGTTTCATTCACGATCTCGATCTCTGTCGGCTTTTCCGGTTCCTTTTCCATTTGCACCGGCGCGCTCAGCGCGAATGCGGCCAGTAATACCATTCTCCATCTCATCCTGCTTTCCCCCTTCACATAGTATCTACCGGCATCATCATCGCTTCCTCCGCACCCTGCATGACAGAAGCGACATGTCCGCGCGAAGAGCTGACATGCATACATAATCGTGTTCATTGTCATCCCGGCAGGATGTCTGGTATCATGAGACAAAGGAGGAATGACTTCATGTGGAACGATCTGAATACAGGTTCCTACGGCGGAATGATCGCGGAAACGATCGACATTCCGAACGGAGATACACCTGTCCGTGCGTATTATTCCCGTCCGATCAAAGGCGGCTGTTTCCCTTCCATCGTACTGATTCCCCACATGCCCGGCTGGGACGAATGGTGCCGTGAGACATCCAGACGCTTTACGGAACATGGTTATGCGGTTCTCTGTCCGGATATTTACCGCGCCTTCGGCGACGGTACGCCGTCCGAAGTGGCGCAGCGGGCAAGAGAAGCCGGCGGTGTGCATGACGACAGCGTCATGAACGATACCCGGGGCTGTCTGAATTTCCTGAAAGTACAGGAGACCGGCAACCGGAAAGTCGGCGTCATCGGCATGTGTTCCGGCGGCAGACACGCCTTCCTCGCGGCATGCACCGTAGATGGATTTGATGCGGCAGTCGACTGCTGGGGCGGCGGCGTCATCATGAAGGAAGAACAGCTCTCACCGGCACGTCCGCGTTCACCGCTGGATTACACAGAACATCTCGACATCCCTCTGCTCGGCATTTTCGGAAACGAAGACAGACATCCTTCCCCCGAAGAAGTGGACCGTCTCGAAGAAGAACTGAAGAAGTACGGAAAAGACTACACATTCTACCGCTACGACGGCGCCGGCCACGGCATCTGGTATTACGATAAGCCGATGTACCGTCAGGAAGCCGCCATGGATTCCTTCAACAAGGTACTCGATTTCTTTGATACACATCTGAAAGAATAGGAGACAGACCGCACCCGCGGTCTTTTGCAATCATGAAACAATTTGTGATCATGGCGAAACCGGTCGGTTCCTACTGCAATATGAGCTGTTCCTACTGCTATTACCTGCATGCGGAAAATCTGCAGGATCTTTCCCGCATGACAATGACGGAGGAAACGCTGGAACAGCTCATACAATGTTATTGTGAGACCTGCGGCAGCGATGTTCTTTCGATCACGTGGCACGGCGGCGAGCCGGCGCTTGCCGGACTGGATTTCTACCGGAAAGCCGTGTCCCTGGAAAAGAAATACCTGCCGGCCGGAAAAACATTCTGGAACAGCCTGCAGACAAACGGACTTCTGATCGACGACGCCTGGTGCGCTTTCCTGAAGGAGAATCATTTCGACGTCGGCGTCAGTATCGACGGCACCCGCTTCGTCCACGATACCTACCGGAATGACCGCGGCGGCGAAGATACCTACCGGCGCGCGCTGTCTGCCGTCGAGCGTCTGAAAAAGCACGGCATACGGCCTGACCTGCTGTGCACGGTCACCCGGGAAACAGCGGAAAACGCCAAAAGCGTCTACCGTGCTCTCAGCGCCCTGGATACCGGATGGATCCAGTTCATTCCCATCGTCCGCCGTGACAGCAGCGGAAACGTCACCGAAGACTCCGTGACGCCGTCTCTCTACGGAAAATTTCTGAAGACTGTCTTCCGGGAATGGTTCTTCCACGATCTCGGACGGATCAATATCCAGCTGTTTGCGGAAACCGCGCTGACTCTTTCCGGAAAGCCTTCCAACGTCTGCTGGATGCAGAAAACATGCGGAAACGTGATCGTCTGTGAACAGGACGGCAGTCTGTATGCCTGCGATCATTTTGTCCGGCAGTCGCACCGGATCGGCTCGCTGGCGGAAGGAATGGAAACAGCGGTCACCTCCCCGTTCCAGACGGAGTTCGGTCTGGCAAAAGAAAAGACACTGTCCCGTCAGTGCCGGTCGTGTCCGTATCTTGAACTGTGTCACGGCTGCTGTCCGAAGGACCGCTTCCGGATCAATGCGGACGGTGAGCCGGTCTATTATCTCTGTGACGGTCTTCTGGATTTCTACGATTACGCCGTCCCGCTGCTGAAGAAAGCAATGGCATACAGCAGCGGCGGAAAGACTCCCGCAGAGATCATGAAGCTTCTGAAAGACTGAGAGCGATGCCGATACAGGCACCGTTCTTTTTTTCGTCCTCTTTCCACATGCCGGCGGGACAGCTTCGGGACAGAAGATCCGACAGAACCGTGTATCCTGTAGTCACGGAGGTATTCTCATGGACCGTATTCCTGTTGCCTGCCCTGACTTTCTGGATCATATGGACCGCTGGCTTTCCTGCGTCCGGGAAGGAAATGAGGTATCACTGCTGATCGACGGAAAAGAAGCAGCCGTTCTCACTGCACCGGATCTCCCTTTCACATTCCTTACGGATTCCCTGGTCGGGATCCTGAAACAGGAGGAAGACTCGTGCGGATTCTGATCGGCGAAGACATCCTGCGGAATGTGCTTTTCCAAAAAGAACCGGAGTGGCAGAACAGCGCGCGCATCTGGAAACTGTGTGAGACCGGTCAGATCTGCGGCTATGTATCCGCACTGACTCTATACAATATCTGTGTTCTTCTTCGGACGCACATGCCGCCGAAGCGCTGTGAAGCCGTCCTGAACGATCTGCGGCTGATCTTCCATCCGGCCGACCTGACGGACATGGATCTTTTCCGGGCTGCCGCCGTGCACGATATTGAGTATCGTTCCGCGCTGGAAGAAGCAGCTGCCGTGCGTATCCTTGCGGATCATCTGATCACTGGCGAACCGTATCGGTCTCATAACACACTTGTTTCCGCAATGACGCCGGAAGCGTTTCTTTCTTTCCTGCAGGTCTCTCATGACGGCTGACTGTGTGCGGATCAAAAAAACTGCATCGCTGTAATGTTTTCATTACGTCGATGCAGTGATCTTCGCAATCTGCTCAGTTTCTGATCTTGCCGAGAATACACTCGGTCATCTCATCCAGAAGCCGGCTTTCCTGTTCCGGGATCGCATAGGTATAGACAGCGCCGTAGCCGGCTGTGATCCGGCTGAGGACAAGCGTGCGCACGAAGCCTTCTTTTGTTTTCAGCTTCTTGCGGGCGATGTACAGAGTGCCGGTCTCGTTATCCCAGATATAGTCGGTGTCAAAGAAGCCTGGATATGTCCGGATGATCCGGATCTGCCGGACCGGATCGGTGCCGGGAATCAGCTTCATTACCTGCCGGTATAAGGCAAATACTGCTTTTTCATCCGGTCTGAGATCAGCCGGATCCATCTGTTCGGCGGCGCAGTTCGCGCAGATCTTCCGCAGCGCGTACAGTTTCGACTGTTCCTCTGCTTTCTGCCAGATCGCGGAGTTCTGAATATCTTCCCGGTAGGACCGAAGCAGATCCAGCTTCTTTTCCAGCAGGACATCTTCATCTTCTTCGCCGGCGGATCGTTCGATCTTCCGCATTTCCATCCAGATACGGCGTCTGTTTTTCATCGTATCGAGTTCCGGAAGTCCCTTTCTCATCGCGGCGGGAAAAGCCTTCAGGAAATACGCCTGGCAGTAGCTGTCCTGCAGGGATTCGATCGTGCCTGCCACTTCCTGAGTGACGGGATATATCATGACGGAATTCTGTTTCATACCGAAGCTCCTCCTGTTCTTACCACAATCATAGCGGATGAGCAGAATTCCTTCGCGGCGGGGGTATATACGAAAAACTCCTGCCGTTTTCAGCAGGAGGAAGAGTTACTGTTCGTGATCCGGTACTGTAAAGGAAACATAGGTACGGTCATCAAAGCTGACAATGCCGGCAGAGATCCCTTTTGTGCCGCGCAGTCTGCCGATGCACATCGAATCTTCCCGGAGCGCATCCTGCAGATACGCTTCCGTCTCTTCAAAAGTATCCAGCAGTTTCGGATAGCCGTCCGACGACAGGATCACCGTGGTTCCCGGTTCAACATGGTGCACGACCACGTGATCGGCGCAGATCTCACCGCCGTTGATCACGTCATAGCCGAACGGAACATCCCTGTTGGCAAGCGCAGTATATTCTTTCAGATACGGCTCGATCTCCCGGCGCCCGTGTGCCGACAGTTCCCGGTCCTGCATTCCTGTGCGGTCCTTTTCGATCTGGATGAGGAATGCCCGCAATGCCGCAAACACCGCATCGCCTTCTTTTCTCTGACAGTATTCCTCCGGACCGATCCGGTACATGCAGTCGCCGAAGCTCCACACTTCACGGCGTTCCATGCTGTAGATCACAACGCTGCACTGCAGACGCTCCGCCGGCGGGAGATCATTAAGATCGATCCCGCAGCGCTCATACTCTTTCCGGAAACGCATATTGATATAAGCGATGGCCTGCTCGGCCGTCAGGTGCGTGTCCATGGAAGATACCGCGTCTGCCGCAAGCAGTGCCGCGCAGATATCCCCTTTCATGCCGTTCCACAGTTTCTTACCTTTCGGTGTCGCTCCGTCAATCACAGCAATATAATTCCCGGTCCACACATACGTATCGCCGCATATGTCAGATACTCCGTCCTTTGCAATGACTGATGCACAGTTACGCCTTACTATGTAAGTGTTATCGCTCATTCTGCTTTCCTCCAGTTACAGCATCGCAGCCGACCGGCTGCCCTGAGTTATTCAACATTTTATCAGATTTGTACATATATAATAACCGAAATAGGAAATCATTAAATTTCTCTTCCCGCGGCGATCCTCCGCATTTTTGAACAGACCCTTGTATTTCTGTCTGTTCCTTAACACTTTTCTTATATTTATTCTTTGTTTTTTTCTGATACAATACGGCTATGAAAACAACAGTTGGCGAAAAAATAAGGTACGCACGCAAGGCTTCGAATGTGAATCGCAGCGCATTAGGCAGAAGCGTCGGAACGATTTATCAGAGGATCCGTGAATGGGAGGACGGGATCAATCATCCAAAATACGAGAATGTTAAGAAGATCGCAGATTCGCTGAAAGTCGATGTCCGTTACTTCATGGATCCGGAAGTTTCTCCGGAAGACTTTGATCTGTACAGACTCGAAAGCCAGGATTATGTCGATGTCCGCCTGAGCGAACGTGCCGCAGCATATGTACGCAGTATTGCCGAAAAGAAAAAGTCATCCGCGGCTCAGGTCGTGAATGACATCATAGAATCCATGATCCGGAAGTGAGCATACAGCTCACTTTTTCAGTATATCCCGTATCCTGTTCAGAATGTGCTCCTGTTCCTCTGGATCGTCCTCCGGAAACAGATCCAGGATCCGTTTGCCGTCACCTGAGACGATGCGCCGCAGAAGCGGTTCGCCTTCCCCTACAATATCCGTATCTTCATCCCACAGACCGACAAACAGATCGATGTGAGAACTCCACATGACCGCGGTGCGCAGGATCCGCGGTTCCTTCAGTCCGTCTTCCGGAATTGCCAGCACGGTGATTCCTTCTTTTTTCAGTTCTTCACTGATCTGTTTTGCTGTGAGCCATCTGGACACTGTTCCGATCATTACGACTGCCATATCTTACGCCTCCCTCTCTTTTTTAGCATACTTTCTCAGGCGGCGGACAGGCAGAGGTGATTTCTGTTCCCCTTTCCAGTGAGAAAAAGCTGTGTGCTATCATTTTGTAAACGGAGGTCTCTCATGAAAGAATGGATGATCGGACTCGGCGGCATCGGCTGTCTCACGCTGTCCCGATACGAAGAAAAATACAATTCACCGGAAACAGAATACATATATATGGACGCGGATCCCGCATCTCTGCAGGGACGCAGCGAAGAAGACATCTGTCTTCTCTCCGATGAGGTCATGCCCTGCGGCACCGGCGCGTATCCGGAGATCGGCGCAGCCGCAGTGCTTCGGCCGGAAAGCACCCTGCGTTCGGGCATGCTTGCGGCTCTGCGCAAAAGCCTTTCGGATGATCCGCAAATAAAAATCGCATTCATCACGACATCGTTCGGCGGCTTCGGGTCCGGCACTGTTCTGCATCTTGCCGCGGCGGCGCTTGGTCAGCTGACTGCGGAATTCCCCGATGCGGATATCTATATCCGCATCCTTGCGGTAAGCGAGGAATACTTTCCGGAGCTTGGATGGCCGTTTGAGCACAGTACGTATGCCGCAAATACAAAAGCTCTCAAAGCCGCGTATCACCGCATGCTGGATCAGAAACTTCTGGATACGGAACACGTCTCTTTCTTCCTGTTCAGCGATCTCGCCTATGCGGAACATGAAGAAGAACTGCTGAGACTGCCCGACAGTAAACTGCGAAAGATCGCGGAGATCCTGACGGATCCGTATGCAGAGCCCCGTCCGGCAGAAATCCTGAAGCCGTATAAAGGGGATCAGCCGTATATCTTCATCAGCTACGCGCACAAAGACAGAAACAGTGTCATCCCGGTGATCCGAAGCATGACAGAAGACGGATACCGGGTATGGTACGATGAAGGCATCGATCCCGGGACCGAGTGGGACGAAAACATTGCGTCACATGTAAAAAACTGCCGCATGTTCATCGCCATGATGTCCGACAATTATCTCGCTTCGACCAACTGCCGCGATGAGCTGAACTATGCGCGCGACCTGGAAAAAGACCGCGTACTGGTCTATCTGTCCGATGTACAGCTCGAAGGCGGCATGCGCATGCGTCTGTCGCGCCTGCAGAACATCCACAAATATACTTAGAGAGACGAAAACGATTTCTTTGTCAAACTGTACGAGACGAAGAACATCACCACATGCCGCAATTGAAAAACAGTCCGTCCGGACTGTTTTTTATTTACTTCTGTTCTTTATGACTCAGATACTGGGAACACGCAACGAGTCCGCCGATGAACATGTACTCAAGGACATCATCGGTCTTGACCAGTTCGGGAATGTATTCCTCCTGGATCACTTCCGCGATCTTGCGGCGCAGTTCCACGGTATTTGCGACCATGCCGCAGTAGATGACGATCCGCTGGGGATCCAGAGAACTGATGATGGAGATCAGATACTTACTGACGAGTTCCAGAACGCCTTCCGGTGTGCGGGCAAGATTTGCCGGATCATCGCTGTAGGCAAGCACCTTATTCACATACTGCATCTCGCCGGCAAGAGAATGACTGCCGACGATCAGCTGACCGTTGACAACGTTGCCGACACCCGCGGTTCTTGCGGCGCGCGGATGGAAATAGAACGACAGACTTCTTACTTCCTTCTGCATGCTGTAATAGCCGAGCGCCATGGCGTTGGCATCATTCTGGAACAGGAACGGGACGCCGTACCGTGCTTCAAAGCGCTTCTTGACATCGACGTTCCAGATGTTGGAGGAACGGAATGTCAGGTGGCCGTCATAGATGACGCCGGGTGTATTCACGCAGATCAGATGCAGATCCGGCATGCGCTTGACGACGATATCCAGCATATCTTCCAGGTCGCGCAGGACATATTTCTCCTTGATGACTTCATCTTCAAACAGCATTTCGCCGTGTTCGTAGGCGCGGAAAACGATCCGCAGCATATTGTATTCCACAATGACCGAAAGCACGAGAATGCTCGGCAGCGAGCGGAATTCCATCGTTTCCATCGGTGTGCGGCGTTTCTGCATCTCCGCTTCCCGGCGTCTTTTTTCGTCCTCCAGGAAAGCGAACATCGCCGAAACGTCATACTGAGCAAAGATGGCCGCCGGTATCATGAGCACCGTCTTGTCCTTCAGGATCTCCCGCACGCGCCACTGCCTGAAGCCGATCTGCGGCGCCAGCAGGATGATATCCGCATCAAACGCGCGTACATACAGGTTATTGTAAGAGACCGCCGAGAAATCATAATTCAGGGACAGAAACTCAACGCCGCCGTTCAGTTTTTCCACAAAGAAGGACGTCGTGATTCCGCTGGAACAGCACAAAAGCACCTTGATCTTTTCCTGGGTCTTCAGCTTGCGGAGGCTTTCCGTCATTTCCAGAAACAGATCCTTGGCATGGTCAAGATCATTCAGGTCAAAGTGAAGATAGAACATGGACTTCCCGTCTTTCTTCATCGTGATGCGCAGTTCCACGACCATGAAATCCTTCAGCGGATTGAATGTGATCAGTCCCTGAGCATAATCGGTATCCAGGACAACGTTCTGATACCGGTTTTTTTCATGGACATCGGTATACTGCGATACCGTGTAGTCAAGAGCGGGACGGGACAGGATCCAGTCCAGATAGACCTTTGCCAGTTTTGCTTTTTCGGAGTTTGCCATATGCCTTTCCTCCTGTGCGTTTATCGGAACAGTGCTTCCATGACACAGTCTGCCATGGCTTTATAACCCTCCAGAGACGGATGCAGGTGATCCCCGCTGTCGTACTCGGAGCGGAAACATTCCGGATGTTCCGGATCCCGGACAGCCTTGTCGAAGTCGACGCATCCGTCCAGCAGTTCCGTCGTCCGCAGCCAGTCGTTAAACGAGTTCTTCAATTTCTCGCGGAAGTCCGCGTACGTACGCCATCCCGCGATCGGAAGAAGCGTGCCGCCGTACACCGCAAGCCCGCGTCTTCTCGCTTCTTCAATATACAACTTTGTGTAGGCATCCGTCATTTCTTTTACTTTCGGCAGATCGGACCACGGCCGGAAGATGTTGGTCTCGGTACCGACCGGATGAATGATATCGTTGATCCCGTGCTGGATCAGTACGGTATCCGCGCCGGCTGTTTCCATTTCACCGGCAAACCGGAACTCTCCGCACCGTCCGTACGCCGCGTACGTGATGCAGGAATATTCCCGCAGGATGCGCGTGCCGCTGATGGCGCGCCGGATCACCGCGACGTCACGGTGACCTTCTTTCCACAGCATCATTGCCAGTTCATCCGGCCAGTCCTGCGCTGTGATGGAATCCCCGTAGCAGATCAGGGCATGGTTTCCTTCTTCCGTCAGGATGTCGATCGTATTCAGGAAATAGTACCAGCGGGTGTTGCGGGCATCGTCATTGCGGAAATCCGCGTCATCCCGGCAGCTGCCGTACGCGTAATAGCCGCGCGACAGGCACCCGGTGATCAGCACGGCTGCGTTCATATCGGTGTAATCCGGCAGATAGAGGCTGACGGAAAGATACTCTCCGGCCGTCACGTCCATCGCGATGACATCCGTGACGATCTCTTTCCCCGGTTCGATCACAAGCAGTTCCTGTCCGTCCTTTGTTAGCGGGATGACCGTTTCCGGATCGATGCGCCGTTTTCCTTCACTGCGGGCAACAGCAGCTGTGAAGCGGACTGCCTCGGTGCCGCTGATATTGGAAAAATGCAGGCGCAGCGCACTGCCGTTAAATACCATGCGTATCGGATAGCGCAGGGTCAGGTTCTTCGCAAAGCGTGATTCCGTCTGGTCATGTATGCTTGTCGCATTTCCCCAGCATGCGACCCACTTTGTGTATTTTTCCATTGTAACCTCCATCTACCCTGCCTGTACAAGCGCTTCTACAGATTCGATCTTTCCGACAAGTTCACGGGCCGACATGCGCAGAGCCGCATGAGCGAACGCAGCGTTCTGGATCAGTCCGTCCGAGGAAGCGACCGTGACCCGGTATTTTCCTTTCAGTTTGTAGGACAGTTCTTCGATATACATATCCGCGGTCTGGTCAGTCCGCGTATATACCACCGACATATTGCCTTTGTTTACGGTCGTGCCGCGGTTGTCGCGGACTTTGTATCCGTCAAAGACCAGAACGATCTTCTCCCCGGTGAATCCCTGGTAGTTGAAGATCCGGTCGGTCAGTTTTTCTCTTGCATGCGTGATATCCTCGCGGGCAAGCTCCTTCAGATCCTCCCACGCATATATCATATTATAACCGTCGATCAGAAGACACGGCGGCAGAACCGCTTCTTTGGAAACATGCGGCTTATCCGCCCGCACCGGCCTTCTGCTCACATATTGTTTCTTCGTATTCCGGTTGTTGGAGGAGCTGCCTTCGATCAGTGCTTTCATTTCCTCTTCGGAGACATGATAGCGTGTTTTCTGCGCTGAACCGGTGCTCTTTTTTTCTTTGTAGGGCTGTACGTGCATCAGTTCGTCCGCTTCATACCATTCCACGGCATACCCGGCGCCGTGCGCACAGAATACCGATCCCGGCGGATTGCGCAGGTCATTTTCCCAGCGGTAGCCGACTTCTTCGATGCGCGCTTCCTGGGAAGAGCTGATCTCATAGCCGTCAGGACGGGACGAGAATACACCGGCGCCGCGCGTATACGCAAGCACCTCTTTCTGATAATTCATCAGTGTGCGCAGAGGTCCTCTGCCGGTGATCTTCATGCGGTCACCATCTTCTTCCACATTCACCGACGCTTCCCGCGTATCCAGATCGTACAGGGCCCGCGAAAGAGACGCCGACGGCACATACAGCGTAAACGCCGCATACGGCTCCAGCACGACACTGTTTCCCTTCATCAGCGCCTGCCGCACGGCCCGCCGTGCCGCCTGGCGGAAGTCCTGGCCTTCGGTATGTTTCAGATGTCCTTTGCCTGCCGTCAGAACGATGCGCACGTCCGTCAGCGGGAACCCGGTCAGAACGCCTCTGTGCCGGGAAGACAGCGCGTTCAGGATGGAACGCTGCCAGTTTGCGGACAGTTCATCCGTCGGACACTCACTGATGACCTCGATCCCGCTTCCCCGCGCCAGCGGTTCCAGGCGCACATGCACTTCGGCATAATGACGCAGCGGCTCAAAATGACCGGCTCCGTCCACCGGTTCCGTTATGGTCTCCCGGTAAAGAATACTGCCGGTGCCGAACGTGACATGAATGCCGCAGCGGTCTTCGATCTTCTTCTGCAGCACTTCCATCTGCATATCGCCCATGATGCGCACGCGGATCGTTTTCGCGATCGTATCCGATTCGATCTCCAGCATCGGGTCTTCTTCCGCAAGCTGCCGGCATACTCTGCCAAGCAGAAGGATATCCGCTCCTTCCGGTACGATCAGCCGGTATTCCAGACACGCGCTCAGCAGCGGCACTTCGGCATTTTCCTCAAAGCCGAGTCCCTGTCCGGCAGAGGACTCCGAAAGTCCCTTTACCGTGCAGATCATGCCTGCCTCCGCCTTCTCGAGAGACACGAACGAACTGCCGGAATACAGCCGCAGCTGGTCTGCCTTCTCCGTCTCCGACAGTTTCTGCTTCGCCTTCAGTTCACCGCCGGTGATCTTCATATGCGTTAAGCGCGTACCGCTCTCATCCACTGAGATCTTGTAGACACGGGCGCCGAATTCTTCCGGCCACACCCGCTCGAACGTCAGATCCGCGATCAGGTCCATCAGTTCCTTCATCCCGTCCATCTTCAGCGCCGAGCCGAACAGACACGGGAATACATTTCTTGTCACAAAAGCGTCCTGCACCATTTCCAGCGGCACGCTTTCCGTCTCCAGATACGCTTCCAGCGCTTCTTCGCTGATCGTTGCCAGCTGTTCCGCAGTATCTTCGCGGCCGAACGCCGTGACTGCCGGCGACAGCTTCTTCAGCGCTGCCAGATGCTCTTCTTCACTGACCCGGCAGATATCCATTTTATTGACGAACAGAATGCACGGCACGTCATAGTGTTCCAGGCATTTCCAGATCGTTTCGGTATGACTCTGTACGCCGTCCGTTCCGCTGATCAGTACGATGGCAATATCCAGCACCTGCAGAACACGCTCCATCTCAGCCGAAAAATCCACGTGACCGGGCGTATCGATCACATAGATCTCCGTATCTTTCCATGTAAAGTGCGTTTCCTTGGAATAGATCGTGATCCCGTGGTCACGCTCCTGGCCGTCGTAATCCAGCACCGTATTGCCGTGATCCACCCGGCCGGCCGAACGGATCGCGCCGGACAGATACAGCATGCTCTCTATGGCAGTCGTCTTGCCCGCGTCAACGTGGGCAAGGATCCCGATGACGGTCCGCTTCATATGCGGTCCCTGATCAGTGCCGGCACTTCCCGCAGATCCTGCACCGCCGCAATGACCGACGGAAACTGACTGTAATACTGCCGCAGCACCGGCCGGTCGATGACGATCGTTTCTGCCCCGATCGCATCCGCACAGGTGATGCCGGACAGCGAATCTTCCAGCACCAGCACATGTTCGGCGCCGAGGATCTCTTTGGCATTTTCAAACATCGCGGTTTTACTGACATAGCTGCCGTCGTCATACACGATCGTTTCCGGATCGATCCATTCATCCAGCCCGAATATCTCCCGGAAGAATCGGATATTCTCTATGATCGACGCCGAAGCGATCGTAAACGGGACCTCATGTTCTTTCAGCAGCGCAAAAAGATCATACGCGCCCGGGCACAGCGCCGCCGTACCGCTGTTCCTTACCGCTTCCCGGTACATTTCCTCCTTGCGTTCGGAAAGCTTCTGCAGTTCTTCTTCACTCTTCGTGCCGTTCGTCATGATGCGGAAGATCTCCACATTCGGCTTGCCGGCATACACCGATTCCATATCATGCAGGCTGACCGGCTTCCCGCACAGTTCTCTGGACATGCGGTCAAAGACCTGCACATGATAGTCGGTATCGAAAAACAGTGTGCCGTTGAAATCAAATATTACTCCGTCATACTTCATTCTGCCGTTTCCTTTCTGTACATGGCAGGAAGCCTTTCCGGATCTGCAACAGCGGTATACAGGTCATCCGCGATCGATCCAATCAGATCTGTCAGTTCCAGATGCTCTTTCCACTCGTTTCCTACCGCGTCTTCCCCGATCAACGCACCTACGATCGCGCCGGCAATGGCGCCGGTCGAATCCGAGTCGCCGTCATGGTTGACCGCCGCCCGCAGCACGCCGGAGGGATCCTGCGGATGCCGCAGAGCGCAGTATGCCGCGATTGCCATTGCCTCGTCCGCTATCCAGCCTTCGCCAAGAATTCGGATATTCTCTGTGTCCGGACGGTCATTTTCCGCCAGCCGGAGCGCCTTTTTCATCAGTTCGATATAGCCGGGAAGATCCGCTTCCCCCTGGAACATTTCTTCTGTATCGCTTACGGCATCCTGCACGATCTTCACCATATCGGTCTCATCCCGCCAGAAAATGCTGTTCAGGATGAATGCCATCGTGGCTGAAGGAATATAGCCGAGCGGATGCGTATGGGTCAGCGCCGAAGCTTCCGCCGCGGAAACTGCCGCTGCAGTACGGTCGGAATGGATCATTGCGCAGGGACTGATGCGCATGATCCCGCCGCATCCCTTGGAATGGTTGATGGGTTCCTCCATCGTTCCCATGATGCCCTGCCGCAGAGCGCCGAGACATGTATTGCCGGGTGCACGGCGGTGCCGCATGCGTCTTTCTTCGAGAAGCCGGCACTGTCCGAACGGCTCCGGCGCGTCTTCAAACTGCGTTGTCAGCCAGTCCATATACGCCAGCCATACATATTCTTTTTCCGGACGGTCGCCGCGTCCCGCCGCAAACAGCAGTCCTTCCGCCGTAAACAGCGTCATCTGTGTATCATCAGAAAAGACAGCAGTGTGATCGGCTGCGCTGAGATCATACGACTGAATTCCCTCAGGACCGTACATTCTCTGAATCTCCCGAAGCCGGTCAAATTCCACAGCGTAACCAAGCGCGTCGCCCGCCGCCGAAAGCAGCAGGGAACCGCGGAATTGCTTTTTCAGATCTTTCATCGTCTTTTCCCCCTTTTTTCTTTCTCCAGTATACCATTACCGTCACAAAAAAAGCGCCCCGGGGCGCTAGTTCAGATTCTCATGGAAACGCGATTTGATCGCATCCAGTGCCACTGAAAGTGACTTTTCCAGGAACTCATCTTCATCGATCTCTCCGCCTGTCAGCTGGTCGACCAGTTCCTTCATCTCACTCAGATCCAGTATGGCAATGCCGGCCGACGCAAGGATCTTATCCCGGCTTCCCGCCAGACCGCGGATATGCTCGGTAAAACTGCCTGCGTCTGTCTGCAGCTCCATCGTTTCTTTTTCAAAATCAAATATGATTTTATCCATAGGCTTACAGCGTGATCTTGCCGGCCACATCGGATTCACGCGGCACGCACAGGATCACACGGTGCCCGATCTTCTCGATCCGTCCGTTTTCGCAGTACACGACACCGCTCAGGAAATCGATCATTCTCTGAGAATACTCCCGTGTCATGTTCTGCAGATTAACGATCGCACCGCACTTCTGTTTCAGTACATCTGCGATCTCTGATGCTTCATCATATGTCTTCGGGCTGAACAGTCTGAAACGGTAAGATACCTGAGAACCGGCCTGCAGAATATCAGTCTGTACCGGAATTTCCACATCATTGTTGTCGATCTCTACTGTTTCTTTTTCTTCTTCCGTATCTTCCTCGGCCCAGAAGCCTTCTAACCATTTTTTCTTTTCCATGGCAGTTTCCTCCCGCTCTTTTCTGTTTCTAGTGTATCACGAATCACTGCTTTCTAGGGAATAATTACTTTCGCTGTCAGGCAAACTCGGCTATCATTATATACATGAAGAAACTGAGTTTATCGGGTTCTTATATTCTTCGCTACATTACCTGCGGGATCCTGCTTATGGCGATCGAGGAGGAACGGCTGCGGATGGCTTCTCATCCCGGCTTCGTTCTGTTCCTGACGATCGCGGAGGCAGTTCTTGTCGTATTCCGTCTGGCAATGTTCCTGTATGTTCGAAAAAGAAAGATCGAATCCGACAGCGCTGTCAATCATTATAACGATCTGTATGCCGGTACGCTGACGCTGGAATACACGGTGCTTTTGTTCGCACTTCTGTCCGTATTCTGCATCTTTGTCCCGATCCGCATCGGTCTGGATCATCTGTTTCTGTTCCTGATCGGATTTACAGACGTGATACGCGGCATCATTCTGCTCTCCCTTGTGAAAGAACAGAAAAACGCGAAAAAAGAAGCGGATGCACGGCGTATTTCAGAATATACTGATATGTAAAGGAGTCTTTTATGAAGTATCTGAAACAATTCGGGATCATTCTCCTCGTCACATGCATCGGTGAGCTGATCCGCTACTTTGTACCGCTGCCGATCCCCGGCAGTATCTACGGACTGGTACTGATGTTTGTCCTGCTGTGCGCACATGTGATCAAACTGGAAGACGTCCGCGCCGGTGCCGGTTTTCTCATTGAGATCATGCCGGTCATGTTCATTCCCGCCGCTGTCGGTCTGATGGACTCCTGGACGGATGTAAAGCCGATCCTTGTGCCGATGATCGTTATTCCGATCGTTACTACGGTGATCGTCATGGCGGTGACCGGCATCGTTGCCCAGAAGATCATTGAAGGAGGAAAACACTGATGAATGAGATCTTTGCGTCCAGCGCCACCATCGGCGTCGTGATCAGTCTTCTCGGATACTATGCCGGTGTCCTTCTGAAGAAAAAGTTCAGATCCGCTCTGATCAATCCGCTTCTCATCGCCATTGCCCTGACATTGGGCTTCCTGCTTCTGTTCAAAGTCGAATACAGCAGCTACAGCAGCTCCGCCAAATACCTGAGCTGGCTTCTGACGCCGGCAACGGTATCCCTGGCCATTCCGCTCTATGTTGAGATCGACCGCCTGAAGAAGAATATCAAGGCCATCCTGATCAGTATCTTTGTCGGATGTATCGTCAGTATGGGAAGCATTCTCGTTCTGTCCATGCTGTTCGGCTTCACCCATGCCCAGTACGTCACCTTCCTTCCCAAGTCCATTACCACAGCCATCGGTATGAGCGTCGCGGAAGAACTCGGCGGACTGGTACCGGTCGCTGTTGCGGCGATCATCATCACCGGCATCTGCGGCAATGTTATCGCGGAAGGCCTGCTCAAAGCGATCCACGTGACCGATCCGGTCGCCAAGGGACTGGCCATCGGCACAAGCTCCCACGCCATCGGTACATCGAAAGCCATGGAGATCGGCGAAGTGGAAGGCGCGATGAGCTCGCTGTCCATCGTCACCGCCGGCATCATTACTGTCGTCGGCGCCAACATTTTCGCAATGTTCCTGTAAACGTCAAAGGAACGGGGCTCCCCGTTCCTTTGTTGTCTGTATCTGATATTTCTGTTACAGCCCCATTTCCGCACGGACTTCGACAAAGCATTTCACGGCAAAGTCGAGGTCTTCTTTTGTATGCGCTGCGGACAGCTGGGTGCGGATGCGCGCTTTCCCCTTCGGAACGACCGGATAGGAGAACGCTACGACATATACGCCCTTTTCCACCATGCGCCGGGCAAACTCAGCGGTGATCTTTTCGTCATAGAACATGACCGGTACACACGGATGGGTTCCCGGTATGACATCGAATCCGTTCTCTTCCAGCTTCTTCCGGTAATAGACGGTGATCTCTTCCAGATGATCTCGTAATGCCGTGCTTTCCGCCAGCATGTCAAACAGTTCGATGCCGGCTCCGACGATCGCCGGCGCCAGGGAATTGGAGAACAGATACGGCCGGCTTCTCTGCCGCAGGAGATCAATGATTTCTTTCCGTCCCGACGTATAGCCGCCGGAAGCGCCTCCCAGCGCTTTGCCGAGTGTTCCGGTGATGATATCCACTCTTCCTTCGACGCCGTTGTACTCCGCACTGCCGCGGCCGTGTGCGCCGACAAATCCCACCGCGTGGGAATCATCCACCATGACCAGCGCCTCATAACGGTCCGCCAGATCGCAGATGCCTTTCAGATTACAGATGATGCCGTCCATGGAGAAGACGCCGTCCGTCGCGATCAGCTTGATGCGTGCGCCCGCCGCGTCCGCTTCCTGCAGCTTTGCCTCGAGATCCGCCATATCATTGTTTTTATAGCGGTAGCGCTTCGCCTTGCACAGCCGCACGCCGTCAATGATCGACGCGTGGTTCAGTTCATCTGAGATCACTGCGTCCTCACTGCCCAGAAGCGTCTCAAACAGACCGCCGTTGGCGTCAAAGCACGAGGAATACAGGATCGTATCTTCCGTGCCCAGGAACGAGGATATCTTCTGTTCCAGCTGCTTGTGAATGTCCTGGGTGCCGCAGATAAACCGCACCGACGCAACGCCGTAGCCTCTTTCATCGTACGTGCGCTTCGCCGCTTCGATCAGCCGCGGGCTGTCCGCCAGGCCGAGATAGTTGTTTGCGCACATGCACAGCAGCTTCCTGCCGTCCTGCAGTACGACATGCGCACCCTGTGCCGATGCGATCGGCAGTTCCCCCTTCAGCAGGCCGGCATCACGGATGCCGCTGACTTCCGAGGCATAGTATGAAAGTATTTCCGTTCTCTTCATGATCCGCTCTCCTCATTAATGTGTGTCCAGTCCAGAATGACCTTGCCGGAATATCCGGAGATCATTGCCTCAAATCCCTTTCGGTAATCTTTTGCATCAAAGTGATGGGTGATGATCGGTGAAATATCCAGTCCTGCCTGGATCATCGTCGTCATCTTATACCAGGTATCCCATACCTTGCGTCCGTAAATGCCTTTCAGATTCAGTCCGTTGAAGATCACCGTTTCCAGGTCCACGACCGCGTCCGTATCCTGCAGTCCGAGCAGCGCAATATTGCCGCCGTGCTTCATGTTGTGGATCATGGAATTGAGTGCCGACTGGGAACCGGACATCTCCAGTCCGACGTCGAATCCTTCCTGCATCCCGATGCGGTCCATAACATCTTCCAGTTTTTCTTCGTTCAGATTCACCGTTGTTGTCGCACCGAGTTTTTTTGCCATTTCCAGCCGGTACGGATTGAAATCCGTCACCACGACATGCCGTGCCCCGGCAAACCGCACGATGGCAGCCGCCATACAGCCGATCGGTCCTGCGCCGGTGATCAGTACGTCTTCACCGAGCACGTCGAACGAAAGCGCCGTATGCGTGGCATTGCCGAACGGATCAAAGATCGCATACAGTTCCTGGGGAATATCCGGCGATACCGGCCACACGTTGACATACGGAATGACCAGGTATTCCGCAAACGCACCGTCACGGTTCACGCCGACGCCTTCCGCATTGCGGCAGTTTTCCCGGTGTCCTTCCTTGCAGTTGCGGCATTTTCCGCATGTGATATGCCCTTCGCCGGAAACGATATCACCCGGCTTAAAACCGCGCGCTCCCGGACCCGCTTCGACAACGACGCCGACATACTCATGCCCGACCACTCTGCCGATATCGATGGTATGCTGCGCCCACTTGTTCCACTGCCAGATATGCACATCTGTGCCGCAGATCGCTGTCTTGAGAATTTTGATCTTCACGTCGTTTGTACCGACTTTCGGGATCGGCACGCGTTTCATCCAAAGCCCTTCTTCAGGCTTTTCCTTGACGAGCGCCCACATCATCCCGTCATCAAATCCTGTCATTCAGACCTCCTGTTATAAATTATGATTTTTAATGCTATCTCTGAATTCATTATAGTCTGTAAACTTCGTGAATGCCAAAAATCCTGCGGCGTTTCATTTCCTTTTCCGGTCTCTGCAGATATGCATATTCTGGAAAAACAAAAAGCACTGCACCGCCTTTTTCAGCGGACAGTGCTGTATGTGATTCTTCAGACCCGGAATACACAGCTGCGGAAGAACTCTTTCGCGCCGTCTTTTCCGAACAGTTTTTCGGTGATCTCCGATGCCGGATTCCCCTCATTGATCATTCTTTCGCGGAAAGCGGTAAGACGCTCCCTGTTGGCAGGATCGCTGTCCGCCGCCGCTGCTGTCTTCGCGTATGCTGCTATGGAATCGTATACCATCTGTACCATGGTATCGCTGTCACCGCGCTTGATCAGTGCATACGGAGCGCGCTCTTTTACATACCATGCCCCGTCTTCCTGATAGTTTCCGAGTGAACGGTATTTTTCCCGGACCGCTTCAAATGCGGCTGTATCGGTCTTTCCGTTCGTGCAGTCATAGTATTCCACCATGACCGTATCCTTATTTTTCATCGACATCATATCGATGAGTACATACGGTACGTTCTTTCCGCTTCCCGCCGCCAGCGAAACGGTGATCAGTTCCATTCCGATCTTCGATTCCGTATGCATGATAAACAGATGTCCGTGGTCCTTCACTTCAAATCTGCGGACATGGAAACGCATGACGGGAAGAAGCTTCGGATATTTTGCCTCTGAGTAATTATCTTTCGGCACTTCGGTCAGCGTAAACGATTCTTTCAGTATTTCCAGTATCTTCTCCTGTACCCCATTCAGGTTCATATTGTTTTCCTCCACTCCTGTATTATACACGTCTCTTTCCCCCGTTTTCCACCTTGCCGGCGGAACAAAGTAAGGACATATACGGGACAGGGAAATCGGAGCACAGCGGTATGATGATTGCGGGAGGACGGTATATGAACGGTTATGAACATCAGGAGACGCTGATGAATATGCTGAGTGTGCTGCAGGAAAAACTGTGCTTTGTCCGAAAGGTGACGGCAGAAGAAGACCGGGCTGTGATCCGTGTCCATGCGGATACGGATCTGACTCTGACGATCCCATATGATGCATGGGAACAGAAAGCAGAGAGATGCACGCCTGGTCAGCTGTGTCCGCATCTGATGGACTTCATCATCTTCAGTATCCTGAGGCACAGGGAACTCCCCTATGGCGACCATACCATCGCCTATGAAGAGATCCGCAGATACCTGGTCATCCGGCCGCTGAACGCGGACAAAGAAAGAGAACGGCTTCAGGACGCCGTATGCCGGTACTTCTGGGACATTGCTCTGGTTCTGTACTGCGAGATACCGAGTGATGACGGACAGTACATTTCTTTCCTTGTCACCCGCCATCTGTACAGCACATGGAACATCAGTCCCAGACAGCTCTATGAAGATGCGCTCGCCAATACCGCCGGCAAGTATCCGCCGCGCATGTTCGTTGACCTGATCGGACTGATCGACCGTGATGAAGGCGGAATCGATGTAATGGCCGTCAATACCGTTCTCCCGTATCCCTGCGCGATCCCGCTGATCACTACCGCGAATGTTTCCAGCAACGGTGCAGTCGCGATGTTTTATCCCGGTGTGCTGAAGAAATTATCCGGGATCATGCAGGGAGACTATTTCATTGTCTTTACGGGAATATCCGAAGCCCGCCTTCACGATCCTGCGGTCTTCCATCCGCAGGAAGCACTCGAAGCCCTGAAAGAAACCAACGCGGATTTCCCGGAGACGCTTCTCAGCCGCAATGTTTACTACTTCGATGCGGATACCGGCCTTCTTGGTGTGTATGCCTCGCCCGATTCGTAGTATGATGAACGCGGAGATGAGACTGAAATGAACGAAGAATATGTGTCTGACATTTATGATGCGCAGACGGAAAACGGAGACTGGATCCGGGTATACGAATGCGGCGGTGCGTGGCAGTCTGCCGTCTATCTGGACGAAGACCGCCAGAACGAGCTGGTATTTCCCTACATGCGGCGCTTCAATCACGCCTTTGCCATGAATGGGAATATCCGGGATATCCTGATGATCGGAGGCGCCGGATATGTATGGCCGGCTTCTGTTTGTCTTTCGCATCCGTCCGTCCATATTGATGTGGCGGATATCGATCCGGATGCGTATCAGGCAGCCAGGGAATGGTTCTTTCTGCCGGAAACAGACAATATCACTCCCATCGTGAGTGACGGCAGAAAGTATCTTGAACAGACCGAAAAACAATACGACCTGATCGTGGACGACGCGTTCATCGGAAAAGACCCGGTGTATTCCCTGCATACAGCCGAAGCGCTGGGCATCGTATTCCACCGGTTGTCCGAATGCGGGATCTACTGTGCCAATCTGCCCGGCAGGTCCGGTATTCAGGATTCTGTATTTCTGCAGGATGCCTACCGCACCGCATGTCAGGTTTTCCCGTACGTCATCGTGACCGAGGCGTACAGTCCTCTGTCCGAGTCAGATACGATCAATTATGTTATGTTTGCAGCCAAAGTTCCGATTCGGACTGATGACATGATCCGGATGGACGATCAGGCGGGCAAAGTGCTTCGAGACAGCCAGGGGCGTACAGGAGAATGAACTGTACGCTTTTTCTGTGTTACACTGGACGCAGAACAACAGTTATTGGAGGAAAATATGATCTATCCGGAATTTCTGCATAAAGGAGATACCATCGGTATCTGTGCACCGAGTGCCGGCGTCGGCAAAAAACTGGAAAGCTATGATACGGCGATCGATTATCTGAAACAGCAGGGCTATCAGATCAAAGAGACCGCTTCCGTACGCCTCAACGATCCCCGCGGCGGCGATGCGCGAACACGTGCGAAAGAACTGGATCAGCTGGTCACCGACCCGGAAATGGACATGATCATGTGCGCTGCCGGCGGCGATTTCCTGGATGAGATCCTGCCGTATGTGAACTTCGCGTCGATCCGGAAACATCCGAAGTGGATCATGGGCGCTTCCGATCCCACCGGTCTGCTTTTCCCCATTACGACAAAATACGATATCGCTACCGTCTACGGACTCAATGCCGGCAGTTATGACATCGATCCTGTTCCGGAGTTTGTGAAAAAGAATCTGCAGATCCTGTCCGGCCGCAAAACGATCCAGAAGAGCTCGGACTACCATATGAAAACACCGTCCTTCCTGGCGGAAAAGATCGAGTTCGACACAAAGACCGAATGGCTTGCCAACATCGATTCCCTGGATGTACAGGGCCGCTGCATCGGCGGCTGTATCGACGTTCTGAAAGACCTGATCGGCACGCCGTACGACGGCACAAAGAGCTTTGTACGCCGCTATAGCGACGAAGGCATCATCTGGTACTTCGACAACTTCTCGCAGTCCGCGGAAGTCTTCTACCGCACCCTGCTGCAGATGAAATATGCCGGCTGGTTCAAAGGCACAAAAGCCATCCTGATCGGCCGCGTCCTGTTTGAAAGCAGCGAGACCGGCATGACCTATGAGGAGGCAATTGACCGCGCGCTCGGTGAGTTCCCGGTCATCCGTGAGACAGACATCGGTCATACCCTTCCGCATATGACGATGATCAACGGTGCTGTTCTGCATCTTACCTATCGAAATAAAAAAGCTTCTCTGTCATTTCTGACAGAATCGTGATATACTCATTAGTGGTCACGAGGGGCCGTAGCTCAGCTGGGAGAGCAATTGGTTCGCAATCAATAGGTCGCGAGTTCGAATCTCGTCGGCTCCACTCCTGAAAAGTGCTTATTAACAGCACTTTTTCTTTTTTCCATGAATACTTATCGGGTCCAAAAATAAAACAGATCTCCATTTCTGAAGATCTGTCCGCAGTTCATACCGCTGTCTGAACAGGATGATCGCCGTTTCAGCTCAGATCATCATTCCCGATCAGCCGCACCGGCAGGATCAGCCCTTTGCCTGCTTTGGATTCCAGGTGAAGTCCACGAAAACGTTCCTGTCGGTTTTCCCACGCCGTCACATCACTGCCGAGGATGACCATGGCGTTCCGGATCTTCTCCGCATCATAACAGTCATTTCCGATGATGCAGAGTTCCATGTCATTCAGGATCCGTTCCACATCGGTATTGATCTCCACATACCGTTTATCTATTCCGGAATCTGACAGAAAATGATCCAGAACCACACAGGGATACGGTCTTCCTCCCTCTTCCGGCGTCACTATATTCGTATCATTTGCCAGGCGGAAGATCACTCTTCCGTCTGTGGCATATACATACTTTTCTGTATAATACACTCTCTGCATCTCTTCATGACCGATATTGCCCGGTCCCTGAGCGATCCGCTCCAGTGCTTCCAGCTGTTCTTTCCGCATACGCTTATACAATCAGACGCAGTTTTTCATCCGCGATCCGCATGGTAATATGATTGGATTTGTAACGGATCTCGCCGTCGGTATGTACCCACAGCGGAATATCGCTCCGGATCTCGGCACTCTTTGCCTGGTACAGATGCACACCGCGGAACTTCACATGACTGCCGCTGTACGCATACGGGAAGATCCGGTAGAAGTCAAACTGGGACACATTGTTTCCGGCGCAGAACTCCAGCAGTCCGTCATCGTCTTTCGCATCCGGACAGAACTGAAAGCCGCCGCCTTCATACCGATGGTTCATGCCGGCAATAAACAGACAGCCGGGCAGATTCACAGTGCTCATGCCGTCAAAGCATACCGTTACCGGCACCCGCTTCGTTTCCGCGATCGTATGGATCGCCTCGGCAATGTAGCAGAGCTTGCCGAGATGCACTTTATTCAGAATTTCCTTCGTACGGGACATCTCCACTTCCGCGCAGATCGCCGCATCGAATCCGAGTCCGCAGCTGATGTTGAAACGGCGTACGATCTCGTGCGGGTCCGGTTTGACCGTAACGGTCTTTCTCACCGGATCCATTTCTTCGCTTTCCGTATGGAAGATCACTTCGCCGATATCCGCAAGCCGTTCTTCCCCGGCCAGGATCCGTTCCAGCTGTTCTTCCGGTTTTTTCGGCAGTCCCAGATCCTTGGCAAGATCATTTCCCGATCCCGACGGGATCAGTCCGAGCCGCGTATGCTCAAAATCCGTGATCCCGTTGACCGCGTCGTTCATCGATCCGTCGCCGCCGATGATCACGATCGTCACTTCCTCACCGGTGCTGCTGAGCTCACGGCACAGTTCTTCCACCGTCTTTCCTTCCCCGCTCCGGTGGATGCGGTATTCACAGCGGCCCCGGATCTGTTTTTCAACACGCTGCCATGTTCTGACTGCGTACCCTGAAGCACCTGCCGTGTTAATAACAAAATCGATCATTTCGTCTCTCCGTCTGAAATCAGAAGCGATACCGCTTCCGGGACTGTAATGCGGCTGATCACTTCCCCGATCGTACCATCCTCATTCAGCGCAAACGATACGACATCGTTGGTGAACCGGTTTGCCGCAAGCAGATGGTCTCCTGCCAGGATGAAATCACGCGGATGCCTGCCGCCGCAGCTGACATTCTGGATCAGCTCCGCCTTGCCGTTTTCCACGCGGATCACCGACAGCACTTCCTCTTCCCGCGTCGATACATAAACGGTCTTTTCGTCTTTGCTCATACGCACTGCCGCGCCGCCGGTCACGTGCATTTTCCCGCTCATAAGAACCGGAATGTTCTCCGTGATCCGCCATGTACCTGCCTCGATCACAAAGAATTCATTGGACAGTTCCGAAGCAAGATACAGCCATCTTCCGTCCTCGGTAAAGACTCCGTGCCGCGGTCCCGTTCCTCTTTCAAACACGATCTCGCCCTTCTTTTCCAGATCCTGTCCGTAGATCATGATCCGGTCCAGAAGCAGGCACGGCACCAGAATGAGATCCTGCCACAGCAGCACCTGGTGACACCCCGCCTTTTCCCGGATCAGCGTCGTTTTTACGTCTTCGATCTTCCCGTCACGGATGCAGGCACGCGTAAAGGTACCGCCGTGATAATTGGCCGTATAGATCACATTATCCTGAATGGTGATATAACAGGAGGTCTCCGGCTCATAGACTGCTGTATCGCATAATGTGCCGTTTCTGTCAAACAGCGCGATGCCTGAACCGTTATCAAAATCTGCGGCAGCTGCGATCCATGGACCCTCCTTTGCGAGATACTTCGGATTACGTATCCTGTAATACAGGTCACAGCTGCTGAGATGTCCGTCATTATCCCGGAAACAGTAGATGCCTTCGCTTCCTTTTCCGGTATATGTTCCTGCAAGTATGATTCTTTCCATAGCAACAGTATACCGTCATCTCGATTGGAAATGAAAAAAAGATACCTGCGGACAGGTATCACAGCATCGTACTCAGGATGCGCGGAAGGTCGGCCAGGGTGATGATGCCGAGCGGTTTGGCATATTTGGAACCCCGTTCACTGACAATGACAGCCGACAGTACGCTGCCGTTATCCAGCGATGATTCAAATGCCTTTATGACCGTACGGATCCGCGCGCTCTTCTTCAGGAACAGGACGCGTTCCTCACCGGACGAAGACAGTATCTCACCGACCGCAGTTTCTTTTTTATTATTCTCCACAGCCCATCTGGTGATCATCTCGATCGTCAGGACCCCTTTGAAGAGATTTCCTTCATAGACCGGTATCTTGCTCGTACCTAGCTGCTTCATTACGGCATATGCGTCCATGATCGTGTCGGACAGGGAAACCACGCGCACCGGCGCCGTCACATAGTTCATTACATTCTCATCCATGCACAGCAGCCGGGCGATCCGCTCGATATCCTGCGTCACGCTGTCTGCCGGTTCCGCGATGATCTCATTCTCCGTTCCCCGCTGGTGCACGATGGCATTGCGGAGTTCATTGTATTCCCGCAGACTCTGCTGATTCATCGAAATGATCTGGTTGCGGGACGCGCAGTTATGCAGCAGCTGCGAGAAAGACGTATATCTTGTTTCCCGGATGATCTCACGCATCTTCCGTTCGATGATCGCGTAGGCATCCAGGAATCTCTGTGCATTGGTCATTTGTTTTCTTCCTTTACTTTTACCGTAATATCCTTCGGTTCCAGATCATATAACTTACAGACTGCCCGGTAATACTGCATGGCGGTATTGTTGTAGGCTTCTTCATTTGCCCAGTTGGTGACGTCGCTCTGGTTCGATACATAGAACTGCTCAACGACCACTGCCGGCGCCTCCACCTTCTGCAGGATGGACCATGTCTCCAGCTGATAATCCGTCGTATCGGATATATCCGCTTTCACGATCTGGTAGCTGTCTTCGGTAAACGGTTTGTAATACAGATATTTCAGTTCCGGAACCCAGGTTTCACTCGTAAACGCGTCTGCGATGGCTTCCGCTGCTTTGACGCTCTGCCCGTTTGTCTTCTTTGTCGGGATATCCGGATAGACCGTCATACCGGAAATACTGGCATCGGGCACGCCGCCGGTATGAATGCTCAGAAGCAGAGCCGGTTCATCCTGATTGACTTTTTCCGCTTTTGCCGCCACGGAAGCAGATGTGCCTGCCTCATGTGTACGGAGCACTTCAAAACGGTCGTCCTGTTTCAGCAGACTGTACAGCCGGTCCGTAATGGCTTCCGTCACATCACTCTCGTTCACGAATCCGGCAAATCCTGTCGCATCTCCGCCGAAAGCGGCATCCAGTTCGATGCGGATCCGCTCCGCTTTATGCGAGCATCCCCCAAACATCGTACCGGTACCGATAAACACCAGAAGCACAGCCAGCAGGATCATCATCGGATCCGTGATGCGTTTGTTATCTGTCGTCATTGGTACTTCCCTTCCTCTTCCTGTAAAGAAGCGTCTGCCTTCATGTGGTCAATGATCCGGCACACCAGCGCTTCCATACGGCTTCCCTCACGGTAGTCCGCTTCGGCCATGAAATTCGCTCTGCCGTCATGGATCAGCTTCACCGCTGTGTCATGCGCCTTCTGGGATTCCCGGTTGTATACGGCAATGGACTTTCCGCCGTATTCCTTTACGAGTTTCATGCACGGGATGTCCGTAATGCCGTCCGCGATGTAGATCATCCGTTCAAACGGCACCGGACGGTCCCGGTGTTCGACATATTCATTCAGTCCGGCGTCATCCGTCACATCCAGCACCTGCTTGTTGATGCGGAACAGGAACTGCGTCTTTGTCGTATAGTTGATGACCTGCGCCGGCCAGACTGCCGTTCCTGTCTCATCGTAGTAATACCGGCATGCGAAAATACGCGTGAATTCATCTTTGATCGGAACACTGTCAATGATCTCCTGCATGCCGCTGGAGATAATATAGTGTTCCAGAAAAAAGCCGGCTTTGCGGGCATATGCGTTCACCCGGCGGAACCATGTATCCACGCCCGGATACAGGATGATATCCTTTCCCAGCTGTGTGAACGATTCCTTTGTCAGCGGCCTTCCCTGTTCGGCAAATTTCTTCTGCAGCAGATACAGATAGGCACTGATGCCGTCCATACAGCTGCGGACGCTGATCTCCGTGACCTCATCCCAGAATTCACCGGGAGACTCATATCCGAGGGACGGGATCAGAGAATATTCCTGCATATCTTTTGTACACAGTGTTTTATCAAAGTCATAAACGATCGCTGCTTTTTTCATACTGTCCATTATAGCATGCCGCAAAAAAAGCGCCGAGTGAATCGGCACTTTCCTTACAGATTCAGCAGTTTCTGAATGGCTGCGACATAGATCTCCGCCTGCAGAAGCAGCTCGCGGATCTCTACGAATTCATTTGCGTCATGGATGTGGTAGTCCTTATTCGGGAACGCGCATCCGAATGCGATCGTGTTTTCAATACCCTTGGCATAGGTGCCGCCGCCGATGACCATCGGCTGGGTCTCCATATCCCCGGTGACTTCCTGATACGCTTCCAGCAGGGATTCCACCAGCGGTGAATCCGGTGCGAAGAACAGCGGTTCATGGCCGCCGCGGATCTCGATCACACCGCCCTCGTCTTCGAGGTATTTCTCCATCATTTTGACGATCCTCTTGGTGTTGTATGTGACCGGATAGCGGATATCGATACTGCCTTCGATGACACCGTCTTTCATGCCGATGACGCCGTTGTTCAGCGTCAGCGCGCCGTATTCATCACTGCACTTACAGCCGACGCCTGTGCCGTCTGTATACAGACCGAAGCGGCTGCAGTAAAAGTCTGTGAACGGATCCTGGAAGCCGGCTTCCTTCAGTCCGACAAACAGATAGGAGATCGCATTGACGCCGAGTTCCGGCATGCTTGCGTGGGCTGCGACGCCCTGTACGCTGATCTCTGCTGTTGTTTCCTTATCTGTGATCGTGTATTCCAGATCGTTATTGCGGAAGAAGTCTTCCAGTTTCTTGCGGGAGAACGAGCAGCGGTCAACTTCTACCGTACAGTTGCGGCAGACGATATTGCGTGCTGTTCCGCCTTTGATATACCGGATCCCCGTCTTTTTGGAACGGTATACTGCGCCGACCATGCCCTTTTCACCATGGACACCCGGGAAGTCTCCGTCCGGTGTAAAACCGTAGTCACAGGAACCTTCCTTCTCGACATAGTGTGCGAGACACCGGGAACCGGTCTCTTCATTTGTGCCCATGATCAGGCGGATGCGCTTGGTCAGCGGAATGCCCATGTCACGAATCACCTTCATCGCGATCATGCTTGCGACAACTGCGCCTTTGTCATCACTGACGCCGCGGCCGTAAAGCGTGCCGTCTTTCTCCGTCATGACGAACGGATCTGTATTCCAGCCGTCTTCCTGAAACGCCGGGACAACATCCAGATGACCGACGATACCGATCACCTGCTCGCCTTCACCGATCTCGGCATAGCCGGCATAGTTATCCAGATTGACTGTACGGAAGCCGTCTTTCTCACACATTGCAAGCGCTGCCTGCAGTGCCTGTTTCGGGCCTTTTCCAAACGGAGCATCTGCTTCCGGAGTGCCCTCAACACTGTTGATGGAAACCAGTGTGCCAAGCCGCTCCAGCAGCTCGTCTCTGTATGTATTGACCATAGAACGTACGTCCATGTGTGATTCCTCCTGATTCATTGCATCTGATTATACTACATTTTGCCGGAAATTTTCCTACAGTTGCACCGTAAGCCCGACAGGGCAGTGATCCGACCCGGTCACAGTATCATAAATAACTGCCTCCCGGACCTTGTCCATCAGCCGTTCCGATACGACAAAATAGTCGATCCGCCAGCCGGCATTCCTTTCTCTTGCCTTGAACCGGTAGCTCCACCAGGAATACTGCACGGTATCCGGATGGAGACGGCGGAACGTGTCCGCAAAGCCGCAGTCCAGCAGTTCCGTGAATTTCTGCCGTTCCTCATCCGAGAAGCCCGGGTTTTTCCGGTTGCTTTTCGGATTGCGGATATCGATCTCTTCGTGCGCGACGTTCAGGTCGCCGGTATAGATGACCGGTTTGACGGCATCCAGTTTCTTCAGATGCGCCTTGAGGAGTTCTTCCCATTCCATCCGGTACGGAAGACGCACCAGTCCGTCTTTGGAATTCGGCACATATGCCGCGACGAACCAGTAATCTTCAAACTCCAGCGTAATGACGCGTCCCTCTTTTGTGACGTCCCCTTCGATCTCATAGGTGACCGAAAGCGGCTCTTTCTTCGTATAGACGAGCGTCCCGGAGTATCCCTTCCGTTCGGCGCTGTTCATATAGCGGTGCCAGCCGTCGAAGCAGAGGTTTTCCGGCATCTGCTCCTCCTGCATCTTTGTTTCCTGGATGGCGAAGATGTCCGCATCCTCCTGCAGGAAGAAATCCGCAAAACCTTTCTTTTCGCAGGCGCGCAGGCCGTTGACATTCCAGGAAATGCACTTCATCGGGTGACCGCCTGTGTTGCTTTCTTCAGGAATTCGAGGTCTTCGCCCTCCAGATACGGCGTCAGGACCTCACACACATTTGCCTGATAGTCGTTATACCACTTCAGTTCCTCATCGCTCAGCAGGGAAAGATCCAGTGCTTCGGACTCATACGGGCAGTATGTAATGTCTTCGAAGTGCAGGAACTGACCGTAGAAGTTCTTCGTTCCTTTGGTAACGAGCAGTTCGTTCTCAATACGGATGCCAAGCTTGTACGGCATATAGACGCCTGGTTCATCGGTAACGATCATGCCGGCTTCGAGAGCGACCGGCGTACGGCGCATGCCCCAGCCGATGCTGTGCGGCCCTTCGTGTACACCGAGCACATGACCGACACCGTGGCCGGTACCGCACTGATAGTCGATATCGATCGCCCAGAGCGGCTGTCTTGCCAGGATATCCAGATTATTGCCGGTCGTACCGTACAGGAAGTGCGCATGCGCAAGTGCCATGTGGCCTTTCAGCACCAGTGTGTACAGACGTTTTTCCTCATCGGTCAGCGGTCCCAGCGCGATCGTTCTGGTGATATCCGTCGTGCCGTCTTTGTAGGTGCCGCCGCTGTCCACCAGCAGGAATCCTTCCGGCTTCAGCGCTGCGTGGGATTCCTCGGTCGCGCAGTAGTGCATCATTGCGCCGTTTGCCTGATAGGCGCTGATCGTCGGGAATGACGGTTCAATATAGTCCGCACCTTCCGCACGATATCCGTACAGCACATTCTGCGCACTGACTTCGGTCATATCGCCTTTGCCGACGTTTTCCTTGACGTAGCGCAGGAAACGCACCATGGCAGCGCCGTCTTTGCGGTGGGCATTGCGGATGTTGCGGATCTCCGTGCTGTTCTTGACAGCGCGGAATTTCTCGATCGGCAGCGGCTTGTTCAGGATCTCATTGTCCTCGGCGATACTGGCGAACAGAACGGTATTGAGACATCTGAGATCAGCCCAGATCTTCTTATTGTGCAGACGCTTCAGATCCCCGCTGAGTCCGGTGTACGGACGCACGGTAATGCCGAACTTTTCAAAGTGCTTTTCCACTGCCGGCGTCAGTTTTTCCTTATCGATATAATAGCGGACGCTGCGGGACGAGATCATCGCGAATGCGTATGCGACCGGTGTGCATCCGATATCATTGCCGCGGATATTCAGCAGCCAGCACGGATCCTCCAGTGCTGTCAGCACCATGACGTCCGCGCCGTTTTTCTTCATGACCTCACGAACACGCGCCACTCTCTCAGCGACGTCTTCACCGGTATATTTCTTAGCCAGTACAAACAGTTTTCCCTGCGGCATTTCCGGACGGTCATTCCCCCAGATCATGCCCGGCAGATCTTTATCGCTGCGGATCGAAGCATTCTTTGCCTTCAGTTTGTTCTCCAGATTCTTTGCCTGTGACGCGGAAACAACGCTTCCGTCAAAGCCGAGCACACCGCCTTCCGGCACTGCGTCGACGGCGAAGTCCAGCGCATTCGGAACACCTTCCTGGAACATGCGCATGAGTGTTACACATGTGCCTGCCAGTTCATTTTCCGCCTGTGTGAAGAACCGTCCGTCTGTCCAGAGACCAGCAAAATCCTTCGTGATCACTGCGCAGCCGGCTTCTCCGCTGAACCCGGTCAGATACGATTTGCATTTAAAATAATCTGCCGTGTATTCCATCGACAGATGGTCGTCTTCATTCGGAACATAGTACACATCGATCCCGTACTGTTCCATCAGAAGACGCAATTGCTGAATTCTCTCATTTACTGTCATATGTCATTTCCTTCTTTTCGTTCCTTATTATAGTCAATCCTGCTTCATTTAAAAAGGAATTCGCTGATTCCGCGCACAACGGCATACCGACAGACATAAAAAAAGGATTTCGCTGAGATCCTGCTGATTCCCTTATTGACTGATCTCTTTCTTTCGAAATCCTTTTTTCTTGTTTTTTTGAATATCCGGATCGTGTTTTCCGGTGAAGCTCACTTCTTTGTTTGGTTATGGATCCGGTGCTTTCACCACCGCTCCTGAAATATTGTATTTCTGTATTGGTTCAGTTTCCTGAACCTGTTAGTTTATTCAGTTGTCAGTAGAACTTGTCCATGGGTCTGTCCTCATGCAGACTTTCACTTTCTTTACTGATATTGAGGATCATGCTGTTCCGGAGGGATTCTGCCTTCCTTGTTCCGAAACAGCTGCTTAGAATTCCAGCAGTACCTCTTTCATGATCTTCACCTCCATTATTCTGATGAGATCATCTTTAACAGTGTTTTATGGTTTCGGTCAATCTGCCTGATTCTTATTACTTCTGCTGTTCCCTCTCAGGAACAGCTGCTTAGTAATTGAGAAGCACCTCTTTCATGATCTGTACCTCCTTAATACTGTCACTTATCCGAAGATACATTTTTTCCCTTTTAGAAACTTTTATTATGCTGTTCCTGCCAGGGTTTTACAGGAACAGCTGCTTAATAATTCAGCAGCACCTTTTTCATGATCTTGTACCTCCTGAGTACTGATCTCTTTCCTTTTGTAACCTTAATATAGCGCAAAGAAGTATGCATACAAGTCTGTTCAAGCCACTTTTTTTGCGCTATATTAACCTTATTGGGCGCTTAGCCTTATTTTTTTGGAGTAATACATGATTCAGGATATCACCCCTCATACGTATCATAATGAATACGAACCCTGTTCCCCGTCTCCTCTGGATACTGTATTTGTATTTGGAAAAGACGGTCTTTATATGAAGGATGAAGATACGTTCTTCTGTGCCGCTGACTGCGCCGTGTATGAACTGACATGGCTGTTCCGCATCGATGACACGAATTACTACATGTGCGATGTGAACGAACCGGAAGGCGTATGCCTGACGCTCTGGCAGATCCGCTCGCTTACGCCTGCTCATATCCGCTACGGCGCGGCCGTGGCATGGCAGCTGCATGCATGGATGAAGGAGAACCGCTACTGCGGCGCCTGCGGGGAAAAACGGCATCTGTATGACAAAGAACGCGCTTTGATCTGTCCGTCCTGCGGCAGTATTATTTATCCGAAGATCATGCCGGCTGTGATCACCGGCGTCATTCATAACGACGCTCTGCTGGTCACGAAACTCGCGGCTTCCCGCTACAACCGCTACGCGCTGATCGCCGGTTTCAATGAGATCGGCGAATCGATCGAAGAGACCGTGAAGCGCGAAGTCAAGGAGGAAGTCGGTCTCGACGTCACAGATCTGCAGTATTACAAGAGCCAGCCATGGCCGTTTTCCTCAACTCTTCTGCTCGGTTTCTACTGCCGTGTGACCGGCAGCCCGGAAGTGCATGAAGATCATCAGGAGATCGCATCCACACACTGGCTGACGCGTGACGAAGACTATGACAGCTTCGACGACATTTCCCTGACGTCGGAAATGATCGAGAACTTTATGAAAGGAAATATCTGACAATGGATCATAACCAGGTCTTATACCATATCTATCCCCTCGGCATGTGCGGTGCCCCGGCTGAGAATGACGGTGTTACGGTCAGCCGCATCCGCCGTGTCCTTGAGTGGATCCCGCATCTGAAGAAACTCGGCATTACAGCTGTCTACTTCGGACCGGTCTTTGAAAGCGACCGGCACGGCTACGATACAAGAGACTATACGAAGATCGACTGCCGCCTCGGCACTAATGATGATTTCCGCGATGTCTGCGACGCTCTGCACGATGCCGGCATGAAAGTGATCCTGGACGGTGTCTTCAACCACACCGGACGCGGCTTCGGTCCGTTCCAGGATGTCATACACAGGAAATGGGACAGCCCCTATAAAGACTGGTTCCACATCGACTTCGGCGATACGCACCACAAAGACGGGTTCCGCTACGAAGGCTGGGAAGGCCATCTGGAACTGGTCAAACTGAATCTCTGGAATCACGATGTCCGCAGATATCTGCTGGACTGCGTGGACGGCTGGATCCGCGACTACAACATTGACGGACTGCGCCTCGACGTCGCCTATATGCTGAACAGGGACTTCCTGCGGGAACTGTCCGACCATGTGCGTCAGATCGATCCGGACTTCTTCCTGCTGGGAGAAATGATCGGCGGCGACTACAACGTCCTGCTCAACGGCGGCTGTGATTCGGTAACGAACTATGAGTGCCGCAAAGGTCTCTATTCTTCTTTCAACAGCGGCAATCTCTTCGAGATCGGCTATTCTCTGAACCGTCAGTTCGGTCATGATCCGTGGTGCCTGTATACCGGAAAACACCTGGTATCCTTCGCCGACAATCATGACGTGGACCGTATCGCTTCCGTGCTGGAAGACGAACGCGACCTGCCTCTGCTCTACGCACTGATGTTTGCCATGCCAGGCATCCCGTGCATCTATTACGGCAGCGAGTGGGGTGCGAAAGGCACCCGTACAAAATACTCCGACCGCGCTCTTCGTCCGGAGTATAAAGTACCGCACTGGAATGAACTGACCGATACGATCGCAAAGCTTGCAAAAATGCGCACGACCTACCGCATCTTCACCGACGGCGACTATGTTCAGCAGTATATCCGCAACCGCCAGCTGATCTTCCGCCGGCGCAGTGAAAGAGGACAGCTGACCTTTGCGCTCAATATCGAAGACGCACCGCACCACGCAAATTTCAACGCGGAAGTGGAAGAAGGCATCGACCTCTTCTCACCTTCACATATCAGATTTGAAGGCGGACTGGACATGGATCCAAAGTCCTTCATCTTCTGTTACAGTGACTGGCTGAAATAATACGCAGAATGTGCCCTCCGCTGCACCGCGTAATCAGCACGAACTGCTCAGGCAGTAAACAAAACAGGCTGGGTTCATCACCCAGCCTTTGTTTTGGCACACTATTTAATTCCGTATGATTCCATGATGGCAGCGAATTCCGAGCTGTATGCAAATCCCTTCATGACATCATCGCGGCTCATGCCTTTCGCCATCTGATCTGCCCAGAACTGATAGCCGGCATCTTCCGCTTCACGTCCCAGGAATGTCTTGTACAGCGTCCGGATATACTGTTCATTGCTCGTATGCTTGCCAATATATTCCGGACTGTGGAAGAAGCCTTCTGATGCCACCCAGATTGCTTTTTCTTTCCGTTTCGGGTCATTCAGAATAAGATCACACCACGTATTCAGTCCGTCGGCTTCACCTGATCTTCCAAGTACTTCGGTGTAGCAGCGGCTTACGAACTTCGTGATGCCGAGATTCCTGTCTCTGCCTTCCGTCAGCTTAATATCACCAACCGTTATACCGGTGTCCGCACAGATCTGTTTGAACTCGCTGCTGGCAATGAAACCGCGCAGGATGAACTTATTGGAAACGCCTGCTTTCATGGCATCCACCCATGTCTGTCTTCCTTCTTCATCAGCGACGCGGTCCATCATGACCTCGTAACAACGGTCAATGAACTCTTCCGGGCTGAGACCCATCTCCTTCATTTCATTGCTTTCGAAGAAACCCTGAACTACCTGTGCCGCACTCAGTTTCCCTGTTTTCAGCCAGGATGTCCAGTCCAGCATGCCGCTTTCATCCGGTTCACGTGTGAGGCAAAGCTCATACAGACGATCTACAAACTTTGATATCGGTGTTTCTGTTACGACTACAGTAATCTCTCTGCCATAAACCGTGACTGTCTCTGTTCCTGCTTTGACGCCGGTTATCGGAATATACGTTCCGCCGGCAATCTGTCCGGTAACCCAGCTGGCTCCGATGCCGCCCTTGGGATCCGGATCTTTTGCAAGTATCGGCATATTCAGAAAAAGATTTTTTATGCTGTCCGGAAACCCAGGACAGACTTTGTCGCTCTGAGCCGTAAAATACAATGTGTACGATCCGCCGATTTTAATCTCGATCCGGTCTTCCACCTCAAAGAAACCTTGAGTCCAGTCTTCGATCTCGTTATCACTGTAGCTCACCTGCATCTTGAACAGGTCAGGCGACGGTTCCTCATCTGTAAACGTCATTGTGAAGAATGTTTTCAGAGAAGGATCCAGCTCGTTGACAGCTGTGATCACCACGCTGCTGTAGTCCTCCTTATTATCGCCGGTAATCCAGATAACAGCATATCTGCTGTCATAAGGATCTACTGTTAAGCTCATCTGGGGCGGTGTAGCCGTTCCGCCCACTTTGTCTGTCCAGTCAGCGATTTCCCAGGATGTTTTTGTATTCGAAACACCATCCCCATACGTCACATGAAACAGATATGTATAATCCTTCACAGCATTTGATACATACTCATCCGCCTGGATAAAATAGTCATCTTCTGCTTTTGCCGGCAGCGTAAGACAGGACATGACAGCAATAAACATCGCAAGGAAAACTCGTGTAAAACGTTTCAGCATAACAACCCCCTTCTATTCTCAATTGTGCTTTGCGTTTCGTGGTCACCGGGTTCGCCGGATCGTGATGATTTATGAATTACCACGTGTGATCGCCAAAGCAATCTCGCGTGGTTTCAACGGAGTTCTCACGAACTCCCGGGGATTCACGTCTCCCATATCTGGTTTTATCCAGATTACTTATTCTTCTGTTTGTTGCGGTTACTTACCATTGC
>JAFWNG010000030.1 GCA_017510405.1 Solobacterium sp.
ATGGTATATACAAATTAGGCTCATCCAGCTAAGCGAAATCTGTATACATCTCCTTTCTCTTCCGGCTTAGTATCGGCCCGGAAACCGAGTAGAATTGAGATCGTGAATGCGTACCTGTATCTGATCTGTTTGTAGCTTTAACTACGTGGAGGATTATCTGGCCGCTTCGTTGTATGGAAACTGCAATTAGTTAGATGAGCCCTTCTTTCATAGGAGTGAGTTCACATTTCGCACCATATTCTCTGATACTTCGGAAACGGCGCTACCGGTATTCGTCACATCTTTTGATCGAAAGGAGCACTGTCATGATCAACATCGGTATTGATGCCGGCAAGTTCAGACACTGCGCTGCAGTGCTGGATGACAGGACCGGCGAAGTTCTCATCAAACCTTTCTTCTTCTTGAACGATCAGGAAGGCTTCCGGCTGTTCTATTCCAAAGTCAGACAATATATCCATCGCAAGCACGCTGTCGGTATGGAAGACACCGGTCACTACACGATCAACCTCACCAACTTCCTTCTGGAGAAAGATCTCTCTGTGAAGTATATCAATCCCAGATCCACCAGCCTGCGCCGCAAGGAACTCGGCATGTCCGCCAAGAACGACAGGAAGGATGCGCTTCTTATCGCCGGGATGTTAAGTGAGAAGAAGTTCTGGCGATCTGTTTCCGTCCGGTCTCTTGAAACGGATAAACTCCGTGAATTGACCCGTCTCTATCATCAGCTGCAGGAACAGCAGAACCAGGATATGAACCGCCTGCAGAGAGCTCTGGATATTACCTTCCCGGAAGCGAACACCTTATCCTGGACGCGTTATTCCAGGCCTTATATGCAGTTCCTGTCGCTTTATTCCAGCGCTTCATCCATTGCCGGGGAAGATATCCGCAATCTTCGCAAAGCCCTCAAAATCGAAGGCAGGGGCCGGCAGTGCAGAGTGACCGCCGAAGAGATCAAAGAACTGGCTAAACGTTCTGTTGGTGAAGACAACATCGCCATTGAACTGGAAATCAGATCTTTGATCGCCATCATCAACACCAGAACTGAGCAGATCCGTATTCTGGAAAAGAAAATAGAAGAATTCAGTCACCAGCTAAATTCTCCTATCCTTTCCATTCCTGGTATCTCGCACATAACAGGAATGTCCATTCTTGCGGAGATCGGCAATATCAAAGACTTTAAAGAAGCAGCGAAGCTGATATCCTATGCGGGAATGGATCCTCTCGTTTACCAGTCCGGCAAATATGACGCTGCGCATATGCCCATATCCAAGCACGGCTCCAGGTATCTGCGTAAAGCCCTGTATCAGGCTGTCTTCACTGTCTGTAAATACAATCCGACCTTCCAAGCCTATTATACTAAGAAACGCAGTCAGGGGAAGTCTTACAGATGTGCCCAGGGTCATTGTGTACGGAAACTTCTCCGGGTAATCTTCAAGCTTCTCAGTACAGATTCCTCTTTTGATTCTGAACTGATCCATTAACTCAAACGCGACACAATCTTCCGCATAGTCAAAGCTACAAATTCAGTAGTTGTTTTACTGTACTCTATTCACGATTTCAAAGAACTGTTTTCTGAGATCTGCTGGATTTCGAATGAATCTCAGATTTTAGTCAAAATCACTTGACTTCCTTATAGTTAAATCCTCCCAAGATCCTTTCGCCGTTTTCGGCAAGTTCTCTTAATCGTTTCACTTCGTTCTTCAGCGCTTCCAGTCCGCTGACGGTCAGAATGTATTCCTTCTTTCTGCTTTCGGAATCGGCGGGAAGCAGCTGGATCCAGCCCTTCTCGGTCAGCGACGACAGCGCTCCGTACAGTGTGCCTGCCGCCAGGCGGACCCGGCCGTTGGAGAGCGCCTCCGTCCGCTGCATGATCCCGTAGCCGTGCTGCGGCGTATACAGGGAGAGAAGGATATAGTAGACAGCTTCTGTCAATGCTATGCTATCATGCATGTCTTGCCTCCTTATCGGTTACCGATATATCGGTATCCGTTATATCTGAATTCATTATATCGGTAACCGATATAAAAATGCAAGAGATTTCTCCAATTTTCGCTGTTTTGTTAGTGCTTTCTTTTGTAAGTATAAAAAATATAGAAAAATTTATCTAATGTGTCAGGCATTATTGCGAATCATTTCGTTATCCTAGAATATGAATAAGAGCAGCAATAAATGAGCAAAAACCAAGAGACCAAGAACAAGATCAAGGAGTCTTTTCTCAAATTGTTAAAAGAGGAAGATTTCGACGCGATCAATACAAAAGACATCATGGATCTGTCCGGAGGCGCAAGATCCAACTTTTACAACTATTTCAGCGATAAATTTCAGCTGTGTACAGCAATCATGCAGGACGAACTGAAAAAGATCGAGCGGCTTATCAACGCCTATTTCCGCGAAAACAGTGATTTTGGTCCGGAAAGGGCCCATGACCTCTTTCTGATCTGTTTCAGGCACATCTACGAGAATAAGGATCTGTACAGCGCATTGTTCACGATCGACCGTTTCAGTGATTTTCCGGAGATGCTTCGGAAAAGTCCGGTTCAGTTGCTCGAATATCGCTTCATGATGCATTTCGGAGACAGATCTTCGCTGCTGTTGAAAGATGATTACCGGTCCTATATGATGTCGACCATCACCGTTTCAACGATCGAATACTGGGTAAAAACGGATTTCAGTCTGAATCCGGGAATGATCTGCAGCCAATGCATGATCGCTTTGCTCCCGGGTTATACGGTTTCATCACCGGCAAACACTTAACAACAGAACAAATTCAAGAACAAATTTCAAGCCCGTCAGTCTTTGAAAGACGCGCGGGGAAGAAATGAATATAAGGCTTTGGAGGATCGCCGTCAGCCGGACACGCGGTCCTCTTTTTTCATGAATGCACCGGTCAGAAGCAGGATCAGTGCCGGGAACAGCATCGCCAGGATGAAACCGATATGCAGATCACCGTTGAAGTGTCCAGCCACAAACCCGACGGCAGTCGGACCGAGGGAACAGCCAACGTCGCCACCCAGAGCCAGCAGGGCATACATCGCCGTACCGGCTGCCGGAAGCTTCATCGCCGCCAGCGAGAAAGTCCCCGGCCAGAAGATCCCGACCGCGAAACCGCAGCAGGCGCAGCCGATCAGCCCGAAGACCGGCGCCCGCAGGAAAGCCGCGACCGCAAAGGAGAAAAGACAGAGAAGAGCCGAAGCGCGCATCGCCAGAACGAGCGGAATGCGTTCGCTGTATTTTCCGTAGAGCGCCCTGGCAATGCCCATCAGAAGGGCGAAACAGCTCGGGCCGGCAAGGTCGCCGACTGTTTTGGGAAGGTTCAGCCCCGATTCCGCAAAGGCGGATGCCCACTGGCTCATCGAATGTTCGGAAGCGCCGGCGCAGATCATCAGCACCATCAGGATCCAGAAGATCTTCTGGGAGAAGAGTTCAGACAGGGAAAGAGGTTCGTTCTCTCCGGTGATCGGATAAAGCGGCACGAGCGCGAAATAGATGAGATTCGCTGCCGGAAGGATCGCCCACAGGCAGGCCAGCAGCGGCCAGTTCTCTATACCGGCAAGCGCAAAGAACAAGGTGGATAAAAGGATCACGCCGAGATGCCCCCAGCAGTAGAAAGAATGAAGCAGACTCATCGCCGCTTCCTTTTTCTCCGTCGGGCAGGCTTCGACGATCGGCGAGATCAGCACTTCGATCAGTCCTCCTCCGACCGCATACAGAACGACCGCGATCAGAATTCCGATGAAGGGATCGGACATGACGCGCGGCAGAAAGGCGAGCGCGGCCAGTCCGGCAGACGCTAAGAAGTGAGCTGCCGTGACCGGGATGCGGTAACCGATCCTGTCGATCACGCCGGCGGAGATCAGATCGACCAGGAGCTGCACCGCAAAATTGATGGTGGTGATCAGCGCGATCTTTTCGAGACCCAGCAAATAGCTGCGCGAGAACGTCAGAAACAGCAAAGGCGCGAAGTTGTTGACGATCGCCTGCGTGATATAGCCTCGATAAGAAGCGTAGATCGTATGGTTGTAATCGTTTCGTATATGCGTCATCTGCCGGAGTC
>JAFWNG010000031.1 GCA_017510405.1 Solobacterium sp.
ATATCCCAGCACTCCGGCATGATAAGCATAGGCTGCCATACCTCGGATTCCGAACAGGATCAGGGACTTCAGGCTGCGAATATCTTCATCCGCGTCCCAAAGATCAGCCATATCATAATCATTGTTCCTGCCACAGGGAGACGCACAGGTCGAGCAGTTGGGAACGAGGGTCTGCTTTTCCGCATGTACCTCATCGATCAGAGCCTGGATAGTGGATTCATTGAAGTTTACGTTGGTAATAGTCGTAAACAGGCCTTTGATCAGCAGTTTATAGGTATTATCAGTCGGCTGAGTGTTGCCATCTGTCGCACGGGCAAGGCCGATCAGAGCACCTGTCAGCTTATCCTGAAGACCTGCAACATCTGCCTTTTTGCCGCAAACACCAGCAGCGCCGGTACAGCCTTTGCATCCGGCTGTCTGCTCACACTGGAAACAAAACATTTTCCTTTCCATCTTTAGCTTCCTCCTTAATCCAAAATGCGTCCGTCCGTGGAGATCGTTATGACTTGCCAGGGAATGAATTTGCCGCTTGCCTTAAGTGCGTTTTCGGCTGCTCTCTGCAGTCCGCCGCAGCAGGGAACCTCCATACGAACGATGGTCACGCTTTTGATATCGTTGTCGCGGATGATCGCGGTCAGCTTTTCGGTATAATCCACAGCGTCCAGCTTCGGGCATCCGATCAGTGTAATTCTGCCTTTCATAAATTCCTCATGCATATTGGCGTATGCATAAGCCGTGCAGTCTGCCGCGATCAGCAGTTTCGCGCCTTCAAAGAACGCAGCCTTTGTCGGAAGGAGCTTGATCTGGCAGGGCCACTGGTTCAAACGGGAGACAGGACGATATCCTGTTGTGACAGCTTCGGGCTGAGGTGCTTCTTCCCGCTTAAACTGCTTCATCCTGGAGCCCGGGCATCCACCGGCAGGATGCTCTCCTACTGCCGCAAGATGCGCCATCATTGCCTCCTTGCGCTTTGTTTCGTCTTCAATCTGCATGATATCTTCAACAGCCATCTTTTTCTCTCCCTGCTGTGCCGCCTTTACAGCAGCTTCATCATAAGCAGGAGCCTCACGCTCCTCAAAGCTGATCGCACCTGTAGGACAATTCGGAAGACAATCACCGAAACCATCGCAGAAATTCTCTCTGACCAGTTTGGCCTTTCCATCTATGATGTCGATGGCTCCCTCATGGCAGGCGCTGGCGCATAGTCCGCACCCATTACACTTTTCTTCATCGATCTTTATGATTTTACGGATCATTTCCTTGCTCCTCCTTGGTTTCTCTTGATTCTGTGCCTTGATTATAGTATGATATTTCAAACGAGTCGGTTGTATTTACAACAGAAAGGAACTTTTATGAAAGAGTTTGTTCCTGTGCTAAAGAGGACGAAGCTGTTTTCCGGCGTGGGCGATGATGATATCAGCACCATGCTTTCCTGCCTGGAGGCAAGGCTCCTTACATACAAAAAGGGCGAATATGTGCTGCGGCAGGGCGAACATCTCAGTGACATTCTCGTCCTTGCAGAAGGCAGGCTGCATATCCAGAGAGATGATTACTGGGGGAACCGCAGTATCCTCGGGCACATCGGTGTCGGAGAGATCTTCGGCGAAGCTTATGTGGCACCGGAGAGCGGAACCCTTTTGAATGATGTTATCGCTGTAGAGGACAGTGCCGTCTTTTTCTTTGACGTGAAGCGTGTGATTTCGACATGCTCATCTGCATGCCGCTTTCATACCATGGTCGTACAGAATCTGTTCTTTGCCATATCCGAAAAGAACAGGGGCCTTGTGCAGAAACTGGACTACATGTCAAGACGTACAACAAGAGAAAAACTGCTTTCATATCTGTCTGAGGAAGCCAAAAAGCAAAACAGCGCCAGCATCACCCTTCCATTTAACAGGCAGCAGTTGGCGGATTACCTTTCTGTTGACAGGAGCGCCATGTCAAACGAGCTTTGTAAGATGCGGGACGAAGGGCTCCTGGAGTTTGAGAAAAACCGCTTCAGATTGTTCTGATGAAAGGATTCACATATGGATTACTCAAAAGAAAATCAGAATTGGGATTCGCTCTCGTATGTAGAGAAAAACCATCAGTTGTATCTTAAGCAGAAGGCTCTTCTGGATCAGTTTCTGGAGAAAGGTGCAATCTCTCAGGCACAGCATGATAAGAGTCTCCATGATCTGATCGAAAAGATGGACAAAAAAGAATAAACAAACAGATATTTACATAGCGCCAAGGATCACCCAAGTCCCTGGCGCTATTATTTTGCCCATTTTTGAAGAAGGAGGATGCACGAATGAAACTTGTTATTGCTGAGAAGCCCAGTGTAGCCCAGTCCCTAGCCAGGGTGATCGGTGCAGACAAACGCCAGGACGGCTACCTGGAAGGCGGCGGCTATCTGGTCAGCTGGTGTGTCGGCCATCTGGTTGAGCTTTCCGCGCCGGAGCGGTATGACGAACGCTTTGCCAAATGGCGGATTGAAGACCTGCCGATCCTGCCGGAGCGCTGGCTGTATGAGGTCTCCCAGGCCACCAGGAAGCAGTATCAGATCCTGAAGTCTCTGATGGAACGCTCCGATGTGGAGAGCCTTGTCTGTGCCACTGATGCCGGGCGTGAAGGCGAACTGATCTTTCGTCTGGTCTACAACCAGGCCCGATGTAAGAAAACTTTTGAACGGCTGTGGATCTCCAGCATGGAGGACTCAGCCATCCGGGAAGGCTTTGAGAAGCTAAAACCGGGAACACAATATGACCTTCTGTATGAGGCTGCCCTTTGCCGGGAGCGTGCCGACTGGATTGTCGGAATGAACGTTACCCGGCTTTTTTCATGTCTGTACGGCCAGACTCTGGCTGTTGGCAGGGTGATGACGCCGACGCTGGCCATGGTTGTCATGCGGGACGCCCAGATCGCAGCCTTCAAGCCGGAGCCTTTTTGGACTGTCCAGCTGAAAGCCGGAGATCTAAACGTGTCCAGCCGACGTTTTTCGACAAAAAACGACGCCGAAGTAGTCCTTCAGGAGTGCCAGACTGCCGGAGAAGTCATGATTGAAGCTGTTGAGACGAAGGAAAAGCTGGAGAAGCCGCCTCTTCTGTATGACCTGACGAGCCTGCAGAGAGACGCCAACCGCATCCTCGGCTTTACGGCTCAGCAGACACTGGATCACACCCAGAGCCTTTACGAAAAGAAGTTGGTCACTTATCCCCGCACCGACAGCCGGTATCTTACCGATGATATGCGGGAGATGCTGCCGGAGCTGATCAATGCAGTTGCACGCAAATGCAAATACAGCGGCAGTGCACTTCGCAGTGAACCGGTACGCCTTGCAAGCATTTTCAACAGCAGCAAGGTCAGCGACCATCATGCCATTATCCCGACAAAGACGATGACCGGGAGTGATTTCAGTGAGCTTTCCTTGGGAGAAATGGCAGTTCTGCAATTGATTTCCGCAAGGCTTCTCTGTGCGGCGGCAGGGGATTACCGATATGCAGAATCAACCGTAAAGTCACGCTGTGGAGCTGAAGAATTCACCAAGAAAGGCAGGACAGACCTGCAGCTTGGCTGGAAAGCCATCTGGCAGCATTTCTATCCGGATAAGAAGAAGGATGAGGATTTCATTGGCCAGATCCCGGGCCAGGGAAAACGACTTCAAATCGATTCTTCGGCGCTGAAAGAGGGCAAGACCTCCCCGAGCAAGCATTTTACTGAAGACACCCTTCTCTCAGCTATGGAGACTGCCGGTGCCGATGAGACGCCGGATGAAGCAGAACGAAAAGGTCTCGGCACTCCAGCCACCCGTGCCGCCACCATTGAGAAGTTGGTGCAGCGCGGCTTTATCGAGCGTAAAGGCGACAGGAAGACCAGACACCTGATCGCCACGGACAAAGGCAACGCCCTGATCACCGTCATGCCGGAGCAGATCCAGTCACCTTCCATGACTGCCGAATGGGAGCAGAAGCTCCTTGCCATCGAGCGCGGCGAATACGATGCTGCGGACTTCATGGACGGGATCTCCGGGATGATCGCAGGGCTTGTGACAACCTATGAAAAAGCGAAAGGAGCAGATGCGCTTATGAGCAGAAACAAAGTGATCGGCACCTGTCCCCACTGTGGGTCCGAGGTGCTGGAAAAACAGAAGGGCTGGTTCTGCAGCAACAGTGAATGCCGGTTCATTCTCTGGAAGGACAATGCCTATTTCACGAAGATCGGCAAACGCCTGACCTCTCAGATCGTGGAGAAGCTGCTGAAGGATGGCCGCGCCAGGCTGAAGGACTGCAAGAGCCAGAAGACCGGCAAGACCTATAACGCGGATATCCTGCTTTCCACGGAGGCGGACGGCAGGCCGCAGTTCTCCATGGAATTCGATAAACGCAAAGGAGGCGGTAAGTGATGGACGAGAAAGAACACAGCATCCGCTTCATTAACAGCAGTTATGATACGCTTTTCCGGATCCCGGACGGCGGCACCGTGGAAGTTCAGTTCCCTGACCGGAAGTTCTCCGCAAAGTGCGAGTATATCGATGATTATCACACGCTCGTCGGTGACTCTGTGTTCCACATCTGCGAATTTGCCGAAATGGTGGAGCATCAGCATGGTTCGGTCCGCCCTGAACCGGAGACTGAATTGGACCAGGCAGCCTGGCAGCTCGGTCACAGAGAATACCTTGCTCTGCAGACTACGGATTCCGGGTACGATTATTCGATTTACAGCCAGCAGTTCAAACTGATGGATGGAGGTCAGCTCGATAACCCTGAGCTCAGTATGAATCAGGCACGGGATCAGATCATGGAGATGCATGGGTATGGACGCAGGAACCGACGCGCTGTTCCTTATGAGCACGTTATGGAACAGGCTGAGCTTGTAAGCGGCTCTGTTCTGAAACAGCTGGACGATCTGAAAAGCAATTCCTCACAGGAGAAGAAACCCGGAAAGGAGGTTCGCCATGCCGGAAAAGAAAGATAAAGCCTATCCCTCCCAGTTCGATAAGGTCAAGGAGATCACAGACAAGCTGGAAGCCGGCATTCAGGCGCTCTTCGAGAGTGAAGCATTCAAGAAGTATCTGAAGACACTCTCCAAGTTCCATGACTACTCCCTGAACAATACGATCCTGATCGCCATGCAGAAGCCGGATGCCACCTTGGTTGCCGGATACACTGCCTGGCAGAAGAACTTCGGCAGGCAGGTACAGAAGGGCGAGACCGGGATCCGGATCCTTGCTCCGACGCCTTATAAGAAACAGATGGAAGTGGACCGGCTTGATCCTGTCACGCAACAGCCGGTCCTGAATCCGGACGGCAGCACGGCAAAGGATTTAAAGGAGATCATGGTCCCAGCCTTCAAGGTCGTGAGCGTCTTTGATGTCAGCCAGACGGACGGAAAGCCCCTACCCACCATCGGCGTAGATGAGCTCTCCGGTAATGTCACAAATTACGAGATGTTCTTCGAAGCCCTGAAACGGGCCTGCCCGGTTCCTGTCGGCTTTGAGGATATCCCTTCCGGGGCCAAGGGCTACTACCACACGGTTGATCAACGGATCGCCCTGCAGGAAGGTATGAGCCAGGTCCAGACGGTCAAGACAATGATTCACGAGATGGCCCACCAGAAGCTGCATGCCATCGATCCGAAGGACCTGCCTCCGGAGGAACCGAGGCTCACCCGAAACGCCAAGGAGGTCGAGGCGGAGGCTGTCGCTTACACCGTCGCCCAGCATTACGGCATCGAGACAAGCGATTACAGCTTTGCCTATATCGCCGGATGGTCTCACGGAAAGGAAACACCGGAGCTGAAGGCTTCCCTTGACAGGATCCGCAAGGCTGCCGATGAGATGATCACGAGCATCGATGACCACATCATGTATCTTCAGCAGGAAAAAGGAATTGACGTGAAACCGGAGATTTCGCCGAATCCTGCTCCCGGTCTTCAGGAGAACGGCAGGTACCGTTATTATTCCACCCAGCGTCCGGTCGATATTGGCACTTTCCCGAAACCTGCCGGTAATGCTCCTGTGGAGATCCACAACTATGATAATCGGCAGCTTGTTGAGGGTGGCACGATGCAGGCCTGGGGTTGGCTGGAATACGTTAAGCCTCTGACTGAAAAGGAAGCCGGTGATTACGAATTGAAACCAGCCCCGTCTGCGGAGAAAGCTAAGATCGCCCCGGAACAGTCAGAGTCCTCTTCCGAGAAGAAGCATTCCGTCCTGCAGGATCTGCAGACGAAGGCTGAAAAGGCCAAACAGAAATCCACACAAAAAAGCACACCGAAACCGCACAAAAAGAAGGAGGAAACACGATGATCTTTACCGTAGAGGAAACCACGCTGGTTGCGGCATTCGATCATTCCAGCCGCGGCGCAGCTGTCATGGATATGATGGCCGGGCTCGGCATGATCGAGGACAAAGAGCTCAGGGAGCAAGTCCGCCGTCTCAAGGACAAACTGAAAACGATGAATGACGAGGAGTTCATGAAAGTGGATTTCTCGGTGTATGAGGAGGATGAAAATGAGTAAATGGGACGAGGCTCACACTGAGCCGTTGCATGATCATCCGGCTGAGAAAGATCAGCTGGTTGCTGCTATGGAAGCTGCAGGCTATACGCTGGATACGCTGGAAAGCACCGGGGACAATCTGCGCTTCTATGGTGTTGCCGGGAACATCGTAACGATGGGCGGCTGGCATGAATGCGAGGAGTGGCTGAACGGAGTGGTGTTTGATGATCCGCAGGTTTCCGACCGTGTGGAGATCATCCTGCATCCGGAACGCTTTCCGGAGCGAGATCCGCAGAGGGCTGCCCTTCGCGCTGTGGAGGATGCCGTGGAACAGAACGACAATAATTTTGACGGGATTATCAACAACCTGCCTGAGCCGGATCCCGCCGAGGCGCTCAGACAACAGGCCAGACAGTCCGAACAGGCAGCCGCCAGAGATTCTGTCCTGGAAGAACTCAAATCCCAGAGAGAAAAAGCCGAGCTGGCAGAAAAGTCAAAGCGCAGGCCGCACATCTTTCGGAATCCAGAAGAAAGGGAGCGTGTATGAGGACCAAAACGAGAAGTCTGGAGGTCCTGTTCTCCCCGGAAGAATACAAGCTGCTCTGCCAGCGTTCGGAAGAAGCAGGCGTCCGCTTTCTCGGACCGTTCATCCGCAAAATGTCTCTGGACGGTTATATCGTCAAGCTGGATACTTCCGATATTCACGAGATGACTTCGCTTCTCAGACGCTGCAGCAACAACCTAAACCAGATTGCGAAAAAGGCAAATGCCACAGGAAGCATTTACGGCGCGGATATTGCTGAGCTTCAGGCGAAGCAGGATGAAATTTGGGAAATGGCAAAAGAGATCCTGGCGAGACTTTCATCCATTCAGTAAACGACACCGGGGACCGTATCGGATTTCTGTCCGGTACGGTCCTCGGCATTTTTCATTTTCAGGAGGAACACAAATGGCAGCAACACGACTGATTGCTCTTCATCAGAGGAAGGGACAATCGATGGCCCACAGCCTCAGTGAGCGAACGGATTATGCAAAGAATCCAGAGAAAACGGAGAAAGGCGAGCTTATTACCGCCTATGGCTGTGATCCGATGACTGCAGATGAAGAGTTCATGCTTCAGAAGAGGCAGTATTACCACATCACAGGCAAAGAGCCCCGGCACGATATCATCGCGTATCAGATCCGGCAATCCTTCAAACCCGGAGAGATCACGGCGGAGGAAGCTAACCGGATCGGCTACGAGCTGGGTCTGCGCTTCACGAAGGGGAACTACTCCTTCATTGTGGCGACGCACACCGACCGGGCTCACATTCACAACCATATCATTTTCAATTCCACAAGCATGGACGGAACCAGAAAATTCAAAAACTTCTGGCTGTCAGGCCGGGCGCTTCAGAGAGTCAGCGATATGATCTGCCTGGAAAATGGCCTCTCCGTGATTAAGCCCCTTCCGTATTCGGACAGGCCCAGACGGACCACTTACCCGCAGCGTGAAAGCTTCCGCGACATGATCTGCCGTGATATCGATACGATTCTCGGAAAGAAGCCGAAGGACTTTCTCGATTTTCTGCAAATGCTGGAATCAGTAGGATATGAAATCAAGCAGGGAAAGAACATCGCACTTCGGGGAAAAGACCAGAAGCGTTTTATCCGCCTCTCTTCTCTCGGAGACGGGTATGCGGAGGAAGATCTTCGTGCGGTCATCATCGGCACCCGAAATCATAGGCCGAAAAGTAAATATTTGCGTAGCGAGCAATCTGTCAATCTGCTTCTTAATGTACAGGAAAAGCTTCAGGAAAAAGGAGCCGGGTATGCCCATTGGACGAAGGTTTATAATCTGAAGCAGATCTCAAAAAGTATGCTTTTGTTCCACGAACGCGGCGCGGAAACGCTGAAAGAGATCAATGCTCTTGTCGATAAAACAGTAAAAAGGCGGGATGAGTTGCAGGCCCAGATTGCAGAATCCGAGAAACGTCTGGCAGAGATCGCCACGCTGAAAAAGCATATCATCAATTATTCCAAAACCAGAACCACATAGGAAATATATAGGTTAGGACGGTGGCATAATGACTGAATGGAAAGAATGCACTATTGCAGATTTGGGAATGGTAGTAGGCGGTGCTACTCCTTCAACAAAGGATGGAGGCCATGATCGCCTCCGAACAGGATGAAGAACTCAAAAAGGCATATGACGAGATGCTGGAGGGCTGCCTGTGGCACCCTGATCAATGGGACTGGTATGCCATCTGGATGATTGAGAAGACGGACGGAACGCATATCGGGGATCTCTGCTTCAAAGGGCTCCGGGAAGACGGCATCGCGGAGATCGGATACGGGATTCTGGAGGAGCACCAGGGGCAGGGCTATGCCACGGAAGCGGTTCAGGCGGCCTGTCATTGGGCTTTCCTGCATCCGGATGTAAGGTCGCTGGAGGCGGAAACGGACGCCGAAAACGCAGCGTCTCAGAGAGTTCTCGAAAAATGCGGCTTTCGTCCCAACGGGACATTCGGAGAGGAAGGGCCTCGCTTTACGCTGGGCCGCTTTGATGTTGCAGAGGGAACAAGATGAATGATATGGCTATGAACGGCAGTCTTACGGTAAACGGAAGTTCATACCGGATTATACGCCTGTTGGGGAAAGGCAAGGGCGGATATTCTTATCTCACCGAACGGGATGGACAGCGGGTGGTGGTCAAGCAGATCCACCACGAGCCCTGCGATTATTATGCCTTCGGAAACAAGATCGAGGCCGAATTGCGGGACTATGAGCGGCTGCAAAAAGCCGGCATCCGCATCCCTAAGATGCAAGCCGTGGACAGGGACGCCGAGCGGATCGTCAAGGATTACATCGAGGGACCGACCGTGATGGAGCTGGTGCAATCCGCCGTATCGGTCGAGCCGTACCTGCCCCAGGTGCGGGATATGGCGGCAAAGGCCATGGCGGCTGGACTCAACATCGACTATTACCCGACCAATTTTGTTGTGTATGACGGTCTGCTCTGGTACGTGGATTACGAATGCAACGACTACAGCGAGCAGTGGGACTTCGAGCATTGGGGAATTCAGTATTGGCTGCCCAAAGTGAGCTTCCGCAGCTACCGGGACGAGGATTACGAGGCGGTTTGCGATTTTCTGATCGAATTGAATCAGAAGGACCGAACGCACATCAACTGGAACTGGGCCCGCTTTGAATGGATGATGGAGCACCCGGAGTTTGACAAAAGTGCCGCCTCCTCCATCGGGCTCTGGCGGTCGGAGGGAAAAGTCGTCGGCGCGGCGATCTATGATATGTATTTCGGAGAAGCTTTCTGCGCCGTACTGCCGGAACACGAAGCGTTGTATTCGGAGATCCTGGACTATGCTTTCAGGGAATTGAAAGATGACACCGGGCTGGGTATTGCCATCTGCGATGAAAGCCGGGGCGAGATCGAAGCCGCCGAAGCAGTGGGATTTACTCCCGATGAGCAGAGTGAAACTGTTCTTCGGTTGGGTCTTGACGAACTCTGCCGCACACCATTGCCGGAGGGCTATGTGTTCGCCGAGTTGGACCCTGCGGAGCGGCCGGAGGATTTCCAATGGATCCTGTGGCAGGGGTTTGACCACGGTACGGATCATGAGGAATTCAAACGTAAAGACCCCATTATCCCCCAATGCCGCCCTCATCTGAACAAATGCCTGAGCCTCGCAATTGCTTTACCTGACGGAAATATGGTTGCTTATTGCTGTGTGTGGTATCGGATGGATACAGATTACGCTTATGTTGAGCCGGTATGCACGGTTCCCGCTCACCGTGAAAAAGGGCTTGCTTCTACGCTTCTGTCGGAAGCCTTGACGCGGGCAAAAGCCCTCGGTGCCAGAGAGGCATATGTCATTTCCGATCTGCCCTTTTATGAGAAGCTCGGATTTGAAAAAGCGCAGCATTTTACTTTTTATCGGAAGTCGGGCTACATTTTGGCTGATAAAAGCGAAAAAGATGCTTGACTCTCACACTATGGCAGGCATTAAGCTTGACGCGAGCTCAAAACACAGCAACAGGAGGTACCGCCATGCTGAAGATCGGAGAATTTTCAAAACTGTCCAGAGTCAGCGTCAGAATGCTCCGCCACTATGATGAGATCGGCCTTTTAAAACCAGCTGAAATAGACCGCTTCACGGATTATCGGTATTACAGAGAGGATCAGCTCCCTATAGCTGGCCGCATTGCTGCCTTGAAGGATATGGGCTTTTCCCTTGCGGATATTGTCAGGATTCTTGAAGTCTATGATGACCGTGAAAAACTGGAAGAGTTCTTTTCTGCCAGGCAGGAAGAACTGGTGGCCTTATCAAAGGATACTGCATATAAGCTGACGCTTCTGGATGCAGCCAGAAAAAGGCTGAGAAAGGAAGAAGACATGAGTTATAATGTTACCCTAAAGACTATCCCTGAGCGCTATGCCGCGACCATCCGGATGACGATTCCCCGCTATGAAGATGAAGGCATGATCTGGGGCAAACTGGCAGAAGAGACTTGCCGGATGAATCTCGTGGAGGATGATCCCTGCCTTTGCGCGGTGACCTACCTCGACGGAGAATACAAGGAAGAAAACGTGGAGATGATGGCTTGGAAGACCGTCAGGGGAAGTTATCCGGATACAGAGCATGTGAAGTTCCGCACGCTGCCGGAGGTTACGGTCGCAAGCTGCACCTACCAGGGCAGTTATACCCAGATCACGGATGTTTACACTGCGGTGATCGCATGGATGGAAGCAAACGGCTACGAGCCTGCTGAGCCGATGTTCAACATCTATCACGTCAGTCCGCATGAGACACAGAACCCAGACGAGTTCGTGACGGAGATCTGTTATCCGGTAAAGAAGAAATAAAGTATTGCAAGGGGATTCGTTGCCCCGGTCTGATAAAGGCCGGGGCCATCGCCCATCCTGGTGTGGTCGTCAGATAAGAAATAGCAAACTCGGAGGACAGAGCAATGGCTTTTGATTTCAAGAAAGAATACAAAGAGTTCTATCTTCCGAAAAACACGCCGTCCATTGTAACCGTGCCAAGCATGAACTACATCGCCGTTCGTGGCCAAGGGGATCCCAACGAAGAAGACGGCGCGTACAAGCAGGCCATTGGGCTTCTATACGGCATTGCCTTTACGATCAAGATGAGCAAGCTGGGCGACCACCGAATCGAGGGTTATTTCGATTACGTCGTCCCTCCGCTGGAGGGCTTCTGGTGGCAGAACGGCGTCGCAGGGATCGACTATGCGCACAAGGAAGCCTTCCGCTGGATCTCTGTCATCCGCCTGCCGGATTTTGTGACGAAGACGGACTTCGACTGGGCGGTGGAAGAAGCCGCTCGGAAAAAGAAGACGGACTTTTCCAAGGTGGAATTCTTCACCTATGACGAGGGTCTGTGTGTGCAGTGCCTGCATATCGGTCCCTACGACGACGAGCCAACCACAGTGGAGCGGATGCATCGATATATGGAGAAGCAGGGCTATACGCTGGATATCTCCGATCAGAGATTGCACCATGAGATCTATTTGAGCGACGCAAGAAAAGTGGCGCCGGAAAAGCTGAAAACTGTGATTCGGCACCCGATCCGAAAGGGATAATGGCAGGACAGATCCGAGCAGGAAATGACAGGACAATTTTCGCTTTGAGAGATACAATGAACCCATCAAGGGACGGAGGATCCGCCGATGGAGTGGCTTACCAGCATTCGTACAGCAATCGATTATATGGAAGAGCATCTGACTGACGACATCAGTGCGCAGGATGTGGCACATCAGGTGTATCTTTCTCCGTTCTTTCTTCATAAGGGATTCTCTCTGATGACCGGATACGGTATCGGGGAGTATATCAGGAACCGAAGGCTGTACCAGGCGGCGTTGGATCTGAAGGGGACGGATGATAAAGTGATCGACATTGCATTTCGGTACGGCTATGAAACACCGGAAAGCTTTACAAAGGCTTTTTCCCGGTTCCATGGCGCGACTCCGTCGCAGGTGCGCGGCGGAGCGGCAATAAGCACATTCCTTCCCTTGATGATCAAACTATCCATTCAGGGAGGTAATCAGATGGACTACAAGATCACACCGATGTTCCCGTTTAAGGTTATCGGCTTTCAGAAAGAGTTTGACAATGAAACCGCTTACACGGAGATCCCGAAATTCTGGGATGAGATCTGTGAAAAGTATGCTTACAACGTGTATGCCGGAAACGCTCCGGCGAATCCCTATGAGCAGGCTCTGATAGATAACTGCATCGGGGAATATGGCGTCTGTATCGATGACATTGGCGGCGGAAAGTTCCGGTACCTCGTTGCCGGTAAATACACGGGCGGCGATGTACCGGAAGGTATGGTTGTCTATGAATTTCCCAGGAGCGACTGGGCGGTGTTCAACTGCATTGGCCCGATCCCGGATGCACTTCAGAGCGTGAACACGCGGATATTCCGGGAGTGGCTTCCCGGCAATCCGGAATATGAGCTTTGCGGTAATGCCAGCGTGGAGTGGTATGATTGTGTGAACGGAGAAAAAACCGATCCCGACTACCATAGCGCGATCTGGGTGCCGGTGAAGAGAAAAGAATAATCAAAGAATAGTACAGTAAGAATCCACAACAATGAGGTCTCGGAGATGAACTCCGAGGCCTCAATTCTTTTCCGTTGACGCCTGCAACCGTCAACGTGCCTGTCCGGAGCAAAAACTGCCTCCGATCCTATTGCAATCTCCGGATTCCTGAGTATAATAGCCTTATCTGGAACGAACCGTTCTCGATAGACTCAATGAAAGGAATACCGCCATGAGATCCAAAAGCCAGCAGCTGATGAATGAAATCAGCGCATATGTTGATCAGTACTATAGCGAGAGGCATACCGCCCCTTCGGTGAATGAGATTGCCAAGGGTGTCGGGATTGCCAAGACAACCTCCTATCGCTACCTGGTTGCCATGAATGATCTCGGTATGCTGCGTTACGACGGTGCGTCTCGAACCATCACGACGCGGATGATCAGCAAGTTTTCGGAAAGCACTGTTCCGGCACCTGTTGTAGGGGCTATCCCCTGCGGAACACCGGAAGAGGAAGAAGAGAACATTCAGGAGTATGTTAGCCTTCCCGTGTCCCTTTTCGGGAAAGGCGAATTCTACATCCTGAAGGCAACAGGCGATTCCATGGTGGATGCGGGCATTGAAGACGGGGATCTGGTCGTTATCAGAAAGCAGCCGGAAGCAATGATCGGTGATATCGTTGTTGCACTGGACGAAACAGGTTCCAATACGCTGAAGAAGTACGGCGGACTGGATCCGGATTCCCACTCCGTGATCCTGCTGTATCAGAACCAGGAAAGATATCCCAACAAACGGATCCTGGTCAAGGAGCTCACCGTTCAGGGAATTGCACAGCATGTCATTAAAGCGCTTTAAGCTGCAACGTTCAATCTGCCTGATATTCAGGCAACCCGAAGGGAGGGGTTGACCCATGAAGTCATACGACTTACGCTGTCCGATATGTGGCACAGTGAACCGCGGTCTGTATCTTGAAGAGACGGACGGGTGGATGGAATGCGAGAAATGTGGAAATGTCACACAGAGCATGGAACATAGGCAAACCGTTCTGATACCGCTCATTCTGAAAACGCAGAGCCGCAGCGACAACAATAGAGTAGACCGTCTTGCGGTAGGTATCTGATATCAGAGAAAGAGAGGATCAGAAGTGGATGAATGCAAGGATACCTGGTATCCATTCTCCTGGTACTGCCCGAACTGCGGCACCCAGTTGATCGGATTCAAAAATGCAGAAGGCATGATCAAGGTTGAATGCAAGCGCTGTCTTGCAGTATCGGTTCGTAAGGTGATGGGGCGTCGCCACAACCGGATAGACGTATACGCCCCGAAAGGACAGGAAACAGTCAAGATCTGAACTGCGATCCTGAACATACAATCAAGCGGCATCCGACGGAAAGGCTGAGATGAAACAGGCTGCATAAGTCCTTCTCCAGGTCAATACCGAGAATATAAACCGGAAGGTTAAGCCAGATATATTACATGAGAGGCCTCCGGCACGGAAGGGATAACCATATCTTTTGAATGGGACTCCTTCCTGCCGGGGGTCTTTTTCTTTTGCCCTGATTCCCCGGCAAATACATACAAACAAAATATCGAAGGCCTGACATGCATTAAGGGCTGAGGATACATATGCCAGTAGTTTTGAAAGATCATTTTCAAGACTTGGCATCGGTACCCTTTCTTTAGTGCACCCTTTTCAGGCAACAAAGAGCGGTCCGGATCCTGGCAATGTATCTTCTGCTCTCCGCAAACAGGCGGAAAGGACAAAGATATGTATTTCAACCAGGTGGAATTCGGAAAGAGGCTTCAGGAGTGCAGGAAACTGAAGGAACTGACACAGGAAGAACTAGCGGAAATGGTTGGAGTGGAGAAGCAGCATATAAGCCGCATAGAGCGAGGTGTCACTGCATGTTCAATTGATCTCCTCCCTGCGCTGTCGGTCGCGCTTCAGGTAAGCACAGATTATCTGCTGATGGGAAAGAGCATCGACAAAGAACTGACCAGAACGCAGCTGCTGTCAGTGATCTCACAGCTGACGTTGATCACTCAAGGACTCTGACATGAGAAGAATCCCCTGAAGCGTTCGCTCAGGGGATTCAGTACGTCAATCAAAAGCTTTTGGAATTGTTATGGCTTTAGGGATGTGATCGGGATAATAAACACCCCGGTCTCAGGATCTCTCATGACAGTATCCAGATGGCCAACGATTACACACATAAATGCCGGCTTCTTTTCAACATTGTTCTGAAATTTGGTCAAACTGCTGATAGCATCCTGGATGCTGCCATCGCTTAGTTTGATCTCAAAAGCAGCATATTCCCCGTCCTTAAATTCCACTATTGCGTCTACTTCATCTCCGGAGGCGTTGTCCCGGAAATGATAAAGATGTCCCTCCAGATAGTCGGCGTATATGCGAAGATCCCTCTCCACCAGTGCTTCAAACATAAGTCCAAAAGTTTCATGGTCATTCAACAGCTTTGGGACAGTCAGATGGAGACATGCGCAGCTTAGGGAGGGGTCTGCCAGATGCCTTTTTGCGGATTTTCCGATTCGTGATGAGGAACGATAGTGTACGCTGAAGGCTTCCTGATTCGTAATCAGAAATAAGCTGTCAAGAACACTGGTATAGTCCGCAACGGTATCCCGGCTTTCTATCAATTCATTACCGTTTTCATACTCTTCAATATCCCTGACCAGGGTCTTGTCTCCGGCAACAGAAGACTCATGCCGTGCAAGGGCTCGAAGAAGCATACGCATCTTTTCCGGGCTTCTTTTTCTTATCTGGCGTTCATGCATATCCTTTGTAACAATAGCTTCGATATAGCTTTCGGGAATGACGCCGATATCTTCCTCAGCCATATCAATGTTCTCTGGCCAGCCGCCTCTGATGATCAGCCTGGCCAGATCATCAAGTTCAACTTTTCGCACAAAGCCTTCCTGAATCTGTCCCTGGCGCATTCCAGTTAACGAAGCCTCTCCTGATGAGTCACCGGATTCATACAGACTCATGGGATACATGCGCAGTGGTGCTATCCGTCCGGTTCCGGTATGATATACCTTTTTTTCTCCACGTTTCTTCTTAAGCGAAGTTGACCCGGTCAGGATAAACTTCCCTTTCTCACGATCGCTGTCACATTCGTTTCTTACAGCATCCCAGATCTCGGGAACGATCTGCCATTCGTCAATTAACTGAGGCCTTTCTTTTGTGAATATATATTTCGGATCAACGAGAGCATTGTTTCGGACACTTTTGTCTGTTACATAGGAAACGCTGTTTGCATGGTTAAGACTGGTCCAGGTTTTTCCGCACCATTTTGGCCCTTCTATAGAGACTGCACCGAAAATCCTCAAATAGCGTGAGATTCGTTCGTCTATCAGCCGTGGCTTGTATCCATCCTTCGTTAAGCTCATGCTTTTCACCTCCAGTGCAGTTATTGTATCACAGCATTGTGCACTTTTCAAGAAGAACGTTACGCACTTTTCAATTATTTTATTCCGCACAATTCAGAGATTGTACTCGGCATTTTTCAAACTGTGTAAAAAATGGCCCTACGAGGGCTACTGAGTGGCCCTGCCAGGCCCACGGCAAACGCCGTTTTCTCCTCTAAAATATGACTCGTAACAACCGAGTTGTTACAGAAGAAAGAAAACAAAGCACCTTGACAACCGAATACACATTCATCAGGTACGAACCTGTGATGAGGAGCCACATCAGCAGTGAACGCGAGGACGATCGAAAGATCAGAGCGGCAGCTGGCCTGTAAGAGCCGGACAGCTTCCGGATTAAGGCGAAGATCCATCACAGTATAATGAGACTTCCGTCGCAAGACGGCTCGGTGAGAACCACGGAGGGGTAAAACGGCCCATGGACCCGGTAAGCTGCCGGACGCCTGATAGATTTCCCAGACAAGCAAAGGGCTTGTGTTTCCGGGGGTGTCGAGGACAAATACGGAAAGATCATAAACGAAATAATCGTCCGATACGGACGTTTTAGTGGAGCAGGCCGGGTGCCTGCTTCGTACATATTCAAGACAAGGAGGAAAGCAGAATGTCTGAAGATATTACCAGACCGTTTGAAGAGAAAATGGTCAGCAGCGCTCTTCTGGAGATTCCTCGCAATACATACCAGAGGGGCTTAAATCCTGAGAGAGTAAAAAGGATCTCTCATTCCTTTGACGAGCGGATCGCTAATGAACCCAAGGTCAGCCTTCGTGATGGCCACTATATCGTGTTCGACGGACAGCATGTGGTTGCTGCCAGAGTGGACAAGAACAGCGGCGAGGAGCTTCCAATCCGTTGCAAGATCTACTCAGATCTCACAGAGCAGGAAGAAGCAAAGCTGTTTGCGAACCAGACTGGCTTTGGCGTACCGCCCAGCATTGGCATGAAGCTGAGAGCCCTGGTATTCGCCGGAGATCCGGAAGCGGTGAGCTTCCTGAAGGCAAACGAAAAGATCGGTCTTCGAATTGATTACGGTCAGCACAAAGGAAGAAAACGAGTGGCTTGCATTGCTGCTGCGCTTACAGAGTACCGAAAGCTGGGACCGGAGAAATACCAGGAAGCCATGAAAATGATCCTGGATGGCTGGGACGGCGATCCGGATTCTCTGAGAGCAGAGACCGTGATCGGTATCTGCCGATTCGTTGATCTCTACAATGGTGAGTTTGATCCGAAACGAGCCGTAAAGCGGTTTCGTACCGTGGATCCCCTGAAGATCTATCGTGACGGGAGGGCCATGGGAGACAACTTCCCTGGCTATAAGAAGTATCTCTACCAGGTGGTGCTGATTTACAACGGGGCCAGCAAAAAGGCTGCTCTCCCGGTGAAGTTCTGAGGAGGAAGTTCCAGATGAGATATGAGTCCAGAAATAAGAAGCTCAATCGTCAGCCCGGCACCGTGAAGAACTGGATCTACCGTCGCGGAGATATTTACCTGGCAAATCTGAATCCATTCAAAGGGAGTGAGCAAGGCGGAACGAGGCCTGTGTTGGTCCTCTCCAACGATATTGGCAACTTTTACAGCTCGTTGATTACGATAGCCCCAATCACCTCCCAATTAAAGAAAACGCAGCAGCCTACTCACGTCATGCTTGACAATGTTCGAGGACTCAGTACCGAATCGATGGTTTGCCTGGAACAGATCCATGCAATAGACAAGATGCGGATCCTGAGATATCTCGGGAAGATCAGCAAGGATCAGATGTCAGCCGTCGAGGATGCTGCACTTAAAAGTTTGGGAATGCCGATACCGGAATGTGTCGATGCTCCATAGTTCTTTTCCTTTTCTTTCCTTTCTGAAGGGGGATGCTGAAGAAGTATCCCCTGGATACATAAACACGGAGGTGATAATCAATATGGAAAAACTGCTTACGAGGAAGGAGGCAGCGAGACTGCTTGGCATCAGCATCGCTACACTGGATGCTGCCAGAGCAAACGGACAAGTCTCCTTCGTCCAGTATTGTGAGAACGGTAGCGTGTATTTTACGGAGCTGAGTCTTCAGGAGTATGTCGCTCGGTCTACCCACAGAGCAAAACCGAGGGAGATCAATACCGGAACTACATTCAGGAATCCGAGAAACGGTGTTCGAAGGTGACATCATTGATTCGGGGAAGGCTCCCTGAGAGAATAATGCCGCAACCGAACGGATAGGAGGTCATAGAAATGCCAAGAAAAAGGATTCCGAATTTTAACTTTAACTCCGTGACGATCAATGGGCACCAATACTACAAGGCCTATGTCATGAATGCTGATCATAAGCTGATCATCGTCTACGGAAAGACCATAGAAGAACTTTGCCAGAAGTATGATGAGGCCGAGCATCGCACTGAAAGCGATTTATTCAACAGACGGTCTCCAACAGTAAAGGAGTACTGTGAAAAATGGCTGCTGATGCAGTCTGCAAATGTTCGGGCAACGACCCTGATCGATTACACATCTAAAGTGAACCGGCACATCATCGCTCCGTTGGGCAACATGCGGATGGCTGAGGTCACAGCGGATGATATCAAGATGGCGCTGATTCCGGTCTCAAAGAAATCAGCATCGGTTTATAAGTCCGTCAATATCATTCTGAAATGCATCTTCAATTCCGCGGAGGACAGTAAGATCATTACCTATAACCCGACGAGATTTCTTTCTTCCAAAGGAGGCGGAATTTCACAGAAGGAGCGGGAATCACTGACAGATGAACAGGCAGAGTTGCTGCTGAATACGATTCGAGATCTGCCGCCATATGTTTTTGTGATGCTCGGTCTGTACGCCGGACTTCGCAGAGAAGAGATTCTGGCTCTCAAGTGGGACTGCGTAGTGTTGGACACAGATGCTCCTTATGTAATGGTCCGGAGAGCCTGGCACACGGAAAGTAATCGACCTGTTATTATGACGGAGCTGAAAACGAAGGCAGCAAAGAGGGATATTGCCATTCCGGAGTGTCTAGCCGAATGCCTCAGAGAAGCAAAAAAAGCATCAACTTCAGAGTATGTGGTTGCGAACAATGCGGGAGAGCCGCTCTCATACACGCAGTTCAAACAGTTGTGGCGTTATATCATAGTAAGGACAGCAAAACCACGCCCTGCAAAGAAAAAAGTGGGTGGGAAGTATGTGAAATACATGCTGTACCCTCAACTTGGAGAAATGGCCAAGAACAATGGGAAGGTCCAGTATGTCCTGGACTTCGAAGTGACACCTCATCAGCTGCGCCACACCTATATCACCAACCTGATCGCTGCCGGAGTAGATCCGAAGACAGTCCAGTATTTGGCCGGTCATGAGAGCAGCAAGATCACTATGGACATATATGCAAAAGTGAAATACAACCGGCCAGAAGAAGTGGTCAAAGCACTCGATGGAGCCTTTGCAATTTGGAATGGGCAGACCGGGTTCTGATAATATAATCGAAAGATCAGGGTGGGGGTCGTCAGATCCTCACCCTTTTTCTATACATAATGGTGACATCATTGATGAAAGCCTATTTCTCTGCGAGGATAGCATCACCAGATCAAACTGAAGGAGGAAACATAAATGGCAAAAAAAGAAGCGCAGCCCAGGATCCCGAACTGGTCTATCTATGTAAAGAAAGGGATTCCGTATTTCAGGATCCAGACTTATGATGCTGATGGAAAAAGATTTGACATCTACGGAAGGTCCGAGGAGGAAGTAAAGCAGAAGTATCTTCAGGCGCAACAGGAAGTCGAGGCTGCGAAGTTCAGGAAACTCAATCCTACGGTCAAAGAATACAGTGAGAAATGGCTGGAAATGCATTCTGCACTTATTCAGCCCAGCACCTTAAAGGGCTATACCCTGGCAGTCAAAAACTACATAGTCAAACCGCTTGGTGATATGTATATGTCCGATGTGACAGCAGATGATATCAAGCTGGCTATGGTGGCTGTTTCCAAAAGATCAAGCGCCACGTACAACCTGGTCAACATGCTTTTCAAGAGCATCTTCTACTCTGCGCAGTACAGCAATCTGATCGGGGACAATCCGACCGCTAAGATTAATGCGAAAGGCGGAGTGCCCAAGAAAGAAAAAGAGGCTCTTACAGACGCGCAGGCAAAGCTCCTTCTGGATACGATCCGGGATCTGCCGCCTTATGTGTTTGTAATGATCGGGCTGTACTCCGGACTGCGAAGAGAGGAAATTCTCGGACTGCAATGGGATTGCGTTTTTCTGGACGTTGATACTCCTTATATTGCCGTCCGCAGAGCCTGGCACTCCGAACACAATCGTCCGGTCATTACCAGAGAACTGAAGACCCCTGCAGCCAAGAGAGATGTACCTATCCCGCAGCCGCTGGTCGATTGCCTGCGTGCAGAGAAAGAAAAATCCACTTCTGACTATGTCATTGCGGATAAAAACGGAGAGCCTCTGTCATACTCTCAGTTCAGCCGGATCTGGAACTATATCAGAGTCCGGGGAACCCAAGAACGGACGCTGTACAAATACGTGAATGGGCAGGCAATCCAAAAGAAGTTCAAGCCTGAGCCCGGTCAGAAATGCGTGAACCGGGAAAACATCGTCTACTGTCTGGATTTCAAGGTAACTCCCCATCAGTTGCGTCACACCTATATTACCAACCTGATCCATGCTGGCGTCGATCCAAAGACAGTCCAGTATCTGGCCGGTCATGAGAACAGCAAGGTGACTATGGACATTTATGCAAAGGCAAAGTATAATAGGCCTGCAGAGCTTTCCGCTGTCGTAAACAGCGCATTGAATACGTCAAACGAGAGCGATGAGAGCGAAGCGTCTTCAAAATGAAGGGTAAAAACAAAATCTCGTAAGTAGTTAATGAGTGAGGGAACTGCAAAGGAGAACGCTGAAAACCAAGTAAATACAAGGGTTTCCGGCGACAAGGTAGACGAGTACGGTCTGAAGGGTGCGAGACGCGCGCCGCAGTACAGCAAGCGTTAATCGATTCTTGCGATACTCAGAAAATCCCGGATTATTCCAGTTCGGGATTTTTTTGTGCTTTCGTGTATCTCATGCTATTCGCGGCTGCCGGGCAGACATTCAGTTATACAGAAAAGGGCAGGCATAAGAAGCAGCCTGTCCGGATCGGAGAATTCATATCCTGTTTCTGTAAATCCCCCTTGATTTATTCCGGGAATGGAATATAACGTAAAGTTAGGTTAGTCACGAATAACTGACATTGGCTGTCTCCTTCCGGGACACTTGCCGGCTGTTTTTCAGTTATGAGCGTTCAGGGCAAGCCCGGTCCGGAAGATACTGTGAAGACGGAGCGGTTCACGCATGGAGTAAAAGCCGGAACGTGTTTCTGCGGATTAAGGATCGGATGGATAAGTAGGACGTTCTTTTTTTACACGGTAGTTAGTTATGACTAATAAATGTGGGAGGCATTTCAAATGTTTATCAATGAATATGGAAACAGGAGCGATCCGACCGTTATCCTGCTTGCTCCGATGATGATATCCGGATCAGACCTGTATGAGCAGATGTGCCCATACCTTCAGGGCACGTATCACATCATTGCCCCGGATCAGGGCGGACATGGAAAAGCCGGCGCCTATATCAGCGCGGATGAGGAATATCAGACATTGAAAAACTTCCTGCTTGAAACGGGATGCACGACGATCGATCTGATCTATGGCGCATCCATGGGTGTCGCGGTCGGATACAGGCTTTTCATGGATCCTGATTTTACTGTCCGTCATGCCTGGTTTGACGGCGCAGCCCTTAAGGATAGTGCAGGATTCGCGGAATGGTTTGTGAGCAGGATGTTCCGCATAAGAAAGAAACTGTCTGCCAGGCTGCAGTGCAGGCCTTCTTCTGCGCTTGTCAAAATGTACGGCAGGGAGTTTGCCGGACTCATGGCGAAGAATTTTGAACGCATCACGCCGAGGGATATTGACGCGATCTGCCATGCCTGCTGTCATTACGAACTGCGGCGGCTGACCGAAGAAGAACAGAGCAGGCTGCATCTGGATTTCGGGGAGAAGGACTTTGATCTGAAGATATCCGGAAAAACGATCCCGGTATATATGCCGGATGCCGCTGTTGTGATTCGCACCGGATATGCGCACTGCGGTTATATGGCGGCACATCCGAAAGAATATGTGGAAGAGATCGAACAGTTCATCGGGAGGCGTGTATGAGAATCCTTGTTATCGGTGCCGGAGTGATCGGCTCGAATCTGGCAGCAGACCTGTCCGCTTCTGGCAGAGACGTTGTTATTCTGGCGCGGGGCGCCTGGGCGGATACGCTGGAAAACAACGGCCTGGTCATTGATCCGGTCTTTTTTCCATGGAAGAAAACGTACCGGATACCGGTGATCCGGGAACTGCGGAAAGATGACATCTACGACGTGGTTTTCGTTGTGATGCGCTATACACAGATAGGAAGTCTTATACCGGGTCTTGCGGCCAATGGATCACAGAACATCGTCTTTGTCGGGAATAACCTCTCGCCTGAAGAACTTGTCGAAAAGCTCCCCGACAAAAATGTGATGTTCGGCTTCAGCATGGCGGCCGGACACAGGGAGAAGGATCGGGTGGTTTCCATCTCCCTTCATAAGATCACGATCGGCCAGCTGAAGGACGCACGTTCCAATGAACAGCTGATCCGGGAGATCTTTGTGGGGACAAAGATAAAAGCAGCTTATCAGCCCAACATGGGGGACTATCTTCTCTGCCATGCGGCATTTGTGACTCCGATCGCCTTTGCCTGCTATTACACAGACGGCGATCTGAAGCGGATCAAAAACGACAGGGCATATCTGAACCGGATCATTGACGCCAATATCGAAGGATACTCTGCTATTGAGCGTGCGGGTCATGAGATCCTTCCTGTTTCAGACAGGGAGTATCACGGAAAGAAGTACAGGCGGCTGTGCTGTGCGGTCTATAAGATCATGTGCGCGACGGTCATCGGAAAGATCTGCGCATCCGATCACGCTCTGAACGCCGCAGAAGAAATGTCGGCGCTGAACGAAGGCCTGAAGAAGTTTTTCGATACGCATCAGGCAGACTGTCCGAATTACCGGAAACTTGAAAAAGATGCCGGGAGATACATCTGAGGGATAACAGAGGAAATAAAGATGAGCGAACTGAAGAAAGACAGCGTGGAGAGAACGCTGTGCATCCCCCTCTGGAGCCGGGCGATCGCTGTGAATAAACTGCCTCAGATACTGCCGGATCATGATGCTGTCCGGATCCTGAGGGAAATGGGGGAAACGAAGCCGCCGACGGTCTTATATCACCTGGAATGCGGTGCACTCGCAGGTGCGATCCGTCAGTATGACTTCGCATGCGAGATCCGGGAATATCTGAAAAAACACCCGAAGGCGTGTATTGCAGAACTGGGTGCAGGTCTATCCTGCCTCAGACGGCAGATCGGGAACGAGACCAATCCATGGATCAACATTGATTTCCCGGATGTGATCGCCTGCAGGGAGAAGTATATCCCGACCGGGAAGATGGAAAAGAATGTGCCTGGCGATATTACAGACCACAGATGGTTCGATGAGATCCCGTTTGAAAAAGAGAACGGCGCGATCTTCCTGGCTGCAGGCGTTCTGCATTATCTGACATATGATGATGCGGCGGAACTGATCTCAGCAATGGCGGATCGTTTTCCCGGCGGACTTTTCGTGTTTGATTACATAAGCCGGAAAGGCAGGAGGGGCGTAAACGCCCAGATCAGGATGACAAAGAACGCTGCGCGAACGGATTTCAGCATGGAAGATGCAGAAAAAGAACTTACAGCCATGAGCAGTAAAGTGTCTGAGGTCATTACGAAGAGCTATCTGGAAGGCTATCCTGTTTACGGCGTCCGCTGCAGCTGGCTCACGAAACTGTATATCAGATCCAAACGGGACAAGTTCTTTGTCGCTCATGTGGAATTTGCGAAGGAATAGTTATGTTGAACAAGTATGAACCGAAACAGATGGCAGCGTCGAGCCGCTATCAGAATTATTTCCCGACTTTGCCGGCAGAAATACAGCAGGATGTTTACAGCCGGATGAACGAGCTGCTCAGGGAAGAAAAAGAATACTGCGATAAGGGCAACTACGCGCATATGTCCCAGATCCTGACTTCCATAGCACTGTATGAGATCCTTCAGAAGCACGGATATTCTGAGGCAGAGGCGTATCGGACCGTATCGGAGGAGATGTGGAAGTTCCTCGATCCTTCAGGGATGCAGAAGCTTGCCGCGAAAAACTTTTTCCTGCCGCTGATGAAGAAGATCGTTCCTTTCGGATTCAGGAAAGGCTCCGGATACGGCTGGCGCTACACCTGGCACAGGGATGATCCGAAGAACGAATTTCATTTCGAATGCAATGAATGCATCTATGCGAAGATTCTTGGAAAGAGAGGACTCATGAAGCTCGGAGCGATGTGCTGCCGTGCGGATATCATCAACTATGGGAATCTTCCGTACACGGACTTCATCCGTACGAAGACGCTGTGCCAGGGCGGCGATCTATGTGATTTCAGATTTGTCCGTCATAAGACAGATGCCGGTGACGGCTGGGAAAGGAGTAAAAGCATATGAGTAAGTTTGAAGGTGTGGCAGATACCCTGTATATCCCCCTTACGGCGCGGATCTATGTGTCCGAACATTTTCCTGAGTACTTCCGGGATGATAAAGCTGTGTCTCTGAAAAGCGAGATGCCTTATGAAGATATCGCTTCAAAGTCCAGTGAATACTTCCAGATGGCAGGAGCCTGCCGATTCTATAACACGGATCAGATGGTAAAGGCTTTTATCGAACAGCATGAGAAGTGCAGTATCATCAATATCGGTTGCGGTCTGGAAACCTCATATTTCAGGATCGCCCCGGATCCCGGAAAGGCAGTCTTCTATGAGATGGATCTGCCGGAAGTGATCAGGGCAAGGCGCAAAGTACTTGGAGAAAGTGAAAATGAGATCCTGATTCCCGGTGACATGTTTGACTTTGCGTGGACAGAGAATATCGATAAAAAACTGCCGGCCTTTGTCACAGTGATCGGTGTCTTCCAGTATTTCGAGGAGGAAAAGGTCATTGGTTTCCTGAAGCAGCTGAAAGAGTCCTTCCCGGGTGTGGAAGTGATCTTCGATGCCATGACGGGAAAAGCAATCAAGTACGCCAATAACTATATCAAAAAGACCGGCAACAATGACGCGGAACTGCATTTCAGCGCTGACAACGGTCAAAGCGTCGCAGAAAAATGCGGCATGAAACTGGTTGAGGAGAGGCCTTTCTTCGGCGCCGCAAGAAAACAGCTGAAGGGAAAACTCAAACTGTACACCCGCATTGCCATGAAGGTCGTTGATGAAGGCGGCAGACGCGGATTTCTTACACACCTGAAAGGATAAAAGGAAGGTATACGATATGGTCACATTAACGGAAAGCGTAAACATCCCTGCTCCGTATGAAAAGCTGGAGGCATGGATCCTGAATTTCCGGGAGGAATTTGTAAAGTGGAGTCCCTATCACATTGAATGCGATATGTATGACGGAGGATATCAGGTCGGAAACAGGATCCGGTTCAGAGAGATCGTTATGAATCTGGATTACAACGTGACTGGAACGATTACGGAATGCGAACAGGACAGGGATCATTTCCGCATCGTATTTCAAAGTGACAGGAAGACCGCGTTCATCACCTTTGAAGGACAGAGAACGGAAACGGGGTGCCACTTTTCCCACACAGAGGCATTTGGTATGACAGCGCCGGTCATCGGTCCGGTCATGAACTTTCTCATCTTCAGGGTGTTTTTCAGAAAGAAGGCCAACTGGCAGCTGATCCGGGACGACATGATCCTGGACTACCGGTACCTGACCGAAATACTGACGAAAGGGATTTATCCGGACAGGATCCCGCTGGCGAAACTGCTGGCTGATATTGAAGCATAGGTATAAGGATGGGCTCCATATCGGAAACCCCTGTGCATTATCCGGGAGGATACGCTGCATCCGGCGGTATGTATCGCGGCTGCGGATATAAAGAGAAGGCGGTGACAGATCTATGATCGGAATCACAATGAAGGTAACAAAAAGCTCTGTGTTTCCTGCTTCCAGGGATACAGTCTTTGAAAAACTGCAGAAACCGGAAACGCTGCAGTACATAGCGGAGCCTTACGCGGCATTTGAGCCTGTGGAAGCGGCTGAGCCGGTGTGGACAGCCGGCAGGTCATCGGCGTATCGTTTCCGTCTCTTTGGCGTGATCCCCTTTGGTACGCACACGATCCATATTGTCCGATTTGACCCGGAAGGTGTCTGCAGCCATGAGGGAAATGAACATGTTCCGGTCTGGAATCATGAGATCACCATGATCCCGCTGGACGGAAACCATACGAAATATACGGACCAGGTCGAGATGCAGGCGGGCTGGAAGACACCGTTTATCTGGCTCTGGGCAAATGCCTTTTATGCCCACAGACAGCGGAAATGGATACGGCTGCTGAAGGAGACAGAACAAAAATAAAACGGAGGATGAAGAGATGACTGCTCATATGACGATCGAACAGCTCCCTTACGGAGAACAGGTCAGAATCTGGCTGAAAGAACGGTACGGAGAAACAGAGGCAAAGAAGATCTGGGCGCAGACGCAGGAAAACTACAATAACTATCTTCCGGATCTTCCGGACTATGGCGGAAGAAAAAACGGTCACGCGAAGGCGATCTACGGCGGTCTGCTGATCTTTTCACTCTATCCGGCGCTGCCCGACCAGCCGCCGATATCCGAACTGCAGGACTTTGTGCAGAATCTGTTCATGGGATCATTTACCAGGCTTGGAAAGATCTTTGATCTGAACCGTCCGGCACATATGCGGCTGATCGACATGGTATTCCGGAAATCCGGAAACAGGGACCGGAAAGATATCCTCCGGTATCCGGATGGATTTATCAATATTGACGTTCCATATGACAAAGAGCATCATGCGGCAAGATACACCTTTACACAGTGTCCGAACGCGGAGTTCGCCCGAAAGCACGGTCTTCTCCATGTTCTTCCGCTTCTGTGCAACAGCGACTTTTTTGGAATCGGCGAGATCCACGGGACACTGATCCGCTGCGGCACCTGCGGAAACAGCGATGCGTGTGACTACCTGGTCATGGGAAACAGAAATCCTGCCGCAGGGGAATATGAAACACGCATAGATGAATATGGTTTTCTGGTCAGCCGGAAAAGACAGTCTGAGAATACCGGCGAGTAATCATGATCTGATGATGTTTTGCCGGTCATGGCTGTGCACGTTTTTCTGCGCTTTCACAAATGTAGTGATAATTGTCATTTCACACATCCGGATCTGCACGCAATAATAGAGAAAAGAGCACGGATGCTCATATAAGATGCTCATATAAACGGGAGGTGCAGTATGCCCGGATTTCATAATTATGACAAATATCCCGAAACGGTCATTCACGGCTTTGACGGCGAAGTTTTTTCTTCGGAAGGATCGGTCCGTGATTTCTTTTCGGAGCTTGGAAAAAACAGGGATTACACGCTTGTGGTCGAATACTATCCCGGTGCCGATGACCGGCTGGAAGAAATCATACAGAAGTATTACAGACCGGATGAATGGATCCGCAGTGAAGAGATGTTTCCGGAAGAAGATGAACTGACGGAAAGACTGAAGCCGTTTCTTACGGACGACCGGGTGCGCGGCGTCATGTATCCCGGAAAGATGGAAGATTTCATCTGTGAAGACAGGCTGCAGGTACTGCGTAAGAAGGCGTCCCGGGGCGGACGAATATGTGTGACCGGCGTCGGTGCCGGTCTGATCCGGAAAGCAGATACGCTGGTCTACTGCGATATGACGCGGTGGGAGATCACGCTCCGCTACCGGCGGGGAATGCCGAATTTCCGTGCTTCCAATTATGAGGAAGATACGCTCCGGAAGCTGAAGCGGGGTTTCTTCATTGAGTGGCGCATCGCGGATAAACGGAAGGCGGAGATCTTTGAAACGATCGACTGGTTCGCCGACACGAATGCGGAGCAGGGCTCGGTGTTCGCGTCCGGGAATGCGGTGCGCAGCGGTCTGAAGCAGATCGCCGGACAGCCGTTCCGTCTGGTGCCGTATTTTGATCCCGGCGTATGGGGCGGCACATGGATGAAAGAAGTCTGTGAGCTGCCGGACTGTGACGATCATTATGCCTGGTGCTTCGACGGGGTGCCGGAGGAAAACAGCCTGCGTCTGCGGTACGGAGATACGGTGCTGGAACTGCCTGCCATGGATCTGGTGCTGTATCAGCCGGTTCGTCTTCTGGGCATGAAGAATTACTGCCGTTTCGGCGCGGAGTTTCCCATCCGTTTTGATTTCCTCGATACGATGGGAGGGCAGAATCTGTCCCTGCAGGTTCATCCGCTGACGGAGTTCATACATTCCCATTACGGCATGACATATACTCAGGATGAAAGCTACTATATCCTGGATGCGGAAGAAGACGGCTGTGTGTGGCTGGGACTGAAAGAAGGAATTGATCCCGAGGAAATGCACCGGGATCTGTGCGCGGCGCAGGAAGGAAAACAGTCCTTTCCGGCAGAGCGCTATGTCAACCGCTTCCCGGCAGAAAAGCATGATCATTTTCTCATCCCGGCGGGAACAGTACACTGTTCCGGCGCGGGCACGATGGTGCTGGAGATCAGCGCGACGCCGTACATCTTTACATTTAAACTATGGGACTGGGACCGGCTTGGTCTCGACGGCCTGCCGCGGCCGATCCACATCGAAGAAGGAATGGCAAATATACAGTGGGACCGGACGGAGAACTGGGTCAGGGACAATCTTGTGAACCGCATCAGAGAGATCCAGAGACACGGGGACTTCCGCGAGGAAAGCACCGGACTGCATGAACTGGAGTTCATTGAAACACGGCGGTTCACCGCGTCCGGGATCACGTTCCACGACACCTGTGACGGCTTTGACATGGGCAATCTTGTCGAAGGAAAAGAAGCGGTCATCGCCAGTCCGGACGGTGCCTTTGAGCCGTTTACAGTACATTACGCAGAGACGTTCATCGTGCCGGCTGCGGTCGGCGAATACACGGTAGAACCAGGCCGGAATACGGAAACCATCACACTTATCAAGGCATATGTAAGAGCACGGTAAGGATAGGCGTGCATTTGCCCGGTGAATCTGAAAGTCAAAGAAACAAAACAGGAAAATTGTGATATCGTGTTTATAGGCAGGTAATAATATCATGGCAAAAAAAATCAATACTACGGAAACAGCAGATCCGAAACCACTGGTTCTCTTTGACTTTGACGGTACCATCATGGATACGGAAACGGCACTGATCGCATCGTACCGTGAGATCTTTGACCGCCATGGCAAAGAACTGACGAAAGATATTATTGACGAAGCAGCGGAGTCCGTTCCGGAAGTTATCATGCGCAAATATCTTTCCGAGAAGAAAGCTAGAAAATATGTTGAAGAGTTCCTGTTCTATCAGCAGGAACACCTGGCAGATCTGATCCAGCCGATGAAAGGCGCAAGACGTCTTCTCAGATGGCTGAAAGAAAACGGATATAAGACAGGCGTTGTTTCTTCCCGCGGACAGAGCACGCTGGAACGCATGCTCGGAAATGCCGGCATTGCGGAATATCTTACTGTCATCTGCGGTGACGCGGGCGGCGAAAAAATCAGTCTCTGGACAAAGGATATCGTCCGTGCATGCAAAGCTGCGAAGAAAGACTGCTGCGTGTATGTCAGTGACAGCCCGGTCAATATCACAGTTGCCAAGGAAGGCGGATGCTACACAGTCGCATTCCTGCAGGACGGTACAAAAGCAATGCGCTTTATCGATTGCGGACCAAACTTCCTGACAGCGGAACTCAGTCAGATCACAAAGCTTCTGACCAGCCAGTCCGACTGGAGTGCCTACAGGGCTCACGAATAATTCAGAGCGTAAGAGATGCGTCATGCATCTCTTTTTTTTGCGGGAAGACCGGCAGAGCGGGGTAGATATAAATGGAGGGAATACTATGAAACACAAATTCTTTCATTCACTGCTTTCGCCGGAACTGTCCGCGCTGCAGAGGGAACAGGTGGAACTCGGAAGAGATCATGATCTTTCCGAGGAGGATATCCGCCTGTACAGCGCTTCCTGCTATAACTTTGAACAGATGCGCCAGATCCGCCTGGCGCTCGAACACCGGGTGGACCGGAAGAAGATCCGTGCCATGTGCCGTCCATCCCTGTCCGTCCGGCAGATGGAGGATATGCGGAAAAGACTGGAAAAGGGACTCAGCGGCCGGCAGACAGCGCATATGCTGGAAAAAGCAGCCGGCGGACTGGCGGCCGGATCGGCAGTATTTCTGGCAGTCGCCCTGTTTGTGCCGGACAGCCGCACCGATACATGGTCGCTCAAAGCACAGGAAGCGGTCGTTGAACAGGGCGAAGCGTTTGAACCGATGCAGTATGTCAGCTGCCGGAAAGAAGACGGCACACTGCTTCTGCCGGAAAACATCGATACCGGTGTCCCCGGCAGCGTCATGGCGGAATACCGGATGGTGAAAGGCGGCCGTACGGAAAGGAAATACCTGCGGGTGACGGTAAAAGAAAAAGCACAATATGATGCGGGATCATATTGTGCTCAGGATCCAGGAGATCTTACAGAATAGGGATCTGGATCGTGCAGTCTGTTAACGGATAAGTGGAGCAGGCGTGGTAGTAGCCGAACTTCTTATCTGCCCAGCGGCGTCCGTCGCCGACAGCAGGAACGAAGACATTGCCTTCCACGAGACGGCACCGGCAGTAGCCGCATGCACCGCTTCTGCAGCGGGTGCGGTTCGGAATGCCGGCACGTTCCAGAGCGACTGCCATCGGCTCCAGAACGGATGCCTGGATGACGTCCTTCTGCTGTCCGCGCATGACGGTCAGCTGCACGGTCTTTTCTTCCGCGTCTGCCGGCCATCCGTCTGCTTCCCGGATATTGCGCGGTGCGCCGAAGACTTCCATGCGGATCCGCTTTGCCGGTACATTCAGCTTGTCGAGTTCGCCGCGTACAAAGTTGTACATTGCCAGCGGACCGCATACGAAGTACGTCGGATCCTCACCGGAATATTTCCGGATCAGGTCGGCGGTCAGGAAGCCCTTTTCACCGTCCCAGTCCTCTTCGCCGGAAATGACGTTGATAAAGCGCACCCGGTCGCCGCAGACCGCTTCCAGTTCTTTCTGCAGAATGATATCGGAAGAGGATACGGAGCCGTACAGGATCGTCAGGTCGGCATCCATCGTTCCGTGTGCGATCTCCTTCGCCATCGAGCAGAACGGCGTAATGCCGCTTCCGCCGGCCAGCGCAACGATATTGCGGCTGTCACGCAGCGGTTCCCAGAAGAACTGTCCGTAGGGCAGGTGAGCAGTGAACGTGTCGCCTGCCTTCACATTTTCATAGAGCCAGTTTGCCGCAAAGCCGGTTCCCGGACGGCCGCTGCGCACTGTGATGGAAAAGAACGGATCGTCTTTCTTCCGTGCTTCAAACGGTGCGGAGGAGATGGAATACGGACGTGTCGTTACCGTATCGCCGATCTTCAGATCAAGGGAAACATACTGACCGCACTGGAACGGCGGCAGGACATCTCCCTGATCGGCTGCGAATACGAATGTACGCGCGGTCGGGGAAGCTTCGATGACTTCCTTTACGACGACATGCGTGACTTCCGGATGCAGTTCGTTTGCTGTGGCTGTGATCGGATCGTAGTAGATATTATTGGGATCGCCGTGCGCGATGAGGCCGCGTCTTGCCTTTGTGACACGGTTTGCACCGGTGACATCTTTCAGAAATCCGTGGACCTTCATGCGTTTTTCTCCTTCATCCATTCAAGGATCGTACGGGCGGCAATGCGTCCGTTGTTGATGTTGCAGGACATGCCGTCGCCGACCAGCTGGTGGGAAGCGCAGCCGACGAGTCCCTTAATGTAGAATTCCCGTTCCAGGTCTTCCAGACGGGCAACGACGGAGTTGTCCATGGAATGCTGGTAGCCGTAGATGCCGCCGCGGTAGTTGCCTGTATAGTGGGATACTGTGACCGGTGTCTCGATCTCGATCTCAACGATGTGTTCGAACAGATCCACGCCGAGATGCGTACTGACGCGGTCGATCATTTCTTTCGCAACTCTGCGTTTGACTTCAAAGTAGTCGTCCGCCTTGACGTCCATGAAGGATTCCGGCAGCGGCAGGGTGGTGATGGACAGGGATGTCATACCGTCCGGCACGCAGTCCGGATTGGCGTAATTCAGACAGATCGTCGTCAGATAATCCCAGCCGCCGAGCTGTCTGCCTTCTTTCCAGAACACATCCGTATCAAACGGACAGTCGCTGGAGAAGACGGAATAGTGGCGGATATTCAGTTCTTCCGGACGTTTGTCAAGAAGAAGCACGACGGAGAAGTTCGTGACGGACATCGGCATCGCGTTCGCGTATTTGCGGGCCTCTGCCGGTACTTCGCTCTGCGGCTCGATCATTGTTCCGTACACTTTGTTGGGGTACGGAGCGCTGGCGATATAGTCCGCGTAGATCTCGTCGCCGCGGCTTGTGCGCACGCCGTAGACAGCACCGTTTCTGACCAGGATCTTATCGACGTTCTGGCAGAATTCGAACTGTACGCCGAGTTCGATGCAGCGTTCCGCCATAGCGCATGCCATCTCATGGGAGAAGCCTCTGGCAACGAAACTGCCGCCCATCATGTAGTCTGCCATCAGGAAGGAATAGATGGTAAACGGCAGGGTGGAGATCGGCTGCCCGACATAGATCCAGTAAGCGCTAAGGATACTGACGACATCCTTCGGCAGATCGAAGCTGGCGTCGATGACTTCCTTTGCGGAGTAGCCGGCTGTCTTTACCAGTGCTTCGTGCTGCATCAGCATCTGCACTTTGCTCAGGGAGTGGTCATTCAGGAACAGCACGGACTCATAGACGGTCTTGCACAGTTCCAGAAGACGGTTGACTTCGTCCCTGGTGCCGGGATACTGCGCTTCGATCTCGTCCGCGCAGATCCATGTGCCGTCCGGACGTCTGCCCGGGTGGAGTTCGATATCAATATTGTCCTTCGGGGAGATCAGGGCATAGGCATCCGGTACCCGGAGCCAGTCGATCACGACCTTCATTTCATCCAGATATTCACGGATGTAAAGCGGGTCTTCCTTCATTCCGAGGGACATCATTTCGTGCAGTGTGGCTTCCATTTCCATACCGCTCCGGACAAAACTGGTCGCCAGTCCGCCCGGCAGATTATGGCGTTCGAGAATCAGCACATCTTTGCCTTCACTGGCTAGCTTCATAGCGCAGCTCATGCCTGCCAGTGCGCCGCCGATGACGATCGCGTCGTACTTATCTTTATAGAATGGCATAAAACCTCCTTCTTTTATGCATACAGTACATAGATTATAGTTTATTATGAAAGCGTTTACAATAAACAGGGAGGACCGGAAAGATGAAGAAACGGAAAAACGAAAACGGTACTGTAACGGTATATAACCTTCCCAATCCCGAACTGCACAGCCAGCTGCGCGCAAAGGGGCACAGAGTGATGGAAGACCGGAAGAAAAAGGGAAAAAAGTACGCCTGCCGCAGAAAGCAGAAAACATTCTGACAGGATACATGCTATAGTGAAACTGCAGATTCACTCGTAACAGGAGGACAGATCCTATGAAAGATATTACGACCAGCGTACAGATCGTTCTGGCGCAGCACTGCAACGGCAACCGCAGACCGCGTCTGTTCGGCGGCCAGCTCATGGCATGGATCGACGTGACCGGTGCCGTCGCCGCAAGAAGGTGGGCAAAGGCGGAGGTCACAACGGTATGCGTGGACAACCTGACATTTGAAAAGCCGGCGTACCTCAACGATATTATCGTGCAGGAAGCCTGCGTCACGTGGACCGGCAATACATCGCTGGAGGTGCGCGTCGATACCTATGTGGAACGGGAGACCAGGGAGCGCATCAACCGGGCGTATGCTGTGTTTGTCGCCCTTGACGAGAATGAGAAGCCGACCAGGGTGCCGGAGTTCATTCCCGAAACACAGGAAGAAATGGATGAGTATGCCATGGCGGTGGAACGCAAGGTCATGCGCATGCAGTTCCAGCTGAACCAATGATCCGGACATCCGGATCTTTTCTTTCGGGCATAGAAAAAGGCCGGATGACCGGCCTTGGGGAAGTGATCAGAAGAAACGCTCTACGAGTTCTCTGGAGTATTCCGCAGTCTCGTCCATATCGCCGAAGGACATGACTTCGCCTGCGTAGTAGGTATCATACTTGCCCTGCATTGCCTCGACTTTCTCATACCAGCCGGCAGCGTAGTCTTCCGAGAAGACATGCGGGAAGTAGTACCAGGACTGCTCATTGACGATATTGGAAGACGGGTTGCCCATGATCTTCAGATCGTTGAGAACAGTCTGCTTGCAGACTTCGTACGGGATCTCTTTCGTATCTTTGTGCTTGCGCAGCGCATACGTGGTGATGACCTGATCCTTGGTGTCTCTCCATCTTCTGTAGTAGACCATCAGATGGCCGAGGCGCTCCGGCGTCATGTTGTCAAATACATAGTAGGAGATCTCCGGATGATCTTCCGGCTTTGTCTCCACTGCCAGTACGTCGTAACGCTCGTAGTCGATCTTGGAGAAGTATTCTTTTTCATCCTCACGGGCATCCGCGTAGTTCGGGAAGAACTGCAGCGGCGACGTGATGATCAGCTTGTCGTATTCTTCGGTCTCACCGTTGACTGTGACATATACCTTGCCGTCCTTACGCTCGATATTTGTGATGTTGCTGTTGAGACGGGCATGGTTCTTCAGCTTGGCATCGAGGGTCTCCCAGATGTACTGTGTTCCTTCTTTCCATGTCCACAGATTGATATTGACGAAGTTCATCGTGGTCTGGAAGTCGAGGTATTTCAGAACGTAGGCAGCCGGGATCTCATCGAAGTAGCCATAGCCGAAGGAAGTGAACGGTCCGATCCAGATGTCCTGGGTCAGTTCCACACCGTTAAGCTTGCAGAACTCTTTGAACGGCAGGCACAGGTCCTTCAGGTTCTCGTTGACGCCGGATACCGGTTCACGTCCCGGTGTGACAGCGAAGCCTTCATACCGGCCTTCACTGACGCCTCTGTGACCGTTGATGTCATATCCCTTATACTTTGTTTCCAGCAGTTCACCGAGTTTCTTGACCTGCTTTTTCATTTCCATCAGGTGCGGGATCTTGAGAATGTTCTTTTTCGGGTTGAACGGTTCGATGACCTTACCGGTCTTGTCCTTGTAGTTCCGGTTCAGCTGCGGACCGTCATGAGTGATGCCGCAGAACTCTTCCACATCGTGTACTGCGTAGTAGGAAGGAACACCCATGATCGCGCCCATCTCATAGCGGCGTCCGTTGTAATGCGGACTGTGGCATTTACCGCCGACGTGGTCGTTCTTTTCCAGAATCGTATAGTTCTCGTAGCCTTTCTGCTCGAGATACATACCCGCTGAAAGACCGGCCGGTCCGCCACCGATAATGCAAATGCGTAAATTCTTATCCATATTATCCTCCGTAAGTATTGATAATCTATGAACATTATAGAACAGTTCGTGAAAGTGTGCACGGGTCTCTGTGATATACTTAAGAAAACGAGGACCTTATGGAACGGTATAATGGGTTTAACGGACTGCTGGAGTCTCAGAAAGAGAAATTCGGTGCTTCACCTGCCTTTCGATATGATAAAAACGGAACGATCGAGACAGTCACATACAGACAATGGTATGACGACGTACACAAAGAAGCAGCCCTGCTGAAAGAAGCGGGCAGCGCATGCAATGCAGTGGTGTGCGACGGCAGCTATGCCTCTGTGTGTGTCATTTTTGCGTCTGTCCTGGCCGGGGCGCAGACCGTACTTCTGGAAGCGCTGCAGAGCGCGGAAGAGCGTCAGGAAGCGCTTCGTTTCACCGACGCGGAAGCTGTCTGGATCCGCGGGAATTACACGAAGACCGGGCTGGTCATGGATCCGGAAGAACAGAAAGACCGCAGCGGCCGCATCCTGTTCTTTACCAGCGGAACGACTTCCCGCTCCAGGGCGGTGGTCCTGAGCGACGTCAGTCTGATGAACAGCGCGTGGAACGGCGGAATGATGCTGGCAATGGAGCCTTCGGACACGCTGCTCTGTGTTCTGCCGCTGTCGCATGTATTCGGCTTTGTGTGCTCACTGCTGTGGCCGCTGTCATTCGGCGCGTGCACGGCATTGTCGCGGGGACCGCGTCATTATATCGATGACTGCGCATGGTTCAAGCCGACTGTGGTATCCGCTGTGCCGACGCTGCTGCAGTTCTTCCTGAAATACAATGTCATGAATGAAGAACTGCATACGATCCTGGTCGGAGCGGGGGACTGTCCGAAAGAAGTCCTGGACGCCGTTAAACAGTCGGGAAGACGCATCAGTTTCGGCTACGGCATGACCGAGACGAGCTCCGGCGTGGCGATATCCGTCGGTGATGATCCGCTGGCAATGGCGGTGTGCCCGGATGATACGATCACCCTGACGGAAGACGGGGAGATCCTGATCCAGGCGCCGACGTGCGTCATGCAGGGATATTACAAAGACCCGGAGGGAACGGAAGCCGTCCTGAAAGACGGTGTGCTGCATACCGGCGACCTCGGGAAATTTGATGAAAAAGGATGTCTGCACATCCTCGGAAGAAAGAAAGAAGTACTGGTATTCGCCGACGGAACAAAGATCTATCTGCCGGAATATGAGGCACAGCTGACAGCCGTTCTCGATACAACGGAGCTGGCCGTCATCCTGCGGCAGGGGAAGCCGGTGCTTGTCATGCAGAACAACGGAATGAGCAGACAGGAGGTCCTGGAAAAGACCGCTCCGGTGATGAAGAAATACTCACGGGGCAGACAGATCACGGATGTCCTGTTCATGGATAACAGGCTGCCGCGGACAGCATCCGGAAAGATCCGCAGATGGCAGCTGCAGAAGGAGATCGGATAATGGTTACAAGAGAAGAGTTACTGGTTCAGATCCGTAAGGTCATTGAAGAGAACGTACAGGATATGTTCGGCACAGACCTTCAGGAAGATACTGTCCTGAATGCGGAAGGCAACGTGGATTCCATGGGATTTATCCTTGTTGTCACAAAGCTGGAAGGCATCTACAATGTCAAGATCCCGGATGAGGAATGGTATGACATCCGCACCCTCGGTGATCTGGCGGATGTGATCCTGAAGTACATGCCGGAAGAATGAACATGTATAAGACATCTTTGAAACTGAAGAATAAGGATGTGAATTATTTCCGCACCCTGCGTACATCACGGATGATGGAACTGTTCCAGGAGGCATCCATTGCCCATACGGAACAGCTTGGCGCAGGGCGGGAAAAGACACTGGGCAGAGGTCTTCTGTGGACGGTCCTGCAGCAGCGGGCAGTGATACACCGCATGCCCGTATATGATGAAGAGATCGTCGTTTTGTCGTGGCCGGGAGATATGAAGCATGTGCTCTTTCCCCGCTACTACCGCCTGGAAGATACCGAAGGAAACCTGCTCGTTGAAGCAAGCGCGCTCTGGATCCTGATCGACAGCAGCGCCCGCAGAATGGTCTTTCCGGAAAAGTACGGCGTATCCGTCCCGGGTGAAACGACCGGCATGGAATGTGATCTGCCCGGCATCGTGCGCCGGGAAGAAACGGAAGAGGAAACACAGTTCACCGTACCGTTCAGCTGGTGCGATCTGAACCGCCACATGAACAATACCCGGTATTATGACCTGGCGGACGACTGCCTGCCGCTGGCCGTCCATGAGCACGCTTTGTCGCTGCTGGAATGCGAGTATATCAGCGAGATCCCGTACGGAACGACCGTCACGGTCGGGTGGAAGCAGATGGGTCATGCATGGTATATTGCCGGCAGTGCGGAGAAGCCCTGTTTCCGGATGAAGATCGAGTACCGTTAAGCTGTTTTCCGTATTCCGGGTATGTCAGTTGAGATTACATGCAGAATGTGTTAATTATGACATATAACATACAGTATAAGGCGGGATACTATGAGCACAGCAGTAGTTACAGATACCAACAGCGGATTCACGGTGGAAGAAGGAAAACAACTCGGTATATTTGTCATACCGATGCCGGTGATCATTGACGGAAAAGATTTTCTGGAAGGTGTGAATATCACACATGAAGATGTTTATGCGGCGATGGCAGAGGGGAAGGACGTCAGTACGTCCCAGGCTTCTGCCGGAAGCGTCATGGACGTCTGGGACGGTGCGTTGAAAACATACGATTCCGTCGTTTATATTCCGATGTCGTCCGGTCTTTCCGGACAGTGTGAAACAGGCCGTCTGATGGCGCGGAAATACGGCGGCCGCGTAAAAGTGGCGGATAACCGCAGGATCTCCGTCACGCAGTACCAGGCAGTCCTGGACGCGAAGAAATACGCCGACAGCGGCATGAGCGCGGAAGAGATCGCACAGAAGCTGGAAGAAGACGGTCCGGATGCTTCGATCTATATTACCGTGAAGTCGATTGAATATCTGAAAAAGAGCGGCCGCATCACGCCGGCTGCCGTAACCCTGGCATCCCTGCTGCATATCGTTCCCGTGCTGACGATCCGCGGCGGCAAACTAGACGCTTTTGAACGGGTGCGCGGCATGAAAACGGCTGTCCGGCATATGATCACGGCGGTGCACAATGATCTGGATGAATATCTCGGCAGACATCCGTCCGCCGATATTATCGTGGCAGTGTCGGGAACGATGACCGATCCGCTTGAGGTACAGACGGTCGTGGAAGCCATGAAAAAGGAATTCCCGGACTATGAGGTATTCTACCGTCCGCTGTCCTGTTCGATCGCCTGTCACACGGGACCCGGGGCAGTCGGCGTCGCATTTATGGCAGTAAATCACTGAGGTATGAAAATACCTCTTTTTGTTTCAGAAAAATATTCAATTGTAAGCGCCTACATGTACGGATTGGGGATATCCTTTTGCAATTAACGTGTATAATAGCAGGGAAACCAAGGAGGATAACCGGATATGAACCGAGTTTTTAACTTTTCGGCAGGACCCGCAGTACTTCCGGAAGAAGTACTGAAGACCGCAGCAGATGAAATGCTGGATTACAAAGGAAGCGGAATGTCCGTGATGGAAATGAGCCACCGCGGCAAGGTATATGACGCTGTGATCAAGGAAGCAGAACAGGATCTCCGTGATCTGATCGGCATTCCTGACAATTATTCTGTACTCTTTCTACAGGGCGGCGGACACACACAGTTCGCCATGGTGCCGCTGAACCTGATGAAAAACGGCAAGGCTGCCTATATCATCACCGGCCAGTGGGCAAAGAAAGCATGCAAGGAAGCTTCCAAATACGGTGAGGCAATTGCTGTTGCGTCCAGTGCGGACCGCAATTTTGCCTACATCCCGGACTGCAGCGATCTGCCGATCCCGGAAGACGCGGATTATGTATATATCTGTGAGAACAATACGATCTACGGCACAGTTTACAAAGAACTGCCGAACACCAAGGGCAAGATCCTTGTATCGGATATGTCGAGCTGTTTCCTGTCCCGTCCGATCGACGTGACAAAGTACGGCCTGATCTTTGCCGGCGCACAGAAAAATGTCGGCCCGGCCGGCGTTACCATCGTGATCATCCGCAACGATCTGATCCGCGATGATCTGCCGGAGAGCGTTCCGACGATGCTGCAGTACAAGACGCACGCGGACGCAGGCTCCCTGTACAATACGCCGCCGTGCTACAACATCTACATGTGCGGCCTGGTCTTCAAGTGGCTGAAGAAACTCGGCGGTCTGGAAGCAATGCAGGCGAAGAACGAGGCAAAGGCTGCCAAGTTCTATGAATATCTGGATTCCAGCAAACTGTTCAAGGGCACAGTGGACGTGAAAGACCGTTCCCTGATGAATGTGCCGTTCGTTACCGGCGACAAGGACCTCGACGCTGAATTCGTCAAGAAAGCGGAAGCGGCAGGTCTGGTATCCCTGAAGGGACACCGCACGGTCGGCGGTATGCGCGCAAGCATTTACAATGCGATGCCGGAAGCCGGTGTCGACGCGCTGATCGCATTTATGAAACAGTTTGAAGAGGAGCACACGGCATGAAAGAGCGCAAAATCTACTGCCTGAACCAGATCGCCAAGATCGGTCTGGACCAGTTCCGCAGCGGCTACGAAACGACTTCCGACCTCAGTGAGGCAGCAGGTATCCTCGTCCGTTCTGCGGATATGAAAACAATGGAATTCCCGGAATCCCTGCGTGCAATTGCAAGAGCGGGTGCCGGCGTCAACAACATTCCTCTTGACCGCTGTGCGGAAGAGGGCATCGTCGTCTTCAATACACCGGGTGCGAATGCCAACTCGGTCAAGGAACTTGTCATCGCAGCGCTTCTGCTGGCATCCCGCGACATTATCGGCGGCGCGGAATGGGTAAAGGCAAACGCAGATGATCCGACGATCGCAAAAGACGCGGAAAAAGAAAAGAAGAAGTTTGCCGGCAGAGAGATCTACGGCAAGACGCTGGGCGTGATCGGCCTCGGCGCGATCGGCGTGCTGGTCGCCAACGCGGCTGTTTCCCTCGGCATGAAAGTATACGGATATGACCCGTATCTCTCCGTTTACTCCGCATGGCATCTGAGCCCGAGCGTCATTCAGGCGTCCGGACCGGATGAGATCTATCAGGTCTCGGATTTCGTTACGATCCATGTACCGGCAAATGACAAGACACGCGGCATGATCGGCGCAGACCAGATCGCCCGCATGAAGACAGGCGTCAAGCTGCTCAACTTTGCCAGAGACGTACTCGTAGACGAAGAGGCACTCGGCCAGGCACTTGCCAGCGGCAAGGTATCCTGCTACATCTCCGACTTTGCCAACCCGGTGTCCGCGCATTTCCCGAACGCGATCGTTCTGCCGCACCTGGGCGCATCCACGCAGGAAGCGGAAGACAACTGCGCCGTCATGGCAGTCAACCAGATCCAGGACTATCTCGACAACGGCAATATCACGAATTCGGTCAACTATCCGAATATCAGTGCCGGTGTCTGCGAGACAGAAGCACGTGTGGCGATCCTGCACCGCAATATTCCGAACATCCTGTCGCAGATCACATCGTTCTTCGGCAGCAACTCTCTGAATATTGAAAATCTTGCCAATAAAGGACGCGGTGACTATGCGTATACACTGCTGGATATTTCCCATCCGATGCCGAAAGACACAGTGGAACGCCTGAAAGAGATCGACGGCGTGCTGAAAGTACGCAGAGTCTTTGAGAAAAAGTAAAAAACGATCGTTTTTGAAGTATCCGGGGCACCCCGGATACTTTTTTCTGTCTGTGAAAATTCGATGATAATTCTTTCACATAATGACATGTATACATATAAAAATTTTGTGAATTCCTATATAATATCTAATGAGGAGTTATCTTCTTTTTAAGCATGGAAAGGACAAAGCTTTATGACTAAATTAAGTAACAGCAGTGTTCTGAAAATCACCGAGATCTGTGATCGTTATAAAGATGAACCCACACCTTTAATGATGATCCTGAGTGATATTCAGAACGAATACGGTTACATTCCGCTGGAAGTGCAGGAGATCGTGTCCAAGAAGACAAATATTTCTGTTGCGGAAATCTATGGTGTAGTGACCTTCTATTCATTCTTCTCCCTCACTCCGAAGGGAAAGTATGTAATTGGCTGCTGCCTCGGTACAGCCTGTTATGTCAAGGGTGCTCAGCAGGTCATTGACAAATTCTCTGAGATACTGAACATCAAACCGGGCGAAACATCCGAAGACGGACTGTTTACGCTGGATGCCCTCCGCTGCATCGGTGCCTGCGGCATCGCTCCGGCTGTCAGCATCAACGGTACAGTCTATCCGAAGATGAGTGTTGATCAGGTTGCCGGCATCATCAATGATTACCGGACCAGGGAGGCAAATGCATGATTCGCACATTCGAAGACTTTGAAAGCAGAACAGGCGCTCTTACTGCTACGCTGAGCGATAAGCTGAAAGGCGCAGACAGCAAGCGTCACATCGTTCTGTGCGGCGGTACAGGATGTCTGAGTTCCCATTCCGATGAGATCAAGGCACGCTTTGAGGAAGTGCTGAAAGAAAAGGGCGCGGATGACCGTGCTACTGTCAATATCGTCGGATGCTTCGGCTTCTGTTCGCAGGGACCGTTCGTCAAGATCTATCCGGAAGATACACTGTATCGTCTGGTCAAGATCACAGACGTTGAGGAGATCGTTGAATCCGATATCCTGAACGACACAGTCGTTGAACGTCTGCTCTATGTTGATCCGGTCACAAAGGAAAAGGTCTCCAAGCAGGACGACATCAACTTCTATAAGAAGCAGCGCCGTGTAGCTCTGTACGGCTGCGGCGTCATCAATCCGGAAGACATCAACGAAGCGCTCGGCATGGGCGGCTTCCAGGGCCTCAAGAGAGCTCTGACAATGACTCAGCAGGAAGTCATCGACGAAGTGCTGAAGTCCGGACTCCGCGGACGCGGAGGCGGCGGTTTCCCGACCGGACGCAAATGGCAGTTTGCCTACAACGTTGAAGCAGACCAGAAGTATGTTGTCTGCAACGGTGACGAAGGCGACCCGGGTGCGTTCATGGACCGTTCCATTCTCGAAGGAAACCCGCTGGCAGTCATCGAAGGCATGGTCATTGCCGGTTATGCTTACGGTGCTTCCGAAGGCTACTTCTATGTACGTGCGGAATATCCGATCGCAGTCAACCGTCTGCGCAAGGCGATCAAGCAGGCTGAAGAGATCGGTCTTCTGGGCGACAACATCCTCGGTACAGATTTCAGCTTCCGCTGCCATCTGCGTTTAGGTGCAGGCGCATTCGTCTGCGGTGAGGAAACAGCTCTTCTGAACTCGATCGAAGGCAAGCGCGGCATGCCGCGTCCGAGACCGCCGTTCCCGGCAGTCAAGGGTCTGTGGGGCAAGCCGACCTGCGTCAACAACGTTGAGACACTGGCATGCGTTCCGTACATCCTCCGCAACGGATGGGAAGAATTCGCTAAAGTCGGTACAGAACGTTCCAAGGGAACAAAAGTATTCGCGCTCGGCGGCAAAGTCAACAACGTCGGTCTCGTAGAAGTACCGATGGGAACAACGCTCCGCGAACTGATCTATGACATCGGCGGCGGCATCCCGAACGGCAAGAAGTTCAAGGCGATCCAGACCGGCGGTCCGTCCGGCGGCTGTCTGACAGAAGAATTCCTGGATGAACCGATCGACTTCGACAACCTCGTATCCAAGGGATCCATGATGGGTTCCGGCGGCGCGATCGTTATGGACGAAGACAACTGTATGGTAGACGTCGCGAAGTTCTATATGGAATTCATCTGCGACGAATCCTGCGGCAAGTGCACGCCGTGCCGTATCGGTACAAAGAGAATGCTTGAGATCCTGACAAAGATCACAGAAGGCAAGGGAACGATGGAAGACCTGGATGAACTCGAAGAACTCAGTCAGACCGTCAAGTCCAACTCCCTCTGCGCACTTGGCCAGACAGCATCCAACCCGATCGATTCCACGATCAAGCATTTCCGCGACGAATACATCGCTCATATCGTCGACAAGAAGTGCCCGGCTCATGTATGTAAGAAGCTCATGTCTTACCACATCGATCCGGATAAGTGCATCGGCTGCGGTATGTGTGCAAGATCCTGCCCGACCAGCTGCATTACCCGGACAGACTACATTGCTCCGAAGCATAAGCTTGCGTCTATGAGCATTGATACCGCGAAGTGCATTAAGTGCGGCTCCTGTATCTCGACATGTAAGTTCGGAGCTATTTCGAAGATCTAAGAGGAGGACCGTTCATGTCTTTAGTTAACATTAAAATTGAGGGCGTTCCGTATCAGGTAGAGAGCGGACTGACGATCCTCGAAGCCGCAAAAGCGTGCGGATATGAAATTCCTTCCCTGTGCACATTCAACCACGGGGAATGCAACCAGGGTTCCTGCCGTGTATGTCTCGTTGAAGCTACCGGCGCAAGAGGCCTCGTTGCCAGCTGTGTTTATCCGGTCAATGAAGGAATGGAGATCCGCATCTCCTCTCCGAAAGCGATCGAAGCCAGAAGAAGAAGCGTTGAACTGCTTCTTTCCAACCACAACAAGAACTGCCAGCAGTGCGATAAGAACGGCAAGTGCGAACTGCTCCATGTCGCTACACTGACAGGCGCCCGCGAAGGCGCATTCGAAGGCGTTCATTCCCAGACATATATCGATGAACTCGCTCCGGGTCTTGTCCGCGACACATCCAAGTGCATCCTGTGCGGAAGATGTATCGCCCGCTGCTCGAATGCTCACGGCCTCGGCATCCTCGGTTTCGAGAACAGAGGTTTCCGTACATTCGTATCTCCGGCTCAGAACAGAAGTTTCGCCAACTCTCCGTGCATTCAGTGCGGTCAGTGCGTCAACGTATGTCCGACCGGCGCTCTGATGGAGCACAGCGAAATTTACAAAGTTGACAAGGCACTCGCCGAAGGCAAACATGTTGTCGTACAGGCAGCTCCGGCTGTCCGTGCAGCACTGGGTGAAGAATTCGGTTATCCGATCGGCACACCGGTCACCGGCAAGATGATTGCTGCAATACGTAGACTGGGATTCGAAAAAGTCTATGATGTCAACTTCGGTGCCGACCTGACGATCATGGAAGAAGGCACAGAACTTCTCCACCGTCTGACAGAAGGCGGCGTTCTGCCGATGATCACATCCTGCTCTCCGGGCTGGATCAACTACGCAGAATACAACTACGGCGATCTGCTCGACCACCTTTCCAGCTGCAAGTCCCCGCACCAGATGCAGGGCGCAGTCATCAAGTCCTACTGGGCTGAGCAGCACGGATATGATCCGAAGGATGTCTTCGTAGTATCCGTCATGCCGTGTGTTGCCAAGAAGTTCGAACGTCAGAGAGAGCAGATGAATGTCAACGGCATCGATGATGTCGACGCTGTCATCACAACACGTGAACTGGCAAAGATGATCAAGAGAAGCGGTATCATCTTCAACCGTCTGCCGGATGAAGACTGGGATCAGGACATCATGGGCGACTACACCGGTGCAGCTGTTATCTTCGGCGTAACCGGCGGCGTCATGGAAGCTGCTCTCCGTACCGTTTACTACAAGCTGACAGGAAACGAATACGGCAAGATCGTATTTGAAGAAGTCAGAGGTCACGATGCAGGCATCCGTGAAGCGACGATCGACATTAACGGCACAGCTGTCAGCGTAGCGATCGCTTCCGGTATGAAGTCCGCTAAGATCCTGCTGGATGAGATCCGTGAAGGCAAGTCCAAATATCAGTTCATTGAGATCATGGGCTGCCCGGGCGGATGCATCAACGGCGGCGGCCAGCCGTATGTCAAGCCGGTATTCCTGCCGAATGAACCGGACAACATCCTGGATATCTACAAGGAAAAGAGAGCGAAGGCTCTGTACAGTGAGGACGAGCGTCAGGTCATCCGTCAGTCCCACAACAACAAGCAGATCCAGGAACTGTATGAAATGTTCCTCGGTGAGCCGAACTCCCACAAGGCACATGAACTTCTGCATACGACCTATGCAGCAAGAGAAGGCTTCAACGACTGATCATCGTAAACGAAAGATCTGAAAGAGCGGCAGTTCCAATGCAGAACTGCTGCTTTTTTCGTACAATGAAGAGAAAAGGAGGCCGGATATGAAAACAGCTGTGATCGGTGTCGGAAACATGGGCGGCAGATACGCGGTGATGCTGCAGGAAGGAATGATCGAAGGAATGAAACTTGCCGCAGTAACGCGTCTGCGGGAGAAACAGAAAGAGATGCTGGCGCCGTCTCTGGAAAAGGGGCTGCCGGTATATGAGAGTGCCGACGCGCTGTTTGAGGCGGTGGAGGCAGGCAAGCTTGCGCTGGACGCAGTCATTATCGCTACACCCCATTATTCGCATTCTTCGATCGCCGTGCGCGCGTTCCGCAGCGGGCTGAATGTGATCAGTGATAAACCGGCCGGCGTATATACGCGGCAGGCGAGGGAAATGGCAGAGGCGGCAGACCGGAGCGGCTGTGTGTTCGGAATGATCTTCAACCAGCGGACACTGCCGCAGTATATCTTCCTGCATGATCTTGTACAGAGCGGGCGGTACGGCGCTCTGAAGCGGGTGAACTGGGTGGTGACGGACTGGTACCGTACCAACAGCTACTACGCATCCGGTTCGTGGCGCGCCACCTGGAAAGGCGAAGGCGGCGGTGTTCTGCTGAACCAGTGCCCGCATAACCTGGATCTTCTGCAGTGGATCTGCGGCATGCCTGCGTCCATACAGGCGTTCTGCCGAGAGGGACAGTTTCATCCGATCGAGACTGAAGACGACGCAGTACTGTACATGGAATGGGAAAACGGCGCGTCCGGAACATTTATTACCTCCACCGGCGAAGCACCTGGCGTCAACCGTCTTGAGATCTCACTGGAAGAAGCGCTGATCATCTGTGAAAACGGCGAAGTCCGCATCGGCGAACTGGAACCGGAACTCGGCTGTAAAGAGGCAGAGTACCGGAAAAATGCCGTGAACCCGTTCCGCCGCATCAACGGCACATGGAAAACAATGAAGTTTGATAAGCCGGACAATCCGTACCGCATCGTCCTGCAGGCATTTGCGGATGAAATACGCGGCAGCGGCACATGCGTCGCGGACGGAAGAGAGGGAAGAAAGAGCCTGATGATCTCCAATGCGGCATATTATTCTTCCTGGAAGGAAAAGAAAGTCGTTCTCCCGGAACCCGGCAGTGATGCCGAACGCCTCTTTGAAGCGGAATATGAAGCACTGCTGAACGAAAAGATACAGGCGGCGGAGGCGGGAAAATAATGGATAGGATCCGCTTCGGGATCATCGGTTCGGGATGGCGTTCCCTGTACTATGTCCGCGCTGCTCTGGCGTCAGCGGACAGGTTCGAGCTGTGCGGAATGGTATGCCGGCGAAAAGAAAAAGCCGCTGTGATCGCGGCGGAATACGGGATCCCGGTCTTTACCGATCCGCAGGATCTGCTGAAGGCATCTCCGATGTTTGTTGTGGTCGCTGTCGATAAGGCGCATGTTCTGGAAGTCAGTATCGAATGGCTGCGGAAAGGCATTGCGGTACTGGCGGAAACGCCCGCTGCGGCGGATATTGCTTCGCTGCGTCTTCTGCGCGAAACGATACAGTCCGGGAAAAAACTCGTTACGGCGGAACAGTACCGGCTGTTTCCGGAAAACAGAGCGCGTCTGAAACTGATCGGGAGCGGACGGATCGGCGAACCGTCGTTTCTTTACCTTTCACTTGCGCATGAATATCATGCGGCGTCCCTGATGCGGGCATTCCTGCAAATTTCCCCGGAAATACCGTTCTCTGTAAAGGCATATAGCGGTATGTTCGACACTGTTGAGACCCTCACCAGAACAGAGCGGTTCACGGACGGAAGGACTGCTTTGAAGAAGAGAACGTGCGCGGTCATTGCCTACGCAGACGGGAAAACATGTCTGTATGACTTTGATTCGGAACAGTACCGTTCGCCCATCCGCAGCAGTCACTGGAAACTGCAGGGGACGCGCGGCGAGATCTTTGACGATACTGTTCTGTGGCTCGATCAGAACAACTGCCCGCAGCGGGCAGAGATCCTCACCCGTACGCGCACCATATATACCGGCAGCGCAAATCCGAATCTGATGCAGTATGAAACAATCGATGAAATATCCTTTGAAAATGAGATCCTGTACACGCCGGACGCGGACCTGCGGGGACTGGCACAGGATGAAACAGCCGTGGCGGAGATCCTGACACGAATGTATGCGTATGCGGCAGGAGAAGGGAAAGCACCGTACGCACCGGAAGAATCCATACAGGATGCTCTTCTTGCCGTCATGATGCGGGAAGCGGCAGAGACCGGGAAAGAGCAGCGCTCCGAAGATTATTTCTGATACAGAATATGCGGGGGATCCTCCGCATTTTCTTATGCACTGTGCCGTCAGAAAAGGGAATACAGATGTGTATTCCCAGAATAGATCGATAGATAGGACAGTTATCTGCCGGTGACGCTTCTGTTTGCGGGCAGGCCGCCGGCGTCTTCCGCATGCAGGACAGCCGAGGCGATCGCTTCGGCCATGGCGCGGGCAGCCAGGGTACCGGCTGTGTTGATATCTGCCGGAACAGAGGCGGTACTCATGGCATAGATGGTATCGCCGTCAAACTGGGTGTGCACCAGACGGATGGCGCGGGCAAAGCCGTCGTGAGCCATGCCGGCGATCTTGGTCAGTTCCGTCTTGTCAAACTTTCCGTTTGTCAGCACAGCGCCGATCGTGGTGTTCTGGTTAAACAGGTCGATCGTTCCTCCGGCAATGCGGTAGAGCGCTTCTTCCGCATCCAGGAAACGTTTGTTTTCCCGGTCGTACATGCCGGCAAGTTTCTGATTCGTATCCGGATCGTAAATGTCGCCGGCCGCATTGACGGCAACGACTGCCGCGACCCACAGGTCACCAAGCCGATAGCCTTTAAAGCCGATTCCGGACTTCATGCAGTATGGTGCGCCGAGTATCTTTCCGACAGTCGCACCGCATCCCGCGCCGTAGTTTCCTTCGCGGAACGGCTGCGGTTCTGCGCATGCCTTATAGCCCAGAGCGCTGTCGGCGCGTCCGGTGCCGCTGATGAAGCCGAGATCAAACAGACACGAGGAACAGACGATCGGTACGACACCGTAGTCCGTCGGGAAACCGATGTTCTGCTCTTCCAGATATTTCATAACGCCGTCAGAAGCGGAAAGACCATAGGCACTGGATCCTGCCAGCACGACCGCGTGGACCGCATTGTTGGATGCAAGCGGATTCAGCAGGCCGTTCTCCCGGGAAGCCGGTGCGCCGCCGCGTATATCCGCACCGGTCACCGCTCCGTTACGGGCCAGGATCACAGTGATGCCGGTACCGTATTCCGGGTACTCCGCACTGCATAGTTCAAAGCCTTCCAGTTCTTCCGGAAGAAGCGGCTTCAGTACGTCTTTGATCATCACAGATTCTCCCGGATGGCGCTCAGAAGTTCATCATAGGTTTCGAAAGCGGGCAGCTCCGGATGAGCGGCGCGGATCGCGTCAGTCGTGCGGAACAGGAAGCCGGCTTTGGAAGCCAGGATCATATCCAGATCATTGAAGCTGTCGCCGGCTGCGATCGTATCAAAGCCGATGGACTGCAGTGCTTTCACGGTCGTCAGTTTGGAATGTTCGCAGCGCATGGTAAAGCCGGTGATCTCGCCGCTCTCCGCGACTTCCAGCGTATTGCAGAACAGCGTCGGCCAGCCGAGCTTCTTCATGAGCGGGGCGGCGAACTGTTCAAAAGTATCGCTCAGAATGAGGACCTGTGCTTCGCTGCGCAGGGTATCGAGGAATTCTTTCGCACCGGGCAGGGGATCGATCTTCGCGATCGTATCCTGGATCTCCTTCAGACCCAGACCGTGCTCCTTCAGGATGCCCAGACGCCAGCGCATCAGTTTATCGTAATCCGGTTCATCCCGGGTCGTACGTTTCAGTTCGGGAATGCCGCTCGCTTCCGAAAAAGCAATCCAGATCTCAGGGACGACAACGCCCTCCATATCAAGGCAGACAATATTCATGAGAGACCTCCGTTTTCTGTTTCATATTATTATTCTGTCCATATAATTGCAATGTAATCTCCATGGAAGTTTTTTTCCGGTCTGATAAAATATACTCGAAGGAGACAAATATAATGATCAGAAACGATGAAGGTGCTGTTGCGCTGAAGCACCGTGTAGTAGAAGGCATTGCGCGCATGGCATGGAACGACGAGCTGACAGAGCAGAACAAGGAAGCTCTGGCATATGAGATCTCACCCGGCCCGCACGCAACATGGAGATGCTGTGTATACAAGGAAAGAGAGATCCTGCGCTGGCGTATGCGTCTTGCCTGCAATGAGGACTGCTCTCCGGTCAAACCGTCCAATAATATTATTCAGATCATTGAGCCGGCATGTGAGGAATGCCCGCTGTCCACATACGCAGTTACTGATAACTGCCGTCTGTGCCTTGGTAAGGCATGTATGAATTCCTGCCGTTTCGGCGCGATCTCGGTCGGCGATACACGGGCGAGGATCGACCCGAACAAGTGTAAGGAATGCGGCATGTGCGCTCAGGCATGTCCGTACGGCGCAATTGCCCATCTGGTGCGTCCGTGCAAGAAGCCGTGTCCGGTCGACGCGATTTCCTACGATGAATACGGCATCTGTAAGATCGATGAAGAGAAGTGCATCCGCTGCGGCAAGTGCATCCATTCCTGCCCGTTCGGTGCGATCGATTCCAAGGTCCACGTGGTAGACGTCATCAAGGCGATCAAGGCAGGCAAACAGGTCTATGCGATGTGCGCGCCGGCGATCGAAGGCCAGTACGGCAAGGATATCACGATGGCGTCCATTCGCGCAGCGGCGAAAAAAGCAGGCTTCACGGATATGATCGAAGTCGGTCTCGGCGGCGATATGACAGCTGCGTATGAGTCCGAGGAATGGTATGAAGCACACCAGGAAGGCCGCAAGATGACAACATCCTGCTGCCCGGCATTCATCAACCTGCTGAAGAAGCACTTCCCGCAGATCTATCAGGACAACATGTCATCCGTCGTTTCCCCGATGTGCGCTGTTTCCCGTCTGCTCAAGGCTCTGCATCCGGACTGCGTGACCGTCTTTATCGGACCGTGCATTGCCAAGAAGTCGGAAGCGAAAGAAATGAATATCGAAGGAAACGCAGACTACGTCCTGACATTCGGCGAGATGCGGATGCTGCTGAAGGCAAAAGGCATCAGTTTCGAACCGGTCGAGGAAACCTATCAGGAAGCTTCCAAGTTCGGCAAGGGATTTGCTTCGACAGGCGGTGTTGCGACAGCCGTTCTCAGATGTATGGAAGAACGAGGACAGAGTACCGAAGGCATTACCCTGCATAAGTGTGCCGGCGGTAAGGAATGCGTTACGGCGATCCGTCTGCTGAAAGCCGGAAAACTGCCGGAAGAATTCATTGAAGGCATGATGTGCGAAGGCGGCTGCGTCGGCGGACCTTCCAAGCACATCCAGGAAAACATCGTCATGCGCACCCGTGCTCAGATGATGGTAAATGCGGATGACCGCAGTATCCTTGAAAATGTGAAGAACTATCCGATGGATAAGTTCTCCATGTTCCGCGAAAAGTAATATCGTTTCATAAGTAAAGAGGTGCCCGGCAGTTTCGCCGGACACCTCTTTTTCTATACGTTTTTCAGTTCTTCTTTTGTTTTGCGGATATAGGCATTGGTGTTGAACGCGTACAGCAGCTGGGCAGTCATGGCGACCCAGATGAGCGGTTCGCACCATACGACGGCATCGTACTGGAAGCGGGGGATGAATACTGCCACAAAGAGGATCTTTCCGACAAGCTCGATCACGCTGGAGATCATCGGTATGACTTTGGATCCGAGTCCCTGCAGGGCAAACCGGGTCTGGATCAGAACGCCGAGCACAGCGTAGAACGGACCGACGATGTACAGCATCTTGGAACCGTTGCCTATGATGACCGGGTTTGTGGAACCGCTGATCATGCGGACCAGGGAAGGCGCCGCCGCGAACAGGAAGGCCGATACGACTGCCGCGAGCACGAAGTCATAGATGTAGGCATCTTTGATCGCTCTCAGAATGCGGTCGCCCTGATCGGCTCCCTTGTTCTGGGAAATGAATGTGCTGACAGCCACGCTCATGGAGATGAACGGCAGGTTGCAGATGGCGTAGATTTTGCGGGCTGCTACATGGCCGGCAATGATCTCGGTGCCGAGGGAATTAATGCCGGACTGCAGGATGATCGAGCCGACGGACACGATCGATCCCATGAGCGCCATGGCATAGCCCTGTCCGGCAATGTCATTGAGCATGCTGCGTTCGATGCGGAAGTGGCGTGCTTCCGGGATCAGGATCGGCACATATTTCAGAATATAGATAATACAGAGAACGGCGGAAACACCCTGAGCGATGACAGTTGCCACAGCAGCACCGACAACACCCATATGGAACGTTGTGATCAGAAGGATATCCAGACCGATATTCAGCAGGGAAGAGATGATCAGGAAGACCAGCGGCATTACCGAGTTGCCGATCGCTCTCAGCATTCCCGAGCAGAGGTTGTAAGTGAACATGACGAACAGTCCGAGGCCGATGACTTTGATGTACGCAAAGGATTCGTCGATGATCGACTGCGGCGTGTTGATCAGCGCCAGCAGCGGTTTCAGCAGGAATACCGACAGTACAGTCAGTACGATACATGTGACTGTGCCGATCATGATCGATCCGGCAACGGATTTTTTCATGGTGTCTTCATCCTGTGAACCGAAGCTTCGGCCGCAGACGATGGAGAAGCCGTTGCTCAGACTCATGCAGAACTGCACCAGCATTTCGAAGACGGCTGCACAGGCGCCGATCGCCGCCAGCGACGTCTCGCCGAGATAATTGCCGACGATCGCGGTATCCACGGCATTGTACAGCTGCTGGAATATATTGGAGATGACGATCGGAATCATGAAGATGATGAGTGATTTCATGATCGGACCGTGGAGAAGATCGACCTGTGTTTTCCTGTTCATGTTATTTTCCTCCGTGTGAATGAACGATGGAATCGATTCCGATCGAATAGATTCCTCTGACTGCGGCAGTTTCCATATCTTCCGCCGCAATAATGCGCGGCCGGTTTCTTTCCGGCATCGGCATTTCAAACTGTGCAGAGTCTGCCGGGACAATTCTGCTGTACCATCCGATCACTTCAGGATCCAGTACGGCAGCCACGCTGCGGATCTGCAGGGCAAGCAGTTCTGCTGCTGATCTGCCGCCGGTATCATCCATGAACGGCAGCCAGCGCAGTTCTCCAGCGGAATGCGAGAAGCCGTTATAGAGACGGCCGTGGATGACGATGCCGCAGCCGAAGCGCGTCCGGTCTGCCTGGTAGAGAAAGGCGGTATGCGCCGCCTCCGGGATCGTCTGTGCAAAGCCGATGGCAGCGGTATTGACATCATTTTCGATGATGACCGGCATATCATATTTCTTCCGGATCCATGCGCCGATGTCATTGACATAGCGTCCGGGATTGGAAACAATGCCGTTTTCACAGATGCCGGGACTGGCGATGATGATCCGGCGCGGTCTGCTGCACTTGCCAAGAAACGAATCGAGTGCGTACATGAATGTTTCTTCAGTATACGCGTCCCATTCTGTTTCCTGCACACTGCAGACTCTGCCGGACAGATCGATCTCCATCATGCGGTAGGTCATGGTGCTTTCGTTCTGTATGACAAGGACGCCGCACAGATGCATATGATCCGGATCTACCGAGTACAGGTAGGTTTTCCGCCCGACACCGGTGCCGTGTTTTTCTGCTTTTACTTCGCCGGTTTCCGCCATTTCCCGCAGTGCCGCAACGACAAGTCCGTGGGACAGACCGGTCTTCTTTTCCAGCTGCGCAAGGGTGATCTGCGGTTCGGTATACAGGTATTCCCGGATGCGTGCCCGGTTCTCGCTGCGAAGGTCTTCTGTTCTTGCCATGTGCCTATTCTATCAGCCTTCCTGCATGCAGGTCAATAAAAAGTCACAGTGTGACTTAATTACAGGCACATGATATGACAGCCGGCCGGATGTCCTGTATACTGACATCAGATCCATGGAGGTTTTACATAATGGAGATTACGAAAGACGTACTGCAGTCGATCCTGGATGCCTATCCGTATGAGGTTGTTTTCGTTGACCGTACACATACTGTCCGCTGGATGAACCGGACAGCACAGGTACGCTACGGGCAGCGGGTGATCATCGGAAACAGCCTGTTCAACTGCCACAATGAAAGCACAAAGCCAAAGATCGAAGAATTCCTCCGCCGTGCCGATGCCGGTGAAAATGAAATGTTCGAGACCTATAACCGCAAGACCGGAGAACGGGAATTCTTTGTCCCGGTCCGTGATGCGGAAGGGACAGTCATCGGTTATTTCGAGCGCCACGAAGTTCCGTGGGATGCGGAAGATCCTGCCGTTCCGGTCGGTGATTACTGGAAACGCCGTCTGTAAAAGAAAAAGGGGAAAACCCCCCTTACTCATATGTACCGGTCGCTTCGACCCAGTACTGCTCGCCGTTGTTCACTTTCTGAACGTAGGTAGTGAGCAGAACGGAACGCAGCGGCCGGAATTCTTTTTCCATCCCTGCACACGATGCCAGGATGCGCGTCACATAATCGATATCGCCGGCGATCCGCATGGCGGTCTTTTTTTCTCCGAGCGGCACCAGTCCCCACACACCGGTACTGTAACTGCGGCTGGAAAGGCAGGAATCGATCCACACAGCCGCAAATGCCTGCCATTCTTCCATCAGGACGTCAGCCGGTTCATCCGCAGAGATACAGAGCTCTCTGCACAAAGCTTTATACTTCTCGATTCCGGCCCGGTTTTTATCTGTTTTTGTCAGCTCGAGCCATGCCAGGATGAAGCGGTCCTCAAAGCCGTTTTTATGAAACGCATAGCGCTTTTCAAAAACTTCTCTGCGCACGGCATCTTCCTCCCGGTGATTTTCACGGATTTCTTTTTCCAGCAGTTCCCGGCGCTTTACAGGATCGCTGCAGGAATAGTAATTTTCAGGCCATGATTTTTCCTGAATTCTGAAATTTTTATCGTACATAACAGTAATCGGATGTGATATGCCTTTCTGCTGATCTATGCTGCGATGATGACGTCGGTCACCGCACGCAGTTCCTTCAGTGTTTCCGCGGATACTGCGCTGTCCGTGATTACGTGATCAAAATCACTGACTTTATAGAATTCGTAGAAATCATAACGGCTGAACTTGCTGGAATCCGCAATCAGGTATTTTTCATCTGCCTGATCCAGTACTGCTTTCTGTACTTCTCCTTCCGCTTCGCTGTATGTATATACGCTGTTGCCGACGATGCCGTTGACGCTGATGAATGCTTTGGAGAAACGCATGTTCCGGATGGAGTAAAGGGATATCGATCCTACGAACGCACCGGTAATGGGGCGGTATTCTCCTCCGACAAGAAGAAGATCAACGGAAGAACTCCGGTTCAGAATGTTAAAGACAGGAAGACTGTTCGTTACGATCCGCATATTCCGGTTTTTCAGATTTGCGGCAGTGAGCTCAAGCGTCGTGCCCGGTCCGAGAAAAACGGTTTCTCCGTTGAGGATCTGCGCGGAGGCCAGATCGGCGATGATATTCTTTTCTGCTTCCTGCAGACGTTTTTTTTCGAGATGAGAGCGTTCAAGCCCGCTTTCATCGGAATAGATTCTCTGTGCGCCGCCATGGGTGCGGATGAGCAGACCCCGCTGCGCCATTTCACTCAGATCTCTTCTTACGGTCATATCCGATATGGATAATTCCTGCATGATCTCCTTTACTGTTACGGTTCCTGTGCTGTTCAGCATGGCCTGGATCTTATTCTGCCGTTCTTCCTTTTTCATATTTGTTCCTTCCGATCTGTTTGTATTATATATCGAACAGGTGAAACAAACAAGTATCGAACACTATCACAAGTCGAATGCCAGGAGCGATTCACTGCGAATTCGTAGAAACGTCCTGTTATTTCGACTGTTTCCGCTATCTTCAAAGATTTGTTTGACTGTTTAAAACAAAATAAAAATGTTTAAAATGAACAAATTATTGTTGATTTAATGTTCGAAACAAACTATACTGTGATCGCAGAAAGGAAAGGATCCATTCACGGTGAAGTATGATTGTGTACGAGAGATTATGGAAAACAATGAGAAAAAAGAATATTACGTACTATCAGCTGGAAAAGCATTACGGCATCAGCACAAATACGCTGCGGCGTCTGCGAAGAAATCAGAATATCAATACATATACTCTGAACAAACTGTGCTACATTCTGACCTGCGGGCTGCCTGATATTGTGGAATTCCGCGAGGATCCGACAGAAGAACGGCCGGTGAAGCGCATACCCTGATATCTGCAGGAATCATTAACAGAATCTATGAGAGCGGAAGGCTCTCTTTTTTTTCTTTACAGCGGGATTTTCCGGCAGATCTGCGTGTGCTTTTCTGCCAGACTGCCGTCTGCCGGCAGGGAAACCACTGCACTTTATGACAGATATGAAAAGAAATGCAGTAATTCTATACTTTTTGTAAGAGCTCACTTTCTGAAAGGATTCTAGAATTCACAATTCCAATTAGCCGGCCGGCTTTTTAGATAACCGATTTAGAAGGAGGAAATAATGAAGTTTATTCTCGGCTCGGATCCTGCAGGAAAAGACCTGAAGGAAATTCTCAGACAGTTTCTTTCGGACAATTCATACGAAGTGATTGATGTGACCGGGGACGACGCGGTTGATTTTGTCGACGCATCGAAGGCGGTCGTACGCGAAGTAAAGAAATCCGATGACCGCTACGGCATCATTGTCGACGCCTACGGTGCAGGTCCGTTCATGACGGTTACCCGGATCAAAGGCGTGATCGCCGCCGAAGTATCGGACGAGAGAACGGCGTATATGACCCGTTCACATAATAATGCGCGGATCATCACCATCGGATCACAGATTACCGGTCCTGCCATGGCGAAGAACATCGTGAAAAGCTTTGCGGAAGGTTCTTACGACGGCGGACGCCACCAGGTACGCGTGGACATGCTGAATCATATGGGAAAAGAAATCGCGCTGGAGGAAACGGAATGAAAATCGCACTGGGGTGTGACCATATCGTCACAACGGAAAAGATCGCTGTTGCCGATCATCTCAAGGAGAAAGGCCATGAAGTGATCGACTGCGGCACATATGATAATTTCCGCACGCATTATCCGATCTACGGAAAGCGTGTGGGGGAGGCGGTTGCCAGCGGCGAAGCAGACTTCGGGATCTGCCTTTGCGGAACAGGTGTCGGCATCAATAATGCGGTCAATAAAGTTCCCGGCATCCGTGCGGCGCTTGTGCGCGACATGACGACGGCGCTATACGCCAGAAGGGAACTCAATGCGAACGTCATCGGGTTCGGCGGAAAGATTACGGGCGGCTTTCTGATCAATGATATCATCGACGCATTTCTCGAAGCGGAATATGTCCCGACGGAAGAAAACAGAAAGCTGATCGAAAAGATCCATCAGCTGGATACTGCTGCGGACGGCCAGGAAGATCCACACTTCTTTGATGCGTTTCTTGAAAAATACAAACGCGGAGAATACGTATGATCCTGACCGTAACGATGAACCCGTCCATCGACATTGCCTATCAGATTCCCCGGCTGATCCTCGATGGTGTCAACCGTTCGGAAGAAACGCATAAAACACCGGGCGGAAAAGGCCTCAACGTCACGCGCGTTCTCAGCGAGTTCGGAGAGGATGTCACCGCAGCCGGACTGATTGCGGGCAGGAACGGAGATTATCTGCAGGAAGAACTGGACAAAGCGGGAATCCACACCGCGTTCTTCCGCGTGGAGGGGAATACACGCAACTGCATCGCTGTGCTTCATGAAGGGATGCAGACGGAGATCCTGGAATCCGGACCGGTGATCTCGCCGGAAGACTACAGCCGCTTCTGCGCATTCTTTGCGGAAACGGTCAGAAAAGCAGATGCTGTCGTTTTTTCCGGCAGTCTTCCCCGGGGCATTCCGGATACGTGCTATGCGGAAATGACAAAAGTCTGTCAGGAGAACGGAGTTCCCGTCATCCTGGACTGTTCCGGGAAAGCGCTTGAGGCTTCCCTGAAAGCGGCAGTCAAACCGACGGCGATCAAGCCGAATACCGACGAACTCGGACAGATTCTGAAAAGAGAAGTGCCCCGGGATCCGGCGGCTCTTATGGATGCGCTGTCGGAAGAGCCGTTCGAAGGAATCGACTGGATCATCGTATCCCTGGGAGGCGACGGATGTTTCGCGCGTCACGGAAGTCATTTCTATAAAGTTGATATTCCGAAAATTCATGTTGTCAGTCCGGTCGGATCGGGAGATTCCACCGTTGCCGGCATCGCTTCCGGCATTGTGAACAGGCTTTCTGACGAAGAACTGCTGAAGCGGGCAAACACGCTTGGCATGTTAAATGCGATGGAGAAGCAGACCGGGCACGTCAATATGGAACACTATGATGAACTTATTCAGAAAATAACGGTTACCGAGGTACATAAGAAATGAAACTGACAGAAAACAAAAAAGCCTGTATGTCTCGTCTCAGCGATGACAAAGGCATTATCAGTGCGCTTGCGTTCGATCAGCGCGGCGCTCTGAAAAGACTGATGAAGCAGCACAGCAGCGAAGAACCTTCCGCAGAAGCAATGGAACGTCTGAAAACGATTGTGGCGGAAGAACTGACGCCGTACGCTTCCTCGATGCTGCTGGATCCCGAATACGGCCTGCCTGCCTCAAAAGCAATGAAAGCGGGAACCGGTCTGCTGCTGGCCTACGAAAAGACAGGATACGATACAAACAGCACGGAGCGTCTGCCGGACTGTCTTGCTGACTGGTCGGTACGGCGCCTGAAAGAAGCCGGTGCGGACGCAATAAAATTCCTGCTCTATTATGACGCGGACAGCGGCGCAGAGATCAACCGGAAGAAACAGGCGTATATCGAGCGCGTCGGTGCGGAATGCGCAGGGGAGGATATTCCGTTCTTCCTTGAGATTCTTGCCTATGACGAAAAGAACCCCGATGCTGGAGGAAAAGAATATGCCCGGGTCAAACCGCATAAGGTGATCGAGGCGATGAAAGTATTCTCCGATCCGCGGTTCGGCATTGACGTTCTGAAGGTGGAAGTTCCCGTAAATATGAATTACGTGGAAGGATTCAGCACCGGAGAATGCGTTTACACAGCCGAAGAGGCGAGGGAGTGGTTCCGCAGGCAGGAAGAAGCTGCCGATCTTCCCTATATCTATCTCAGTGCTGGCGTCAGTGCGGATCTCTTCCGCAGAACGCTGCTTTTCGCAAAAGAATCCGGTGCGCTGTTCTCCGGCGTGCTCTGCGGCCGGGCAACCTGGGCAGGCAGCGTAAAAGGCTATATGGAAAACGGTGAGGATGCCGCACGCGAATGGCTGAGAACCGAAGGAAAAGAAAACATCGAGGCACTGAATGAAGTGCTGAAACAGACAGCTGTTCCTTGGAATGAGAAATAACAGGAGGTCGAGATGAACAGAGAAGAAGTAACCCTGCTCGGGTTTGAAATCGTCGCATATTCCGGCGATGCCCGTTCAAAAATGCTGGAAGCCCTGAAGGCAGCCCAGAATAAGGAATTCGACAAAGCGGAAGCACTGATCAAAGAAGCGGAAGTGTGTCTGAATGACGCCCATAAGGCACAGACGTCTCTGCTTCAGAAAGAAGCGATCGGTGAAGACATCGCCTACAGTATTACAATGATGCACGGTCAGGATCATCTGATGACATCTATTCTGCTTCAGGATCTGATGAGGCATTTTATAGAATTGTATAAAAGGAACTGACGATGAACCGGCTGATTAACTGGATTGAAAAAGGGAAACCTTTCTTTGAAAAGATTTCCCGGAATATTTATCTGCGTGCGATCAGAGACGGGTTTATCGCCGGCATGCCGGTGATCCTGTTCTCCAGTATCTTTATTCTGATCGCCTACGTGCCTAATGCGTTCGGCTTTCACTGGAGTCCGGAAATCGAATCTCTTCTGATGACGCCGTACAACTACTCCATGGGTATTCTTGGTCTGTTCGTGGCGGGTACGACGGCCAAAGCGCTGACCGACTCGATGAACAGAAATATGGAGAGCACGAATCAGATTAACTATATCTCCACGATGCTTGCGGCGATCATCGGCTTTGTGATCATGGCGGCCGAACCTGCCGAAGGCGGCGGATTCCTGACCGGCTTCATGGGTACGAAAGGACTTCTGACAGCGTTCATTGCGGCATTTGTGACAGTGAATGTATACAAGGTATGTGTGAAGAATAATGTTTCGATCCGCATGCCGGAAGAAGTTCCGCCGAATATCTCTCAGGTATTCAAGGATCTGATACCGTTTACTCTGTCGATTATTCTGCTGTACGCTCTGGAACTGGTCATCCACGGCACCATGGGAGTCAATGTGGCGGAATCCATCGGAACTCTGCTCGCACCGCTGTTCCGGGCGGCAGACGGATATCTCGGCATCACGATCATCTTCGGCGCCTATGCGTTCTTCTGGTTTGTCGGCATTCACGGTCCTTCGATCGTCGAACCGGCAATTGCCGCAATCACCTATGCCAATGTGGAAACCAACCTGCAGCTGCTGCAGGCGGGAATGCACGCGGACAAAGTGCTGACGTCGGGAACGCAGATGTTCATCGTCACGATGGGCGGAACCGGTGCCACACTTGTTGTACCGTTCATGTTCATGTGGCTGACAAAATCAAAGAGAAACCGCGCCATTGGCAGAGCTTCTGTCGTGCCTACCTTCTTCGGCGTCAATGAGCCGATCCTCTTCGGCGCTCCGATCGTTCTGAACCCCGTTTTCTTCGTTCCGTTTATCATGGCTCCGATCGTTAATGTATGGATCTTCAAATTCTTTGTCGATGTGTTCAGGATGAACAGCTTTACGGCGAATCTTCCCTGGACGACACCGGCTCCGCTGGGACTGGTTCTGGGAACCAACTTCCAGTTTCTCTCCTTTGTCCTGGCGCTTCTGCTGATCGTCGTGGACGTCATTATTTACTATCCGTTTATCAAGGTCTACGATGAGCAGATCCTTGAAGAAGAGAGGACTGGAAAGACAGATGATGCCCTGAAGGAAAAAGTCGCTGCGAACTTCAACACTGCCAAGGCAGATGCTATTCTGGAAAAAGCGGGTGTAGACGAAGCAGTGAAGGAAATCACGGAACAAGTCAATGTGCTCGTTCTCTGCGCCGGCGGGGGAACCAGCGGACTGCTGGCCAACGCACTGAATAAAGCTGCGAAAGAGTATGGTGCGCCGGTCAAGGCTGCGGCAGGAAGCTACGGCGCTCACAGGGAGATCCTCCCCCAGTATCAGCTGGTCATCCTCGCACCGCAGGTAGCCTCCAATTTCGATGACATGAAAGCGGAGACTGACAAACTCGGAATCCGGCTTGCAAAGACGGAAGGAGGTCAGTATATCAAACTGACCAGAGACGGACAGGGCGCGCTGGATTTCGTTAAACAGCAGATGTCATAAAGAGAGGTCAACATGAGTAAATCATTGCCGAAAGACTTTATCTACGGCGGCGCGACCGCTGCCTATCAGGCGGAAGGAGCTGTTCACACAGACGGGAAAGGCCCGGTTGCCTGGGATAAATACCTGGAAGAGAATTACTGGTATACAGCCGAACCAGCAAGTGATTTTTATCATCAGTATCCGGTCGATCTTGAACTTGCCGAAAAGTTTCACATCAACGGCATCCGGATCTCCATTGCCTGGTCGAGGATCTTCCCGGAAGGGTTCGGAGAGGTCAATCCCAAAGGAACCGCATTCTACCACCGTCTGTTTGCGGAATGTCACAAGCGGCATGTTGAGCCGTTCGTGACACTGCATCACTTTGATACCCCGGCTGCTCTGCACGGGAAAGGCGACTTTCTCAACCGGGAGAATATCGATCACTTCGTCGATTACGCTAAGTTCTGTTTCAGAGAGTTCCCTGAAGTAAGATACTGGACAACGTTCAACGAAATCGGTCCGATCGGAGACGGACAGTATCTCACGGGAAAATTCCCGCCGGGAATCCGGTATGATCTGGCAAAAGTGTTCCAGTCCCATCACAATATGATGACTGCTCACGCAAGGGCTGTCCTTGCCTATAAAGAAGGCGGATATGCCGGTGAAATCGGAGTGGTTCACGCGCTGCCGACAAAATACCCCTATGATCCGAACGATCCGGCGGATGTGAGAGCGGCCGATCTGGAAGATATTATCCATAACCGGTTTATTCTGGACGCGACGTATCTCGGTCATTATTCCGATCATACGATGGAAGGCGTCCGGCAGATCCTGGAAGTGAACGGCGGGACTCTGGATCTGAGAAAAGAAGATTTCGAAGTTCTTGATGCTGCGAAAGATCTCAATGATTTCCTGGGCATCAATTACTACATGAGCGACTGGATGAGAGCTTTCGACGGCGAGACCGAGATCACCCACAATGCAAAGGGGGATAAAGGCGGTTCTGTGTATCAGATCAAAGGCGTCGGACGCCGCGAATTCGACGTCGACGTTCCGCGTACCGACTGGGACTGGATGATCTGGCCGCAGGGACTGTATGATCAGATCATGCGTGTCAAAAAAGACTATCCGAATTACAAGAAGATCTACATCACCGAAAACGGTCTTGGGTATAAAGACGAGTTCGTCGACAATACCGTGTACGATGATGCGAGAATCGATTATGTCCGTCAGCACCTGAATGTCATCTCCGATGCCGTACGGGACGGCGCGAATGTAAAGGGATACTTCATCTGGTCTTTAATGGATGTGTTCTCCTGGTCCAACGGATACGAAAAACGCTACGGTCTCTTCTACGTTGATTTCGAAACGCAGAAGCGTTATCCCAAAAAGAGCGCGTACTGGTATAAGCATATTGCAGAGACCGGTGTAATTGAATGACAACAGGATCCCGCAATGCGGGATCCATTCATTTTCGGGATGATCCGGATCTGATATCATTTTCCCTGGAAAATATCCCCGGTACTCCGGATAAAAACAAAAGAGATCTTTCGATCCCTTTATTCCGTGGAGCTTACGAGATTCGAACTCGTGACCCCCTGCTTGCAAAGCAGGTGCTCTCCCAACTGAGCTAAAACCCCATATATTTCACTTCGAAGAAAGTGGGCCTGAATGGACTTGAACCAACGACCTCACCCTTATCAGGGGTGCGCTCTAACCACCTGAGCTACAGGCCCGTTTCATCGAATGCCTTATTATATTATCAGGGCTGTTTTATGATGTCAACATGTTTTTGAAAAAAAGTTTTCAATGAATGTGACAAAAATGTATATGCCGAAAATCGCCGTTCCGGATCATTTCCGTAACAGAAATACGTTAACGGAAAACACCACGGACAGGCCCGGCAAAAGAGCGCTTCTTGTACATATTCCGGCAGTGTGCTATTGTTACGGGCAGGTAAAAGGAGTTAGTATGCAGGCTTTTATCGAATGGTTTATGACTGCGGTAGGCAGATCGCTCTCCCCGCAGCTGTCCGTATTTATTGTCAGTATGATCCCTCTGGTCGAAGAAAGGGGAGGTCTGATCCTTTCCCGGCTTCTGAATCTTCCGATGTGGGAGGGAGTGTTCTGGTGCGTGCTCGGAAATATTCTTCCGATCCCGTTCATATTATTCTTTATTGAGAGGCTTCTGCACTGGATGTCGGAACATCATATGAGCAGGATCGCTTCGTGGATCGAACAGAAGGCGGTAAAGAACAAGCCGAAGATCGACCGGTACGGATTCTGGGGACTGATGCTGTTTGTCGGCATTCCGCTTCCCGGAACTGGCGCATGGACAGGCAGTCTTGTGGCTGCGTTATTTGACATGGATCTGAAACAGGCGTCTGTATCGATCCTGCTGGGAATCGCTCTTGCGGCAGTGATCATGACGACGCTGTCTTACGGTATATTCGGTTAACAGGAGAAATCAGTATGAAATACAGTGCTGTGATCGTGGCGGCGGGCAGCGGCAGCCGCATGAATCTCGGATTCAACAAAGTATATGCGCATCTGCCGGGCGGCAGAACGATCCTTGAAGAGACGATGTCGGTATTCCTGACGGATCCGGACTGTGAACAGATCGTTGTCGTGACTGACGCGGCGGAATATCTGCATCACATCCAGACGCGTGTCGAAGGACGCATCACGTTTGCGTGCGGCGGCGATACAAGGCAGAGAAGCGTACTGAACGGTGTTCTTGCGGCGATCTCCGATATCGTATTCATTCATGACGGTGCCCGTCCGCATCTCAGTGCGGAACTGCTCGGAAAACTGAAGGAAGCGATGGAAACGGAAGAAGCTGCGCTTCTTGCGGTTCCGTGCAAGGATACGATCAAAGTCATTGAGAACGGCTATGTACGCACGACGGTGGAACGCAGCACGGTATGCGCTGCCCAGACACCGCAGGCATTCCGCACGTCCGCGATCATTCAGTGTATCCGGAAAGCGGAGGAAGACGGCTATACCGGCACCGACGACTGCTCGCTTGCCGAGAAGTATTCCGATATGAAAATTAAAGTTGTGGAAGGAAGTTATGAGAACTTCAAGATCACGACTCCGGAGGATCTGCGATAGACTTTCCGCATCAGCGGGAAGTTTTTTCTTTATACCATAAAAAAATCACTCGTAGGAGTGATTTACGGCGACCCGGAAGCCGGTGCTGCGAAGCTTTTCCGCAGTACTGTTCGCCTCTGTCAGCGTATCAAAAGTGATACTGCCATGACCGTCGCAGAAGGCGCTGAACGCTTCTGCAAAGTTCATGGGCGTGTGACGGCACAGCGCCAGGACAGCCCGCTTTTTTTCCGGGAACCCACTGATATTCAGGACCCAGTGGGTGACCGGACCGGTCAGACGGGGGTACTGTCTGCCGCAGTACGGACATGCGGGGATCCTGCCGCGGATAACAAATACTCTGCGGCATGTGCTTTCTGTACATCTCTTTTTCATCGTCGTCACCTCTTTCATCTAATCATTGATCTTCTGATCCCGCCCCGGATCCGGCCTTCGCCGTACATCCGTATCCTTCAGGAATATTCTGTCAACAGGGAGATAAGTCTGAGCTCCAGGGAGCTACCCTGAAACTGCTTACCCCGGCTTTCGCCAGAACCTGTACAGGACTGATTACCTGCAGATCATACTGTCCATTCAGAAAAGAAAAATATGATACGATCATACACCGTTCTGAGTGGTTGCCTGTGATTTTGCCGTTCAGCTTACATCACCGAATACTTCCGTTATACCTGCATTTCTGCAGTTCAAGGCAAACACCTGCCTTCGCATGCCGCCGTCGTACCAGAGCGCCGCCTCTGGTATCCCGTCGGCTTATTCCCGCACAGCGGGCGTCTGTTTCAGGTGCCGGAAGGTTCGTACATTTTCCTGCGGATATTTCTGCGCATGGCTGTCCTGTCGGCGGTTTCCGCCTTCACCCGTATCCTCACAGATACGGATAAGTTACATCCTGCGGGTATCCCCGCAGGTTTCGCTCAGAGTTTCCATGCCTCGAAGCACCGGGTGTGCTTTGTTCATCGAGTTGATCCGGAGCAGGATCAGAAGATCAATTTTCATAGAACGATATTCAATATCCCGATCCCGCCCGTATTCCGGCCTTCGCCATACAGCTCTGATGCTTCACAGATATTCTGTCATCAGGGATACGGGCTGAGATCCGGGGAGCTGCCCCTTCACTTTCCGTACCGGCTTTCGCCAGATCCTGTCAGGACTGCTTACCTGAACATTTCACCACCCGTGGTTTGTGCCATTCAGCTACTCTGACCGTCTTCTTCCGTTATTGCAAGGCAGGGCACATTGTTTTGGCATTCCCTTCAGACAGCGGCTGCGGACCGCCGCCTGAGACAGGGTCATTCCCGCACAGCGGGCGTATATTGTTGTGCCCGGAAGTTCCGTACATTTCCATGCGCATCTCACTGTGCCGCGGGACTTTGTTGGCGGTTTCCGCCTTCTGTACAGCCGTCACCGGCTTTACAGAGATCCTCCCGGCAGGTATCCCTGCCGGAAGCAGCTCACTTCCCCGCGCCTCGAAGTACTGGCGTACTTTGTTGATCGAGATGAATGCGGACAGGATCCGGATATTGAATATTTCATAGATCACTGCCGGCTTACTGCCAGCACATACAGAATACGGCACGGCTGAATACGCTGGACCAGGGGGGTGTGAATTCTGCATAAGAAAACCGGCTGGGCAGCCGGCGTGTACTTATTCACTCAGAAGATCGGTGATCGTCTCTTCCCGGGAAGCGGGGGTATGATGGCTTTCCACACAGATCTCTGCGTCGATCGTTTCAATGGTGCGGGCAAGTCTGTGACATAACTGTGGATCTTTTTCCCAGGTCGGAAAGACACCGCCGGCCGCGTCGCCGAGAAACAGTACTTTTTCACTTTCCGCAAATACAATAACGGAGTCGTCGGTGTGAGGGGATTCCGCGGTCATCAGCTGTATGCGGCAGTTCCCGAGATCGATCGTAAGCGATTCATCAAAAACAATATCCGGAAGGGTGATGATCACCGGCATACCGCCGGCATATTCTTTCCGGATGGAGTCATCCAGACTGAAGAAGAACTCCGTGCCTTTTGTTTCGATCTCCCGGCGGAAGTCTGAAAGATGCTGTGCTGTTTTCCTGCCGCTGATGCATATTCCGTTCGCTGCGTGCATCGCAAATGTATGGTCCCAGTGCCAGTGCGTCAGTACGGTCAAAGAGGGGAGAGGCAGGCTTTCCTTTCTGAGAACGTCATAGAATTCGCGGATGTGCGCTTCGGAGTGTCCCGCGTCCACCGCAAGGCTCATGCGGTCCCCGCGTATATAGCCGAGCGTCGGCCGGTCGCGTTCCTTCTCAAAGGGATACAGCAGTACTCTGTCGGTAAGACGGATCAGTTCCATGGCGGATCTCCTTTCTGCTCTGTCTTTGAGCATAACACAGGAAGCTGGTCACGGCGCAGTGAGGCACAAAAGAAAACATGGCGAGACGTGCTCACCATGTTCGATCAGCTGAAATATACGTATTCGTCCGCCGGCGGCGTAGTGTAGCGCTGCACGCGGGAAGCGTAGAGGACGACGGTCTTTGTTCCGTGGTCATCGACCGGTATGGTGCGGAGGGTTCCCTCCACCTCGAACCAGTCGCCCTTCTTCATCTGCCAGATTTTAACGCCGGTAACGGTAATGCCGCAGAGACTGGTATCCTGCGCGCAGCATACCATTGCCCGTCTTCCGAGAACGAATGTCTGCTTGTGTCCTTTGATATCCTCGGCGTACATGCCGCGCAGGATGATCTTCTTTCCGTTATACTTATCCGGGTTTTCCATTGCGTCCATATACCACAGGCCGTAGTCATCATCCTTGATGTCGATAACGTCGGCGTTGATGTCGAACGGAAGAACACCGCTTTTGAGTTTGACAGGTTCACCGAAGTTTCCTTCGTAGAAGATCTGGGCAGTGCGGTTGATCGCCTTGATATTGCCGCGCAGGGAACGTCCGTTGGAATTCTCGGTACAGCGGTTAACGATGATCGTGTCGCTGTAGCGCAGCTGTTCAAACAGCATCTGCCGCATGGCATTGATGTACAGTTCGAATGTTGTCGCATCGACTGTCGTCAGGATCTGTACCAGCGGCCAGAAGCCCGGCATATGTCCCAGGATCTGTTCCGATACCGGTTCCGTTCCGTTCCATTCAATGAATACCTGCGTCGGATGGTAGATGGTATCCAGTTCCTGGATCCTCTGATTGGTCAGTTCATCTGCGCTGTCCAGGTATTCGATATAAGCGTTGTGGCTTTCCAGAAAAGCCGGTTCATATTCCGTAACACCCTGTTCAAAGCACAGGATCAGTGTACGGGCATCTTCCTCCATGAAATTGGGGTCGTTGAGAGTATCCCTGATCAGCGTGGTTTTCCCGCTGTCAAGGAATCCCGTGAAAAGATATACCGGTGCCGGCATTACTTCACCCGGAACAGTTCCTTCACGTTCTCAATGTCGACTTTTTCACCGATGACAGTGATCAGACCGGTATAGGCAGGCTTGCCTTCACGGATGTCCGCGTCACCCGGAACGAAGTCGAAGAACAGCCACCTGCCGTCTGCTGTCGGCACAATTCCCTTGGCACGCACGATGTTTTCCGGCAGTTTGTTCAGAGCTTCGCGGATCTCTTCTTCGGTATAAGTGTTGATCGTTTCTACACCGACGGAATCAAAGATCTCGTCTGCGTCATGGCCGTGGTGGTGATGATGGTGGTGGTGATGTTCGTCATCGCCGAGACGGATGCGGTTGCCTTCGCTCAGACCTTCATTGGCCGCAGCTTCTTTAGCCGCGTTGCCGTGATGGTGGTGATGGTGTTCATGCTCGTCATCATCATCGTCATCATGGTGGTGATGGTGTTCATGCTCGTCATCATCATCGTCATCGTGGTGATGGTGGTGCTCATGTTCATCTTCATCATCGTCGTCATCGTGGTGATGATGGTGCTCATGCTCGTCTTCGTCATCGTCGTCATCATGGTGATGATGGTGCTCATGCTCGTCTTCGTCATCGTCGTCATCATGGTGATGATGGTGCTCATGCTCGTCTTCGTCATCGTCGTCTTCAAGGCCTTCCGGATACCCGTCGGTGGAGCCTTCCATCGCTTCGAGGATGGCGCTTCCCGGCAGTTCGGACCACGGTGTTGTAATAATACGTGCGTCTGCGTTCAGTTCACGGATAATGTCGACATCTTTCTGCAGAACATTCTCATTGACCAGCTGTGTTCTTGAGAGGATAACGCAGGCTGCCGTCGCGATCTGATCATCGAAGAATTCTTTGAAGTTCTTGTGATAGATGGCACAGCGCTGTGCGTCGACGACAGTGCTGTAGCTGTTGAGCTCAACGCCTTCCACGGTACGGATAGCTTTCAGGATGTCAGAAAGCTTGCCGACGCCGGACGGCTCAATGATGATATGATCCGGCTGATATGTATCAATGACCTGCTGCAGAGCGGCTTCGAAGTCGCCCTTCAGTGTGCAGCAGATACAGCCGCTGTTGATCTCGGTGATCTCCACGCCGGCTTCCTGCAGGAAACCGCCGTCAATGCCGATCTCGCCGAATTCGTTCTCTACGAGAACGACCTTACTCCCGGCGTATACTTCTTTGATCAGCTTCTGGATCAGTGTTGTTTTTCCGGCGCCGAGGAAACCGGATATGACATCTACTTTGCTCATGTAAATACCTTCTTTCGTAACAGATACCATTATAGCGCAAAAGTCAAGTACAGATAGCAGAAAGCCCGTGTTTCAGCGTCTTCAGGAATAATTAGGCAGGCATTCATGCAGATAATCATTTATAATTATGAACAGGAAACAATATAATTCAGGAGGAAAATCATGAAGAAGTATCTGGCAGTGGATCTCGGCGGCACAGCGATCAAATACGGTGTTGCGGACGAGAAGATGAACTTCCTTGTTAAAGGAAAAGTAGATGCCCGTACAGCCTCATACGAGGATTTCCGGGATGATCTGAAAAAGATCCTGGAGGAATGCGGGGAAGGTGTGGAAGGTATGGCGATCTCCATGCCGGGCATGATCGACCGCATCAAGGGATTCGCCTATTCCGGAGGTGCTTACCGGTGGGTGAAACAGATCCCGCTGGCAATGAAACTGAAAGAAGAACTGGGATTGCCGGTCACTATCTGCAACGATGCCAAGGCGGCCGCGCTGGCGGAACTGGGCTTCGGCAATCTGCAGGATATCCGCAACGGTATCGCGATTATTCTCGGCACCGGCATCGGCGGCGCGATCATCATCGAAGGAAAGCTGCTGGACGGCAGCCATTACTCTTCCGGTGAGTTCTCCTTCATTCAGGAGAATAAGCGTGAGAAGGGCAAGTGCATGGACATCTTCGCGTTCTCGAACGGCGTCATGGGACTCAAGAATGCCATAAAGGAAGCTTCCGGTCTCGAGGACATCGACGGACTGAAGGCGTTCCGTCTGATCAAAGAAGAGAACAACGAAGCGGTGCTGCAGGGCGTAAAGGACTTCTGCTGGTATCTGGCATACCATATCTATAATCTGCAGTGCGTGATCGATGCCAACCGGGTCGTCATCGGCGGCGGCATCTCCAATGAGCCGATGTTCATCGAACTGGTCAAGGAGGCGGTCACAGAGCGCTTCGCACAGGCGGTGATCCCGGGCATTCCGCAGCCGGAGATCATGGTCTGCAGATACCAGAGCGACGCAAATCTGGTCGGTGCGATCTTCAACTTCATGCAGATGGTGGAAGGACGCGACTTCTGATCACACGGAGGACTTTCGGAAAGTCCTCTTTTTGTGTGCTATCATATTTGGAGTACAAGGAGAACGATTATGGATCTCAACAGAGTCAGAGAATACAGGGATAAGATCACGGCAAACTGCGGGAAAGTCATACTTGGCAAAGAAGACGTCATTCAGCACCTTCTGGAATGCTGGCTTTGCGGCGGACATATTCTGCTGGAAGATGTACCGGGAACAGGAAAAACGATGCTTCTGAGGGCATTTGCGGCTTCTGTGGGCGGATCGTTCAAACGGATCCAGTTCACGCCGGATCTTTTGCCGACGGATCTGACCGGGATCCAGTACTATAACCGGAAAACAGAGGAATTCGAATTCCGTCCGGGACCGCTGTTTGCGCAGATCATCCTGGCGGATGAGATCAACCGGGCTACCCCGCGCACCCAGTCGGCGCTGCTTGAGGCAATGGAAGAGAAGCAGATCACGGCCGACGGCGTCACCCGCCGCCTGAAGGAACCGTTCATGGTTATGGCTACGCAGAATCCGCTGGAGAGCTACGGTACGTTTGCTCTGCCGGAAGCGCAGACCGACCGTTTCTTCATGCGTCTGAAAATGGGATACATGACAAGACAGCAGGAACTGGAAGTCATGCGCAGAAAGCCGGCAAGGACGATCATCGAGGAACTGAAGCCGGTCGTCACGGAAGAAGAGACCGCGTCTGTCATGGAAGAAGTTCGCAAAGTGCATGTCGCGGACGACACGGCAGACTACATGATGAATATCATTGAGGCAACACGGAGTCAGGATCATCCGGAGCGCGGTGTTTCCGCCCGCGGCACGATCGCTCTCTACGCAGCTGCGCAGGCAAGGGCGGCGCTGAACGGACGTGACTATGTCATTCCGGAAGATGTCCGGGAACTGGCGGTGTGCGTGCTTGCCCACCGTATGGGATCGACGGTATCCATGGCGGAAAGCAATGCGTGGATCGAATCGATCCTGGCGCGCATTCCCGTACCGACGGAGAACGTGTGATGCTGCTGAGCGTTCTGTTTATCGCTGCGCTTCTTTTTGCCGTGCAGTGGTATTCCCTGAACCGTTCTCTGCGTTATTTTTCCTACCGCAGTGAACCGGACAGGGGACTGGCGGAGTGCGGCGAAGTCTTCTCCATAAAGACAGTGCTGAGGAATACCGGGTGGTTTCCGCTGCTTTTCCTGCACCTGAAAGAATATGTACCGCGGGAAACGGTATTCGAGGAAGACAGTACGGTCGGAAACCGGACGGCCGGCCAGCAGCGCGCGGATACGGTGATCGATGAGATCCTGTATGTACTGTCGCATCAGGAGGTCATCCGCACCCTGCGTATGTCGCTGTCAAAGCGCGGCAGATATCTTTTCGGAAGCGCCCGCGTGACCGCCGGTGACTTTTTCGGCATTGACAGCCGCACGCAGCGTTATGATACGCCGCACGAGGTCGTCGTGTATCCGAAGAAAGCAGATATCGAAGAATGGATGCCGGAGATCGACGACTATCTCGGCGATATTTCCGTGCAGCGCTTTATCCTGCCGGATCCGATCGAAACGATCGGCTTCCGGGAATACACCGGACGGGAACCGATGAAAGAGATCAGCTGGCCGAAGACGCTTTCCTCGGGACAGCTGACTGTCCGCCAGTTCGATCATTTCTCCGATCTGAAGGCATGCATTCTGGTCAATATCGAAGCCGCTCTGCCGCAGGAGATCGAATATGTATATTCGGCTGCCCGCACAGTGGCGGAGGATCTTGAAAAAAGGCATATTCCGTTCAGCTTCCATACCAATGCATTGATCGCTTCTTCGGCCGTGGTCTCCTCTCATGTCATGAGCGGAAGCGGCAGGGTGCATCTGCAGAAGGTGCTGGAACTGCTCGGCCGGTCGACATATGAAAAGACAGCCGGACTGGACCGGCTGATCGTACAGGCGGCAGGCAGCCGGGACGTGCAGAAAGCCTATCTGCTGATCAGCGCGGCCTCGGTAAGACCGGACGTCCTGAAACATTATGAACAGAGGTACGGCATCCGCATTCTTGATCTGAAACGAAAGGAAACGCATGAAGACACGCGATCTGATTGACATCACGGGATGGGTACGCCTGGTGTGCTTCGGCATGGCGTTCATCACCAGGATCTTTGCAACGGGCAGTGCTGAGATCATCCGGCTGTTTCTGCCGGCGGTAGTGACGGGCGTTCTTTCCATCTATCTGCAGGACCGGCGTTCCCGGTTCCTTCCGCTGTTATTTTGCGCTGCGTACATCATCCCGGATCATACGGCCGCGTCTCTGACAGCTATGACGGCGTGCGTATCCGTGTGCGCTCCTTTCACATGGAAAAAAGCGTGGACAGTCAGCCGGGCAGGCGCGGAAAAAATGCTGTACCGGGGACTTGGGGCATATGTGCTATTTGCAGCGGCGATGATGGTGACGGCGGCGGACGGCGCATGGACGGCTTCCGTGGCGTTTCTGACCGTCTTCCTTAGCTTTACGATCTTTGATCTGCGCGTGCTGCGGAGCGAACGGATCACGGACGCGAACTATGTATGGATGAACTTTGCCGGATGTCTTCTGATCACGTTTATCCTGCTGGCTGTATGCACACCGGCGTTCCGCGCAGTCCTGAAGGCAGTCTGTCTGCTGGCAGCACGCTATATGATCGTACCGGTGCTCTGGCTGATCATCGTGATCGTTTCCCTTGTCATGAATCTGATCCTGAATCTCATCGCGCCTGTTTTTCTGCTGTTTGGGAAAACAGACGTTCATACGAATTACGAACTGCAGATCTTTGATTTTTCCAAGCTCACCGGCAAGGAAGAAGAACTGGGAGAGTCCGTGATGCGCATCCCGGATCTTGTCAGGTTCATCGCCCTTGCGGTCGTGCTGGCTCTGCTGGTGTATTTTGCGGTGCGCAGGATCCGGCGGGTTTCGCTGTCTTACGGGACGGCGGGAACGATCGAACGGAAACAGATCACGGACAGACCGCTCACGCACAGGAAGAACAGTGCGCCTTTGAACGCCGTGCGTATGCTGTATGTGAAATACCTGCGCCACATGAAGAAAGAGGGCATGACGACTGATCCGTGCGAGACGTCGGAAATGCAGGCGGAGCACGCAGACCACATCCTGCAGAACACATGGGGAAGACAAATGCGGGATTACTGGCTTCCTGCCCGCTACGGCAATGCCGAAAAGGCGGATCTGGCCGGTGCGAGGGATCTGTACAGGAAGATCAGACGCCGGAAAAGGGAGGATTGAACTCCGCTGTGATATAAATTCACAAACTATTTGACGTTTTGAAAGAATGATATATAATAAGTGAGCACGCACCAGTGGTGGAATCGGCAGACACGTACGCTTGAGGGGCGTATGGCGCAAGCCGTGCAGGTTCAAGTCCTGTCTGGTGCACCATAAAGAGACCGCAGAAACAACTGCGGTTTTTTCGTTTTCCGCAGATAAAACTGTGTATAATGTCAGTTATGACTGACAGAACAGAAAAGAAACGGAAGATCATGCGTACACTGCCGGTGTGGATCATCGCGGTGCTGGCGCTTGTATATCTGAATTCTTATAAGGAAACAAAAGAACAGAGCGTGATCCTGCTGGTCATGACCGGGGCAGCTCTGCTTGTGACGCTTTTGTTCGCGTTTCTGAAACGCCCGGATCCGGAAAACAAGACCTATGTCCTGCGGCAGGCGGCGGCTTTTCTGGCGGCGCCGGCAGTGATGGCGGCGGCCGTCGAAGTGCTCAACGGCAATCTCATCTGGCAGCTGCCGGTACCGATCGATATTCTTCTGAATTACCTCGTGTATCTTGCCGTGTTCGTGCTGTTCTACGGACTGTGCGGGTCGGCGGAGTACGGCGGCAAGGCGGCGGTGGCGCTGCTTCTGGTATTCGGCGTTGCCAACATGTTTCTGAAGGATTATAAAGGAAGTCCGCTTCTGCCGATGGACCTTGGATCCATCCGTACGGCTGCTAATGTGGCGGCGGTATTCACGTTCCAGATCAACTGCCGCATCGTGACGGCACTGGCGCTTTCATGCGCTGCCTGGTATATGCTCGGAAGGCGGAAGATGCTGAAAAAACACCGTCTCCGCCAGCGGATCGAACGGGCGGCCGGACTTGCGCTGATCGCCGGCGTATGCCTGGTGTTCTACGGTACGGACACGTTCTCGGACAATTTCATGAAGCCGGATTTTTTCAACCAGACGCGCGGCTACGAGACGCACGGAGCCTTTGCGGAATTCATGCTCAATACGAAGTATCTGTTCATGAACGAACCGAACGGGTATTCCTCCGGGAAAGTGGCAGAGCTTCTGGAAGATGCAGAGAGAAGCCGCACCTCGGTATACGAATCGGCGATGATGCGGCAGAATGATCCGGTCACTGCCGGCACAGCACCGGCAAAGAAGCCGAATATCATCGTGATCATGAATGAAAGCTACAGCGATCTTTCCGTGATCGGCGACTTCGGCACGAACATTCCGTATATGCCGTATGTAAACAGCCTGATCGGACAGGAGAACGTCATCGAAGGCAATGTCTACGTATCCACGATCGGCACCGGCACGTCCAATACCGAATTTGAATTCCTCACCGGCAATACGATGGCGTTCCTGCCGGGCGGATCGAACGCGTATCAGCTGTATGTGAACCACGAACAGCCCGGACTGGTCACGACCCTGAAAGATCAGTCTTATACGGCAGACGCAGTGCATCCGTATTACCGCAGCAGCTGGAACCGCACTGCCGTATACGACTATATGCACTTTGACCGGTTCCTGAGCATCGAGGATATGCATGACTACGTCAAGGTAAGGCGGTTCGTTTCCGACGAATGGGACTTTGATGAGATCGAACGCATGTACCGGGAAAAAGGAGATGATCCGATGTTCATCTTCAATATCACGATGCAGAACCATTCCTCCTATGAGATCAAATATGACAACTTCCCGGAAAAAGTCTGGCTGACGGACATGGAAGGCAGCTATCCGGAGACCGACCAGTATCTTGCCCTGATCAAAAAGACCGATGAATCGTTCCGGGATCTGATCGAGTACTTCAGCGAACAGGAAGAGCCGACGATCATCCTGATGTTCGGCGATCACCAGCCGTTCATCGAAGACGGCTTCTATGAGGAAGTCATGGGCATGAAGCTGAATGATCTGCCCGACGAGATCCAGCAGAAGCGCTACATCACGCGTTTCATCCTGTGGGCGAACTACGATATTCCGGAGGGATACATCGATGAGATCTCGGTGAACTATCTGTCGCCGCTGCTGATGGAGTGCACCGGTCTGCAGATGACGCCGTACCAGAAATGGCTGGCAGATCTGTATGAGGAGGTGCCGGTGATCACAGCGATGGGATGCCGCGACAGCAGCGGCAGTTTCTTCCAGGCGGACGAGAAAAACAGCCATGAAGAAGCGATATCCGCGTACCGGAATATCGCCTATAACAACCTGTTTGATGCGAAAAACCGGATCGAGGAATTCTTCCGCGTCGGGAAGTAAGACTTTGCTTGTATTTTGCGTATACCGCATGTATAATTGTCACGTTTTGGAGGAGGAGAGCGAATATGGACTATCAGAAGATTATCAACATTGCGGTCATTGCGCACGTTGATGCAGGCAAATCCACACTGGTGGATGCATTCCTCAAACAGAGTCATGTATTTAAGGACAATGAGAAAGTCGTTGACTGTATTATGGACTCCAACGATCTGGAGCGGGAGAGAGGAATCACGATCTATTCCAAGAACTGCTCCGTTACATATAAAGACTATAAGATCAATATCGTGGATACACCAGGCCACGCGGACTTCTCCTCGGAAGTCGAACGTATTATCCGTACGGTAGACACCGTTATTCTTCTGGTGGATTCCGCTGAGGGACCGATGCCGCAGACACGCTTCGTTCTGCAGAAGTCCCTGGAGTGCGGTCTGCGTCCGATCCTTGTCATCAATAAGATGGACAAGCAGGATGCGCGTGCCGTCGAAGTTATCGACGAAGTCTATGATCTGTTCCTGGAACTGAATGCGACCGATGACCAGCTCGATTTCCCGATCCTGTACGGTACGGCGAGAGAAGGCGTTGTCCGCTACGAAGTGGACGATACGAACGAAGACATCGTGCCGCTGTTTGAAACGATCATCCGTCAGACCCAGCCGTATCCGGATCTCTGCGAAGAACCGCTGCAGATGCAGGTATGCGCGCTTGCGTATGATGATTATATCGGCCGTCTCGGCATCGGCCGCGTTTACAAGGGAACGCTCAAAGAAGCGACACAGTACGAAGTATGCAACGCTTCCGGAAATACCCACCACGGCAAGACGAACCAGGTCTTCGTATACAAGGGACTGTCTCGTGTACCGGTAAGCGAGATCCAGTGCGGCGAGATCTGCATGATCTCGGGCATTCCGGATATCAACATCGGTGATACGCTCTGTCCGCTCGGACAGCCGGATCCGATGCCGATGATCTCCATCGAAGAGCCGACGCTGTCCATGAACTTCATGGTCAATGATTCTCCGTTTGCCGGTCAGACAGGCAAATATGTCACGTCCCGCAATATCCGCGAACGTCTGGAAAAGGAACTGGAAGTCAACGTCGGTCTGCGTGTGGAAGAAACAGACAGCACCGATACGTTCAAGGTCTCGGGAAGAGGCGAACTGCATCTCACGATCCTGCTGGAGCAGATGCGCCGTGAGGGCTACGAAGTCGCAGTCTCCCGTCCGGAAGTCATCCTGAAGCGGATCGACGGCGTAACGTGCGAACCGGAAGAAGAAGTTGTCATCGACGTGCCGAATGAGTACAGCGGCTCCGTGATCGCGGCGCTCAATGTCCGCAAAGGCCTGCTGAACAACATGGAAGATGTCGGTTCCTATACCCGCATCACCTACAAAGTTCCGACGCGCGGACTCATCGGCTTCCGCTCCGACTTCATCAATATGACGCACGGCGAAGGCACGATGGTGCAGCGTCTGGACGATTATGTTCCGTACAAAGGCGAGATCCCGCAGCGTGAAAACGGCGCGCTGATCTCCACGGAAACAGGCGGCGCCATGACATACGCACTGTGGAATATCCAGGAGAGAGGCCAGCTGTTCATCGGCGCGCAGACACCGGTATACGAAGGCATGATCATCGGCGTGTCCGCCAAGAACAAGGACATGGGCGTCAACCCGATCAAGAACAAGAAAATGACCGCTGTCCGTTCCACCGGCAACGACGAAGCCATGAAGCTGGTTCCGCCGCGCATCCTGTCCCTGGAACAGGCAATCGAATTCATCAATGATGATGAGCTTGTAGAGATCACACCGACCGATATCCGCCTGCGCAAGAAGTATCTGACAGCGATCGACCGCCGCCGTCATGCCCGCGAACTCGGAAAGATCGAGGAAGACGAATAAAAGCCGGAAAATAAAAAATGGGGTCATAAAAACCCTTAACAAAGATACTATAGCAGAAAAAAAGTTGCGTGAACAGACTGTACACGCTCTTTTTTTCTGCTATATTATGGGCAAGAAGAAAAGTGGAAAGATCATAATAATATTCCCGGGAGGTACACATGAGAACCGGAATTTCAGGAGGCAGTCTCTGACTAATAGAATCAGAGAATCTGCCAGTTTAATTATCTTAAATCTGCATACAGAGTTGTTGTCGTGATCTGTGGAAAACTAGAAAAAGCCGACACCAGAAAGAGGAAGTATATTCCATACAGACGAAGAGTCTTAAAAGAGCGTATAACGTTCAGATGAATGCAAATTCAAAAGAATATACGAAGAGCCCAATGGTGAAGGGCAAACCTGTTGAGTGACAAATAATAATCGTTATGAAGACCTGCAGATCATATGCGGGGTAACAGAACAAAGTTCACTGAAGGTCACATACAACAGCGGAAGATGCAGATAAAAAAGAGGGAAGAGCATATCTCCCTCTTTTTATTTTATCCGAATACGTGATCAAAGTAGTCCACGGACTGTATGCCCTGGCAGTACTTCATCTTGTTCTGCACCAGCTTTTTGATCCGGTCGACATAGCCGTCCGGGATGACGGTGTCCAGGGACTTCGGCGTGAATGCGCCGTTTACATATGTGCCCAGCGCAGTCTTCCATTCGTAGTTCATGTTGAAGACCAGCGCTTCGGCGTCCGACAGAGCGTCGCGTCCGACAAACAGGCGGGAATCGAACTTCGTGCCGAACAGATTGGACAGCGTCGGCAGGATGTCCAGCGAGGACGTCGGCGTATCGACTGTGATGGGATCCATATCTTCCAGACAGCCGGACCAGATGATGAGCCGATTGTGGTCAAGGACCATCGAATCGGTGATCGGACGGCCGTACAGTTCTTCCAGGTAAGGCATATTGCCCATGGCAGCGCCGTAATCCAGTCCATACGGGAAATGGTCGGCGCCGATCACGATGACGGTATCATCCAGGATGCCGGCTTTTTCCAGTTCGCCCACCAGATATGCCATGGCGTTTTCCAGCTCGACATTGGCTGCGAGATAGCCGTGCACCGGTTCGGTCCAGTCACCCTGAACAGTATCCCAGTTTTTGCGCGCCATGGCGTTCTCGCCCCGGGTATAGCCGTTGTGACCGCTGACACTCATGTAATAAACATTGAACGGCTGACTGCCGATGTACATCGGGACAGTAGCCTCCAGCATCTCGAGATCGCTCTCGGGCCACTGGCTTGTAATATAATCTTCCAGACCGTTTCCGACTGCCATGTAGCCGTGGGAATAGCCGATGGTGTTGTGGGTGATGTGGCGGTCATAGAATGTATAGGAGTTGTTGTGGAAGGCCCAGCCGTTGTAGCCGAGGCGGTCAAGCTGGGATCCGATCGTCATATAGTTGTTGCGGGAAGCCATCTTCTTGAAAGAACTTCCGCCTGACGTCGGCAGGGCGCCGAATATGATCTCATATTCACCGCCGGTCGTACCGGCACTTGCCGGCTGATAGTAATCGGTGAAGCGGATGCCTTTTTCCGCCATGCGGTACAGCGTCGGCGTTCTGTCTTTGTCGATCGCTTCGGCCGTGAATGCTTCGGCGGCGATCATGATCAGGTTCTTGCCTTCAAACAGACCGGTGTAGTCGTTCTTGAGGGACGGCGTCACGGATGCGACATATTCGTCCATCGACTGCTCGGTTCCTTCTGCCGAAGCTGCCAGAGCCTTGAAATCGATATTCAGCACATTGGGCTCATAGACGATCTCGGCGGGACGGGCGAACTTTTTCGCCTGAATGACCGGGTCGCTGGCAAAGCCGATGTTCTGATCGTCGATGCCGTTGTGCAGCGCATCCATGAGCAGTCCTTCGAGAAGGCCGGTCTTTCCGATCACTGTCTGGAAGTTGTATTCGTGATCCACCGAGCTGCGGAATCCCGGCAGCGTATACTGGGATACCGTACTGATCCCCATGGATACCGACATGACAGCGGCCAGCACGGCACTGCTGTCCAGGGTGATCCGTTCGGCTTTGTCGAAGCGGTTGAACAGGACCGTGATGATGACCGGTATCATATACAGGGCGATCCGCAGAATGCCGTCCTGTCCGGTGATCAGATCGATCATCTGCCGGCGGAAACCGCTCAGGACGCCGGATGTGCCGTTCGCCACGGTATTGATGTCATAGAAGATCTTGAACTGGTAATAGATGAAATAGTTTACCAGAAACAGTACCGAGGCGGCTGCGCTTACAAAGAGCGTCAGGAAGCGGTTGAGACGGGGACGGGAGCTCAGGGAAGTGACCGCTGCCAGCAGCGTTCCGAAGGTCACCGCATTGCACGCGATGACGGCAGTCTCGCTAAGATCCGTCCCTCCTATCGTAGAGTATTTCAGCAGGATCTCGTCAAACAGCAGTACCAGACTGAGCAGTACGGCTTTGGCGATGAAGCCTGCGCGGTGTTCGTTGTTTTTGACCATATCTATAAATATATATCACAAATCCGGATTTTCTCAATAACATCTATGGTACCTGCTGATATACTAAGAAAAAAGGAAAAATGAAGTATGAAAGATCTGTCAGTACTGCTTTATCCGCTTCCTGAAGATGTGGAAAAAGCGCGCACATTCGGCGATTATCCGCGGGCTTTCCGCCTGATCCGGAAATATCTGGAACAGCCGCAGACACCGGCATGCATGAAAGAGCGTCTGCGCCTTGAAGAAGAGATCCTGGAATGGCTTCCGGGCAGCTATCCGTATACCGAGGAAGAGGCACTTGCCCGTGTTCGGGAGGAGATCCCGGACTTTACCATGGAAGAACTGCGGGAATGGGAAGACAACGGCGGCGCCGACTGGATCTATATCAGCGGGACCGTGCATCTGCAGGACCGCTTCTTTGAAAGCATGAAAAAGGTATATCCCGCGATCAGCGAACGGGCAGGGGTCATTTCGCCGGCACATGCATGGCCGGAAGAAACGATTCCTTCCATCAAGGCGGCAGGCGGCGCCCTGTGGCATGTGCATATGCGCACTTCCGTACGCATGCGGGAAGATCAGTTCCGCCCGGGACATGTGCGGGCGTGGCTGCCGGTGCCGGCAGAATGCGAAAACATGAAGAATGTGAAGATCCTTTCTGCGTCCCCGGTGATCCGCTGTGAAAGCGGATCAGGCACACTGTCCCATACGGTATTCTTTGAAGAAGACCTGACGGAGAACCGCTGGTTCACCGTGGAATATGAATATGACTCCTGTGTGCGGTATACCGAGCTGAAGCCGGGCACCGCCCGCATCCCGGAAAACATGCCGGTGCACTGGAAATCACCGCAGATCACGGAAACACCGTTCCTGCGGGCACTGTGCGAAGAACTGAAGAACGGGGAAAGCGATCCGGTGATCATAGCCCGCAATATATACGATTACTGCACGAAGAACGTCACGTATTCGTTCATGCGTGAATATGCCGCGCTCGGGCAGATCCCGGAATACTGCGCGGCGGGCCGCAAAGGCGACTGCGGTGTACAGGCGCTGCTGTTTATCACGCTGTGCTGTATTGCCGGCATCCCGGCAAGGTGGCAGAGCGGTCTCTATGTAACGCCGGACGATGCGGGAAACCACGACTGGGCAATGTTTTATCTGGAGCCGTACGGGTGGCTGTTTGCCGATCCGTCCTTCGGCGGCAGCGGCTGGCGGGCAGGAAATACCGAAAAGCATGAATACTATTTCGGAAACCTGGATCCGTTCCGCATGGCCGCAAATCTTGACGTACAGTGCGAATTCGAACCGGAAACAGCCGGACTGCGCTATGATCCGTACGACAGCCAGAGCGGCGAGATCGAACGGGACGGCGAGATGCTGAAAAAAGGAATGACAGAGCGCCGCTATGAGGTGCTGGAAATGACAAAGATACGATAGGAGGTACACTTCATGACAAAATGCGCGATTTTCATGGCCGACGGATTTGAAACATGCGAAGGTCTGATCACGGTCGATCTTCTGCGCCGGGCAGGATTATCCATCGATACGGTATCCATTAACGGTACGAACGATGTTACGACGTCCCACGGCGTTCATCTGAAAACAGATCTGGTGTGGGATGAGATCGATCCTGCTTCCTATGATGTCCTGATCCTGCCGGGCGGAAAACTCGGAACACAGAATCTGGAGGCGTTTGAACCGCTGCGTCAGGCAGTCCGCCGGCATACCGATGAAGGCAGACTGATGTGCGCAATCTGCGCGGCGCCGTCGATCCTCGGTCATATGGGAATTCTGAAGGGAAAGAACTACACCTGCTTCCCGGACTTCGAAGACGCTTCCTACGAAGGCAGCTACCAGATGGAACTGGCAGTGCGCGACGGACAGCTGATCACCGGCCGCGGCATGGGCGCGACGATCGAGTTCGCCCGTACGATCATACGGACGCTGTGCGGCGAAGAAGTACTGACAAAAGTAGACAGAGGCATTCAGTACGAGCATCGTTTTAAAGAACTCGGATAACAGGGATCACAATACCAAACAGTTTCCTGTCTGATATAATGAAACTGTATGAAAAAAAGGCTTGATCCGAGAGAGATGGAGTGGATCTGCGAACCGAAACTGTATATCACAGGCTCCGACAGGATCGTGATCGAAACAGAACCGTATACGGATATCCTTCCGGCCGGTAACAGCGCCGAGGCAATTGAACTGAATATCGCCCCGAAGGGAAGCTTCTGTTTTGAAGTGCGTGTGGATTTTGAATTTCACGGCCTGCTGGACCAGTGCGGGATCTCGCTCTATCAGGGAAAGGAACGAAAGGCGCAGTGCGGCACGGTCTGCCACAACCGCGAAGCGATGCGGCTTCAGACGGTGGTCTACCATGACGACGGCGGCGATCTGGCCGGACTGAGTATTTCGTCCGGCATCCGCTGGATGTACTACCGCGTATGGTATCGTTCCGGCACGGTCCGTTTCCAGTACAGCTACAACGGCGACCGCTACACCGAGTTCCGCAATTTCCGTGTGGAAGAAGGCGGTGAGCCGCTTCGGATCGGCATTTATGCGTGCAGCCCGGGAAATTCCTGGTTTGACTGTACGTTTTCGAAGATGACACTGGAGGAAGAAGATTTATGAGTGCTGCAGAACGGCTGATCCGCTACTGCCGGATCGACACCCAGTCCGATCCGGCAAGTGATACGTCCCCGTCAACAGAGAAACAGTTTGATCTGGCAAGGCTCCTTGTGAAGGAACTGAAGGAGATCGGTGCGGAAGACGCGCAGCTGGATGAATACTGCTACGTATATGCGCATATCGATGCAAATACAGAGCGTCCGTGTCCGACCGTCGGCTTTATCGCCCACATGGACACTGCGCCGGACTTCACCGGCACCGGCGTATCCCCGCGGATCATTTATGATTATGACGGCGGCGATATCCGTCTGAACGATACGATCGTTACGAAGACGGAGAACTTCCCGCAGCTGAAGGAACTGAAGGGAAAGACTCTGATGGTGACCGACGGCAATACGCTGCTCGGCGCCGATGACAAAGCCGGCATCACGGCGATCATGGAAGCGCTGTGCATCCTGAAGGATCATCCGGAGATCCCGCACGGCCGCATTGCCGTGGCATTCACTCCGGATGAAGAGATCGGAAGAGGAACCGAGCATTTCAATTTTGAATGCTTCGGCGCGGACTTTGCCTATACGATGGACGGCGGCGCGCTGCGGTATTACGCGGACGAGACATTCAACGCCGCAGCGGCACAGGTGACCTTCCACGGCTTCAGCGTACATCCCGGTTCCGCCAAGGACCGCCTTGTCAACGCTCTGAATGTCGCCATGGAATTCCATGCGCTTCTGCCGGCGCATATGCGTCCGGAACATACCGAGGGCAGAGAGGGATTCATCCATCTGCACGGTATGAGCGGAAACAGCGAAGAAGCGCATCTGGAATATATAGTACGCGAACATGACAAAGAAAAGTTTGCCGGTCTGAAGAAGCGTATGGAAGACGCTCTGGCTTATATCCGTACCGTCTACGGAGAACAGACCGCGGAACTGAAGATCACGGATTCCTACTGCAATATGAAGGAATATCTGAATGAGCGCCCGGATGTCATGAATTATGCGCTGAAGGCATATCGTGCCATCGGGATCGATGCGGAATGCGAACCGGTCCGCGGCGGCACGGACGGAGCGATGCTGTCGGCGAAGGGACTTCCCTGTCCGAATCTCGGCACCGGCGGCGGCAATTTTCACGGCAGATATGAATACTGCTGTCTGGAGGAATTGGAACAGGCAGCGGATCTGATAACAGAGATCGCCAGAGCGGTCACGGAAGGAGAATAATATGCTGTACACATGTACTATGAATCCGTCACTTGACTATTATATGGAGTTTGATGAAGCACCCCGTCCGGGTGCGGCGAACCGCTCCCGGCTGGAATACTACGAAGCCGGCGGCAAGGGCATCAATATTTCCATCGTTCTGAATAATCTGGGCGTACCGTCGTCTGCTTTCGGCTTTGTCGGCGGCTTTACGAAGGATTTCTATATCAGCCTTCTGTCCCGGTATGAGAATGTGCGTCCGAATTTCACCTATACGAACGGACATACGCGCATCAATATCAAGACCAGCGAACCGGAGAGCATGGAACTGAACGCGACCGGACCGTACATCACGGATAAAGATATGAAGAACCTGATGGACAAGGTCAGCCGTCTTGCCAAGGGCGATTATCTCGCGCTGGCGGGAATGACGCAGGAATACCTGGAAGACGACGTGCTGGAAATGCTGAAAGAAGCGATCGATGAAGAAGTCAAAGTCGTTCTGGATACGAATCCGTCCCTGATGCGCAGGGCTCTGGAATATCATCCGTTCATGATCAAAACGACGCCGAAGGAACTGGGTGAGCTTCTCGGCGAAGAAATGACAACGAAGGAACAGGTCGTTGCCGGTATCCGCAGACTGCATGAAAACGTCGACGTGGTCATGGTGCTTCTCAACAATGAGACGGCGCTGCTCTGCTGCAGCGAAGGCACCTATGAATGCAGTATTCTGCGTCATTATCAGGCGGTTTCCATGGTCGGTACCGGTGACTCCATGGTGGCAGGCTTCCTGATGAATTACCGCCGCAGCAAGAATGCGCTGGATTCGTTCCGCTTCGCAGCGTCCTGCGGTTCCGCAACGGCATATTCCAAGGGTCTGGCTACGCGTGAAAAGATCGACTCGTTCTACAAGGAGACAGAGATCCGTGCGATTGAGTAAGATACTGCTTTCGGCGGCAGTTGTCCTGTCGTGCGGCTGCGGTATGATCGCGGAAGAGAGGTTTGATCCGGCTTCTGTCGAACCGGTGATCTATACGGAGACCGTCCCGCTGAAACGGATAAAGGACGATGTACAGCTGTATCCGGAAGTACAGGACGCATCTGTTTTCGTGCCGGTCACTCTGAAGGAGTCCGTCCGTCTGTTTTCGGAAAAGGGAACCGGCATCGTGGTATACAGTGAGGAGGACTGCCTCTGGTGCCAGAAAGCCATGCCGGTGCTGGCCGAAGCGCTCCGCCTGACGCAGGTGAATGCCTATCACGTGGATACCGCCGGAAAGATCAAACCGGAAGACTATGATACGCTGTGCGGATATATCAGCGATATCTTCCTGCCGGATCCGGACTCCGATACGACGTCTTTCTATATCCCGGCGGTGATCGCGGTAAAAGACGGCGTCATTACAGCGCATCATATATCCCTGACGGAAGACTATGATCCGGAAGAAGCAGAGGAACTGAGCGAGGAACAGTACCTGAAACTGCTTCAGACCTATACGGAACTGATCGGTACGCTCGGACCTCAGAGCGAAGAGTAACTATGCTGAGACAGCTGCTGCGGCGTTTTCGGAAAAATAAAGAAGAGAGGATCAGCGGATCCACGGTGGATCTGGTGGTGGAGAAGAAGGTGGAACCGGGGCAGTATGAGGCAACGGTCTATACGGTCTGGTACGGCATCTATCTTCACGACACCGATGTGCGGGTCGGCTATACCGATCTGCGTGTCGGAAAGAACGACGAACTGTATTATGCCGGCAATATCGGCTATCACATCTATCCCCGCCACCGCGGTCATTCCTACGCCTATGAGGCATCGAAGCTTCTGCTGAATACCGCAAAAGAAGAGTTCGGCATGGATGAACTGATCGTCACCTGTTCGCCGGACAATCCTGCCAGCGAACGGACGATACAGAAACTGGGAGGAGAACTGATCGAAAAGACAGACGTTCCTGCCTGGCACTGGCTGTACCGCCGCGGAGAGACCGTTAAACTGATCTACCGGTTTGACCTTTCAAAAGGCTGATACAGCCTTTTTCTGCGGGTAGTGGTATAATAGCGCCATGCGCAGAGTATTAAAGCTGATCACAAGTAAACTCCTGTTCATCGTACCGCTGGTGCTGCTGCAGTTCGGACTGTTTGCCCTTGCTTTTTTCCGGGCAACGCTGTTTCTGGAGATCCAGCCTGTCGTTACAGCGGTCGCATGGATGTTTACGATCTATATTGTGAACCGTCACGAGGAACCGTCTTTCAAGATCGCGTGGATCGTAACGATCCTCGGAATGCCGATCGTCGGTATCTCCCTGTATCTGATCTTCGGAAACAGGAAAATGCCGAAACGTCTTGTGGAAGACACGACGCAGGCATCCCGGGAAATGGAAAAACTTCTGGATCCTTCCGAAACCCTGCTGGAAGAACTGAAAGGCGGTAATGAAGATCTGAAGGAAGTGTTCCGCTACGGCATCAAGCGGTGCGGTTTTCCGGTATGGCGGAATACCGAGTGCCGGTACTTTGCGTCCGGAGAAGAGTGGAAGCCGGTATACCTTGAAGAGCTGCGGAAGGCAAAGTTCTTTATCTTCATCGAATTCTTCATCATCAGCGAAGGAAACCTGCTGAGTGAGGTCTCCCAGATCCTGAAGGATAAAGTTAAGGAAGGCGTACAGGTCGTTCTGATCTACGATGATTTCGGCTGTGTGACCGTGCCGCGCGTTTATCTGCGCGATCTGCAGGAAGCCGGCATCGAGGTGTATTCCTTCAACAGGATCCGTCCGGCTCTTGCCGCCCAGATGAACAACCGGGATCACCGGAAACTGACGATCATTGACAACCGCACCGGGTTTACCGGAGGCGTCAATCTGGCGGACGAATATGTCAATGAGATCGCGCGTTTCGGCTACTGGAAGGACAGCGCGGTCATGCTGAAAGGTGAAGCTGTATGGTCGATGACGGTCATGTTCATGGGCATGTACAGCTATGTGCTTGGAAATAATATCAAGGTCAATTTCCTTGCCTATAAGCTGTCATACAGTGATATTGCCGGCGACGGGGGATTGTACCAGCCGTGGAGCGATACGCCTACGGACAATGAATACGTTGCCCTGAACATGCATCTGAACATGATCAGCCACGCCGGCAGATACATCTATATCGATACGCCGTATCTGATCCTGAACGAGGCAATGACATCGTCGCTGCGTCTGGCGGCGAAAAACGGTGTTGACGTCCGGATCCTTGTTCCGAAGATCCCGGATAAGTTCTTTACAAACCAGATCACGAAGAGTTATTATCTGACATTGCTTGAAGCAGGTGTCCGGATCTATGAATATACACCGGGATTTGTCCATGCGAAGAACTTTGTATCGGATGACCGGATCGCCATCGTCGGAACGGCGAACACGGACTTCCGCAGTTATTATCTGCACTTCGAGGACGGCATCCTGATGCACGGAACGCCGGAAATACTGCGGATCCGTGAGGATTTCGAGGCATCGCTCAAACAGGCGGAAGAGATTACAGAAGAAGCAGCGCGGAATGTTAATATCATACTGCGTCTGCTGAGAGCAATGCTGGCGCTGATGCGTCAGATGTTCTGAAGGAGGAATTATGGAACGTTACGGACTTGTACTGGAAGGCGGCGGCGTACGCGGAGCGTATACGGCCGGCGCGCTTGCCTGGCTGCAGGATAACAATATTACATTCGATTACAGTGTCGGCATCTCATCCGGCGCACTGTATCTGTGCTGCTATCTGATGGGTGAAAAGGACATGGCATACCGGACTGCGGTATTCCATGCCAATGATCCGAAAAATACCGGTCTTGCGGCACTGCGGAAAGAACACCATTATGTGGCATACCGCTATATGTTCAACAAATATCTGCGCGATCAGGAACATATGACGCTGAAGCCGCTGAAAGACAACCATGTCAATATGGAAGTCGGCGTATACGACCTGAAAGAAGGAAAGACCATCTGGATGAATCCGGATGATATGGATGACACACTGGACCTGATCCTGGGATGCTGTGCGCTTCCGGTCGCTTCCGCGGTGGTGGATTACCACGGCAGACGCATCCTCGACGGCGGCATCACCAAGATGATCCCGATCGAGCGGGCAGTGGAAGTCGGCTGCACGAAGTGCATGGTCATTACGACAAAGCCGGCGGACTATGTGCGCAAGCCCGGTTCACCGATCGTCAACTGGCTGATCCGCAGAATGTACAGCGAATGCCCGCAGGCGGCGAAGGACTACGAAGTGCGCCACATCAACTACTACAAGCAGATCGATATGATCAATGATATGGTGGAGAAGGGAAGCGCTCTGCATGTGCGTCCTTCTCAGAACATACATGTTTCCCGTTTCAAGGGCGACGTGGACAAATGCCAGGAATTATACGATCTCGGCTACCGTGATATGGAAGAGAGAAGAGACGAGATCCTTCATTTCCTCGGACGTGCATAAAAACAGCTCGTGCTGTTTTTTTTTCAGTTGGAAGAAACGTCGTCAATACGCAGATCCGGCAGGAGTTTCCGGAACTCCTCATCCGCATGTTTCTGCATGATGCTTTCAAAGCGCCGGAAAGCTTCCAGAAGCCGGCTTCCGTTTTCCGTAAGCTCGCTGCTGCTGCCGTTCAGGCCGCCGACATTTCGTTTGACGAGCTCACTTTCGGCCTGCAGTTCGATATCCCGTATCATATTCCATCCTTTGGTATAGGAGATCTGCATGGCCTTGCATGCTCTGGAAACGGAACCAAGATCGCGGATCAGGCTGAGAAGCAGGGCAATGCGGGAATCGAAGAATACTTTTTCCTTCACAAAGGACGTACGTATCTGCGGGCGGACCATCGAACGGCTGTGACGCCGCAGAAGATCGCTGTTTTTGTATGCATCAGCGTATTCCAGAAGGATGCCGTGGTCGTCCACATTCACCGATACCGGCTGTATGCCGTATTCCCGGATGGCACCCTGAAGACCGCCGAATCCTTCATAACTGAGGATCCTGCGTGCCAGACCGGAGGACAGGATGACCGGGTGTCCGGCAAGATCCTGGTATACCGGCTGAACGAGGCCGCCGTCCGCTTCCATAAGAAGACGTATCGTATTTGCAGTAAAGAACGGAATATCGCAGGGGGTAAGAAGGATCCTGTCGCATTTGTCCAGAAGATAGCTGATGCCGATGCGGTAACTGTCGATCATTTCACTGACTGCATAATCGGGATTGCGGAAAAACATCACATCATATTTCGCAAGATGATGTTCCAGATCATCGGCTTTATAACCGGTGACGACAAGGATCGTATGGATCCCGGCATGCTGCAGAGTGGATACATTCCGTTCTGCCAGACTGATCGTGCCGAGGGTCTGCATCGGTTCAAAATCCGGGTTTATCCCGGCGGCGGCAATGACTGCTCCAATTCGTTTCATATGCTGTTCCTGTACTGTTTTCTGAAGGGGCGACTGTCAGAAAAATGGCATTTGACAGCCTCTTTTTTCTGAATCTTAATAATGTTAGAAGGGGTATTAGTGTGTGTGAGAACCGCACGGATCATAATCAATTCCCTGCCCGGTCAGGTCTTCCAGTTTCTTTTTTCCATATGAGGTAAAAAAGACGATTTCGCTTGGGTTTCCCTGCAGATCTTCGCCGCGAAGACGGACAACAGAAGATGTTTCCAGATAATCGATGGGAAATGTACGGCGGAATGTTCTGCCGGTCGTCCGGTCTGTTACTTCGACAGTGACTTCACCGGCGGTGATTTGATAGATTTCGTTTTTATGATTTTCATACATGGTACTGCTCCTGATGCTTCAATACTATCATATCGATTGGAACAAGTATTCTTATCAGCCCAAAAATCATAATTAAAGGCTTCATCAGAAAGGAGATCAGCATGATCAAGAAGACATTTATCATTAACGGTGTCGAGCGCAAGATCTTCCTCGAGGGCGATGAGACTCTTTCAACCGTCCTTCGTGAAAGACTTCTGCTGACCGGTACCAAGATCGGATGCGGAGCCGGACACTGCGGCGCGTGCAATGTCATTATCAATGACAAAGTCGTCAAATCCTGTATTCAGAAAGCAGTGAAGATTCCGGATTTCACAGAGATCACCACGATCGAAGGTCTTGGCACAGTCAATAACCTGGATCCGATCCAGGTTGCCTGGATGGCATACGGCTGTGCGCAGTGCGGCTTCTGCAGCCCGGGTTTCATCATCAGTGCGAAAGTGCTGCTGAACCAGAATCCGGACCCGACCCGGGAAGAAGTACGCGACTGGTTCAACAAGACCCGCAACCTCTGCAGATGCACCGGCTATAAGCCGCTGGTGGATGCCACCATGGCAGCTGCCAAAGTGCTGCGCGGAGAAATGACGAAAGAAGAACTGATCTACAAGGCAAACGGCAAATCGATCATGGGTACGGAATACATCCGTCCGTCGGCTGCGATGAAAGTGACCGGAACATGGGACTTCGGTGCAGATGATGCACTCCGCATGCCGGAAAACACACTGCGTCTCGCGCTTGTCCAGGCGGAAGTATCCCATGCAAATCTGAAGGGTGTCGATACCTCTGAGGCAGAGAAAATGCCGGGCGTCTACAAAGTCATCACAGCGAAAGATGTACCGGGCTCCAACCGGATCAACGGTCTGGTCATGCTGCCGCTGAACAACAAGTGCGACGGCTTTGACCGTCCGATCCTGTGCGATGAGAAGATCTTCCAGTATGGAGATGCGATCGCTATCGTAGCGGCAGATACGGAAGCACATGCAAAAGCCGCCGCAAAAGCGGTAAAGGTGGATATTGAAGAACTGCCGGCATACATGAGCGCACCGGAAGCTCTGGCACCGGATGCGATCGAGATCCATCCGGGTACACCGAATGAATACTACGAGACAAATGCGATCAAGGGTGAGGACTTTGACTGGGATGCATGGCCGGAAGAGCAGCAGGTAGAGATCGAAAGCTACTGCTCGCGTCAGCCGCATCTGTTCATTGAGCCGGACAACGGCTATGCCTACATCGATGAAGACGGCATGCTGACGATCCATTCCAAGTCCATCGGTATCCATCTGCATATGCCGATGATCGCGGACGGTATCGGCATCACCATGGATAAGCTGCGTATGGTACAGAATCATACCGGCGGTACTTTCGGTTATAAGTTCTCGCCGACAAACGAAGCGATCCTCGGTGTGGCTGCGCTGGTATGTCAGAGACCGGTATCCCTGAACTTCAACATGTATCAGTCCATTACCTATACCGGAAAGAGATCGCCGGGCTTCATGCATATCAAACTTGCGGCAGATAAGGACGGCAAACTGCAGGCTCTGTGGGGACGCAACTATATCGACCACGGTCCGTATTCCGAATTCGGCGACCTGCTGACACACCGTCTGTCACAGTTTGTCGGCGCCGGTCTGGATATTCCGAGTATCCGCAACAAGTCCACAACAGTATTCACGAACCATGCGTGGGGCTCCGCGTTCCGTGCGTACGGATCACCGCAGTCCTTCATGGGCAGTGATATTGCCATTGATGTCCTGGCAGACAAGATGGGAATCGATCCGTTCGAGATGCGGGCGATGAACTGCTATAAGGAGAGTGCAGGATCGACAACTCCGACCGGATGCAAACCCGATGTATACTGCGAAGAAGACCTCTTCAATAAAGCGAGACCGTACTATGAAGAAGGAAAGAAGCGGGTGGCGGAAAAGAACGCTGCCAGTGACGGACGCATCAAATACGGTATCGGCGTATCGCTCGGCGTCTACGGCTGCGGCCTCGACAACTCCGACGCTTCCGAGTGCTATGCAGACCTGAATCCGGACGGAACCGTTACACTGCGCAACTCGTGGGAAGATCACGGTCAGGGTGCCGATATTGCGACACTGACGTCCGGCTATGAGATCCTCCGCCAGGCAGGCTTCACGACAGATCAGATCAAACTCGAAATGTGCGACTCCAAAGTATGTCCGAACTCCGGTCCTGCCGGCGGTTCCCGTTCCACGGTCATGACCGGCATGGCAACGAAGATCGCCTGTGAAAACCTGCTGGATAAGATGCGTAAGGCAGACGGCACATATCGTACCTATCAGGAAATGAAAGACGAAGGCATCGATACACATGTGACCGGTGTATATACATATACCGCAAGTGTTGCACTGAATCAGGAGAGCAGCCAGGGCGAACCGTTCCCGGCATACATGTACACGATCTTCCTTCCGGAGGTGGCAGTCGATACACAGACCGGCAAGGTCAAAGTCGAACGGTTCACATCCGTCGCCGACTGCGGCACGATCCTGAACAAGCTGGCTGTTGACGGCAACTTCTACGGCGGTCTCATCCAGGGTGTCGGTCTGGCACTGTCTGAGGACTTTGAAGATCTCAGCAAGCATACCAGCCTGATGCGCTGCGGCATTCCGTATCCGAATGACGCACCGGATGACATGGTGCTCGTATTCCAGGAGAATCATCCGCGTCCGAACGGCCCGTACGGCGCAGCCGGCTGCGGCGAAGCACCGCTGGATGCACCGCATCCTGCGATCCTGAACGCAATCTTCAACGCAACAGGTGCGAGGATCACACGTGTTCCGGCACGTCCGGAAAATGTGCTCGAAGCACTTCGTGCTCTGAAGTAATACGTAATTCAAATACGTCTGGAGGAATGGGTGCGGGGAGCACCCATTCTTCATATTTCTCAAATATAATGGAAGTACTATGAAAGACCATTTTAAAGAGCGGTCTACGCGGGATTACCGGCAGAAACGGCTGTTCTCAAAAGAAGAACTGGAACGCCGGGAAAGTCTGTGCGTTCATGAAGATCCTCCGTTCTGCAATGCATCCTGTCCCCTGAAACTGGATGTAAGGGAAATGCTGAAGGAAGCTTCTGAAGGCAGTTTTGCCAAAGCAAGAAGCTGTCTGGAACACATATCCCCGTTTCCGGAGATCCTGGCATACGGCTGTGACGCGCCGTGCCGGAAAGTGTGCCGCCGCACCGAGCTGGAGGAAGCTGTCAATATCCCGGCAGTGGAAAGAGCCGTGATGCGGTACAGCGAAGCGCCGAAAGGAAAAGGACTGCTGAAATTCAAAAAGAAACAGAAGATCGCGGTATTCGGTACAGAACTGTTTACGCTGGCGCTTGCGGCAGAGATGGCGGTAAAAAAGTATCCGGTAACGCTTTTTACCGAGGCGGAAGACAGTGTGGATCTGCTGAAGCGGTGCACGGATCTTCCGGAGGAGATCATGCTGCGACAGATCCCGGTGCTGGAAAAGACCGGAATAGAGATCCGCTTCCGGGAAACGGCTGACCGGACATTTCTGGAGAAAGAGGGAAAAAACTACGATATCGTATGCGGTGCTTCCGTACTGAAAAAGGAAGCTGTGGATCCGGTAACACTGTGTGATTCCGCAATGCATATCTTCCCGTCGGATCAGAAAGAATACGGGCATGTCCTCCAGTCATTCTTTGATGCGCGCCGGGCAGCGGTGTCGATCGAACGGATCGTGCAGAAGCTTGATCCGCACAGTACAAGACCGCCGGAAGGAAAGACGGAATCGCGTCTGTTTACCAATCTGAACTACATCCCTGCGGAAGAAGCAGTGATTGAAAACGGTATCTATACGGAAGAAGAATGTATCCGGGAAGCTTCCCGCTGTATTCAGTGTGAATGTGCCGAATGTATGCGCGGATGTGCCTATCTACGGGCATTCAGACGCTATCCGCGGATCCTGACGCGGGAGATCTACAATAATACCGGCATTATCATGGGCGACCATATGATGAATAAAGCACTGAACGCATGTGCTCTGTGCGGACAGTGCACCGTAACATGTCCCAATGGATACGACATGGCGGACATCTGCCGTCTGGCGCGGGAAAACATGGTCGAAACGCAGAAAATGAGCCTTGCCGTTCATGAATTTGCTCTTCTGGACATGCTGTTCTCCAATCAGGAAGGATTCCTGTCCCGCCCGCAGCCGGGCTTTGAAACATGCCGTTATGTATACTTCCCGGGCTGTCAGGCAGGCGGGATCGCCCCGAAGACCGTATATAAGACATATACAGATCTCATAAACCGGCTGGACGGAGGCGTGGCGCTGATGCTTGGCTGCTGCGGCGTCATCGCGAAGTGGGCAGGCAGAAAAGAACTGTACGAAGAACAGACTGCACTGCTGAAACAGAAGATGAAGGAACTCGGGGATCCGGTCATCATAGCCGGCTGTCCGACATGCAAAGTCTCCCTGCAGGAGCACTTTCCGGATGTAACAGGACTGTGGGATATACTGAAAGAGATCTCTCTGCCGGAAGGATTCCGGAAATACAGCGGCACGGTCATCGTTCACGATGCGTGCGGAGCGCGGAGTGACCCCGGCACCCAGGATACGATCCGGGAAATCGCGGAAGAACTGGGCTGTACGCTGCAGGAAAGCACATGGTCCAGAGAAAAGACCGGCTGCTGCGGATACGGCGGACTGGTGTCCTATGTCAACCGGGATGTGGCATCCATGATGGCGGAGGACTGCGTCAAAGAGGACCGCGATGCTGTGTATCTGACGTACTGCATGGCATGCCGGGACAGGCTTACCCGCCAGGGAGTACAGGCGGTGCACCTGACCGAACTTGTCTACAATGAAAAAGCGGAAGATACACCGGGACTCAGCGCAAAGCGCAGGAACAGGCTGCTGCTGAAGCAGTCTCTGCTGAAAGATATCTGGAAGGAAGAAACCATGGAAAAGAAACTGCCGTTTGTTATGGAACTCAGCGATGAAGTCAGAGCAAAGATGGAAGACCGTATGATCCTGGAAAGTGATCTGATCCAGACGATCAGTGCCTATCGTGAAAACGGCATGGCAGTATACAACGAAAGCGATGATACACTGACGGCATCGTGCCGGATCGGGAATGTTTCTTTCTGGATCCGGTTCCGGGAGAAAGACGACCGGTATACGGTCCTGAGCGCGTACAGTCACAGAATGACCGTACGCATCCGGTAGGAGGAACGTATGGCAGCGGAAAAGACATATTATTCACTGGAAGCGGATCAGCACCTGATCTGTCATAAATGCAGTGTGCGGCTGATCAAGGGCAGGGCGGTATTTGAATATCTGGATAACGCATTCCCGGTAGAACTGCCCGTCTGTCCGGTCTGCGGTTTTATCTATGTACCGGAAGAACTGGCTATGGGAAGAGTTCTGTCGGTAGAGAAAGTGCTGGAAGACAAATGACAGAGTCCGTACGCCATCCGGGCGGAACAGAACTGACGAAACGACTCCTCACGCTCGGAGGATACCATCCGCCGGTAACGGGCAGAGCTGCCGACCTCGGGGCTGGCAGCGGCGCTGCTGTCCGGATCCTTACGGCATATGGATTTGATGCGGTCGGAATCGACAGGGAACCCGCGGAAAATGTACAGGAAGGCGATATTCTGCATCTTCCTCTGGAAGACGACAGCTTTGACCTTGTCCTCAGCGAATGCGCGCTGTATCTGAGCGGGGATCCCCGGCAGGCGCTGCGCGAAGCCGCAAGGATCGTAAAACAGGACGGAAAGATCCTGATCGCTGATGTGTTCCCCGTTTTGCCGCAGAAACTGCCGGAAGAAATGCGCGAATGCGGTCTTCAGGTGCTGTTTCTGGAAGATCATACAGAAGAGTGGAAAGAGTATATTATTGAATGTCTCTGGCAGAAGGAATATGTCCGGGAAGTATGCAGTGCGCCGAAAAACAGCCGCTATTATCTGATCGGACTGCAGAGGTGGAAGTATGAATGACCGTAATGTGGATTTCGATGAACTGGAAAAGATATTCGATTATTATCATGACGGATACCAGTGTGCCCAGGTAATGCTTCTGTATGCTCTGGAAGCACTGGAAAAAGAAGATCCGGATCTGATCCGGGCAGCCGGCGGCCTGAACAGCGGAATCAGTGAGTACCGTTCGGTGTGCGGCTGTCTCAGCGGCGGCGCATGCCTGCTGTCGTATTTTGCCGGGAAGGGCAGTGCGCAGGAAACGGTTCATCCGGAATATAAGGAAATGGCTGCCGAACTGTATGACTGGTTCCGGGAGTTCAATGAAGATACCGGCGGCAGTGTGATCTGTACAGATCTGCTGGGGAATGATTTTACACAGCGTGCAAGGGTCTGTCCCATCCTGATCAGTCATACGCTTCAGAAGTGCCTGGAGATCCTGGAAAGAAGAGGTCTGATCTGATGCCTGCAGTGATATCCCGGACCGGAAGTGTCTGTCCGGTATGCCTCAGAAAACTGGATGCGGAGATCGCTGTCGGAAACGACGGCAATATCCATATGATCAAGACATGCGAAGCACATGGTACTTTTGACGTCCTGGTCTGGGAAGGGGATGCTGTTTCCTGGCTTCTCTGGGCACGGGAAGACAGCGGCTGCGGAAAGGCTCCGAAAACAGCCGTGCCGAAAGAAAAAGAGTGCCCGTACAGCTGCGGTCTCTGCACGGATCATCAGAGCGAAGGATGCTGTGTGCTTCTGGAGGTCACGAGCCGGTGCAGCCTCCGCTGCCCGGTCTGCTTTGCTTCGGCAGGGCCCTCAGAGGGAAAGGATCTGCCGCTGGAAGAGATCGAAAAGCAGTACGAATGGCTCATGCAGCACGGCGGACCGTACAATATCCAGCTTTCCGGCGGGGAACCGACGATGCGGGACGATCTGGACGGCATTGTCCGGCTCGGCCGGGAAAAAGGCTTTTCATATTTTCAGCTGAATACCAACGGACTGCGCATTGCGTGCGAAGACGGCTATGCGGAGAAGCTGAAGGATATGGGGATCTCCTGCGTTTTCCTGCAGTTTGACGGATGCCGTGATGAGATTTATCGGAAACTTCGCGGCAGAGACCTGTCCGACTTGAAATTCAGGGCAGTGAACAGGTGTGAAAAGGCAGGCCTTCCGGTCGTTCTCGTTCCGGTCATCGCTCCGGATGTCAATGAAAATGAGATCGGGGAGATCCTGCGCTTTGCCCTCGAAAGACATCCGCATGTCCGCGGTGTTCATTTTCAGCCGCTGAGTTATTTCGGACGCTGTGAAGTGCAGCCGGCGGCAGAATGCTGCGAAGACGCGCAGACACAGCGGCGCATTACGATTCCGCGGATGCTGAAAGCAATCGAAGAACAGTCCGGCGGACAGATGAAAGCGGCAGATTTCCGCGGCGGCGGGGCAGAGAGTCCTTACTGTTCCTTTCACGCGGCTTACCGGGTGAGTCCGGACGGAAAACTGAAAGTGCTCCGGAAGCGCAGCAGAAGCTGCTGTGCCCGGCCGAGCAGCGAAGCGATGCATTATGTGTCACAGCAATGGGGGAATGCCAGTCCCCGTTTTGAAGCGTCTGCAGGCAGTGATGTATCATCGCTGGACGAATTCCTGAAACAGGCGGTCAATGATACATTTACCGTTTCCGGCATGCTGTTTCAGGATGCGTGGAACCTCGATCTGAACCGTCTGAAAAGATGCTATATATGCGAAGCGGACAGCGAACACGGAATGGTTCCGTTCTGTGCCTATAATCTGACCGACAGCAGCGGAAAGGCGCTGTACCGGAAATGACCCGGTCACGCCTGGACGAACTCATCCGCACGGATGAGAACAGAACTGTATCGGACCGGCAGATCCTGGAAGAGATCCAGCTGCGCAGACTGAATGATCTGCTGGCGAGAGAAAGCAGAAGAAACGGGTTCTATCAGCTTCCGTCAGAACTTGCGTCCCTGGAGGAGCTGTCTTCTCTGCCGTTTACGACTGCGGATGATCTGCGGAATCACTGTCCGCAGCTTTTTCTCGGCTCATTGTCGGAAGTTGAAAAGGTCACGACCGAACGGACAAGCGGTACGACGGGTGCGGCGAAACGGATCTATTACACGAAAGAAGATCTTGAACATACTGTTGCTTTTTTCGCTGCCGGCATCGGTGAAATGGCTTCTGCCGGAGAGACTGTGATGATCAGGATGCCGTACAGCGGACCGGACAGTCTCGCGGATCTGATCGCCCGGGGGATCCGAGGATGTGAGGCAGTACCGCTTCAGCTGCGCCTGGGCAGTCTGTTTGAGCAATGCCGGCAGTACCGCGAAGAAAAACCGGCGTGCGCGATCGATCAGCCGGTTCCGCTTCTGGCAAAAGCAAGGTATTATGAATATCTTTACGGCAGCGGGAGCTTCCCTCTGCGGGCGGCGCTGCTTTCCGCGGACAGCTGTTCCGCTGCGGTGGAAAAAGCATTGAAAGAAGAGTTCGGACTGGTTCTTTTTCCGCATTACGGAACACGGGAAATGTGTTTCGGCGGAGCAATCACCTGTCAGGCACATCAGGGAATGCATCTGAGGGAACATCAGCTGATCGCTGAGATCACAGACGAAAGCGGAAGACCGGTGCCCGATGGAGAATGGGGAGAACTGGTCATTACGACGGTCGATATGAAAGTGCTGCCGCTGATCCGTTTCCGTACCGGCGACCGTGCGCGTTTCCTGAAAGGACCGTGTCCGTGCGGCAGTGTGACAAAACGGCTGGACCGTGTCCGGCGGATCGGAAAGGATGCAGAAATACTGGAACTGCTGGAAAACCGTTTCTTCGGTCTCCGGCAGGTTCTGGATCTCATGGTAAGAGAGGAAAGCGGGAAGTATGATCTGGAGCTGCTGATCCTGCCGGGAGGAGATGAAGCAGAACTGAAGCGGAAAACAGACAGTTTGGATACGCTGCCGGCAGTGACCGCATGCATCCGCACAGCTGACAGGAACAGCACCCTGCTGTATCCGGGGAAACGGGTGATCCTGCATCCGGAAGGAAAACGGTAAAAAAGAAGACAGAAGCAAAAAACATCTGCTGCTCTGTACTGAGTGTACTGAGCAGCAGATGTTTTTGTCAGTTTCCCGTCTCCGGTGCGGGACTTTCCTCAGGAACCGGGGTCTGTTCCGGCTCCTGCTTCGGCATTTCGTACCAGATCAGTTTGCCGAGAACGCTCTTTCCCGGCTTCAGCGTTTCATCTTCCCAGGTGTTGAGATACAGGGCATAGAACTCGTCGAACGTCAACTGTGACTGTTTGACCGCAACTGCCATGTCCCGCCCGACGTAGCGGTAGTGGTCCGGTTCGTCGTCTACCTGCGTAATTGCGGCTTTGGCAGTCGGATAGCGCTCGATCCAGCCGAAATCATAGCAGTGCGAGGCAGCCCACCGGGCGCCGATGCTGTCTTCGTAGTCGACGTCCCGTTCGGTGGAGGCAAGGTTGACCGCGAGTCCGGTCTGGTGCTCGGAGTAACCGGGACGGATGGCGTAGCGGTCTGCGTAGGCGTTGGTGTGATTGCCTTTGGTCTTGTCGTAGATCGTCTGCTGCGTTTCATAGGAACGGTAGGAACTGACGGCATAGACGGCGGCTCCTGCTTCGGAGGCGGCGCTGCAGAATGTACGCAGGGCGCCGGCTGCTTCGCTGCGGAGAGACTGTCCGCCGACCGCATATGAAACAGGCAGATCCGTCAGATCTTCCGGTGCGTATTCCGCGTCCAGATAGGTCATTTTGTTTACCAGCATGGCAAGATCACGGCCGGTGTCTGTCGGCTGTATGATCTGGTACGGCGTACTGTAGGTATTTGACAGTGTGAACGATGTCGGCCCGTTGGTCTCACGGTGCATCTCACAGTCGCGGATGTAGTAGCTCAGATCGTACTGGTAGTCGAATACGAGCAGCGGCGTGATCTCAAAGAACGACAGGTTCTGATACAGTTGAACGACCTGGCGGTCTTCGTATCCGAAGTCTTTCAGACGTGCGTACAGGTTGATCTCTTCGGCGCTGAGCGGATGCATCTCATCCCGCAGCGTATACAGAAGCAGGTAGTCCTGTTCGATCGAATCCTCTGCGAGACATCTTTCGAGATACTTTGAATAATAGCCGTTATCCAGGATCTCCTGTGTCAGCTGTCTTTCTTCGATCACTTTGATCGCGTCTTTTCCATAGCCGAGGGCACGCAGCTTTCGATGCACGATATGCCGCGGGATCAGGATCATTGCGGCGATCAGCACGACAGCGGCGCCGGCTATGAGAAGGTATTTCTTATTGAATTTCATAGATTTCCTCAAACAGCGTCCACGGGGCGCGCTTCGGCGGCAGACAGGACACTGTGATCTCTGTTTTCTGTACGGGATGGGTGAAGGTCAGGCGGTATGCAAATAACGCGATCTGACCGCGGGACGGATGGGGATGGTAGCGCTGGTCGCACACGAGCGGCAGTCCCCGGGAAGCGAACTGCACGCGGATCTGGTGGGAACGGCCGGTGTGCAGGTGTATGCGCACAAGCGTTTTCCCGCTCTTCGAAGCGATGACTTCGTAGTCCAGCACTGCTTTTTTACCGTGCCTGCTGTCGGTGACGCGGACGGTATTCGTACTGCGGTCCTTGACCAGCCAGTCGGTCAGAGTGCCGCTTTTTTCTTTCGGGACGCCGTCCAGGACAGCCAGGTATTCTTTATGCACGCTGTCAGTGCGGATGGCTTCGCTGAGCCGTCCGGCTGCCTTATCGGTGCGGGCAAACACCATGACGCCGCCGACAGGCCGGTCAAGCCGGTGCACAAGACCGAGATAAACGTTTCCCGGCTTGTGATACTTTTCCTTCAGATACGCTTTGCATAAAGTAAGCAGGTCCTCATCCCCGGATTCATCTTTCTGCACGGGAATGTTTACCGGCTTCTCCACACAGAGCAGGTGATTGTCTTCGTAGAGAATATTAAGCATTGCGCTGCCATCTCCCGAAGATGCCGCAGGGCAGAAGCAGGTCTCTGTGTTCGACCGGTATTGCGATCTCGCCGGTCTCCAGAATACCCGGATGATCCGGCAGTATCATGACTTTCATCATGTCTTCCAGAACGATGTGTGAGAACCCGGTCGTATAGCTGTTGATCAGGAAGAAGAGAGCATTGTCATCCAGAATATCGAGACATGCCCGGATCAGCCCGGTGATCTCTTTTTCAAACTTCCACATCTCGCCGTTGGGACCGCGTCCGTAGGACGGCGGATCCATCAGGATGCCGTGATAGGTGTGTCCGCGGCGTTTTTCGCGTTCCACGAACTTCAGTACGTCGTCGACGATAAAACGGATCTTCCGGTCTTCCAGTCCGCACAGATCCCGGTTTTCCTTTGCCCACGCGACCATGCCTTTGGCAGCGTCAACATGGACGACTTCCGCGGCACCGGCTGCGGCGCATGCCATGGTGGCACCGCCGGTATATGCAAACAGATTCAGGATCCGAATCTCTTCGTCCGGACAGGATTCGATCAGTCCGCGCATCCAGTCCCAGTTGGCGGCCTGTTCCGGAAACAGACCGGTATGCTTGAAGCCGGTCGGCGAGACCTTGAATGTCAGATCACGGTAGGATACCGTCCAGAACTCCGGAACCTTTTTCCGGTATTCCCAGCTGCCGCCGCCGCTCTTTGAACGGTGGTAGACGGCGTCTGCCTTATTCCAGAGAGCGAACCGGGTATCCTGCGGCCAGATCGCCTGCGGATCCGGACGGCGCAGTACAACGTCTCCCCATCTTTCCAGTTTCTCTCCGTCACCTGCATCGATGCAGGCATAATCTTTCCATTGGTCTGCCTTACGTAACATCATTTTTACCTCCCCGCTATTATACCAAGCAACCCGAAACAATAGAATATTTCCCATGAGAAAATGGTATAATACCATATACGCCCCTGCGGGCATGAGGTACAAAATGGATATCAATCAGTTAAACGAAAATCAGAAAGAAGCTGTGCTGGCCGACGACCGGTATCTGCGTATTATTGCCGGTGCAGGCAGCGGAAAGACACGCGTACTGACGATGCGGATCGCACATCTGATCCGCGATCTGGACGTCTATCCGTACCATATACTTGCGATCACCTTTACGAATAAAGCCGCCAACGAAATGAAGGAACGCGTGCGGAATATGCTGGGGGACGATACGTCCGTACCGTGGATCTCGACGATCCATTCGCTCTGCGTACGCATTCTGCGGCAGGATATCCACTGCATGGGATGGCCGCGGAACTTCACCGTTCTTGACGCCGATGACCAGAAGGCGATCCTGAAGGAAGCCTACAAGGAACTGCGTCTGGACGCGACTTCCATGCCGTACGGGGGAATGCTGAATTATATATCTGCCAACAAGACCGAAGATGTCGGCGTGGACGAAGCAATGCGGCTTGCCGGACACGACCGCGAGGACGTGCTGCGGGCGAAGGTATATGCGTATTACAGGAACCGCCAGGAAGAACTGTTCGCACTAGATTTTGATGATCTGATCATTGAAACGACGAAACTGTTTGCGTCGTTCTCGGAAGTCCTGAAGAAGTGGCAGAGACGCTTCGGCTATATTCTCGTGGATGAGTTCCAGGATATCGACAGGATACAGTACCGCCTGATCCGCCAGCTGGCAGGAGATGACAACTCGGTATATGTGGTAGGGGATCCGGACCAGACGATCTATACATGGCGCGGTGCCGACGTCAATATCATCATGAATTTCAAAAAGGATTTCCCTGAAGTCCGTACGATCATACTCAACGAGAACTACCGTTCCACGGACATGATCCTGAACGGTGCCAACTCGGTCATCCAGCATAACCGCAACCGGGTGGAGAAGGAACTGTTCACAAGCCGTAAATCGGACGAAAAGATCACCCACTATGCCGCTGCTTCGGATGAAGGGCAGGCGCAGTGGATCGCGTCAAAGATCGCGATGATGCACAGAGCGGGGAAGCCGTATAAGGACATTGCGGTGCTGTACCGTTCCAACTACCTTTCCCGTTCACTTGAAAAAGGAATGCTGGAAATGCGCATTCCGTATATTATTTACGGCGGCCTGCGGTTCTATGAGCGCAAAGAGATCAAGGACGCACTGTGCTATCTGCGCATGGCGGTGACGTCGGATGATCTCGCCCTGCAGAGAATACTCAATGTACCGAAGCGGGGCATCGGCGGCAAGACGATGGATACGATTGCTGAGAAGGCAAGGGAAAAGCACTGTACGATGTACGAAGTGCTGCGCACGGAGAAACTGTTCGCGGCGCGGACGCAGAATACGCTGGATAAGTTCACCGCCATGGTGGAAGGCTGGAAAAAGCAGATCGCAGCCGGAAACAGCGAGCTGTACAGACTGTTTGAACAGATCATCGAGGACTCCGGCTATAAGGCAATGCTGGAGGAAAACAAAGAGACCGAACGCATTGAGAACCTGAAGGAACTGATCGATGACGTACGGGAATTCCAGGAAAATGAACCAGACAGTTCACTCGAAGAATATCTGCAGCAGGTATCGCTGTACGGAGACCGTGAAGAAACCATGGCAAGCGATTATGTGCAGCTGATGACGGTGCACGCTGCCAAAGGTCTGGAGTTCGATACCGTCTTCATCAGTGATATGAACGACGGCATCTTTCCGAACGAACGGGCGATGAACGAAGGAAAGCGCGGTGTGGAGGAAGAGCGGCGTCTTGCCTATGTCGCATTTACCCGCGCCAGAAACAAACTGTTTATCACCGAAGCAGGCGGATTCAGCTATATCCTGCAGAAAGTGCGCATGACGTCCCGCTTTGTCCGCGAGATCGACGAGGCGTGCATCGAACATGCCGGCACCGCGGAAAAGAAAGATTCCGGACCGCTGACATTCTCTCTGTCCAGTGATTCCGGAAGCGGCACAACGCAGCTGAAGAGACGCTCTTCCCTGCTGCGCAAGGGGGATATCGTTGTGCATAAGGTATTCGGTGAAGGTGTGGTAGTAAGTCTGGACGGACAGATCGCCAGCATTGCCTTCCCGTATCCGCACGGAGTGAAGAAGATCGCCGCCGGGCATCCGGCGCTGCAGAAAAAATGAGGTGGCTGATCATGGATGAGAAAATCAAAGAGATGCAGGAACTGGCAGAACGCCTGAACCGTGCCTCTGAAGCGTATTACAACGGCCTGCCGGAAGTCATGACGGACTTTGAGTGGGATGCGGGATTTGACCGCCTTTCCGCGCTTGAAAAAGAGACCGGCATCGTGCTGGAAAACAGCCCGACTCAGAACGTCAGTGCCGATGATACCGCCGGCACGAAGGAAGCGCATGAGTTTGCGGCTCTTTCCCTTGCCAAAACGAAAAGCATCGATGATCTTGTGAAATGGGCGGATATGCGTCCGATCTGGCTGAGCTGGAAACTGGACGGACTGACGCTTGTCGCAACCTATGACAGCGGCCGGCTGACGAAGCTGGTAACGCGAGGCGACGGCCACACCGGCACGAATATCACACATCTTGCAAAATCGCTTTACGGTGTTCCGATGACGATCACGGAACCGGGACATCTGGTCATCCGCGGTGAAGCAGTCATCTCCTATGAAGATTTTGAAACATTTGCGGCAGAGTCCGGCGAGGACTACGCCAATCCGCGTAATCTCGCATCCGGATCGCTGTCGCTGAAAGACCCGGAAGAAGTACGCAGAAGAAAGATCCACTGGATCCCGTTTACGCTCGTCTACTGCGAAGAGGATATTCCTTCGTGGGGAGAGCGCATGGAAAAACTGAAGGGACTCGGTTTCGACTGTGTGGAAAGCGTAAAACTGGATCATCCGGATACAGCCGCCATCCAGGAAGCGGTCGATCTGTTTACAAAGAAAGTCACGGACGGCATCAATCCGTATCCGGTTGACGGTCTTGTGATCACATACGATGACACCGTGTACGCGGCGTCCGGTTCCGTGACCGGCCACCATGCCACACGTGCCGGCTATGCGTTCAAATGGCAGGATACTTCCGCTGCGAGCGTACTGGAACATATCGAATGGTCCTGCGCGGCTTCCACGATCACTCCGGTTGCGGTCTTTGCGCCGGTGCAGCTGGAAGGCACGACGGTCAAACGCGCTTCTCTGTGCAATATTTCCGAATGCGAACGCCTCGGCATCGGCGGTGCCGGTACGGAGATCGAAGTCATCAAAGCCAACAAGATCATCCCCAAGGTCATCCGCGTGCAGAAGACCGAGGGAACACTGCAGATCCCGGACAGATGCCCGGTATGCGGGCATCCGACGGTGATCAATACAAGTGATATCAGCGGCACAAAGACACTGCGCTGCACCAACCCGGCATGCGCGGCAAAGCAGCTGCGCAAATACGCCCGCTTTGTTTCAAAGCCCGGCATGGATATCGACGGCATCTCCACAGCGACTCTTGCCCGGTTTATTTCCGAAGGCTGGATCCACGAATACCGTGATATATTCCGCCTCGGCGAACACGAGGAAGAGATCCGCGAGCTGGACCGCTTCGGAGAACGTTCCGCGCGCAATATCATCGCTTCGGTGGAATCGTCCCGGACAGTGCCGGACGTACGCCTTCTGTATGCGCTGAACATCCCGCTCGTTGCCCAGGACGTCGCAAAACGTCTGCTTTCGGCCTATCCGCTGGATGAACTCGTGCAGCGGGCAGGGCAGGCGGACCGTGAGGATATCTTTGCGGAGATCGACGGGATCGGTCCGGAGAAATCCGCTGCGTTCGTCCGCTGGTTCCGTGACGCGGACAACCGTCTCGTATTCGATCATCTGATGCAGGAGATCCAGGTGACGTCCGGTGTTAAAGCCGCTTCCGGCGCCCGCTGTGCCGGCATGGTATTTGTCGTTACCGGCGATGTCCACCACTATAAGAACCGGAATGAACTGAAGGCATATATTGAATCGCAGGGAGGAAAGGTGACCGGGTCGGTATCCCGTTCCACGAACTTCCTCATCAACAACGATATCCAGTCAACGTCTTCCAAAAACAAAAAGGCGCAGTCACTGGGCATCCCGATCCTCTCGGAAGAGGATTTCCTTGCCCGTTTCGGTGAATAACCAATTAAAATGTCTCTGTGATTGTAGCGATTCACGCATAAACAGAGTACAATAAACTGACGGAGGTCATTGATTTATGACACAGACAACAAAGACGACCCGTAAAAAGAGAAGAAGAGGATATGCGACGGCAGTCATTTTCTGGATCTGCCTTCTGCTGATTCTCGCTCCGTTCGGCGTTCTCGGATGGATCCTGTTCTCCTCATCCATGGATTCCAACGCCCCGGTTCTCGGAAACCGGTATAAAGGCGATCTTGACCCGGCAATCACAAGCAATCAGCTGGAAGAAATACGTACAGCTATATCCGTACTTCCGGACATCGATTCGTTCGATGTTCAGATGACTACCGCAACACTTCGTGTCTACACAGACGTCAGAGATGACGCGGACGAAGTCTTCTGCACAATGAGAAGTGAAGAACTCTACAACACGATCGCGCCGATCCTCGATCCGGCTGTTTATTTCACACAGCATGACGGCAAGAAGATGTACGACCTGGAGATCCATGTATACAACCACGAGCGCGACATGGAAGTGCCGATCGAAGAGGACACTTTCGTATATGTGATCCGTGTTAAGAATTCCTCCATGCCTGAGGCAAGACCGCAGCTTGTAAGTTCCCCGCGCAACGCCGCTCTGGCAGCGAAACTGCGTCAGGATGTAATTGACCGCAAGGCCAGAGAAGAAGCGGAAAAGGCGCAGCAGGAAGCAGAACAGGCAGCGCAGGAAGGAACGACTGAAGTCGACGTGACCGGTGAACTTCCGGAAGAAGGCGCGGAAGGCCAGGAAGGCGCGGAAGGCGGCGAACAGTAAGGAGAAAAGAAAAAGGGCGTATGCCCTTTTTTGGAATACGCATATGAAAAAGAATGATACGATTACCGTTATCGCAGAAGATTACACAAACGAAGGACTTGCGGTCACCAGAGCGGACGGCATGGTCTTTTTCGTGCCGGGACTGATCAAAGGGGAAGAAGCTGAGATCGGAATCACAAAACTGAAGAAGAACTACGGCTATGCCCGTGTAGTCCGGATCACGAAGCCGTCGGAACACCGGGTCGATCCCGTGTGTGACGTCAACCGGCTCTGCGGCGGCTGCCAGCTGCTGCATATGGACTACGAGGAACAGAAGCGCTTCAAGGAAGACAAAGTGCGTGCCTGTTTCCGCCAGAACGCCGGCATGGAGGCAGACGTGATGCCGATCCTTACTTCCGGACATCTGTACGGTTACCGCAACAAAGTCCAGGTGCCTGTTCAGTACCGTGACGGCGTTACAAAGATGGGATTCTACCAGAACCATACCAATACGATCATCGATTACACATACTGTCATGCCCAGACGGAACTGTCCAATCAGATCACAAAGAGACTGAAGAGCATGTTTATCCGCCTGAACTGTTCGCAGGAAGTGCGCCATGTCCTGATCAAGCACGCGCACCGTACCGGTGAGATCATGATCGCTCTTGTCGTCCGCCACTGGCCGTTTGATCAGGCAGAAGAACTGAAAGAATGGATCGTCCGGGAATATCCGGATGTGAAAAGCCTTCTGGCGATCCGCAACCAGCGGGAAGACAATGTCATTCTCGACGGAAAGGAATATGTCCTGTACGGACGTCCGTATATTGAAGAAGAACTGCTGGGCTGCCGGTTCCGCATCAGTGCCCGTTCCTTCTTCCAGATCAATCCCTACGCCACGGAGATCCTGTACAGCACAGCTCTTGATTTCGCCGGTCTGACCGGGAAAGAAACGGTTGTTGACCTGTACTGCGGCACCGGCACCATCGGTATGCTGGCATCCCGCCGCGCAAAGAAAGTGTACGGTGTGGAAGTGGTAAGCGACGCAGTAAAAGACGCAAACATCAACGCTCAGGCAAATGATATCCGCAATATCGAATTCCTGAACATGGACGCTTCTGCCGGTGCCCGTGCATTTATCCGCTCTAAGATCAAAGCCGATGTCGTGATCGTCGATCCGCCCCGTAAAGGCTGCTCGAAAGAAACACTGGATGCCATCGTTACGATCTCTCCGGACCGTCTGGTCTACGTATCCTGTGACCCGGCAACTCTTGCCAGAGACGTCCGTATCCTGACGGAGAAGGGGTATACAGTTGAAAAAATCCAGCCGGTCGATATGTTTCCCAATACCGTTCATGTGGAGACTGTGGTTCTGCTAACAAGGCAGAATACCTGACAATCCTTGAATTTACGCACTTTTGCGAGTTTTTCTCTTTCAATTATGTGGAGGAAAATCGCAAGGAAAAAACCCTGATTCAGAAAATTACCGTGGCGGTAGCTTTTGAACTGGAGACGGGGAACACAAAAAATCCGGATATAAAAGTGAATATGGATACCATCGAATGATGGCTTTAAATAGGGATATTGGCAAGAGATGCTGATATCCCTTTTTGCGTATAAAACATGGAAGGAGGGCTTACATATTATGACCTTTACAGCGATAGGTGCAGTTGGCGGGATATACTTCATAATCTCCCATGGAAAGATTTTAAAACCAGGGAGGATGGAAAGATGGTCAAAGTCAGATTGCAGGGCACGACCTGCGAGATCAAGCGTATGAAAAGGTGTATCGAAAGAAATAAGAGAATTAAGGTTATAAGCGTGTCTGACGCCTTCCCAAATAAGGGAACCAAGAAGTATTTCAGACAGTATATGGATGTAATGATTGATCCAAACAGCGAGAAAAAAGCAGTTAACCAATAAAAAGGGAGGACGGAGATTATGTGCAAAGTGATATCTGTAGCCAATATTAAAGGCGGGGTAGCCAAAACAACTACTGCCGCAAATTTAGGAGTAGGACTTGTAAAAAAGGGGAAAAGAGTTCTTTTGGTAGATCTCGACCCACAAGGTTCGCTTTCATTGGGACTTGGGATTAGAAACAATAAGGAGCTTCCATATACGGTAAGCACAGTTATCCAGAAGGTTATCAATGAAATAGAAATCAGCGAGGGAGAGGGAATAATCCATAACGACGAGGGAGTAGACATACTTCCGAGTAATCATAGTCTCCGGACAGTTGAGCAGCAGCTGGATGAAGTGATGAGCAAGGAGCATATCCTTGAGGAGTACATCGACGGCATTCGTGATAGGTATGATTACATCATTATTGACTGCAATCCCGGTGTTGATAATCTTATTCTCAATGCCCTAACCTGCTGTGATAGCGTCCTGATTCCATCGCCGCCTGAATATCTGTGTGTAGAAGGTTTACAGGAAATCATTAGAACCATCGGGCAGGTAAAGAAAAGATTAAACCGAAAGATTGAGATTGAGGGAGTGCTTCTTACCATAGTAAATGGCAGGACAAATATTGCCAGGGACATCATGAATAAGATGGAAGAAGCTTATGGTCAGCATTTGAAGATTTTTCAGACTGTTATTCCAGAATCCGTTAAAGCGAAAGAAGCTGTTGCAAACGGCATAAGTGTTTATGAGCAGTCTCCAAAGAGCAGCGTGGCTGTTGCGTATGAGGCATTCGTCGAGGAGGTGCTGGATAATGAGTAAGAAAAGAGCTTCTGATAATATCAGCCTTACAGCGTTTGATGACCTTTTTGGGGCACCATCTGAGGGAGAACAGATAGTGGAGGTCGCTTTAAAGGAATTGCATGAATTCCAAAATCATCCATTTAGGGTTCTCGATGATGAAAAGATGTATGAAACAGTAGCAAGCGTTAAAGAGCAGGGAATAATAGTTCCCGGAATTGTAAGACCACGTAAAGAAGGCGGCTATGAGATAATTGCAGGCCACAGACGTAAACGTGCTGCAGAACTTGCAGGACTTAAGACTATGCCTGTATATATCAGAGAATACTCTGATGAACTTGCGACCCGTCTTATGGTTGATACGAATATCCAGCGTGAAGATATCCTTCCCAGTGAAAAAGCTCACGCTTACCGTATGAAATACGATCAGATAAAAAGTCCTGGTGTTAAAGGAAACTCTCTCGATGAGCTTGGAAATGCAGCTGGCGAGAGCGGGAAGACTGTTCAAAGGTATCTATGGCTTTCAAATCTGATAGATGGATTGATGGAACTTGTAGATACAAGAAAAATCGGAATGGCTCAGGGAATAGATTTATCTTTCCTGTCTGAGCAGGAGCAGATTTGGGTACTTAACGCAATAGGTGAGCTTAAATGCTCCATGAGCATGGCTCAGTCTGCACGAATTAAGGAACTATCAAAAAACGCTGAACTTACGGAGATAGCGATAAAACTTATATTAACCGAAACAAAGCCAAAGCCTAAGAAGTTTGTCTTAAAGGCTGAAAAGATTGCGGATTATTTTCCAGAAGATATGTCTGATGAAGATATAGAGGAGACAATTATCGGTCTTTTGGAAGAATGGAAATCAAAAAGGAATTAATACAGCGAGAGGAGGAGAACAGCGATGGGCTACAGGTCAAGCGGCAACCTGACGGTAGATGCCATGGGAAGCATAGCCATAAGCGGCAATGTTATACCCGAAGAATGGTATAAGCATATTCTGAAACCTACCACGGGAAAGCCTTATCTGTTGGCAATTACTATATTAGCTGATCTCGTATATTGGCATCGCCCTACTGAAGTCAGAGACGAAAGGACAGGCGAAGTAATTGGATGGAAAAAGAAGTTTCATGGGGAGATGCTCCAGAAGAGTTATCAGGAGTATGCAAATAAATTTGGTGAGTCAAAAAAGACAATCAAGCTTGCTTTTGATCAGCTTGTGGAGATTGGTGTCATCAAAAGATTTTTTTACAATATAGAATACTCCAACGGAAGAACTATTCCAAATCAAATGTTTATTGATCTGAATATATTGGTTTTGAAAGAAATCTCATATCCAAAGGAAGAAGGCGGCACTACTTCAAAGCAGGTTTCAAGAAAATTAGTGCCAAGTAATTGTAATGAAAGTGCCGAGAATGCTGATGAAATGGGCGTTCTGAATGATGCTGAAAAAACAGACGGGATATCAGGACAAAATGAGGAGGATATACTGACAAATTTGTCAGGATACCCTGCCGAAAATGTACCCATATCCCAGCCCGAAATTTCAGTATATGGTGACAGTAATGAAATGGAATCCTGCAATTATGAGGATGGATATCCCTCCGGGAACTTCCGGACAAATACAAATAATACTACAAATAATATTTACAAAGATCACATCATATCTATCACGCAGGAGACTCCTGTGCAGAGACAAAGGCGGGAAGAGATTGATGCGATAAGACAAAAAACAGAATTTTGGGATCAACTGATAAAAAGGCATATTAACTACGATTGGCATATGGAAAATGACGATGTTACCAGACGTGAAGATTATCATGAGTTATATTTGATCATGCACGATGTTATGTGTGGAGAGCACTCTGGACCAATGATTGTCAATAAAACACCGATGGATCCGGAAGAGGTGAAGCGCAGATATTTACAGCTTAATGATTCTCATCTTGAGTACGTTATAGACAGGCTTCACGATAATCCGAACCAGGACGGTATCAGGGATATCAGGTCATATATGATTACCTGTCTTTATAATGCCCCTGCGACTATTGGGCAGTATTATCAGCAGTGGGTAAACCATGATAATACAAATGGCGTATTTCTGAAAAACCGGAAGGAGAATGAAGGGTATGAGGATTAAGGAATGCTCAGTTATCTTTTTTAAAGAAATACTGATTCCGCTAATAGCGATAGCTGTAGTGCTATGCTTTGCATATCCGATATGCCATAAAGCAGAAGGTATGGACTATTTTCTGCTTTGGCTTATTGTAGGATTCCCCTTCGGAATCAGACGTATGATGCTATGGCTTATCCCGCATAATTATGGGATTTCCGGCAGTATTGGAATTATAGGACTTGACTGTATCATAGGTGGAATTATAGGAGGATTTGTTGTTATCTACATGATTGGGAGAAGCATAGTAGCTTTGGTCAGAATAATCATTACGATTGCATTTGGATAAAGCTTTGGACAAGTTGTCCAAAGGCTGCCATGGATGTAATCCGTAATATATGACAGTAAGCTCTGGACAAGTTGTCCAAAGGTTAAAGTTAAAAAATATATTTACAGCGATAGGGAGCAGTTTTTGACCTCAATGGAGGAAAGAAGCTGCTCCCTTTTTTGCGTTAAGGAGGTTTTTATGTCAAAGGATTTGAAAACGCTTGTAGAGAAAGAGCTGGAAAAGGGATCTACACCACTTGTGTTCGATAGCGTGATAGTTCCGCCGGAGGGCTTTCGTGAAATTGACAACAGAGAACGACTTCTGAATGTTCTTCAGTATCTTCTCAGGGTAAAGGAACACAGGAAGCTGATATGGAATGATACTCTCTCTGCCAACAATGTTTACATGGATGTATTCCTTGGAAAGAGAGATTTTCACAGAGCTGCGCTTATTACCGGAAGAGAAGAAATCTATCAGCATATCAACTGGTACGGAGGAAAACTGAAACCGGATTACAATGGCAAAACCGTAATAGAAACGGATATCTGTGCTTTTTCCATAGCAGAGGATGAATTGGAAAAATGCAGAAAGACCTACGAGGGAAAAGATGCCTATTCTTTCTATTTTGGAAAATATCAGATTCGCTCACTCTATGCGAATTGCCTTGAATACAGAAAGAATATGGCACGGGATGAGGATAAATCCCATGCGGCTGATGATGGTACACAGCAGGCGGCTTATGGAAAATATACAGAGCTTTTTAGGCTGAACGATGATGTGATACGTGATGTGCTGTTCCAGTGCCTTCTGTTGGATGACTTGAAGATCGAGGACGGTACGATATTTGCAAATCTTTACACCATTTATCTTTTGAATTAAAAGTCCTGCGGGACGGAAAGGAACTATATGAGAAAAATATATTTGCGGAGGCTGCTGGTGCCTCCCTGGCTGTAAACATTACCAGAGGATAAACGAAAGACAGGAGGATGATGATGCAGGAAGAAGTAACACAGAAATCTATTGCCCTTGTGATCAGAACCTCCAAACTGACCGCCGATGTGCTGAAGAAAGCTATGATTGCCTACTTAAATCATCTTAAGAATAAGCAGGCTAACTGGCATGGGAAGATTTCCGTAAAGAAGCTCATGGGCAAGGATCAGGGTGCGAACACCATGGAAATAACGGAGAACAACATCAAATCCTTTGAGCGTGTTGCGAAGAAGTACAACGTTGATTTTGCCGTGAAAAAAGACAAGACCGTGGATCCGCCAAAGTATGTTGTTTTCTTCAAGGGCAGGGATGCCGACGTGATTGCGATGGCATTCAAAGAATTTGTGCATGGAAACGAAAAGAAGCAGAACCGTGAATCCGTAAGGGATAGGCTGAACCGTTATAAGGAACTCTGGACTCAAACAATGAACAGGGAACGCGCCAGAGAAAAAACCAAGGATCGGGGACAGAGCCTATGAGTAAGGTAGTAGACGGAATCTTAAAGGATTTAAAGAACATACCCGAATCCTTGCGGAAAAAGATGAAAGGCACGGATAAGAATAAGCTGATCCGTATGAGCATTCCCTATGTTATCGTAGGATATTTCTGTGATAAGTCAGCATGGATGTTCAGACAGGTCGAGGGAGATTTATTTCCAAGACTTATGGATACGGCTTCAAGGCTGGGAGAAGCTTTTGCAAATCCTTTGCCGAGTTTCAATCCAATGGATCTGCTTTTTGGAGTAGCGTGTGGAGTTGGCTTTCGCCTGATCGTGTATTTCAAGGCGAAGAATGCCAAAAAGTTCAGACACGGAGTGGAGTATGGCAGCGCAAGATGGGGAAATGCCAAGGATATCGAGCCATATATGGATCCGGTATTCGAGAACAATATCATCTTAACAGCATCGGAGAGGCTGATGATGTCGGGCAGACCAAGCTCACCCAAGTATGCCAGGAATAAAAATATCCTGGTCATAGGTGGAAGTGGCAGCGGAAAGACCCGCTTTTTCGTGAAGCCGAATTTGATGCAGATGCATAGTTCCTATGTAGTTACCGACCCGAAAGGCACGGTTTTGGTTGAGTGCGGGAGGATGCTTAAAAAGGGCATTCCGCTCTTAGATGATAACGGTGCCGTGGTGAAGGATGACAAGGGAAAGACTGTCTATCAGCCATACAAAATTAAGGTCCTGAACACAATAAACTTTGCACGCTCCATGCACTATAACCCCTTCGCCTACATCCGTAGTGAGAAGGATATCTTAAAACTGGTAAACACGATCATAGTAAACACGAAGGGAGAGGGCCAGCAGTCCGGGGAAGATTTTTGGGTGAAAGCCGAGAAGCTGTTATATACGGCATACATTGGCTTTATCTGGTATGAGGCTCCGGAAAAGGAACAGAATTTCTCTATGCTGATTGACATGATCGACGCCAGTGAGGCAAGAGAGGATGATGAAAGCTTCAAAAACCCTGTGGATCTGCTCTTTGATGAGCTTGAAGCAGAGAAGCCGAATCACTTCGCCGTGCGCCAATATAAAAAATATAAATTGGCCGCCGGCAAGACAGCGAAAAGTATTTTGATTTCATGCGGTGCAAGGCTTGCTCCGTTTGATATCGCAGAGCTTCGGGAGCTTACCAGTTATGATGAACTGGAGCTTGATAAGCTGGGTACTGAGAGGACGGCATTGTTTGTAATTATCTCCGACACTGATGATACCTTCAACTTTATCGTCAGTATCATGTACACCCAGTTGTTTAACCTGCTTTGCGAAATTGCAGACAATGTTTATAACGGGAGACTGCCCATCCATGTGCGATGCCTGTTGGATGAGTTCGCAAATATCGGCCAGATCCCAAAGTTCGAGAAGCTGATAGCGACCATCAGATCGCGTGAAATATCGGCTTCTATTATTTTACAGTCGAAGTCCCAGCTCAAGGCTATTTATAAGGACAATGCGGACACCATCGAAGGCAACTGCGACACGACCCTGTTTTTGGGAGGCAAGGAAAAAACGACCTTGAAAGAAATGGCAGAAATCCTTGGTAAAGAAACCATTGACCTTTATAATACCTCGGACACAAGAGGTACAAGCCAGTCCTATGGTCTGAATTATCAGAAGACCGGGAAAGAACTCATGAGCCAGGATGAGATAGCAGTCATGGACGGTGGGAAATGTATCATGCAGCTGAGAGGCGTGAGACCTTTTTTCTCAGATAAATACGATATAACGCAGCATAAGCAGTACAAGAAGCTGTCCGATTATGACAAGAAAAATGAATTTGACATTGAAAAATATGTCAAGAACCTCTGTCATGCGGTGGTTAAGCCGGAGGACAAGATGGATGCGGCATTTGAATATGATGCCGAAACAGGAAAAATTGAACAGGTACAAGGCGAGAAGGAGGAGAAATCCCAAACCTGAGCCGGAGCCACACTTACAACTTCATAGGATGAAGCTAAACGGATCCTTGCGGATAAACCTGATGCGGATTCCACCCATAAAGGAAGCAGACGATGAGCGCCTACCAAGCAAACATCATCATCTGCCTCAAGCGGGAATGGCATAACCAAACCCTGCGTTCATTTTATCAGATATGTGCGATATCGCATATAAAAAGGATAGATGAAGCAGGGTATTTTTATGCCTTCCAAAAGTAACTATCAAAAATCAATTAACAAATTTGGAAGGAGGAAAAACTGGCTTAAAAAGTCAGTTTTAAACAAAATCATGGCATTTTTTACTAATAGCGTAACAGCCCTTAAAACCGTCGTAACCGCCATCGGCGCAGGTGTAGCCGTATGGGGAATCATCAACTTACTGGAGGGCTATGGCAACGATAACCCCGGTGCTAAATCACAGGGAATCAAGCAGCTGATGGCGGGCGGAGGTATCGTAATCATCGCCCAGACGGTGATCCCTCAGCTTACTTCTCTCTTTTCATAAGGAGAAGATCACGATAGATGAATACTATCGTTGAAAAGATTACCGAACTCATAAAGGAAATGCTGCAAGGTTGGGTAATGTCTAACCTCGAAGGAATGTTTACCGATGTGAATACAAAGGTAGGCACAATCGCCGGAGAGGTTAGCCAGACTCCCAGCGCATGGAACGCAGGTATTTTCAATATGATCAAAAACCTGTCAGATACGGTCATCATACCGATAGCCGGGATTATCATAACCTATGTGCTGTGTTATGAGCTGATAACGATGGTAATAGACAAGAACAACATGCATGAATTCGATACGAGCCTTTTCTTCAGATATCTTTTCAAGGCGTGCATAGCAGTAATGCTTCTAAGCAAGACCTCGGATATCGTTATGGCGATCTTCGATGTGGGAGGTCACATGGTAAGTGAGGCTGCCAGTGCCATCACAGGCTCCACTTCGCTTGATGTGGGAGCCACGATTCAGTCAATGTTTTCGTCACAGCTGTCAACCATGGAGATAGGCGAGCTGATAGGTCTTGGCATAGAAACGATGTTCTGCAGCTTTTGTATGAAGATCATGTCCGTTTTGATCACCGTCATATTATACGGGCGCATGATTGAAATCTATCTTTATGTTTCGGTAGCGCCGATGCCTTTTGCAACCCTTGTGAACAGGGAGTGGGGAAGCATCGGGTCAAACTATATCAAAGGATGCATAGCACTGGCTTTCCAGGGATTTTTCATTATGGTTTGCGTGGCAATCTACGCAGTCCTTGTAAATGCTGTGGCAGTGGCTTCAAATCTGCACTCAGCTCTTTGGCAGGTAATGGCTTATACCGTTGTCCTGTGCTTCTCCCTGTTTAAGACCGGATCACTTGCAAAGAGCATCCTTCATGCTTCATAAAAACGGAGGTGATTAAAACATGGCAATCGCAGTTGATGTGGCAAAGGACCCGAAAGCGATCAAGTCGAAATTCATCGGGAATTTCACCAAGCGTCAGGTCATTTGCTTTGGAGCGGCTGCCGTGGTGGGAGTACCATTTTATCTTCTGACAAGAAAGGTAATCGGGACGGACGTGGCTGCCCTCATGATGGTGGCAGTCATGCTCCCGTTCTTCTTTATAGCAATGTATGAAAAGGACGGAGTGCCTGCAGAGCAGTATCTGAAGCAGGTCATTGAGATGAAATTCATCCGGCCCGGGATAAGAAGGTACAAGGTGGAAAACCTCTACGAGCAGTTAAGAGAAAGAGAATCTATGGAAAAGGAGGTGGAAGCTCTTGAACGCAAGCAAAAAAAGTGGAAAGAAGAGCGTTACGGCAAAGTCGCAGAAAAGCGTGAAGCAGACAAATAAGCCTGCAAAAGCCGTGCAGAGTAAGAAAAGCGGCAAGTCGCTGTTTGAGAGATTCACGGGACTTACGCTTGCGGAGTTCTTAAAGCTGAAAAAGCTTAAGAAAACGCTCTCCGGAGATAATGGTCAGTCCGGCAAGCAGATTTCCACACAGCAGACCATTACCTTTGACAAGATGTACCAGGATGGCATCTGCAAGGTTAGAAAGAATTATTATACGAAGATGATCGAGTTTTATGATCTGAACTATGTTCTTCTGGATGAGGAAGAAAGGGCGGATATACTGGGGCTGTATTCACAGCTCATAAATTATTTTGATCCGACCATCAACTTTCAGATCTTCCTCTTTAACAGGCATGTGAATGAGGAGACGCTGGCGGCACAGTTTGAGATCTCTCCCCAGGGAGATAAGTTCGACGATATCCGTGAAGAGTTTTCGGATATGTTAAAGAGCCTGTCTGCAAAGGGGAATAACGGAGTCATCAAGAGCAAATATATCATTTTCGGCATCGAAGCAGAGAATATCAAGGAAGCAAGGCAGAGGTTCATAAGCCTTGAGGCAGATATCATAAAGAACCTCAAAAACCTTGGTACCAATGCGAAGTGTCTCGACGGAAAGGAACGCTTAAGAGTCCTGTATGAGTTTTTCAATCAGGATAAGATGGAACCTTTCCGTTTTTCATTTAAGGAAATGGCAGAGTCCGGCAATACGGTTAAGGATTATATCGCACCGCAGGGCTTTGAGTTCCGTTTCCCCGGCAGATACAAGATGGGGCATATGTTTGGAGCCACAAAGTATCTGGACATCATATCTCCGAAGCTCAACGACGAGCTGCTTAAAAGGCTTTTGGATATCGACAGCAATATTTCTATATCCATCCACATGAGGACCATTGAGCCTACAGAAGCAATCAAGCTCTTAAAAAGAGCACTGTCGGATGTTCAGAAAACAAAGATCGACGAGCAGAAAAAAGCAGTCAGAGCCGGGTATGACATGGATATTCTTCCTACAGATATCGTTTTGTATGAAAAAAATACCATGGAGCTTTTGGATGATCTGAATACCAGTAACCAGAAGCTTATCTGGACAACGATCCTGATATCGAGCTTCGGAAGAAACAAGAAGGAACTGGAGAGCGTGTCACAGAGGGTGTCGGGTATCATTCAGCAGGCAAACTGTAGGCTTATCGACCTTCAGTACAAGCAGGAGGTGGCCATGAATGCCGCAGCTCCCATAGGCATCAATGAAACGAAGGAAGGCAGGCATCTGATCACAAAGAACCTGGCAATCCTTGTGCCGTTCAATACACAGGAGCTTTTCCAGTCGGGACAGTCTTTGTATTACGGACTGAATGCCCTAAGTAACAACATGATTATGGCAGACCGTAAGAAGCTTCGTACACCGAACGGCGTAATCTTAGGTACGCCCGGTTCCGGTAAATCATTTTCTGCAAAGCGTGAGATCCTTGGAAGCTTCCTTGTATCAAGGGATGACATTTTGATATGTGATCCCGAGGGCGAGTATTATCCGCTTGTTAAGGCACTTGGTGGCGAGGTAGTGAAGCTGGCAACCAATTCAAAGGATTATCTTAATCCGATGGATATTCAGCTTTCCCATAAGAACGACAGGGAGGCTCTTAAGCTTAAGAGTGATTTCCTTATCACGCTCTGTGATGCTATCGCAGGCGGGGAGACAGGTCTTGCAAATGATGAAAAGGGTATCATCGACCGCTGTATCGAGGGTATTTATGATGAGTATTTCAAAGACCCGAGACCAGAGAATATGCCGATATTGGAGGACTTATATAACGCACTGGTTAAGTATGAGCCGGATAAGGCAGTATCAGAGGAGCTTGCCATTGATGCAAAGCAGAAGGCGGTGCGTATCGCAAACAGCCTTGTTTTATATGTACATGGTTCTCAGAACTATTTTAATCATCGTACCAATGTTGACAGTCAGAACCGAATTGTCTGCTTTGATATCAGAGACCTTGGAAAGCAGCTGAAAGAGCTGGGAATGCTTATCGTGCAGGATGCGGTATGGAACAGGGTTTCCCGTAACCGTGAGCGCAGGGTGGCTACCCGCTATTACTGTGATGAGTTCCACCTTTTGTTAAGAGATAAGCAGACAGCGCAGTATTCAGTGGAGATCTGGAAGCGTTTCAGAAAGTGGGGTGGTATTCCAACAGGGCTTACGCAGAACGTAGGTGACTTCCTTCGTTCGGAGGAGATCGAGGGTATCCTTGGTAACAGCGATTTTGTATATCTCCTTAACCAGAACGCAAAGGATCAGGTGATCCTGGCAGACAAGCTGGGACTTTCAGAGAAGCAGCTCCAGTATGTAACAAACTCTGAATCCGGATGCGGACTCATTCTTTTTAATGATGTGGTCATTCCATTTGCGGACAGGTATCCGACAGATACCAAGACGTATGCGATCATGAACACTCGTCCACAGGAGGAAGAGGAACATACTGCTGACAAGGGAGATGATGCGGATGGCGAAGAAAAAGAATAATACGGCAAGGAAGGCAGTATCGGATATAACCGGGGCTAAACCCGAGGGATTTGATGCGAAAGCCGATGCCGGAGATTTTAAGAAAGCACGGGCGGGTCCTACGGGATCCGCTGATGGAAGAAGTAAGGGCAGTGCCGTAAAAAGTAAGGCTGTAAGCGAAGCACAGGAGATGTTTAATGCTGCGCCTGCAAATACGGTTTCCCAGGCAGAAGAAAAGAGCAGAAAGGTCAATCAGGAATTCTTTAAAAGACATGAGAATGAGGATGAAAAGAATACCGAGTATGCTTCTCAGCGTGAGGAAACGAGAGCACTTCGCAAGCACAGGCAGCATGAGAGCCGTACAAGGGTAAAGGACAGCTTTATCCAGTCAGATGGAGATTTCCATGGAAAGACCAGCTTTGTGGAAGAAGCAGGTGCTGAAACGGCAAAGAGCCATAAGCTTGAGATGCTTGAAAAGAAAGCGGAAAAGGCTGCTGATAAAACCCAGAAGGCGAGAAAGAAATTACCACAGCGTAAGGAGTACAAGCTGGTGCGGCATTTCGATGAAAAGACCGGGAAAGTAACCTATGAGCTTCAGACCAATAAGGTACTAAAAAAGCCGAAGTCAGATAATCCCATAACTGCCGCAAACCGCAGGGCGATGATGGAAGCGCAGGGACTGGTGCATGACAAGATATCGGAGGATGAAAAGGATAACTCCGGTGTTGAAGCTGCCCACAGGACAGAAGAGGCTGGTGAAGCCGTTATCGTTCATGCGAGAAATATAAAGCATGGCGTACAGGCAAAGCGAAGCAATAAGGTAGCGGCTCTTGAAAAGAAGCAGTTCAAGGCGGAGGTGAACTTCAGATATCAAAAGTATTTGGAGGAAAACCCGGAGGTCAAAAAGAAAGCCATACAGAAGCGTCTGCAGAAGCAGCGTATCAAGCGTGAGTATGCCAAAGCCCTGAAAAAAGGATCAGAAGCAAAGCAGGCTGCCGGATATGCAAAGAAAGCGGCAACGACAACCACCAACATGGCAAGAAAAGTAGAGGAATTTGCCCGGAAGCACATAGGAGCTATTGCAACTATAGGACTGTTCGGGCTTTTCTTTATGCTGATAGCGGCAGGTATTTCAAGCTGCTCAGCAGTCTTAAACGGTGGTCTGTCGGCAACCATGGCAGGAAGCTATCAGAGTCAGCCAGCTCAGCTTGATGCATCGGATGAAGCCATGACCTCAAGGGAAATGGCATTGCAGAACACCATAGACAGTATCGAGGAAGATTATCCCGATTATGATGAGTACAACTATAACCTTGAAGAAATCGGGCATAACCCTTTTACGCTGATCAATTACCTGTCAGCCATAAAGGTTGATGTGGTGGCTGCGGATGTGGATGCGGAGATCGAATCACTTTTTGATGAAATGTATGAGCTGACACTTACACCGAGGGAAGAGACGAGAACCCGCACGGTAACTGTTACGAATGAGGAAACCGGTGAAGAGGAAGAAGTGGAAGAGGAATATACCGTAACAATCCTTGATGTGGAGCTTACCCGTAAGCCTTTGGAGGATATCGTAGCAGAGCGTCTTACCGGGAATGATGATGCAAGTACGCTTTATGCGGCATATCAGCAGACCAATGGTGCGCTTCAGCAGTTTTATACGCCTCTTGATACGGACTGGTACAGCCTGATAAAGAGCTACTACGGATACAGGAAGAATCCCATCACCGGAGAGAACCAGTTCCACAGAGGTATTGATATCGCAGTACCGGAAGGGACAGAGGTTTATGCCGGGCATGACGGTACAGTTACCACGGCAGCCTATGACGATGATTACGGGAATTATATCGTGATCACGGATTCAAAAGGCTTTACTACGAAGTATGCGCATCTTGAAAGTATGAATGTCAGCGCAGGGCAGACAGTAAGGCATGGAGAGATTATAGGCAAGACCGGAAGTACGGGAGCCGTAACGGGAAGCCACTTACATCTGGAGTGCTTATCGGATGGAGAGTATTATAATCCGCTTTTCTATTTTGAAAACGGTAACGGATCTATTTACGGTACGACAGATCCTATCGGTGGCAGTGGTGATGTGGCAGCGCTTATAGCAGAAGCAGAGAACTACCTTGGATACCCGTATGTATGGGGCGGCAGCAATCCGTCAACGAGCTTCGACTGTTCGGGATTTGTGTGCTATGTGCTTACACATAGTGGTTACTGTAACATGCCAAGGACCACGGCACAGGGCATTTATAACCAGTGTACTCCGATCAGTGCATCAGAAGCGAGAGCCGGAGACATTATCTTTTTCACGGGTACATACAATTCCGGTAATCCTGTAACTCACGTCGGTATCTATGCCGGCAATGGTCAGATGATACACGCAGGCGATCCGATCAAATACTCTTCCATCAACACACCGTACTGGCAATCGCATTTCTATTCATTTGCGAGAGTTCCAGGGCATTAAGTATAAGGAGGCAAGATGAAAAGAGAAACAATCAAGAAAAACCGCATTCATGCTGCCGAGAAGAAAGAGTATTACACCGAACGTGAGAAATACTGGGCGAGACTCGAACAGGAAGCGGATGATGCGGAAGCGATGAAGATCATCAGAAAGAAACATATAACACCGGAGCAGCTGGCACTGTTTAACAGCCTTTCTGAAAAAGAGGTTGCGGACATGATAGCTGCAAGGGATAAGGAATCAAAACAGACCCCGCCCGATGAAGGCGGGGCCTTTCATGCAGAAAATGAAAAGGAGACAAACGAAAATGCAAAGAAAGTTATCAGTTAGGATTATTGCATCGCTGATCTTATCGGTGATGCTATTTGCACTGCCGGTCGGGGCATTCATTGCGAACAGCTCCACTGCGGTATCGGTATATGCCGAAGAGAGCGTGACAGGTAATGAAGCAGGAACTACAGATGATTCGTCATCAAGTGATGATGCTTCAGATAGTGGTTCTACAGATGAAGGAACAGATACAACAGTTGAAAATCCTTCGAGCGGGGATAATTCCGGTGCCGGGGATGGTTCCAACACAGGAGACAGCGCCTCCGAAAATGAATCCGGGGATGGTGAGGACGGTGGTGAGACTGGAGAAGATGATCCCACACCGACTCCTGAACCTACACCTGAGCCGGAACCTGAGTGTATCTGTGACCACAAGTGCAGCCAGTATGATTACAACAAGGACTGCCCTGTATGTAGTCAGAACTATAAGGACTGCGCATATAAGGAGCCGAGCGTAAAGATTACGATCAATACTCCTTCTGGATGGTATTCAAGCGGTACATCTGCAAAGGTCACTTTTAAGGTCGAAGATATCCTTGATACCGGGAATTTTGCCATAAAGTCCGTGAAAGCAAAGATCGGACAGAATGGCAGCTATAACGATGTAACAGAGGATATGTTCCTTGAAATTTCCGAGAACTGCACTGTGTATGTGCTTGTTACCGATGCTAATGATAAGAGTTATGAGAGAAGCCGTTCCATCAAATGCTTTGATACAAGCAAGCCCACCCTTAATGCGGCGGTATCGGACGGACTTCTTACTATCCAGGCATCCGATAATGACTCCGGTGTAAAGGTTATTTATGTGAATGGGTATGAGTTTACGGATGTTACAAACGGAACCGTGAATATCCGCCTTTCCCAGTTTGATGCAGGCTATGAGTATTTCACGATCACAGCCATGGATAATGCCGGGAATGTGTCGGAGGTTTATAAGACAAAGAATCCTTACTACAAGGACCCTAATTCTGATGATGACAGTAATCCGGCAGAACAGCTTCCTGCAAGTGCGGAGGCAACCAAGCCTTCATCTGCTACAGCTACAGTGACAGACCATACTAAGACTGACAGCAATGGAAATACCACGAGTACAACTACAAGCACCAATACATCTCCCGAGGCACAGAAGAAAGCTGAATTTGCAAAGGCTGATGCGGAAGAAGCCGCTTTATCAGATGGAGAAAACGGAGAGGATATGAACCTTGGAAAAGAGTTCTATACCATCGAAGCTGCAAGCGGCAAGGTCTTTTATTTGATCATTGATCGTGACGGACAGGAGGAAATGGTTTACTTCCTGACAGAGATTACAGAAAATGACCTGCTTAATGTAACAACGGATAATTCGGAGACTCTGCCTAAGAACTCAGCGGCTCTTGAATCGCAGATCCCTGTGACGGAGAGCGCATTGCCTAATAACAATACGGATATCGACGATACCCACGAGGTTGAGACTCCGACAGAAACACCGGAAGAGCCA
>JAFWNG010000032.1 GCA_017510405.1 Solobacterium sp.
GACAGCGGCAGGCGTGGCGAACGGATTCTTCAATTCACCGGAGCTTGCGAACCGTAAACTGTCGAACAGCGCGTTTGTAAGAGCAGCGTATCAGGCGATCCTGAACCGTGTACCTTCCAATGAAGAAGTCGCAAGCTGGACGGCGTTCCTGGACAAGGGAGCCGAGCGTTCGCAGGTGCTGATCGGATTCTATCGTTCCGACGAATTTGCGAAGATCTGCCAGGCATGCGGAATGCGTGCCTACAGCAGCGCGGATTTTGATATGAGAAAAAAAGGTCCGAACTACAATCCGTTCGGCGGCGGTTACGGAAACTGCACATCCGGCGCGTGGGAACTCGCATATCTGTACGGCGGCATCTGCCTGCCGAACTGGGGCTATTCCACGAACTGGTATGCCGCTGCGGCGAGAGACGGCTATGATGTCGGACAGGCACCGCGCGTGAATTCCATCGCTGTATACTATGGACATGTGGCGTATGTTGCGGCTGTTTCCGCAGACGGCACACAGGTGTACATCAAGGAAGGCGGATATCTCGGACATTATATGGAACGCTGGGTAAGTGTCCGGGGAACCGGCACGAAGAGCCTGGTCGGATATATTTATCTGTAATCGGAATGCATGAAGCAGGTGTAATGATCAGATGGTCATTACACCTTTTTTGTTTCGGGAAGCACAAAATTCCCTGTGCCTCAGCAAATTTCCATCATGCAGGTATTTCCATTGTATAATACGTTAGAAAGAGAGGTTCGCGAGATGGCAAAGAAGAAAATACGTAAAATACGCAGACCGTTCAGCTTTATGACGTTTTTCGGCGTCATTGCCATGTTTGCCGTTGTCACATTTCTTGCCTGGTTCTGGCTGGGAATGAATCAGGAACGGATCGCAGCGAAAAACCGTCTGGTGAATGCGGAATTTGCGGCTGCGGAAGGAAGATATACAGAAAGTGTAGAACTTCTGAAACAGTCCTATGAAGTAATTCCCAATGATACTGAGGTATCCAGAGCACTGGTGCGCAGCACAGCGTATGCGGTTTACCAGGCAAATTATGAAGATGCTGTAAATATGCTGGATGAAGGACGCGCATTTCTGAAGAATTCGTCGCTCGCGGCCGAAGCGGAAGATGAACTGTACTGCACGTGGGCAGATTTCCATATCCGTCACGGCGCGTATGAAAGTGCTGTGATGGCGCTGCAGGAAGGCGCACAGAAGCTCTCCGGACGCAAATGCACGGAGATGCTGGCGACGATTACCGGTGAGCGCGATGAGGCGGAGATCGCTTCGCGTCTGCAGCTGATCGCGGAAGATGTACAGAAGTTCCTCGTACAGCGCAATTATACCGAGGCGCTCAATGCCATGGACAACCAGGATTACCGCAATCTTGTCGTCAGACTGCGCTATACGCCGGATCCGCAGCCGGTCATCGTTGAGACCAGCGGACTGAAGGCGGGTCTGTATCTGATGCCGGGAGGCGGCGCTGTCCTGTATTACGGGGATTATGAAGGCAATGTCCGGCAGGGACACGGGATCCTGCTCGGCGTGAATCTGTATTCCAATACGACCGGACTGACATACAAGCGCTATTACGCGGACGGACAGTGGGCAGGCGACCTGCCGCAGGGAAACCAGATGGAATACTGCGCGTATACACTGGGACTGAATTCCTATTCTCTGTTCCGGGAAGGCGCGGTGGTCAACGGCCTGTGGGAAGGCATTGTCCGCACATGGCATGAAGGCAGAGAGAATGTTGTCTATGAACCGGTCTATGCCGGCGGCGTACCGGAAGTACTGCAGACATCGGCACAGACACGGCGCGACAATGTGATCGCCAGAGGAAGCGACGGCACGACACTGGGCATTAGCGATGACATGGTCGGAAAGCGGACCGGCATCGCCGGGTTCGGTGACTGATATGAACCTGCAGAAAATACAGACGATACTAACTGGAGCAGCGGCCGGTGTGATCCTATCGATCCCGGTCGTGCTTCTTCTGAGGATGCGTGAAGTTCCGCTTCTGTCCGTTTCGATGGCGCTGCTGTGCGTGCTTCTGGCCGCCATGATGCAGTGTCTGTCGGCGGCGGAGAAGTGGACCGGCTCCGTGTTTGCCGTGCAGCTGACCGCGGGGATCGTTTCCGTATTCATCGGTATCCTGTATGCGTATGCGGTATCGCGCAATGCGGCTGCGTTCCGGTCGATCTCACTGCCGGCCGCAGTATCACACATTCCGGGACTGCTGGTATGTGCTGCAAAGAAGATCATGAAAGACCGTAAGAAGGGGTAGTATATGGCTTTAATGACAGAATGGGGAGAAGCGCTGAAAAAAGAAGCACCGCTTCAGGAATATCCGCGCATGCAGCTGCAGAGGGACAGCTACACGAATCTGAACGGCGTCTGGGAATACCAGATCACGGAAGCCGGAGCTTCGCCGAAGGGCGACCGGTGGAAGAAGATCATCGTTCCGTTTGCGCTCGGTTCCGTGCTTTCCGGAACCGACGAACAGCTCAGTCCTGACCAGGCGCTGTGGTACCGGAAACAGTTTTCCTATAAACCGAGTTACCTGCGTACATGGCTGAATTTTGAAGGCGTGGATCAGGAATGCACCGTGTGGGTGAACGGGATCGAAGCGGGATCCCACAAAGGCGGGTATTCGCCGTTCTCGCTGGATATTTCCAGCATGATCAAATACCAGAACGCGCTGGTCGTACGCTGCCGGGACTACAGTGATACCGGTGTATACGCCTACGGCAAGCAGAAGATCGAACACGGAGGCATGTGGTATACTCCGTCTTCCGGCATATGGCAGACAGTATGGCTGGAAGATATTCCCGAACATGCCGTTCACGATATCAAGATCACGCCGGACTATGACAACCGGCAGGTATTCGTTGATATGGCCGGTGATTTCTCACAGGCGCTGATCACCGTTATGGCCGGCCGGGAACTGGTGCATCAGGGACTGACGGATGAAGGCAGGTATACGATACCAGTCGAACACATCCACCCGTGGACGCCCGACGATCCGTTCCTGTATGACGTCTATGTGAAGACCGAGGATGACCTTGTACGCAGTTATTTCGGCATGCGCAAGTTTTCCCGCGGCTATGATTCCACCGGGAAGATCCGCTTCTGTCTCAATGACCGTCCGCTCTTTCTGAACGGTCTGCTTGATCAGGGATATACGCCGGACGGTCTGATGACCTATCCGGATGACAAGGCGATCGTATTTGAGCTGGAAAAGCTGAAGTCGCTTGGTTTCAACATGCTCAGGAAGCATGTTAAAGTGGAATGCCGCAGATGGTATTACCACTGCGACCGGCTCGGGATCCTCGTGATGCAGGATATGCCGAACGGCGGCGGACCGTATGATTTCAACGCGACCGGTGTATTTCCGAATATCGGCTTCCGGAAGAAGAAAGACGAAGGCGGAAACAAGGCCTTCGGCCGCGTGAGCGACGAGTCTTTTAAAATGTATTACCGGGAACTGGATGATATGCTGGACAACCTGTACAATGTCGTATCGGTGTTTGCGTGGGTGCCGTTCAATGAAGGCTGGGGTCAGTTTGACAGCAAAAAGGTGACGGATCATATCCATGCATACGATCATACGCGGCTGATCGACAGCGCCAGCGGCTGGCATGACCAGGGAGCGGGCGATTTTGACAGCCGGCATGTGTATTTCACGGCTTTCCGGGTGCCGAAGGAAGACGGCCGCATTCCGCTGCTGAGTGAGTTCGGCGGTTACGCGTATCTTGAATACGGACACAGTCAGGCGGAGAAACTGTACGGCTATAAGAAATTCACGGATAAGCTGGCACTGGATGAAGCAGTGCACAGACTGTATGAACGGGATATCCTCGGCAATATCCGCAAAGGACTTGCGGGATGCGTTTATACGCAGGTCAGCGACGTGGAAGATGAGTGCAACGGCATCTTTACGACCGACCGGAAGATCATCAAGATCGATGAACGGAAAATGCGCAAGATGAATCTGCGCTGTATCAGGAGATTGAAATGAGAGATGAGATCGTAATCGCACAGGCTCTGAACGGGACCGTGCGCATTCATATTGCATTGACGAAAGAACTTGTGCAGCAGGCGGTGGATCACCACCGCCTTCAGCCGACTTCGGCAGCTGCGCTCGGCAGAACGCTGACCGTGACCGCGATCATGGCAAGCGACCTGAAGAACGATGATGAAAAGATCACTGCGATCCTGAACGGAAACGGCCCGGCCGGAACCGTGCTGGCGCAGGGATTCGGAAACGGGGACGTACGCGGCTTTATCGGAAATCCGGACATCCATCTGGTGCGTCCGGACGGACACCTGGATGTCGGCGCGGCCGTCGGTCATGACGGTGATCTGCAGGTCATCAAGGACCTTGGTCTGAAAGAACCGTTTACCGGTGTCTCCCATCTGCAGACGGGTGAGATCGGCATCGACTTTGCCTATTACTATGCCATTTCCGAACAGACCCCGACGATCGTCAATGTCGGCGTACTGGTCGGTACGGACCGCAATATTGAAACGGCCGGCGGAATGATCGTGCAGCTGCTTCCTGGCGCGCCGGAGGAAACGATCGAATTCTGCGAGAAAGTCAGTACAGAAATGGGGGCGATGACCGAGCTGCTGCGGCAGTATGACGAACTGGAAGACATCGTACTGGCGTATTTCCCGGATGCCGAGTTCCTCGATACGCGCGGCGTGCGCTGGCACTGCCCGTGTTCCAGAGAACATTTCATGGTATCGCTCGGGACTCTGGCGGAAGCGGACCTTCTGGAAATGATCAATGACGGCGAAGGCGCGGAAGTTCGCTGCGACTACTGCAATACGTATTACCGCTACAGCACGGAAGACCTGAAGGCGATCCTGGAGGCGAAGCGTGTTCGCGATCGGAGGAGTTAAGCTCTCCAACCGGATCATAGCGGCGCCTCTGGCAGGGTATTCCAATCCGGTCTACCGCCGGCAGTGCATGCAGTACGGGGCAGGTCTCACCGTCAGTGAGATGATCTCGGACAAGGCACTGCACTATAAGAACTCCAAGACGCAGGATATGTGCCGGGTATTTGAAGATGAGCATCCCGTGGCGCTGCAGCTGTTCGGAAGTGATCCGGACACCCTGGCGGAAGCGGCGGAGTATCTCAGTAAGAATACGACGTGCGATATCATCGACATCAATATGGGATGTCCGGTGCCGAAAGTACTGCGTTCGAACGCCGGCAGCTGGCTCATGCACCATCCCGAAGCGGCGTACAATGCCGTAAAGGCGGTAAAAGAGCATACCGACCGTCCGGTCACGGTAAAGATCCGGGCCGGCTGGAGCGCGGAGGAGATCAACTGCGTGGAGATCGCGCGTCTCTGTGAAGAGGCAGGCGCTTCGGCGATTGCGGTGCACGGACGTACCCGCACGCAGATGTACGAAGGAAAAGCGAACCCGGAATATATTCGCATGGTAAAGGAAGCCGTATCGGTTCCGGTCATCGCCAACGGTGATATCCGCACGGTACAGGACGCCGACCGCATGCTGGAGATCACGAAGGCCGATGCGATCATGATCGGCAGAGGTCTGCTCGGAAGACCGTTTTTCCTGCAGGAACTCAACGCCCACTTCCGCGGGACTGACTATACGCCGCCTTCGTACGAAGAGCGTCTGGAGATCATGAAAGACTATGCGAGACAGCTCTGTGACTACGAAGGGGAGATGATCGGAATTCGCCAGATGCGAAGTATGGCCGGCTGGTATATTGCCGGCATGCCCTATGCGGCTGCCTGCCGCGGAAAGCTTGCGCAGATGCGTACGCTGCAGGATCTGTATGACATTACCGACGCCTATGTGAAAGAACTGCGGAGGGAAGACGACAATGGATGAGAGAAATTCGATCTGCATCACTTCGACATGCGCTGCCGTTGCGGAACTGATGGGATTTGCGCCGCCGAAAGAAGCGGACATAGCCAACCCGGCAGTCATGCGCAAGGCAGAGAAGGTATTTGCCGGCCGCCAGGCGGAGCGGATCCTGCTGTACAATCCGGACGCCATCGCCCTGTGGCTGTATCAGAAATATACCGAAAAGTTCATTCCGGTCATTGAGAACAGCGACATTGCTCTGCCGGTGCTCTCGGTCATGCCGAGCGTGACACCGGTGTGCTTTGCGTCCATGTATACCGGGCTGATGCCGGAAAAACACGGCATTCAGGCCTATGTCAAACCGGTCCTGAAAGTGGATACGCTGTTTGACGCGGCGATCCGGGCAGGAAAGAGACCGGTGATCATTTCCACGAAAGGCGACAGCATTACCGAGATCTTCAAGGAACGCGATATGACCTATATCGAATGCGATACTCCGGATGAATGCAACGAACGTACGGAAGAGATCCTGAAACAGGATATCTATGACATCGTGGTCTGCTACAATGCCAACTTCGACAGCACGATGCACCGCTGGGGACCGGAGGCAGAGGAATCCCTGGCGCAGATCGATCACAACGCGGCGGCCTATCACCGGCTGTCTTCGCTGGCGGATGAGATCTGGAAAGACAAAGACCACGTGTGCGCGTTCCTTCCCGATCACGGCTGTCATGCCATCGACGGGGGACTGGGAAGCCATGGTCTGGATATGCGGGAAGATATGAATATCATTCATTTCTGGTCGCTGAAGGCGCGTAAGCAGTAAGGAGTTACCATGAAACAATACAGGATGTTCATCGCGGATATCGATGATACGATCCGTCCCAAAGGCGGAACAGCCGGACCGGAAACCGTCCGTGCGCTCCGTGAGATGCAGAAGCGCGGCATGATCGTTGCCATTGCGTCGGGAAGACCGCTGTGGCAGTGGCTGAAGACACACTATACGGAATGGGGTCTGGACCGCCAGTTTGATCTCATCATCGGGATGAACGGCGGGGAGATCTGGGACGTGCGGAAAGATACCGTGGAATACTTCCATCCGCTTTCCCAGGAAACACTGAAAGAGATCACGGAAAAGATGTACAAAGTACATCAGAATCCGTTCGTTTACCGGGACGGCTATATGCTCGCGCTGGAAAAAGACCCGTTCATGGAAATGTCCGCGAAGCGCAACAAAAATGAACTGGTCATCGCCCATGATATCAGTGAGATGTGGGCGGAAGAGACCGGGAAGATCCTGTTCCGCACCGGCAGCGCCGAAGAGCTGGTTCCGGTGGAACAGTATGCCAAGACACTGGACTGTGACCGGTATGTCTGCTTCAAGACCGGTAAGGAACTGCTGGAGATCCAGGATCCGCGTGTGAATAAAGGCGCCGGTCTCAGGCATTACTGCGAAGCGAACAGTATCTCTCTGGACGAGGTGATCGCGTTCGGCGACGCGGACAATGACCGCACCATGCTGGAAGAAGCGGGCTTCAGCGTATGCCTGGCAAACGGCCAGGAAGACATCAAGGCACTCTGTGACGACGTCACGGAGTATACCTGTGCCGATGACGGTCTTGGAAAATACCTGTTTGAGACACTGCTGAAAGACGAAACGAAATGACCGCCGGAGGACCGGCGGTTTTTACGTACAGGAATTATCGTTCCGGCTGAAACGGCTGTCCCGGTGAACAGGTATTTTTTGTTTCCCGGCGTGACAGATGTACTTTCTTGCATGTATACCGATATGCAATAATATAAGCAGGAAGATAATAGGAGGAATATAATTATGAGCTTTCCAAAAGGTTTCCTGTGGGGCGGCGCAGTAGCTGCCAACCAGCTCGAAGGCGCATGGCTTGAAGACGGCAAACAGCCGAATGTTACAGATATCATGGTCGGAATCGGTTCCAGAGATCCGGGACTGAAATGGAACGACGAGACCGGCAAATGGGAAATGTGCCTGAATCCGGATAAGATCTATCTGAGCCACGACGGCATCGATTTCTATCACCGCTACAAAGAGGACCTAGCCCTGATGGCAGGCATGGGCTTCAACAGCTTCCGTACCTCGATCGCCTGGGGAAGAATCTTCCCGAACGGCGATGAAACAGAACCGAATGAACCGGGTCTGAAGTTCTATGATGATCTGTTTGATGAGATGCTGCGGCTGGGCATGGAACCGGTCATTACGCTTTCGCATTATGAGACTCCGCTGCATCTTCTGACCGAATACGGCGGATGGTCCAATCCGGTCATGATCGGCTTCTGGCGCAACTATGTAACGACAGTATTCAACCGCTACAAAGGCAAGGTAAAGTACTGGCTGACCTTCAATGAAGTCAATGCCATGCTGAGAAACCCGTTCGTTGCGGCAGGTATTCTGAATATTGAAGATCCGAAGGACAAAAATGACCCGATCGGCTCGATCACGCAGAAACAGATCTGGCAGGCGTACTACAACATTCTCGTTGCGAACGCGGAAACCGTAAAACTGTGCCATGAGATCGATCCGGCTGCGAAGATCGGCAATATGATGACCGCTTCCGGCACGGCGACCTATCCGGACAACTGCAATCCGGTCAATGTTCTCGGCGCTCTGGATACACAGCGCATGGCAGTATTCTTCATGTGCGATCCGATGGCGCTCGGCGAGATCCCGGGCTATGTATACAGGATCTGGAATGAGGATCCGGACCTGAAGCCGGAAATGAGCGAAGAAGGACTGAAGCTGATCAAAGAGAATACGGTCGATTTCATCTCCTACAGCTACTATCGTTCGGCAGTCTATGCGTCCGATGCGACCATGATCTCCAATACCGGCGGAATCAAGGGAAAGACCAACCCGTTCCTGAAGGAATGCTCGCCGCAGCCGTGGGCATGGCCGGTAGACCCGGAAGGTCTGCGCTACACCATGAACGTGCTGAATGACCGCTATCATCTGCCGCAGTTCATCGTGGAAAACGGCATCGGCCTGGACGAAGGCCTGGATGAGAACGGAAAGATCGACGATCCGTTCCGCGTACACTATCTGGAAGAGCATCTGAAGCAGGTCCACGAAGCCATCAAGGACGGCGTCAAGTGCATGGGCTACCTGTGGTGGGGCCCGATCGACGTCGTTTCCGCCGGCACCGGTGAGATGAAGAAGCGCTACGGCTTCGTTTACGTAGACCGGTTCAACGACGGACACGGTACACTGGAGCGCGTCAAGAAGAATTCCTATGACCGCTATAAGGAGATCATTGAGTCCAACGGCGAAGTTCTCCTGTAACAGATCATCCGATATATACAGATAAGAGGGGCAGTCACTGACCGCCCCTTTGATCGTTTACAGGATGTTTTATCCTGTATTTTACTTTTTTGCCGCGCCCTGTTTTGCGACGGCATCCATCTTTGCCTGCAGTTCTTCTTCGCTCATGCCGAGGTAGTAATGGCGGATGACGCGGAAGTCTTCGTCGAACTCATAGACGAGAGGGGATCCGGTCGGAATGTTGACATTCAGGATCTCTTCCGGTGTCAGACCGTCCAGGTATTTGACCAGAGCCCGCAGGGAATTGCCGTGGGCAGCGATCAGTACGCGTTTTCCTGCTTTCATGTCCGGTCTGATGACTTCTTCGAAATACGGGATGACGCGTTCGATCGTTGTTTCCAGGGATTCTGTCAGCGGCAGTTCATCTTTCGGGATGTCGCGGAACATTTCCTGGTTTCGCGGCGCTCTTGCATCGTCGAGATCCAGTGCCGGCGGTTTTACGTCGAAGGAACGGCGCCAGATGCGGACCTGTTCATCGCCGTATTTCGCCGCAGTCTCCGCCTTGTTCAGACCCTGCAGGGCACCGTAGTGGCGTTCATTGAGCTTATACGACTTGATGACCGGCAGCCATGCCCGATCCATTTCGTCCAGCACATGGTTCAGCGTGTGAATTGCCCGCTTCAGGATCGAAGTGTAGCAGATGTCGAAGTCATAGCCTTCTGCTTTGAGCAGACGGCCTGCCGCAGCGGCTTCTTCGTGACCTTTTTCGCTCAGATCCACGTCGGTCCAGCCGGTAAAGAGATTCAGTTTGTTCCATTCACTTTCTCCGTGACGGATCAGTACAAGTTTCATCAGTATTCCTCCTATAGTTAGTTATATCTAACTAACTATAGTATACACAAACCGGTTACTCCTGTCATGTACGTGCAACTGGTATTGTATATATGACAGATGTAATAAAAGCACAGAAGCGGGCGCCTCTGTGCTTTCGGAATAATTGGTCAGATCATACAGTCTTCCGCACCGCGGATTCAATAAAGCATACCTTGTCGGGACGGTGACGGGACTGCGTATATTCAAACATGACACCGCTGGAATTGAATACCTGGCCGGTGATCACAAGAAGAAAATCATATTCCTGCAGATCGAGATAGCGGTAATCGCGTTTGACGGCTTTTTCCGCAGTCACGCGCCGCAGGCTGGTGGTGATATTCATGCCGCGGACTTCTTCCAGATACCGGTAGATCGAATGCTCGGCGATCTCGGCGGTCAGTCCCTCGGTTTCGGACTTCAGGAAGTAGTTGGTATCCAGGATGATCGCTTCGCCGTTGATCTTGCGCACGCGCTCGACAAAGAGCAGATGCTCGCCGACGTCGAAACCGGTCTGTTCACTGAGTTTTTCATCACAGATGCGTTCTTCGAAGCGGACGACCCGGGTCTTCATGGAGACCTGGTTCCGGTCGGCAGCTTCCCGGAGACTTTCAATTCCGCCCAGAGAGAAGATATTGCGGCCTTTCTGCGGCTGCCAGATCACCTGGACGCCGCGGCCGTGGCGGGGCAGAAGAAAGCCTTCCTGCGTAAGCATCGCCAGTGCCCGGCGGATGGTATTGCGTGTACAGCCAAATCGTTTCGTATATTCATTTTCGGAAGGAAGAAGATCGCCGTGGACGTAATTGCCCGCCAGGATCTCGTCTTTGATGGTCTGGTAGATCGATTCGTACTTACTTTTCGGCATATGAAGGACCTCTGTCATCCATATTATACACATATTCGCAGAGACACAGAAATTTGTTTAAACAAATTCGCTGTATTGGATTGACATGTTTAAACAACTTAGCTACACTAAAGGTACATAACTTGTATAAACAAGTAGAAAGGGAATCACATGGGAAAATTCACAGAAGATGCGACGAAACTGCTTGAATACGTAGGCGGTCCGTCAAACATCAACGCAATCACGCACTGCGTCACTCGTATGCGCTTCGTTCTTGCTGATCCGAAGAAGGCAAACATCAAGAAGATCGAAGCTCTGCCGAGCGCCAAGGGCACATTCACTCAGGCCGGCCAGTTCCAGGTCATAATCGGAAATGAGGTCGCGGATTTCTACAAGGAATTCACAGCAATCGCCGGTATCGAAGGCGTCTCCAAAGATGCCGCAAAGAGTGCAGCGAAAGACAATCAGACACCGCTCCAGAAGATCATGTCGAATATCGCCGAGATCTTCGCACCGCTCATTCCGGCTATCATCTGCGGAGGTCTTATTCTCGGTTTCCGCAACATTCTCGAAACAGCAGTCGTTCTGCAGGACGGCACATTCCTGGCAGGTCTCGACAAGTTCCTGTGGATCATCGGTGAAGCCGTATTCCACACAGGTATCCCGGTAGGCATCTGCTGGTCCGTACAGCGCAAGATGGGCGGCACACCGATGCTCGGCGTCGTCCTCGGTCTCACACTGATCTCCGGCCAGCTCGTTAACGCATACGGCGTTGCAGGCATGGCAGCTGACGCATGGGCTCCGAACTATGTATGGAACTTCGGCTTTGCAAGCTTCCGTATGATCGGCTACCAGGCACAGGTCATACCGGCAATTCTCGCAGCGTTCACGCTTGCATATCTGGAACGCTTCTTCAAGAAGATCGTTCCGCAGGTACTGCAGATGATCCTCGTTCCGTTCTGCTCGCTGCTTCTGGCAGTCATGGCAGCGCACTTCGTTCTCGGTCCGATCGGCTGGAAAGTCGGTGAATGGGTATCCGCATTTGTTATGGCAGGTATCTCCGGCAAGTTCCGTGTTCTGTTCGGTGCTGTATTCGGCTTCTTCTATGCACCGCTGGTCATCACCGGTCTGCACCACATGTCCAACGCGATCGACCTGCAGCTGATCAATTCCACAGGCGGAACAATGCTCTGGCCGATGATCGCACTGTCCAATATCGCACAGGGCGCAGCAGTAGCCGGCATGTCCTATCTGCAGAAGAAAAATACAAAGGCTCAGGAAGTCAACTATCCGTCCATGATCTCCTGCTGGCTGGGTGTTACTGAACCGGCTATGTTCGGTATCAACCTGAAATACCAGTGGCCGTTCTACTGTGCAATGACCGGTTCCTGCATCGCAGCAGTCATTTCCACAGCATTCAGCGTAACTGCTGCATCCATCGGCGTCGGCGGTCTGCCGGGCATTATCTCCATCTTCCCGAAATACATGTTCATCTTCGCAATCGCCATGCTGGTCGCTCTGGTCGTTCCGTTCGTGCTCACAGTCATGATCGGCAAAAACAAGATCAACCCGGCAACAGGCAACCTTTACAGCGAAGAGGAAGAAGAGGAAGAAGAAGCTCCGGCATACACAGCTGCACAGATGACAGAAGAATTCGCTGCTCCGGTAAGCGGCACCCTGATGCCGATCACAGAAGTAGCGGACAAGGTGTTCTCCTCCAAGGCTATGGGCGACGGTATTGCCATCGATCCGACTGAAGGTAAGATCTACGCACCGTTCTCCGGCGAGATCACGGTGGCGTTCCCCACCGGTCATGCCTACGGCCTGAAGGCTGCCAACGGCAGAGAAGTCCTGATCCACATCGGTATGGATACCGTTGAACTCAATGGACAGGGCTTCAAGCCGGCAGTAAAACAGGGCGACATCGTGAAACAGGGCGACCTGCTCACAGAAGTTGACCTGGATTACATCCGCAGCCAGGGCAAGCCTGTCGTAACACCGGTAGTATTTACAGACGGTGCTGCGGTAGAATTAAAGAAAACAGGCGCAGTTAAGGCACTGGACAAAGACATCGTCAAGCTCGGATAAGGAGGTTCGCATGAGTTTCAAGGATAAAGTCGTATATCAGATCTACCCGAAGTCCTTCCAGGACTCGAACGGAGACGGATGGGGTGATATCCGGGGCGTCATTCAGAGACTCGATTACCTGAAACAGCTCGGAATAAACTATATCTGGTTTAACCCGATGATCGTATCTCCGCAGAGAGACAATGGATATGATGTGGCAGACTACCGTACGTTTGATCCCCGGTACGGTACGATGGAAGACTTTGAAGAACTGAGCAGAGAAGCTGCGGCGCGCGGCATCGGCCTGATGTTCGACATGGTGTTCAATCACACGTCCACAGAACACGAATGGTTTAAGAAAGCACTTGCGGGCGATGAAACATACAAGAGTTACTACATCTTCCGCAAGGGCAAAGGTCCGGGTCTTCCGCCGAATAACTGGCAGTCCAAGTTCGGCGGCAGTGCCTGGGAATACGTGGAAAAGTTCGATGAATGGTACCTGCATCTGTTTGATGTGACCCAGGCAGATCTTGACTGGACCAATCCGGCAGTGCGCAGGGAATGTGCGGACATCGTCAACTACTGGCGTTCGCACGGCGTTCACGGCTTCCGCTTCGATGTCATCAATCTCATTTCCAAGAAGAGCTATGAGGATGATCCGAATAACTATGACGGCCGCCAGTTCTATACCGACGGACCGCGGGAACATGAGTATCTGAAGGAACTGAACAAAAACAGTTTCGGACAGGATCCGGATCATCTGACCGTCGGTGAGATGAGTTCCACGACGCTGGCAAACTGCGTGCAGTATGCCGGTGAAGAGAGCGGGGAACTGGATATGGTATTCAGCTTCCATCATCTGAAAGTCGACTACAAGAACCAGATGAAGTGGGAACTGCAGGACGTCGACTTCGCGGCGATGAAGAGACTGTTCGTCACCTGGCAGGTCGGCATGCAGGAAGCCAATGCGTGGAACGCGCTGTTCTGGAACTGCCATGACCAGCCGCGCTCGGTATCACGCTTCGGCAATGATACAGAGTACCGCCGGGAAAGTGCGAAGATGCTGGCAACAGCGCTGCACATGATGCGCGGTGTTCCGTATGTGTACATGGGAGAAGAGATCGGCATGCCGAATGCCGGCTTCACGGATATTTCCCAGTACAGAGACGTGGAAAGCACAAATATATACAAGATCCTGCTTGACCAGGGCAAGAGTCCGGAAGAAGTGCTGCATATCCTGCGGGCACGTTCCCGTGACAACGCGCGCACGCCGATGCAGTGGTCCGCCGCGGAAAACGCCGGCTTCACCGACGGTACGCCGTGGATCGGCCCGGCTTCCCGTTACAAGGAAGTCAACGTGGAAACGGAACTGGCTGCGGAAGACAGCATCTTCCGTCACTACCAGAAGCTGATCGAAATGCGCAAGACCATGCCGCTGGTGCAGGACGGCCTGTATGTGCCGGTCATGGAAGACCATGAGTCGGTATATGCCTACAAGCGTGTTCTCGGAAACGAAGAACTGCTTGTCCTGAACAATTTCTATGCCAGACCGGCAGAAGTATCGTTCGATGCGGACGGATACTCCGTGCTGCTGTCGAATTATAAGGATACATGTCCGAAGGATTCGATGACGCTGCGTCCGTATGAGTCTGTGATCCTCTATCGGAAAAACGCGTAAAACGTACGGATACCGGTAAAAAACATTAAAGTTACTGATCTTCCTTAAGGACGGCGGAAGCCGTCCTTTTTTATACTCACGGTGCTTTGCGGATACAGGATGATAAATGCCGAGCCATGCGCGGATGGTATAGTATGTACAGAAGGCATACACATGATACTGAAACAGAATCTCATGCATCGAAGGGTATTCGGCAGGCTGGTGCTTGCCGGCACCGTACGAAATCTGACACTGTCCCTGACGGGAATGATCGACTGTGCGGTCACCGGGCGGTATCTCGGCGAAGCTGGGCTTTCCGCCCTGAAACTCGCGGCGCCGCTTTTTGACAGCCTGAGTATTTTCAGCGTTGTGACGGCAGGCGGACTGTCCATCGTACTGGCCAGGGAACTGGCGCAGGGACACCAGGAGAAAGCACAGCGTCTGTTCCGCATGTCATTCACTATGCTGGCACTGCTGGCGCTGCTGTTTACGCTGACCGGCATTTTCTGTCCCGGACTGATCACGCCGCTGCTGGCGGGAAAAGCGGAACCGGCGGTGCGGAATATGACCACGGAGTATATCCGTTTTGTTCTGGCGGCGGCATTTCCGATCATGATGTACGACCTGTTCGGCAGCGCCGCGCTTCTGGAAGGGGAAAACCGCCGGCTCGTTTTGGCATCGGCGGTGATCTTTGCGGCGATGAATCAGGCTGTATGCGCATGCCTGCAGGGGATCGGAAAGAAAAAAACAGCGGCTGCGCTGCAGGTGGTATGGGGACTGGCAATGCCGGTCTTCTGTACATTCCTTCTTGGACAGCGGTACGGCGACACCGGTGTATATCTCTCTTATTCGGTATGGCAGATCGTAAGTTTCCTGCTGATCCTCGGCTGGTACGTCATCCGTGTGCGGATGCATAAACCGCTTCTGCCCGGGACGGCGGTCCTGGCGGAATTCCGCAGCACGGTCGCTTCTCTTTCGGAATCCGCAGCTGTATCGGAAGAGATCCATGAGTTCTGCCGAATGAATTCGGTGCCGGAACGCATGGCGGTGCATGCGGCGCTCTGTGCGCAGGAACTGGCGGACAACAGTCTTACGCACGGTTTCAATGACACGCGCAGACATCACCTGGAGGTGCGCGTCATCCTGCGGGAAACAGATCTGATCCTGCGGGTGCGGGATGACTGCAGACCGTTTGATCTGACCGAGCGTTACCGGCTGATCCATCCGGCCGATCCTGCGGATAATATCGGCCTGCGCATGATCTATGCGGCCGCCGATGACGTCAGCTATTCCTCTGCGCTGCGGCTGAACAATGTGTGCATCCGCGTGCAGCTTCCGCCGGCAGAAAACGCATCCATAGAAAACTGCGGACATGACTGAGCGCATATTATAATGGAACATATGATATTGAACGGACAGACGCGGCGGGATCTGTTTCAGTATTTCCCGCTTCTTCAGGATGACACCATTACTGTCAGACGGATCGGTAAAAGCGATACCGCGCAGCTGAAAGAGCTGTATGATCAGCCGCTGAACGATGCATACGCAGAACACCTGGCGGAAGAATGCCTTCGCTGGTACAAAGAGCGCAAGGAGATCGCTGCGGGCATTTTCACTGCGGACGGAACGCTGGCCGGGATCCTGGAGATCTACGATGTGAAAAAAGACTCCGTAACGATCGGGTACCGTATACGGATACCGATGCGAAGACACGGATATGCAGGGCGCGCCGTGGAGCTTCTGAAGAAACATCTGTCCGAAAATACCGATGTGCAGCGGATCGAAGCGGCGTGTGATGCATGCAATTATGCGTCGCGGGGCGTGCTGGAAAAATGCGGATTCCGGCAAACGGGAATTCGCGGCAGTATCGTTGAATACGAGTGTCAATTGTACGGTCAAAGCATGATACAATAAATAAGTTAAGGGGCGCATTATGATAAAGAATCTGTATAAAGAGGGATGTACGCAGAACCGGGAACTGTCCTGGCTGCGTTTTGACGACCGCTGTCTGAACGAGGCAAAAGACAAGACCGTGCCGCTGCTGGAACGTCTGAAGTTTGTCAGTATCTATACTTCCAACCTGACGGAATTCTTCCGCGTGCGGGTGGGAAGCCTGTACGATATGAAACAGGTCAATGTGGCAAAGGTGGACAACAAGTCGGGCATGACGCCGGAACAGCAGCTCAATGAGATCTACAAAGTTGCCAAGCGTACATGCAAGAAGAGAGATGAGATCTATCTGGACCTGAAAAAGAAACTGGCCAAAGCCGGTGTAGAGGATATTGGCGTGGAAGACTGCACGAAGGCAGAAATGAAATATCTGCGCAAGTATTTCCGCCGGGAGATCTCGCCGCTGCTGTCGCCGCAGATCGTGGATACCCATCATCCGTTCCCGAACCTGCAGAACCACATCATCTATATCGCCGCCATGATGCGGTATAAGAATAAGAGTTCCTTCGGCCTCATTCCGGTGCCGACGGTACTGCCGGAGATCATCCTTCTGCCGGCGGAAAACAAACTGCGCTTCGTACATACCGAAGACCTGATCCTGAACCAGGTGCCGCAGGTATTCCCGGATGTCATCGTCGAAGAGTCGATGAAGATCGCGGTCTCGCGCAGTGCGTTCGTCGATCCGGAAGATGCGATCTTTGTACATATCAAGGACTACCGCCGCAAGATGCAGAGAGTGCTGAAAGAGCGCCGCAAGATGAATGTGACGCGTCTGGACTGCAGTAAGAAGCCAAGTACGGCGTTCCGCAAATATCTGCTTACCCATCTGAACACGACGCAGCAGATGCTGTTTGTCAACGCTGTGCCGATGTCCATGAAATATGTCTTCTCCCTGGAGAAGTCCCTGCCGGAAGGTATCGGAGAGGATCTCGTATTCCCGAAATACGAACCGAAACTGACGCCTGCCCTCAATTATGAAGAAAATCTGTTTGATCAGATCCGGAAGAAAGACGTCCTGCTCAGCTATCCGTATGAGTCCATGGAGCCGTTCCTGCGGCTTCTGAAGGAAAGCGCCTCCGATCCCGATGTCGTATCGATCAAGATCACGATCTACCGCCTTGCGTCCCATGCGCGTCTGGTCGAGTATCTCTGTCTGGCAGCGGAAAACGGCAAGGAAGTCGATGTCCTCATCGAACTCAAGGCACGCTTTGACGAACAGAATAATATTGACTATTCCGAGCGTCTGGAAGATGCCGGTTGTAATGTCATCTACGGTTTTGACAACTACAAAGTACATTCCAAGATCTGCCTCATTACCCGTATGAACGGAAAGAAGCCGGAACACTGCGCCCTGATCTCCACCGGCAACTTCAATGAAAATACGGCGAAGCAGTATACCGACCTGGCGCTTCTGACCGCCCGTCCGGCGATCGTAAGAGACGGTCTGGAATTCTTCAAGAATATGTATATGGGCGTACTGGACGGCGAATACCGCACTCTGCTGGTGGCGCCGGTATCACTGAAGAGCACGCTGATCTCTCTGATCGACCGCGAGATCGAAAAGAAAGAAGAAGGCCGCATCATCTGTAAAGTCAACGCGGTGACCGACGAAGAGATCATCGCCAAGCTGATCGAAGCGTCGTGCGCCGGCGTAAAGATCACTCTGATCGTCCGCGGCATCTCGTGCATCCTGCCGGGAGTGCCGGGAAAAACAGAGAACATCGAGATCTATTCGATCGTCGGCAGATATCTGGAACATTCCCGCGTCTATCTGTTCGGCAAAGGCCTCGCCGAGCGCATGTATATTTCTTCGGCCGACTTCATGACCAGAAATACCGAACGCCGCGTTGAGATCGCGTGTCCGATCCAGGATGCCGATATCCGCAAGCGCATACGTGATTATCTGAATATCTGCCTCGCGGACACGGCCAAAGCGCGTCAGCTGATGCCGAACGGCCGTCTCCATAAGATCCAGAGCGACGAAGAACCGGTCGCTTCGCAGGACGTCCTGATGGCGGTGACGCAGGGGACTGTCCCGGTCGAACCGGCACGGCCTGCCGCTCAGCGGGAAACAACGGTGTTCCACGGCAAACGCAAAAAGGAAAAGAAAGAATGAAACTGGAACTGCACTGGTCCGACGGGACCATCCTCACAAAAGAATACAGCGATGCGGTAACGCCGGAAATGATCCTGCAGGATATCGGATACGACTGCGGACATACTGTTGTGGGATGCCGTCTGAACCGGGAACCGATCCGCATGAATGAAAACATCACGGAAGACGGCGTGCTGGAACTGCTGGACATCCGGGATGCGTATGCGAACATGTCCTATCAGACGTCACTCATCTTCCTGTATATCCATGCCGTGCATACCGTTATCGGCAGAAATGTGCAGGTCAAAGTGGAGAACTCCCTGTCCAAGGGACTCTTTACGACCCTGCACGGCGCCCGTCCGGAAGAGCGGGCCGCCCGGAAGATCCAGGCCTACATGGAAGAACAGGTGCGTAAGTGCGTACCGATCCGGGAAACATGGCATACCCGGGAAGAGATCCTCCGTATGATCACCGAAGAAGGCGGCCGGAACCGTCTGCCGGTCTATGAGACGGCGCCGGACATCACCGGTTCCTATGTATGTGAGATCAACGGGGAAAAGGACATCTTCTATATCCACATGGTTCCTCACTGCGGCTATCTGAAGCTGTTTGAGGTACGCCGCTACCGGGGCGGACTTCTGCTTCGCTTCCCGCATCTCAAATATCCCGACCGGGTGCCGCCGTTTGAAGAACAGAAAGTGCTCTACGGCGCGTTCTCGGAAGAAACACAGTGGCAGAAACTCATGCAGGTACGCTATGCGTGGGAGCTGAACCGGACGGTGGAGAACGGCAAGGCGGAAGAACTGATCATGCTGTCAGAAGCGCTCCATGAGAAGAAGATCGCCAACATTGCCGAAACGATCCGCAAAAAGAAGAAACGCATCATTCTGATCGCCGGTCCGTCGTCCTCCGGCAAGACGTCCTTTGCCAGACGGCTGTGCATTCAGCTGAAAGTCCTCGGACTCGATCCGCTCTATCTCGGCACCGATGATTATTTCGTTGACCGTGACGAGATGGTTCCGGACGAAAAGGGGGAACTGGACTTTGAAACGATCGAAGCGGTGGACATGGAACTGTTCGGCCGGCAGATGAACGCGCTGCTGAACGGAGAAACCGTGGATATACCGGAGTTCGATTTTATCGAAGGAAAGAAAAACTACGGCAGACGCATCGTGTCGATCGCCGATGATCAGCCGATCGTCATCGAAGGCATACACGCCCTCAATCCCCGTCTGACTTCCGGGATCAAGAATGATCAGAAATACCGTATCTATATCAGTCCGCTCACCCAGCTGAATATCGACCGCCACCACCGGGTGCCGACGACCGACGCACGCATGCTGCGGAGGATGGTGCGCGATCACCGCACGCGCGGACGCGACGCTGCCCAGACGATCCGGGAATGGCCGTCGGTGCGCAGAGGCGAAGAAACATGGATCTTCCCGTTCAACAGCGAAGCCGACATGTTCTTCAATTCCCACTGCCTGTATGAGCTGGCGGTGCTGAAAAAGTACGCCAAACCTCTTCTGAAGGAGATCACGCCGGATATGCCGGAATATCCCGAAGCACAGCGCATGCTGGAATTCCTGGCGTTCTTCGCGGAACTGGAAGATGATTCGGTGATCCTGAACAATTCCATTCTGCGGGAGTTCATCGGCGGCTCCATCCTTGTCAAATAAGCGAAAGAAAAGATCCCACGGCGGGATCTTTTTTCAGGTGTGGTTCAGACAGAACGCTTTCCCATTCTGCCGTAGGCGTCATCGCGGTCGATCCAGTCCAGGAAGCGCTCGACCTGAGCGTCCCAGAAGCGCCACTCGTGACCGAAGCCTTCCATCTCGTCCCAGGTGACGTCCGCACCGAGTTCTTTCAGCAGGTCAGCGAATTCCCTGTCAGCTTTGTACAGGCCGTCCTTCGTACCGCACGAAGCGTAGATCTTCGGGAAGCTGCGTCCGTCTTCCTTCACTTTCTTCGCAAGCAGATAAATATCGTTCTCTTCCTTCCGTTTCGCGGGCTTCCCGAACGGCGACAGGGCAAAGGAATCCGGATCGATCCCGATGCCGGCTGAGAACGTACCGATGGCGCGGAAGCGTTCCGGGTGAGCCAGTCCGTGCAGATACGCACCGTAGCCGCCCATGGAGAGACCGGCGATATAGGTCTCTTCCGGTTTATCCGAAATAGGGAAGTAATTCCTGAGAAACTTAGGGAGTTCTTCATCCAGGAAGCGCATGAAATCATCGCCGCCGACATGCGCGTAGGCTTTGTTTTCGGCGGACAGATTCACGACTGCGATCCGGCGTTCTTCCGCATACATTTCCACGTTGGTATAGCCGGTCCACTGGGCATGATTGTTTCCGAAGCCGTGCAGCAGATACAGCACGGGGAAGCGTGCCGGCAGTTCATGTGTCGGCGGATACCCGGCCAGTCCGAGTGATTCCGGACAGGTGACCGAAGGAATCACGACGGTGATATCGACCGCGCGGTTCAGAACATACGAATAGAAATTGCAGACAAGTTTTGCCATACAGGAGATCCTCTGTTACTCTGCTGTCTTCTTCTCGTATGCTTCGGCGATCATATGCGCGCACGTCTCGATGCCGAGCGAAGAGCTGCTCAGGCACAGATCGTAGTAGTGATAGTCGCCGAATTTCTGGTCGGTGTAGAGGTCATAGTAGGCAGCCCTGCGCTTGTCATTGGCGATCAGGTGCTTCTCCGGATAGGAATCCGCTTCATGGTATTCCTCGGTAATGCGGCGGATGCGGTCTTCGTCATCCGCGTAGATGAATACACGCAGAAGGTCGTATTTATCGCGCAGTATATAGTCCGCGCAGCGTCCGACAATGACGCACGGTCCTTTCTCTGCCAGTTCATTGATGATGCGGGACTGCAGGATCCAGATCGTATCCCGGTTGGAATAGGTGTAGAGGTCCATTCCTGTGAGACTTGCAAAGAAACCGGTCTCCGCAGTCATTTCGCTGTTCTGCTTTACGTAGTCCGCGTTGAAGCCGCTTTCCTCGGCGATCTTACTGATGATCTGACTGTCGTAGCATTCCAGTCCGAGCTGTTCTGCGACAAGGTGGCCGATCCCGCGGCCGGCGCTGCCGTACTGACGGCTGATTGTAATAATGGTGTTTTTCATAGTTCCCTTCACAGCAGAATGACCTGCTTCGCTTTCTGTATACATTGTAAAAGATTTTTACGGAAACTGTCGGAAAATACGTCTCCGTACAGACAAATATTTATCATGGGCAAATGAAAAAAGGCAGCCGGGGCTGCCTGCATGAATGCTCATTCCTGAGGTTTCTTTTTCTTCTTGTTTTTCTTCTTTGCCGGTTTCGGGGAATAGCCTGCGGGAAGCTCCTTCAGCAGTTCCTCGCGGTATTTCGCGAATGTCGCAAGACGTTCCTCGGTGACGACCGGATACTGCGGATCCATGTCCTGCAGGGTAGCCAGGATGATCTCGGAGACGACATAGCGCATATACCACTTGTGGTCAGCCGGAATGACATACCAGGGGGAATGCTTTGTGGAAGTCGCGTTGATCGCGCTTTCGAACGCTTCCTGGTAGGCGTCCCAGTAAGCTCGCTCCTCATAGTCGCTGCCGCTGAACTTCCAGTTCTTTTCCGGTTCTTCGATGCGGGAGAGGAAGCGCTTGGCCTGTTCGTCCTTGGATACATTCAGGAACATCTTTACGGTGCGGATGTTGTTGCGGTAGAGGTATTCCTCGAAATTGCGGATATCCTCATAGCGGTATTCGATCACCTTGTCGAGATCGATGCGCCTTGCGTTTGCCTGGGAACGGTAGAGTTCCTTGACCTTGCCGATGAGGACGTCTTCGTACTGGGAACGGTTGAAGATGGCAATCTCACCCTTGGCCGGAACCTGGGCGGCGATCCGCCACAGATAGTCGTGGGCCAGCTCGTTGGAGCTCGGCGCCTTGAAGGCTGCCTCATGCACACCGTGGGGCGACAGGCAGGAGAGGACAGCACGAATCGTGCCGTCTTTGCCGGCCGCGTCCATGGCCTGGAACAGGAAGATCACGCCTTCCTTCTTTTCGGCGTAAAGCTTTGCCTGCAGTTCGTCGATCTGCGCGTTGTTTTCTTCCATGCGCGCTTCGGCGTCGCTGCGGTCGATGCATAAACTGGTTTCATCAGTGGATACTTTGGAGATCTGGAACGGATGCGTACCGTCATAGCAGTATTTATCAAATAACATTATATTTACTACCTTTCGCTGTACTTACATCATAGCATGCAGAGTTTTCTTATTGGTTTCTCAATTTCAGATTCTCAATAAAATAGTGGATGAGATGCCACGCAATAATACCGATCAGAGTGCCCACGGTATTGTCAAACAGGTCGGTCACGTCCGCGATGCGCGTATAGCTCAGAAGCGGCTGGATCAGTTCGATGCACAGGGAAAACAGAAAGCCGAGCAGAAGCGTTGTGCGGTACCGGGAGCGGAAAAGCTGCTGGTGGAGAAAGCCGAACGGCACAAACAGAAGCACATTGTAAATGATCTCCATACGGTAGTCGCCGTACAGGTGTTTCCAGTCCCGGAACAGTTCCCAGTTGATCGAAGAGTGATATCCTTCCAGAAGCTGCGGCAATTGCATCGCGACCGGCATCAGCGTAAAGAAAAGAACGGTACACAGATACACATAAAAAACGGTATACAGTATCTTCTTGTAACGCGTCTTTTTCCGGATGTTCGGAAGGATATAATAGTAATATACAAGTGCGCAGACCAGAAAGTCCGGCAGATACAGCCAGCTGAATCTCATACCACAAAGACTACCATAATACTTCGGGGATGGCAAAATAACTCCGGTATGCAAAGCGTACCGAAAGGGGTATAATGGCGTGTGCAATAAAGATTGCGTCAGGAGAACTATGAAAGTATCTAGACTGTTAACAGCGGCGGCGCTCTCGCTGTCAATGATTTCTCAGAATATATGGATCCATGCGGAAGACGAACAGATTCCGGAAGAAACCGGGATCACAGAAACCGCGCCGGAAGAAACAGAAGAACCGATATCCGATATTTCGGACATGGAAGATGATGCCGTACAGGCGGAGCCGGTCTTCGAGTTCAACCCGATGTACCGGGATCTTGTCACGGAAGAAGAAATTCAGCAGGAATATGAGGAAGTAAACGGGCTGTATGAGGCCGGGGAAGCAAACGCGCTTCTGAACGCCTCCCGCGTATGCGCCAGCGTGAGCGAATCCTCCTCCTGGGTGAAAGGACTGATGAAGTCCCGTGAAAACAGCTTTACGGTGACGCTGAATGTGAACAAGAGCGGTTATAAAAGCGGGGATGACGCGTTCAGTACGGTCGTACGGCAGATCATCCACGGTGCCATGAATCATACCGGGATCGGCACGGAAGGCGATTATCTGAAGTGGCATTATTCCAGCTGGAACGCGAACGGTACCATCTGGGACTACGGTTCCTACTGGAAGATGGAATTCGATATTGCCATGAAGTACATCTCCACGGCAGCGCAGGAAGCCAGGACGACGGCTGCCGTCAATGAACTTCTGCAGAAACTGAATATCGGTGCGGATCTGCCGGACTACGATAAGATCTATCGGATCTACGAATGGATCACGGCAAATGTCAGGTATACGGAAGCGTCGGATTATTCCACGAACATGTACTACCATACCGCGTATTCCGCGATCGTGGATAAAAGCACGGTCTGCCAGGGATATTCCTCTCTGCTGTACCGCCTGGCGCTGAGCGTCGGTCTGGACTGCCGGGTCGTGGCCGGTGACGGTTCGACGAGCGGCAGTGCTCCGCACGGCTGGAATATCGTAAAAGTGGACGGAGCCTGGTATAATCTCGATTCGACCTGGGATGCCGGAAACAGCCCGGAAAACTGGGAATATTTCCTGAAGGCAGCTTCTCCGTTTAAAAAAGACCACCGCAACTGGGCGGAATACACAACGGCTGACTGGAATGCCAGATACGGTGTTTCCCCGACCGATTACAGTACGGCAAAGCTGAATAAAGTCAAAGAGTTCGTCAGCCGGCTGTATACCACGTGCCTGAACCGTACTGCGGACCCGCAGGGACTGCTGAACTGGTCCGGTCTGCTGCAGAGCAGAAAGAAAACAGCGGGGCAGGTCATCCAGGGATTCTTTGACAGTAAGGAATACAAGGGACGCAACCGCTCCGATTTCGACTTCCTGTGCGATTGTTACAGAGTTCTGATGGATCGTGAATACGATCAGCCGGGTCTGGACAGCTGGCAGGAAATACTGCGGAAAGAATATGTTTCAAGAGATTTCGTTCTGCAGGGATTTGTCGGATCGGCGGAGTTCTATACGATCTGCGGCCAGTACGGCGTAGAGCGCGGATCGGTCGTATTCACGGAAGAAAGAGACCGGAATATCGGCGTCACGCGGTTCGTGGTGCGTCTGTATCAGAACGCGCTCGGACGGAATCCGGAAGTCGGCGGACTGAACGGCTGGACCGGAAGGATCAACAACGCTTCCAATAAGAAGAGCAAAGCGATCGAGATCGCCTCGGACGGCTTCTTCCATTCGAAGGAATTCAAAAACAGGAACACCAGCAATGAAGAGTACGTCACCATCCTGTACCGGACGTTCCTGAGCCGGGAACCGGAACCGACAAATAACTGGGTGAAGCGGCTGAATACCGGAATGAGCCGTGATGAAGTGCTGAAGGGATTTGCGTATTCCGCGGAATTCGCAAAACTGATGGCATCGTACGGGATCCGTTAATACGGCATGCAGGAAGCGGGAAGGCTTACCCTTCCTGCTTTTTTTGCGGAATCGCGCCCCCTCAAAGGCTCGCTTTATCACAGCACTATACTGTAAGCACAAAGGGAGGCAGATCATGAAACGTACCCACATTACGGCAAAAGCGCTTCTTGTACTCGGAATGCTGACATCCGCAGCTGTTCCGGCATATGCGGAAACAGAGGATCCACCCCAGGACACTTCGGAAACAGTCACAGAGACGGAAGAAGTGACGGAAGAGGAAGCAGCCGAGGAGATACAGGCGGAGCCGGAACCGGAAGAAAGTATTCCTGCTGAGGAAGAACCGGAAGAGACTGCAGAACCGGAAGAGACTGCAGAGCCGGAACCGGAAGAAGAAACGAATACATTTGAAGTCATTACGGATATCAATCCGATGTACACAGACTTCGTATATGAAGAAGAACTGGCGGAACAGTATGACGAAGCGTTTGAGGCCGGTGAGACCAATGCGCTTCTGAATGCGTCCAGAACGTGTTCCAGCGTCAATGAAGCGGCGGTCTGGGTGCGCAGCCAGATGAAGTCGCGGGCAGCGGAGATGACGGTCGTGATCGATCTGAACAAAGCCGGATACAGCGATGCCAACAGTGCCTTCAGTTCCTTATTCCATCAGATCCTGGACGGCGCGTTCCAGCACACCGGGACCGCGACGGAAGGTGACTACCTGTACTGGCATTATGCCGGCGCGTCTGCCGGCGGCAGCTACCGGACATATTCCTCGTACTGGCATATGACGATGAACCTGACGGTGCGTTTCAATTCCACGCTGGCGCAGGAAAACGCAGTCACCTCGGCGGTGTCTTCCATAGCGGCGTCGCTTCCCGTCGATTCGTACGCGTCGGATTATGACAAGGCATATGCCATCCATGAATGGATCACGCGGAATGTGAAATATACAGACGCTTCGGATTACAGTACAAACATGTACTATCACACAGCGTACTCCGCGGCTGTGGATAAGAGCACGGTCTGTCAGGGCTACTCGCTGCTGTTCTACCGCCTGGCTCTGATGGAAGGCCTGGAATGCCGCATCGTGGCCGGAGACGGATCAACGAGCGGATCGGCGCCGCATGGCTGGAATATCGTCCGGGTGGACGGCAGGTGGTACAATATCGATTCGACCTGGGACGCCGGCCGAAGCGCTGACCGATGGAATTATTTCCTCGCTCCGAAATATCCGTTCGGCAATGATCACCGTCCGTGGAGCACCTATACAGCAGCCTCGTTCGCAAACTCTCATGTGATCAGCACGGCGGCGTATTCGACCGTAAAGCTGGACCGTGTGAAAAACTTTGTCCGTCGTCTGTATACGAACTGCCTCGGCAGAAACGCGGATACAAAAGGCCTGAACAGCTGGAGCGGCCTTCTGCACAGTCAGAAGGGAACCGCCGCCCAGGCAGTGACCGGCTTCTTCACTTCAAAAGAATATCTGGATAAGAAACGCAGTGACCGGGATTTCATCGCCGACTGCTACAAAGTCCTGCTTGACCGGAAATATGATACGGGCGGCATGAACAGCTGGCTGAGCGTACTTTCCGATTATATGTCCCGCACATATGTGCTGAGAGGATTCGCAGGATCGTCAGAGTTTGCGGGAATCTGTTCCGAATACGGCGTCGTCCGCGGCAGTATCACGCTTACCGAGGGAAGAGACCTGAACCGGGGCATTACGAAGTTCGTTGTCCGGCTGTACCGCGAAACGCTCAGCCGCGAACCGGACATCAGCGGTCTCAACGGCTGGTGCGCCGCTCTTGCGTCAAGGAAAATGAGCGCGCAGACGGCCGCCGAAGGCTTCTTCGGTTCGAAAGAATTTGAGAGCAGGCACTATTCCAGCAGTGACTTCGTGGATAAGCTGTACCGGGTATTTCTGGACAGAGAACCGGATCCGGCCGGAAAGAACGGCTGGATGAACCGGCTGGCACAGGGAATGAGCCGGAAGACCGTGGCGGCAGGGTTTGCCCGTTCGGCGGAATTCGCGAAGCTCATGAAGAGCTACGGACTGTAATACGGTCGTGCTGAGGCAGGGGACGATGTCTCCTGCTTCGGCCGGCTGGACCGGAAAAAACTCTTCTAAAAATTCTTGTAGCATTTTTCAAATCACTGTGATATAGTAATTCATGCAATCGGGATGTGGCGCAGTTTGGTAGCGCGCTTCGTTCGGGACGAAGAGGTCGTGGGTTCGAATCCCGTCATCCCGACTGACAAGGAATACTGAGATACGGTATTCCTTTTTTCTGTTCCGGCAAACAGAAAATGAGAAGTATGGTAGTATGGGCGTATGAAGATCACGTTTCTGACCATGTGTCCGCAGGACTACGACAGTTTTCTGAAAACACCGGTGATCCGGCGGGCAGCGGAAAAGGGTATATGCAGTTTTGAAGTGAAGGATATCCGGCCTTATGCGGGCGGCAGTTTCCGGCATATCGATGATTCGCCGTACGGCGGCGGTGCCGGCATGATCATGCGCGCGGGACCGCTTCTGGACGCGCTGGCGGAAGTGCAGCAGGCGGACAGCCATACCGTCGTACTGGCACCGGCAGGCTGCCTGTATACACAGAAAAAAGCCAGGGAATACGCGGAAAAGGACCATCTGATCCTGATTGCGGGACACTATGAGGGCATCGATGCGCGGGTATATGAAAAAGCGGATGAACTGGTGTCGGTCGGCGATTATATCGTTACCGGCGGTGAACTGCCTTCGATGCTGATCGCGGACTCGGTGGTGCGTCTGCTCGACGGTGTGCTGCGCAAGGCAAGCACGGACGATGAATCGTTTGAAAACGGACTGCTGGAATATCCCCAGTACACAAAGCCGCAGGAAGTGCACGGCATGAAAGTGCCGGACGTGCTGCTGTCGGGAAACCACGGTGCGATCGAAGCGTGGCGGAAAGAGCAGTCGCTCCGTCTGACGGAGAAAAACCGTCCGGATCTCTATGAAAAGTATCTGACGGCACAAAAAAACCTGACCGGTGACGGTCAGGAGTGAACCAGGATCAGTTCCAGCAGGAATACGGTGACGCAGCATACCGCCGCGACTTCCGGCAGAGAGCGTCCCTTGAGACCGAGCACGCCGCCGGCGATGAGCGCCGCAAGACCGGCCCACGGGGACTCTGCCGCGTACAGAATGGCAGGGAACGTCATGACCGCAAGCGTCGCGTACGGCACATAGTAGAGAAACGAGCGGAACCAGGTATTGGTGATCGGTCTGCGGATGAGCGTCAGCGGCAGAACGCGGATCATATAGGAAACAAGGCCGGACAGAAGGATATACACGTAGATATTATGCGTCATGATCATCCTCCGTGTGCGGACGCAGCGCCGCAGCAGTACCGGCGATGAGGATCGTCAGAAGGATCGTCTTCGTGCCGGCAGTCATCGTACTGAGAAACGGAATATGTCCGGATGCCCAGCTCAGCAGGAAACCGGCGCATACAACGGCCGCAACCGCGCGGTCATTGCGGGCTGGCGGAAGGATGATCGCCAGAAACATGCCGTAGAGCGCTACGGAAAGCGCGGAAACGATGCGCACCGGCAGGATATTGCCTGCGATGATGCCGAGCGCGGTGCCGATGCACCAGCCCGGAACGGCCATGGACATGGCGCCGTAGTAATAGAACGGATCCAGGAAACCGTTCTGCCGGACCGCAATGCCGAACAGTTCATCGGTCACGGCATACGATACGAAGAAACGGTGAAAATACGGTGTTTTCTGCGAGAACTTCTGGGAAAGCGCTGTGCTCATAAGCAGATACCGCGCATTGGCCACAAGAGTCACGAGAACGATCTCAAGATACGCCGCGTCTGCCGCAATGACCTGCAGACCGGCATACTGACCGGCGGAAGCGAGGTTGACGAGCGACAGCAGAAAGCCCTGGTACCACGTCATGCCGGCAGTGCGCATGGCAATGCCAAGCGAAAAAGACACGGCTGCGTAGCCGAGTCCGATGGGAAGACCGTCCTGTATTCCGTTACGGAAAGAAGTTTTCTGCATCATTACAGGTACTATTTTCCATGCACTCATGAAAAAGTAAAGCATTAATTGTAAGGAGAACCTATGATACGGCCAGTGATCAAAGATACATTTATTCTGTCCCGTCCGTCTGTAAAAGCCGGAAAAGAGGACATTCAGACAGCGATAGATCTGCGGGATACGCTTGCGGCCAACCGCGAGATCTGCGTCGGAATGGCTGCCAATATGATCGGCGTGTCCAAACGGATCATTGCCGTGGCAGTGTTCAGCTCGATCCTGATCATGTTCAATCCGGTCATCGTTTCGAAAAAAGGACCGTATTCCACGGAAGAGGGATGCCTGTCCCTGTCCGGCATGCGGCCGACAACACGTTACAAAACCGTCACCGTACGCTTTACCGATATGACATTTACAGAGAAAACCATGGTATTCAGCGGTTCGGCTGCGCAGATCATCCAGCATGAGTGTGATCATCTGGAAGGAATCCTGATATAATACTTAAAACCTGAACAGGGGAAAGGACGGCGCACATATGGACTATTTCGGACATTTCTATCTGGACCTGGAAAAGGATATGATCGTGGATCTGTTTCTGGAACAGGACCGTATGTCTTATGTGCTGCGCACGCCGAACCACAACACCGGGAATCTGATCACGAATCTTGCCCGGATGTGCGGACTTCCGCTGACATATGACGCATCCGGGAAGAAGATCATTGAGGGGACTGTGCCGTCCTACATTGATCAGTACAACCGGACGCTTTATATTTTCCGTCTCGGCAACACGAAGGTGGCGAACATCTATCCGGACGGAACGATCGAGATGAAGGCGTCGATCCCTTCGATCTCGAAAACACTGATGAGTCAGACCAAGGAATACCGTCTGGATATCAGTAAGACGATCATCAAGACGTATATCCTGACCGAGTGCAAGTTCCGTACGGACCTGCATACGCATATGAATGCGAATTTGTCGCCGGACGTACTGATCGCCCTCGGCATTTTCCATCAGATCCGCTATCCGCTCTACTATGTGAAGAAACTGTCTCTGCACGTCAGTGATGAGCAGAAGCGCCGTCTGGAGGAACAGCGGGCGCAGACCGCCCGACAGTTCGCGAATTCCGAGCTGAAAGGACATTATCTGGACCGGAAGATCGATGACAATACATTTATCAACTTTGCTGATCTCATTCTGAACGATCCGGAATACATGGAGGAGAAGATCAGCCGGATCCGGACGTCACTTGCCATTCTGAAGGACGGTCAGGCCGTCTTTACAAATCTCGAAAAAGTATATCTGTACCGCTATGTATTCACAAAAGGCATCCCCTCGGAAAAGCGGATCCATCTGCACGATATCGACCGCATTCCGGACAGTGACATCGCTTCGCTTGTGCAGCAGATGATCGCGGACAGCTGGACTGAGGAATACCGGAACAATACGCTGTTCCAGAATAAGCTGCTGTGGATCGCAAGGACCTATCAGAACCAGGGAATCCGGTATGCCGAGATCTCGGATACGACCCTGGTCAAGAAATACGATTCCCTGCGGATGCTGAATGAAGTGCATGCGGTCATGCCGGCAGTCTACCGGGAGACCGGAGTGCGCCTTCGCTTCCTGGCAGGCATCCGTCGTATCCCGCTGACGATCGTCAAGGACCGCGTCACGGCAGACAACTATCTGACGGATAATCTGGAGATGCTCAGAGGCATCGCCATGGATCCGTACGTGGCAGGAAGCGACATCATCGGTGAAGAGATCAACGATATCCGGGACCTGAAACAGGTCATCGGCGAACTGGTGGACATTGCCCGGGAGAATCCCGGCTTTACGATCCGGATCCACGCCGGTGAAAATGACAGTCTGAAAGACAATGTCGCCAACAGTATCCGCTGTGTGATGGACGCTCTGAAAGAAGGAGAGAAAGCGCCGCATATCCGCATCGGCCACGGTCTCTATACGGCCAATCTGCGCTCCGCAAAGGGACAGGAACTGATCCGTGCGATCAAGGAACATGATGTTGTGCTGGAATTCCAGATCACTTCCAATGTCCGTCTGAACAACCTGAGTTTTCTGAAGAATCATCCGCTGAAGCAGTATCTGCGTGCCGGCATCCGGTGCGTGCAGGGAACTGACGGTGCTGCGCTGTACGGTACCAATTCCATCGATGAACAGCTGTCGCTGGAAAAACTGCTCAATCTCAACCGGGATGAGCTCATCAGCATGCGCGCTGCCGAGGAAGCGATACGGGTGGAACAGGAACGTGTTTTCCAGCGGAAGATGGATGCCTTCCTCGCGGACGGCAGACCGCTGGAACAGATCTGCTACGAACGCATGCAGAAAGCCGAAAGCCCGGACGTCAGCTACCGGAGCGGGCCGGCGCGTCTGGATTCCGGAATGGAACTGAAAGACCAGATCGAGGAACTGCCGTGGGACCGCTTCCCGGTCATCCTCGCAGGCGGAAGTTTCAACAACGACCGGCGGGCAACCAGCACAACGGACCGCGGCCGCGCGCTTCTGCTGGAACTGATGGAACAATTGGATCCCGACAAGGTATTCTTTGTGATCGGACACAGTCTGAGCGGATATGAAAAATATCTGGAAGAACACAACACGAAGGGATTTCGCATCTTTGCCATCGTTCCGTCGCTGATGACAAAAGCGCAGACCGACCGTCTGCGCCGTACCGGCGTAAGGATCCGTGTTTCCACGGAATCCGAGCCGATGGGATTATACAAGAGTTTCAACTATGAGATCTTTGAACGCAGGCCGTCCGCTGTCATTGCCATGGACGGCAACTCGGCCGGTTCCAATCTCATTCAGGAAGCGAAGAACGGCAAGGGAAAGAGCCGTATCTTTGTCAGCCGAAGCAGTACCTATCTGCGCCGAAAGGCACAGAGTCTGGAAGGCTATGTTACGATGATCGAGCCGTGTCCGGAAGACGCAGGAATGATCCGGGACACGGTGGAAAGCGCGCTGAACAGTGAAAAGCACCAGGAGGAATCATGAACAGTATCTTTACCCGTACAAGTATCCGCAGATATACCGACCAGCCGGTTTCGGAGGAGCAGATCGAAAAGCTTCTGCGGGCAGCGATGGCTGCGCCTTCCGCAGGCAACCAGCAGCCGTGGGAATTTTACGCGGTGACTGACCGGGAAATGATCGGAAAACTGGCCGCATGTTCTCCATACAGCCGCTTTCTTGCGGAAGCGCCGCTGGTGATCGTGCCGGTGTACCGTACCGAAGGCCTGCGCTTTCCGGATTACGCGCATATCGATCTGAGCGCGGCAGTCGAGAACCTGCTTCTGGAAGCCGACGCGCTTGGGCTTGGCGCCGTTTGGTGCGGCATTGCGCCGATCGCGGAACGCCAGCAGGCAGTCCGGGAAGCCCTGTCTATGCCGGACACCCTGGAAGCCTTCGCACTCGTGGGCGTCGGCGTACCGGCTGAAACGAAAAAACAGCAGGATCGCTACGATCCTGCCCGTATCCACCGTATCTGAAAAAAGGCCGTTTGGCCTTTTTCAGTCGGTTTTACCGTAATCTTTCATGCTGTCAAGATACAGGGCATCCTGCTCCGACAGTTCAAAGTCGAGCGCTTCGGCCAGCTGCGTCGGCGTAAGTGCGCATTCCGGAACGATCGGAATGGCTTTTTTATCGGCCTGATACCGCAGGCAGAGCACCAGCGGACTGACGCTGTATTTGCGGGCAAGGATATCGATCTCTTTTGATGCCAGAACCGACAGCGCGTCTTCCGGAATGACGGCCAGCAGGTCGATATTGTGTTCGCCGGCGTAGCGGACCATGTCTTTCTGCGGATGTCCGGGATACAGAACGGTTTCTGTAAGCATGGGCGAGATCGTGCTTTCCGAAAGCAGCCGGTCGAGGTGCGCAGAAGTGCCGCAGCCGGTTCCCATTGCAAAGATCGTACCGGCTTTATACAGATCCTCCAGGGCGCGCCAGCACTGTGTGTTGTATCCCTTGTCGCTGCTGTCAAGAAGGACGATATCTGCGTAGGACGCCGACAGTTTCTTCAGGGACTGCCGTATCCAGCGTTCTGTTTCGTCGTATGTGTGTACTTCTGCAGGCACATGCAGGATCCATGCGCAGTCGTACCGCGGGACGCCGCTGCTGGAAAGGGAATCTGCGAAAGCTTTCCGTTCGCTGTCATCCAGGGAAAGATCAAACAGCCGGTAGCCCAGTTCCGGTGCGCACAGAAAAGACGGAGCTGAACCGATCGCGGGGATCTTCAGCCCGTTATGTAATGAACGGATGATGCTGAAAGTCTGAGTCATGTACTGCCTCCGCTGTAATTATAGATGAAATTGGCAGACTGAATGTGATTTTTCGATGAAGTCCGGTCAGTGCCGCAGGATTTGAGACAGAACTGTTGAAATTTGCATCATTATTTCAAGAAAGTCATTGATTTTATAAATGAGTCGTTGTATTATTACTAGGCACCGAAAAAATGACTTCTTAGCTCAGTTGGTAGAGCAACTGACTCTTAATCAGTGGGTCGAGGGTTCGAGTCCCTCAGAGGTCACCATGGATAACAGCTTGTGAAAACAGGCTGTTTTTTTGCGTAAAAAGGGACTCCGGTATAAGACCCGTAAGTCCCTTGATATGTTTGTGTCAGGATCCTTCATTGACCTGGTTTTATTCTTTATATGTAATGCTGTTCATGACAGTTAACCATTCTTTCACATTTTTCTCTTCTTCAATGGGAAGAGAAGACACGGCCAGAATAATATTGTCTCCCTTTTTGGTGATTCGCATGATCTCAAATTCATTTTCCCGCTCACCTTCGATCGTTCTTGGAATCATGGCAAAACTGATCTCATTTTCCGAGACTGTTCTGTATTTTACGTCTTTTGAACGCAGATACATACTTTGAAGCCGTTCTTCAAACTTTTCTGCCGTCCATTCATACCAGATTGATTCGCTGTCCTTCAGAGTATCACTGTAGATCTGGATCAGTACGAAGGCTTTATGATCTTCGTCCACATAATAATATTCATCACAATCATAGTAGGACGGATACTGATCTGTGTATTCCTGCGGATGATCATATTCTGCTTCGCTGAATGTATATGTACCGGGATATTTGAACGAAAGATAATCATTGGAGATCGTCTTGGTTGCGACTTTGCATCCGGCAGAAATAACACAAAGAATAAGGACTGGAAGCAGTTGTTTTATATGACGATTCAATAAAGACATAGGATTACCCTGACTCAATGATAAATATAATGACATCCGTACTGCGGTGTTTCATTTGCGTAAGAATATGTATATCCATCATAATATGGAATATATTGATATCCATTATTGTCGGTGTATTCATATGCCCATCCCCAGATATAATAGTTTCCACCGAGTATCGACGTGAGGTCTGTATAAGATGGATTGATTGTGGTAGTTGTCATAAAACTTCCATAAACAACTACACTGCTGCGCCAGTAACTTGGCAGGCATTGTAGATTGGCAAAACATAGACCCGGCCGCGAATGTCACCACCTGAATCATCAGATTTATCAGGCATAAATGATTTTGAAATGTTTAATTGGAATGATAATAACAGGCATAATAAGGTTTTCATGCTTTTCCTTTCTAATATCGATATACAGATTTAAGTAAATGAATGGAATGACGGATGTCTTGAAAACAGGTACCTCATTTATATAGAACGTTTCGCATTGGCAAAATGTTTTCAATGATCTGTGTCTCAATGGTCGTTTTTCCAGCTTCAATGGACAAAATATGTCAGCTTCGAAAAAGATATTCCAACTCAGCCGATCAATGAAGATATATCTGCTCAATGCCGGGATCGAATGCTTTGCTTTTCCTGTTATGAACAGTATGATCCATAACTATTCGATGATGAGACCTTTCCTGACATGATGCTTGTTATTCTTTTCCCCCCCTTGGTCCTGTTCGGCCTTTTTCTTCAAAGACCTGACATCCTTCTGAAAACAACTGTTTCCGGAAGTGATGTCGAGTGATGTTTCTGCAGTTCGGATCAACAGACTGCAGAAAAATGCAAATAATGAATCCATATTGGAACCTCCTTTCTCTTATGCCCACAATATAGAAGCGGGATCCTGTAAAAAGCAAATATTCTGGGACGAAGTGCCGTTTTTTGGGATATCCCAAAAACAGGCAGTTTATCCCGCGAATTTTTGCCTTGGAAGAATGGTTATGCCATAGTGCAGACAGAGATGAAAGAATATATTCTGAACAGGGCAACGCAGAAAAACGTATTCTCGGAAACGGAACTGGCATTGTTGGATCACGGAATCGATGTGTTTGTTAATGACAGCGTAAATACACTTTGTGTGCTGATCCAGTCTTTCCTGTTTCATGATCCGGTACAGGGCATTGTGTATCTGCTTGCTTTTGCCGGGCTGCGCTCTTATGCCGGCGGATGGCATGCGCGCACAAAGACAGGATGTTTTCTTTCGTACCAGCTGATGTATATGGTTTCTCAGATCCTGCTGCGTTTTAGGATGTCCGGGCTATACCGTGTGGTCATTGCGGTGATATGTACGGTATATATGTGCGTGAGCGGTCCTGTTGAACATCTGTACAATCCGCTGTCAACCAAAGTCAGAAAAAGAAATCACCGGAAACTGATTCGAAACAGTATCATCCTGCTTGTAATATTGATTGGTCTGGTGCTGCTGCAAAATGACGTGGCACAGACGATCGCCATTGTGATGACATATAATAGGATTCTGATGGAAGTACTGCGTCATTCGAAATATGGGAGACAATATGAGAATTAAATGTGCAGTAATAGATGATGCAAAAACAGACAGGGTCAAAGAAGGATGATCAGGAAAACAAAAAGAAAAACGATCTGCAAGTGGAGGGGTCAGATCGTTTTTCCAGCCAGGGTATAAGAGTAGAGAACTACTCTGGAAGTTTCATTGTAATGTTGCGGAAGGAAGCGCTGCTTCCGTCTGCGAAGACACCGATGTGGGCACCGTTGGTCGAGTGCGTGATGCGGGAACTGAGCGCTTTCGTATCATCCACATACATGACTACGATCTCGTTCTCGCATACCAATTTGACATGATGTTCACCCGGACCGTTGAAATCGAATCTTGTGAACGCTTCCGGATCGTATTTGTGGAGATCCTGGATCTCTGTGCCTTCATAGTGGATCTTGTTCTCACGGGTGTTCAGACAGAGGACTGTCCAGGACGGATCGGCTTCACTGCCGCCGAAGGCAAATCCTGCCAGACCATTCTCACCGAGGGTGACGTCGCATTCCAGCATTACCGTCGGAGCCCGTGTTCCCATATCGGCGAGCGCATAGCTTCCTTCCTTGGCGGAGACATCGATGTTGTTGTCTTTGATCTTTACCGTGCCTTCCTTCTTGACTGCCTTGAACGGTTTGTCTTCGGTGAAGTACTCAGCGAAGGTCTCCGGTTCACGGACGCCAAGTTTTCCTTCTTCGAGCAGTACCAGCTGGTGATTGAGCATGTTTCCGGCCCACTGATAGAAACCGGAGTCGGAGGAAAGACCGGCTCTTCCCAGCCACCCGCACAGGTAGCGGACACCGTTGAATTCCGCGGTCTTTGCGGCATAGAAGATAAAGTTGTTTCCGTCGAGGACGTTGTCGGCAGGAACGCTGAACGGACCGGTCGGCGAATCACCGACAGCATAATAGGTTACACAGTCCCAGCTGTAGGTGAGGAAATACTTGTTTCCCATCTTGAAGAGATCCGGGCATTCACACATATACTGTGCCATCGGGGCGAAGATCGGTCCCTTGAATTCCCATGTCTTCAGATCATCGGAAGTATAGCGGGCAACGACGCCGCCCTGGGTATTTTCTCTTGCGGCAATCAACATCCACCAGCAGTTTTCTTCATCGCTCCAGAAGACTTCCGGATCGCGGAAATCATCCTTCGAATAATTATCCGGGCTGAAGAATGTGTCTTCCGGGATCTTTGTCCAGTTTTCCCGGTCAGTGCTGGTTGCGTGCATGACGCATTCCTTGCCTTTGCCGTTGTTTCCGTAGTCGTTGTGTCCGGTGTAGAAGATGTGGTAGAGACCGTCATGATCCTGCAGGACGGAGCCGGTGCCGAGGGCAATGTCCGGGTCGCCCATCTGACCGAAGTTCAATGCCAGGCCGTGGTCCTTGTACTCATACAGATTCTTTGTGGAGTATTTCCAGAACGGATGGTACGCCTGACCGTTGTGATCGGTATCGTAGAGATAATACAGTTCCAGCGTGTTGTCTTCCGTGACGAACGGCATCGTATCGCCGACATACGCATCATCCGGGATCGGATACAGGCTGTATGCGACCGGCTCGTACGGATCGTCGGGAAGACTGCCTGCCTGCTGTCCGCAGCCGGAAAGTGCCAGAGCAGCTGCGCAGAAGACGGAGAATGATAAAAAACGTTTCATGATATGGATCCTCCTCAGCGTATATTTCTGAAAAACTTATACTATAAATTCATTATACACATAATTGTGCGTTTGCCTGTTCGCAAATCGTGCAAATGACAACCGTAATTTCCGAACATGGCATGAGGCGCTGTTTCATGGTACGATTCAGTCAGTCTGGAAAGGACAGAATACAATGGATGAAAACAATGAGATCATAGAAGAATTTCACGGCACGGAGATACAGGCGGCAGTCCTGCATGTGCTGGACGGAAAACATCATATGACAGTCTTCTCGGAGCGCACCCTGGATCTGGAAGATCCGCAGACGGAGAAATACGTCAAACGGTATGTATCGCGCTGCCGGAACGATATGCGTTCCCGGGAAGGAACGTTCCGGGAAGACAGTGCGTTCGCGCGGGAAATGGACCGCTACTTTCATCATGAATGCGATCTGCCGTCTTTCAGCGCTGCGGCTCTGAGCGGACTGGCGGAGTACTTTGAACAGGAAGAAGCGCGGTCGTTCGATGTGCTGTTTGCGGACTACCGAAGCGATGACGTACCGTATATCCTCGTAGTCCTGCTGGAGGAGCAGGAGACAATGACCTGGATGACCGATACGGATCACGGATCCGTGCGCAATACGATCAGCTTCGGTCATGCCGCTCTGCCGGCAGTTTCGCGTCCTGTGGCATCCTTTGCGGCAGTGAATATGCTGAACAAAGAGATCCGCTTTACCGATGAAGGAAAGTGGAAGAACGGCATCAGCGTGATCGCCGACCGTCTGCTTTCCGTGAACGCCGGTGTGTCGCGCAAAGAAATCGTGGAAACGGTAAAGAATATTGCCGTGGAAGTGGCAGAAGAGTTTAATGAGAATCCGACGGTGGTGCTGGGAAAGGTCAAGAACTACATTACCGAAACAGTCAGTGAAGGCATGCCGCTGCGGACGGAAACACTGGCCGAGGAAATGTTTGAGGACATACCGGACATGGCTGAAGCGTTCCGGCAGAAAGTGCGTGCGCAGACTCTGCCGGAGGAGATCGAACTGCCGAAGCAGGCAGTCACTGCGGCCATGAAGAAACAGCGGCTGAAAACAGATACCGGCATTGAGATCTCTGTGCCTGCCGAATACTGTCAGGATACGAACTACATCGAATTTCACCGTGAAGAAGACGGAACGATCCGGATCGAGATCAAGGGGATCGGCAGTATTACGAATAAAATCTGAATACAGACCGAAATAATTACAGCAAAAGTTAAAACAGATACTGTTTTACAGGTACGATCTTTGTGTATGATAAAGGTTAGTAATGTGCTGTATATGTTCCGGTCTTCGGAACACATGAAGGAGGCACTATGCCTAAAAAATCTGTATGGGAAATGAATTTCCTGGAACGTCTTCACTACAGTATCAGCGGTAAGACCTTCCGGGCAATCCTCATGTTTTCCCTGATCATAAGCACCGCGGCCGTTGCGTTCGGCTTCACTCTGTACTCCGCTACCGTCAACCGGGAATTCCGGATCATGACATGGCGGGCGGCGGAATCCGCTGCCGAAGCGATCGATACGGAGGAAGTGATACGGGAGGCGGAGTTTGTACTGTCGATATATGACAGTTTATCGGAAGAAGAACGGCAGGATCCCGAAGATCCCGCCTACCGGTCAAAGTTCGATGAAGTGCGTACGGAAGCCTTTGAGGAATTCCGTGAACGGCTGCTTCGGCTGATGAACGGAAACCATGCCATCGCGGCATATACCGCGGCGATCGACGAAGAGAATAACCGGATGATCTTCCTGGCGGATGCCGATCCGAAAGCGAGCTTCTGCCCGCCCGGAACGTGGGATCCGATCACGAACGCGGAAAAGGAGGCGTATCTGTACGGAGCGCCGCCGTCTCTGCTGGATCAGCTTTACGATACGCAGGCAATGCCTGCCGCAATCACGAATATTGCGAAGTACGGCTACCGCTGTACCGCCGGAAAGGAACTCTTCAAGACCGGCAGGTATACGGTATTCGTCTTCTTCGACAACGATATGAACCAGGTGGCGGAAGTAAGCAGAAACTTCCTTCTGCAGTATGTAATTCTGCTGCTGATCGTGACCCTGATCGTCATGTTTTTCTCGCAGAGACAGCTGCGGAAGACCACGGTCGATCCCATTAACAAAATGGCATCGGCGGCGGCCCGGTATATCCAGGACCGCAAGAACGGCAGGACCGCGGAAAACTATTTCGGCGACCTCGGCATCCATACCGGTGATGAGATCGAAAATCTGAGTCTTACCATGGAAGCCATGGAAAAGGATGCGGCGGCATATGTGGCGGATCTTGCCCGCATAACGGCGGAGAAAGAACGTGTATCCGCAGAACTGACGCTGGCCAACCGCATCCAGGCGGATATGCTGCCGAATATCTTCCCGGCGTTCCCGGAACGTGAGGAATTTGATATCTACGCGTCGATGGATCCGGCGAAGGAAGTCGGCGGCGACTTCTATGACTTCTTCCTGATCGATCCCGATCACCTGGGGATCGTCATGGCGGATGTATCCGGCAAAGGTGTGCCGGCGGCGCTGTTCATGATGGTATCCAAGATCCTGGTGCAGAACTATGCGATGACCGGACGCACGCCGAAAGAAGTGCTGGAGAAGGTCAATGAGCAGATCTGCAAGAACAACCGGGAAGAGATGTTCGTTACGGTCTGGTTCGGTATTCTTGATCTGGTGAACGGCGGGCTGACCGCGGCCAATGCCGGACATGAGTATCCGATCATCTGCCATCCGGGCGGAAAGTTCGAAGTCATCCATGACCGTCACGGCTTCGTGATCGGCGGTATGGAAGATGTGAAATACCGCAACTATACGATGCAGCTGGAACAGGGAGCGAAACTGTTCCTGTATACAGACGGTGTTCCGGAGTCCGAGAACACCGCAAGAGAACAGTTCGGACTGGAACGCACTGTTGAAGCGCTGAACCGGAAAGCGGATGCTTCGCCGGAAGAAATACTCAAAGAAGTCGATCGTTCTGTTAAGGAGTTCGTAGGGGATGCTGATCCGTTCGACGATCTGACCATGCTATGCGTACACTATATCGGAAAGAAAGGGGCACAGATGAAAGAAATGACAACAGAAGCCAGTGTTGACAGCCTCAGCGAGGTGCTGAAGTTTGTTGATACGGAACTGGAAACGGCAGGCTGCTCAATGAAGACGCAGATGCAGATCGATGTTGCAGTCGAAGAACTGTTTGTTAATGTGGCCAGTTACGCGTACCCGAACGGACAGGGACGGGCGGTCATCGGTGTCCGGATCGACGATGATATCGGTGAAGTGTTTATTCGTATAATCGATACCGGCATCCCGTACAATCCGCTGGAAAAGGCGGATCCGGATGTAACGCTGGGCGCAGAAGACAGAGAGATCGGCGGACTCGGAATCTTCATGGCGAAGAAGAGTATGGATGAAATGGAATATGAACGGACCGACGGCAAGAATATCGTAACGATCCGCAAAAAAATCAGAGGCTGAAAGGAGAAGGGAAAATGCTGAATTGTGAAATGAACCGGGATGGAAGTGAACTGGTGATCCGTCTGGAAGGACGTCTGGACACTGTCACAGCTCCGGAACTGGAAGAAAAAATGAACGGGGCTCTGGAAGGTGTTGAGTCTCTTACAATGGACTTTGAAAAACTGGAATACATCTCTTCCGCCGGACTTCGTATCCTTCTGACAACACAGAAACTGATGAACCGGCAGGGAAAAATGAAAGTGGTCCATGTCAACGATGTGATTCAGGAAATCTTTGAAGTCACAGGATTCGTGGATATCCTGACGATCGAGTAAACAGACTTCGGTGCAGAAATGCGCCGGAGTTTTCTTTCGGTTCCCTGCTCACAGGTTATACAATAGAGATATGAGAAAACGTCTGATCCTGGTGCTGTCCTTATTTACCGCAGTGATGATGCTGGCGCTGCTGGGTTTTGTGTATGTATTTCCGAAACAGCCGGAAAACCCAGTGCCGCAGACCGCGGAAGAAGCGTTCGTACTGCCGGAGTATACTGGCGAACCGTCGGCGATCATGAACGGCGGCCGGGTATATTTCGAGGAGACGCATGAGGAATCGTATACCGAACTGCAGGAGCTCGATGCGCTGGGACGCTGCCAGGAAGCGCGTTCCTGCATCGGTCCGGATACGCTGACACATGAAGAGCGCGGGGACATCGGCATGGTGAAGCCTTCGGGGTGGAATCTGGCAAGGTACGACGATCTGATCGAAGATCATTATCTGTTCAACCGGTGCCATCTGCTCGGCTATGCCCTGACCGGTCTGCTGGCCGATGAACGCAATCTGATCACCGGCACACGCTGTATGAATGTCATGGGGATGCTGCCGTATGAAGTGGAGATCGCCCGCTATGTGCAGCGGACGGAGAACCATGTCGAATACCATGTGACGCCGGTGTTCGTGAATGATGAACTGGTATGCCGCGGCGTGCTGCTGCAGGCAAAGTCGGTGGAAGATCAGGGCAGCGGTCTGCAGTTCTGCGTCTTCTGCTTCAACGTGCAGCCGGGTGTGATCATTCATTATAGCGACGGAACCAGTGAGCGGGCGGAGGCTCCTTCACGTTCCATGCCCCAGCCGGAGCTTCACTATGTGATCAATCTGCGGTCTGGGAAGTTCCACTACGATGACTGCGACGGAGTAAAAACAATGTCGGAGTCGAACCGGAAAGATGTCTGGTGTACCAGGGACGATCTGATCGAAGAGGGATACAAACCGTGCGGTACCTGTAACCCGTAAGAAAAAGCCGGAACCTCAAAGTCCGGCTTTCGTCGTTTCAATGCAGGAATTATGCTTTCTTCCGGAAGATGAACTTCAGCAGGAATGCCAGAACCAGGAAGAACAGCAGGATGCCGAGTACGATCGGCACGAGGAAGATCATGGCGTACAGCCAGCCGCTGTTATTCTTGCGGGAAGGACTGCTGACCGTGCACAGATCAAAACTCAGTTCGCCTTCAGGAAGCTTTTCAAACGATGCGCGGTGTCCGGCATCCGTCTGTTCAAAGCCGGGCTGCGAAGTTTTGAGCAGATGCAGGTCAGTGCGGATGTCAACGTCCAGCGTTCCGAATTCCTTCCAGGTAGACGCCGGGGAAAGCAGGTAAGTATAGGTATAAACAGGTTCTTTATAACCCATATTGACGTCCGGATAGACCGGTGCGGTGACACTGTTGATCAGTGTCTCGCCGGGATCTGCTTCCAGTGTATAGACATACCAGCGCATGATCTGCTCATGCCGGACCGGTTCAATGAATGAGTTTGTATAAAGACGGCTGCCTTCCAGAGAAGCGTTCAGCGAACCGACAAAGATGTTGTACCAGTCGTGGTCGCTCATATCCGGGAAGATCTTCTTCGCCGCCAGGACGCAGTCGAGGAATGTTGTCGTCTCCGTATTTTCCAGCACCATGGTTCCTTCCGCTTCTTTATCGGTTTCCGCGTCAGTGAACGTCCAGGACGGCTCTTGGGGATCCTGCGGTCCGAGAACGATCAGATGTACTTCTTCCTCCGATGCCCAGACGCTGGCTTCTGTCCGGCTTTCTTTGATCGTCAGGCCGCGGAACGGCTCCAGCATCCAGCGCACTTCCGAGGAATCCCCGCTCAGGACAGCGGAAGCGGAAATGTGGGAGGCTTTTTCCGGCTCAGAGAGGACCGGTTTATAGGTGAATATCGTGACCGGGGTGTCCGGACGCAGGAATTCATCCGTGTGATAACTGTCTTCCAGAAGCGGAAGATCCAGGGAGGTGTCGTAATCTCTTCCATACAGCCACGTATAGCGCATCGTGACGTCTGCCGGCTGCCCGTTGATCTCGATGCGGTACTTTTCCCGCTCTTTTTCGAAGACAGTGCTGTAGTCTTCATCAGAGCGCGGATAGGCGTAATAGGGAAGCGGTCCGAACGGGAATGCCAGTCTGGCGCTCACGTGCAGATCGGAAGGATTATGAAATGTATAGGCGGCAATAACCGTGCTGCTGTAATCGCGGAATGAATCGGGATCGCCGAACGAACTGTCCGGCGTGTCTGTGATCTGAAAGGTCAGGTCTTCGTGCAGGACCGTCAGCGGACATTCCTCATCCGCAGATACAACTCCAGACACGTCGGTGCCCTGCCAGATCATGATCGCGGAATTGGCTTTCGCCGGAAGCGGAAGAAACAGACCTGCACAGACAGCGCTGAACAGTTTTTTCCGAATTGTCTTCATAGGCAGTACCTCTGACCACATCATAACAGATTTGGGGGGGATTACAAAAAGCATGAAGAAGACAAGGCAGTCTTCTGCAGGGACGTGTTTTCGGCTATAATTCCCTCAGTGAATATACATGGGGAGGACCATAATGCAGTATTGTCTGACAAGTAATACAAAGGACTGCCGCAACTGCTACAAATGCATCCGGCACTGTCCGATCAAGGCGATATCCTTTACGGATGACAAGGCATCGATCATAAAAGAAGACTGTATTCTGTGCGGCCAGTGCTATACCGTATGCCCGCAGGAACTGAAAGTGATCCGGAATGATATCGAGAAGGTCAAGCGTCTGCTTCGTGAAAATGACAGAGTATATGTTTCGGTGGCACCGTCGTTTATTGCCCGTTATCCGGACAGTGACATCGACTGCATGAAGCGCACGCTGAAGAAGCTCGGCTTTACAGATGTGGAAGAGACAGCTGTCGGCGCAACGATCGTCAAGAAGGCATACGATGAAATGCTGGAAGAAGACCGGGACGTGATCATTTCGTCGTGCTGCCACAGCGTGAACATGCTGATCAAGAGGCATTATCCGAACTGTCTGCCGTATCTCGCGGATGTGCTGTCCCCGATGCTCGCTCACGGGCGGGATATCAAGATGCGCTTCGGCGAAGATACCAAAGTGGTATTCCTGGGACCGTGTATTGCCAAGAAAGACGAATCGGATAAGAACTCGTCCCTTGTGGAAGCGGCGCTCACTTTTGAAGAGTTTGACGCATGGCTTGCCAAAGAGAATATCACGCTTGAAACGACGGATGAAAAAGACGGAAGAGAGCAGTCAAAAGCACGTCTGTTCCCGACCAACGGCGGCGTTCTGCGCACCATGGAACGCAGAAACGACGACTGGCAGTATCTGATCTGCGACGGCGTCGAGAACTGCGTACAGACTCTGAAGGATATCGAAGACGGGAAGCTGCATAAATGCTTTATTGAAATGTCATCCTGTCAGGGAAGCTGTGTCAACGGACCGATCATGAAAAAACAGGCACAGTCGATCCTTTACGGTACCGCAGCGGTCAACCGCTATGCCGGTCAGAAAGACTTTGAAGGCCTGAAGGCGGGATATGATGACATTAAGTGCGTCTATAAGAAAGACTATGTAAAAGACAAGACTCCGACAGAAGAACAGATCCAGGAAATGCTTGTCAAAATGGGCAAGGAAGATCCGTCTGCCCGTCTCAACTGCGGCTGCTGCGGCTATGACTCCTGTCATGCCAAGGCAATCGCGATCCTGCAGGGAAATGCGAACATTGACATGTGTCTGCCGTATCTGATGGAAAAAGCTGCTTCTCTGTCCGATCAGATCATTGAACATACGCCGAACGGACTGATGGTACTGGATGAGAATTTCAATATTACCCTTGCCAATCAGGCGATGTGCCGCATCGTCCGCGTATCCCGTCCGGAAGAACTTGTGGGCAGACCGGTCATGGAGATCCTGGATCCGATGGATTATCTGGAAGCCCTGCAGGGAGAGCGGATCAACCGGAAGCGGGAATATCTGCAGGATTATGACCGCTATGTTGAAAATACTGTCGTCTATGACACAAAGCTGCAGGCACTGGTGTGCGTCATGCTGGATATCACCCGCCAGGAAAAACAGGCGCAGAAAGACCGTGAGCGTATTGAAAAGACCATGAAGATCACCGACGCGCTGATCGATAAGAATATGCAGACGGTCCATGAGATCGCGTCTCTGCTCGGTGAGACTGCGGCGGAGACCAAGGTGGCGCTGCTGTCACTGAAGGATACGATCTATCATGAAAATTGAGATGATAGCGGAATGCGGCTGGCTCTCGGTGAACCATGTGGGAGAACAGCTCTGCGGCGACAGCGTGACCGTAGTGGATCCGAATGACCACTGCCGCATTCTTGTACTTGCGGACGGTATGGGGTCCGGTGTCAAGGCGAATATCCTGTCGACCCTGACTGCGAAGATGCTTTCGGTCATGCTGGCAAATAATGTTGATTTTGATGAATGCCTGCATACGATCATTACGACCCTGCCGATCTGTAAGGAACGGAAAGTGGCGTATTCGACATTCACGGTCATCAAAGTGGATTACGGCTACCACATTACGATCTATAACTATGACAATCCGGAACCGTTCCTGATCCGGGACGGAAAGAGCATGTGCCTGGATTATACCGTGGCGGAGATCGAAGGCAAGAAGATCTCCATGACGTGGTTTGACGCGACTTATGACGACTGCATCGTCATGATGTCCGACGGTACGATCAATGCCGGAACCGGCGTTACATTGAACTACGGATGGCAGCTCCCGCAGATCCGGAGTTTCATGGAAGCGAACTACCGTCAGGGAATGTCTGCCAAGGCGCTTGCGACCACGCTGGTCGACCGGTGCAATGCCCTGTACGGATATGCGCCGGGTGATGATACGACATGTGCGGTCATGCGCATCCGCGAGACGGAACAGGCGAACGTCATGTTCGGCCCGCCGATCCGTCCGGAAGACGACTTTGCCATGGCAGAGCAGTTCTTCAACCGGGAAGGAAAGCATATCGTATGCGGCGGAACGACGGCGAAAGTGGCGGCGGCGTATCTCGGCAAGGAGATCATCGCAGACAGCGTCAATATGGATGAGACGATACCGCCGATGTCGCTGATCGACGGCGTGGATCTGGTCACAGAAGGGCTGATCACCATGCAGCGGGTCGTGGAATACGGAGAAAACTACCTGGATACAAACAGTCAGTATTTCAGCTGGAACTACAGTCTGGACGGTGCTTCGCTGATCGCCAGCGCACTGTTCGAGGAAGCTACCGATATTCACTTCTCGATCGGCTGCGCAGCCAACGAAGCATACGGCGAAGAAGGAGCGGTCAGCTTCAAAAAGAAGATGGAAATGGCGGAACATCTCATGGACTGCCTGCGGAGAATGGGAAAAACCGTCGAAGCCGTTTACTGGTAAGCACGAAAAAAAGCAATGGGTATGAAGCTCATTGCTTTTTTTATGCTTATTTTCCTTTCTGCAGTGCAGCAGCGATCGCGTCCATCAGGAGCTCAATGAACACAAAGTATATTGCCTGGTCATCCAGAAATGAAATTGTACTGTCCCGGGAGATCCGCGGAAGAACAATATATTCCTCACAGCGTTTGCGGAACGTCAGTGTCTGTGACATGGTAAAGCACAGGATCTGACAGTGATTCTCTTTCATGCTGCTCACGATTCTCCGGTACCATCCCGTATTATCCTGAACGGTAAAGATGATCAGACAGTCATTCTCCTGAAGACTGATCGATACGTCACCCATCAGGGAAGTATCTGAAACAGCTTCCGCGTCAATACCAATTTTGGCGAGACGTGTACGCAGCTGCATGGCACTGTTATACGTACGGTTCTGTCCGAATATCTTAATACGGCCTGCTTTAATCATACGGGCGGCGATCCGCTGCATATCTTCGGTGGTTACACAGTCAGAGATCTGCAGAATATAGCGGCTGTAATTGGATACAATGGCTTTAACCGGATCGTTTAAATCCGGATCCGATCCGGCGTTCTGGCTGGTCAGAAAGCGTGACAGATCATACTTGAGATCGGTATATCCGGTATATCCGATCCGGTTGGCAAAGCGTACAACAGCAGACTTGGAAACATGCGACAGTTTTGCCAGATGATCGATGTTGCTGCGTGCAGCTTCACGGGGATCGTCCAGTATGACGTTTGCAATGTCGAGATCTGTTTTTGTCAGATCGGCATAATAGGACTGAATTCGTTCTAACGGGTTCATAATAATGACCTCTCTTCATTTACAGTATAGCGGATTAAAACTGAGTTTTAAAACAATTTTAAAAAAAGGTAGAAAAAGTTTTATTAGTATATTGAAACATTGTTTTATACATGCTATATTTTGGCTGTGAAATAAAACAAGTTTCAGAAAGGGGTTAAAACATGGACGGTTTTATTGAAAAGCTTCAGAACGTACTCGTTCCGTTCTCTCAGAAAGTCAACAACTCCAAGATCCTGAAAGGCATCAGCGGCGGTTTCTCCGCGATGCTGCCGGTCGTCATGGTCGGTGCGATCTTCACACTTCTCGCAAGTCTGAACATTGGTCCGTATCAGAGCTTCATCACAGCGATCGGACTGAAGCCGCTGCTGGCAATTCCGCAGGACTTCACAACAAATATGATCTCTGTGTATGCAGTATTCCTGATCGCCAAGGCTGAGGCATCCGTCCTCGGCATGGACGAAAGAGATTCTCTGGCATCCGGCGTCATGGCACTGATGGCATTCCTCATCATGATCCCGCTGGGAGTTACCGGTACAGACGCAGAGACAGGCGTTGTCGTAAATGTCGCTGCTGCAGTCAATACAACATTCCTCGGTTCCGCAGGTCTGTTCACAGCTATGATCGTCGGCATACTGTTCCCGTACATCCATAACTTCTTCATCACAAAGAACATCGGCATCAAGATGCCTGAATCTGTTCCGCCGATGATCTCCAAGTCCTTCTCCGCACTGATTCCGGCACTGGCAATCGCCTTCATCGCTGTGATCCTGCGCACACTGGCAGGCATGACCTCCTACGGCTCCGTAACAATGCTGATCTACGGTCTGCTTAAGGCTCCGTTAACCGCTCTTGCTGCAAGCCCGCTGACATTCATCCTGCTGCTCATCATCTGCAACATCCTGTGGTTCTTCGGTATCCACGGCGGAATGGTCGCTACATCGATCATGGCTGCTCTCTATACAGAACTGACACTGGAAAACCTGGCTGCTTACGGTGCAGGACAGGCGCTTCCGAACATCATCATCCAGCCGGCATGGTTCGCAATGGGCAACATCGGCGGCTCCGGATGTGCAATGGGTCTGTGCCTCTGCCTGGCTCTGTTCTCCAGATCTGCCCGCTACAAGGCACTGAATAAGATCTCCCTGCCGGCAGGTCTCTGCGGCATCTCTGAACCGATGGTATTCGGATTCCCGCTCGTACTGAACCCGGTCATGCTGATCCCGATGATCGTTGCTCCGATCGCAACATTCCTCCTCGGCTATGCAGCCATGGCAGTAGGTCTTGTACCTTACATGGTCGGTGTCAACGTATCCACAGGTACACCGGTACTTCTCTCCGCATTCGCGGCATGGGCTGACTGGAGAGGAATCGTACTGCAGGCAGTTCTCGTAGCAGTATCCGTCGCAATCTACTATCCATTCTTCCGCGCATGCGACAACCAGGCTCTCAAAGAAGAGCAGGAAGCTCCGGCGGAAGCATAATACAACACATCATTCTGTGAAAATTCCCTTGTAAATGAATGATGAAGGGCAGCTGAATCGATCTCATGCAGAACGGTCTGCTGCCCGCTTTCTTTTATGGAAAAGATTGGTTCCATGGTATGATTACATTAGTGACTGTGATCCGCCATGGGAAAGGAGGATCACATGATTTATCTTCTCACAGCAGTAATTGCCAGTTTCCTTGGAGCAGTCTGCGGCATCGGCGGCGGAGTGCTGATCAAACCCGCACTGGATATGTTTCAGAATGACGGTGCTTCGGTAATCAATTTTCTTTCCTCCTGCACAGTGTTTTCCATGAGTGTCTATTCCATTGGAAAAGAATTCCTGCGGCCTTCCCAGAAGATCGATTACCGCAGTATGATCCCGCTGGCAGCCGGTGCGGCTGCAGGCGGAATCCTGGGCAACCGGCTGTTCCGGATGATCCGTGACGCTTCGTCACAGGCAGGGCTGGTCAGCGGGATCCAGGCATGCGCGCTCGGAATCGTCATGGTGCTGGTGCTGCTGTATACGCTGAACCGGAAGAAGATCCGCTCTGTACGCATTGAAAGCAGTGCGGCGTCCCTGCTGATCGGGCTGGCTCTCGGCACGATGTCAAGCTTCCTTGGCGTAGGCGGCGGACCGATCAATCTGGCGGTCCTGTACTACTTCTTCTCCATGAACACGAAGACCGCAGCCATAAGCAGTATCTTCATCATACTGTTCGGACAGGCTGCCAATATCAGTGTTACGCTGATGTCCGGTGTGCCGGAGGGAGTATCCTTCGCAATACTGGCCCTGATGGTTGCCGGCGGGATCGCCGGCGGTATCATCGGCCGCGCATTTAATAAAAAGATCGATGAAACAGTCGTTGACAAAATGTTCATCGGCAGTCTGATCGTGATCATTGCACTCTGCATCATGAATGCAGTCAAATACCTGTTCTGACCCGTTCTGGAGGGTGACCGGAAGAGAAGGAAAAAAACTATGAGAAAAAAACCAAACATTATTATTATCAATCCGGATGAAATGCGCTGGAATACGATGGGACACATGGGAAACCGCGCAGCGTCCACACCGCGCCTGGATGCTTTCGCTGAAACGGAAGCAGTATCGTTTGAGAATGCATACTGTCAGAACCCGGTCTGCGTACCGAGCCGGTGCAGCTTCTTTACCGGCCTGTATCCGCATGTTAACGGCTACCGTACGATGCATTATCTGATCCATGACGGAAAAGATACGATGTTTGCCGAACTGCGCCGGGCAGGATACAAGGTCTGGATGAACAGCCGCAACGATTTCATTGCTGCAAATGAACCGGGAGAGATGGCTACCCAGTTCGATGAGATCTATACCTATCCCCGCAGTGCCGGAATCAACGCCTCCAGAGGACATCACGTCATTCCGGAATTCCCGTACTCGCATTATATCGGCGTGGCGGATGAGATCAAAACGGACATCGGCGATACGTTGGCTGCCTGTGAGCGCATCCGCCGCCAGAAAGACACGGACGAACCGCTCTGCCTGTTCATCGGCTGGATGAATCCGCATGTGCCGTATGTGACCGATCCGCAGCACTATGACCGGATCGATCCGGAAAAGATGGAAGAACGCGTGAAACTGAAGGATTGTTCCGGTAAGTCCGCAATGATCCATAAACTGCATGAACTCTCCGGCATGGAGACATTCCCGGAGGAACTGTTTACAGAAATGCGCCGCGTCTATCTGGCGCAGTGCAGCTATATTGACGATCTGTTCGGCATGCTCGTCGACGCACTGAAAGAGGCAGGCATCTACGATGATTCCCTGATCGTGTTCATGTCCGATCACGGCGACTTTGCCGGTGATTTCGATCTGCCGGAGAAAGCGCAGAACAGTTTTGAGGATATCCTGACAAAGGTGCCGCTTCTGATCAAGCCGCCGAAAGGGGAGACAGTCGACGCCGGTGTTACGCCGGCGCTGACAGAACTCGTGGATTTCTATGCGACAGTCATGGACTATGCCGGTGTGGAACCGGGACATGACCAGTTCGGAAGAAGCCTGCGTCCCGTCATCGAAGACCGCACACAGGAAAACCGGAAGTACGTCTTCAGCGAAGGCGGACGCCGGGCATGTGAAAAACAGGCAGATGAATACCACAAGTACGGAGAGGAAGGTCCGAAGAAGACAAGCGACTACTGGGCAAAGATGAATGCCGAGGCAGACGATGACGCCCATGAAAAGGGAACGATGATCTGCGACGGTACGTATAAATATGTCATGCGTCTGTCCGGAAAAGATGAGTTCTATGATCTGCAGAAAGATCCGAAAGAGATGATCAACCGGATCGGTGAAGAAACATACGCGGCGGACATCCTGCGGCTCAAAATGGAAATGCTGCACTGGTACCAGGAGACCTGCGATACCGTGCAGAGAGAGTTTGATTCCCGCTTCCTGAGTGAGGAATCGCTTCGCCCGAAACAGAACTGAAAAAAAGCACTTCGGTGCTTTTTTCATAATTTTACCCCTTCGTTCGACCGAAAAAACGGTATGCTAGTATTAAGAAGCGGAGGGGTAACTCTCTGTGATCAGATCATGCAAAACGAATGATGCACCGAACGGACATACTTTTAAACAAAGAAATGTGAATTCTATGGTATGCATCAATATGGTCCGTAGATGGTTTTTGCAGGATGGATCCGGCCGTTTTCTGCCCGGCAGAACAGCGGCTGTAATAAGATCATCGGATCCCGCGGACGGCGGGATCTTTGTGTGTATATACGTTACAGGGAGGAGTATTATGTCAGATATGGAATTTCAGAAAAATATGTTCAGTGAACTCCGCATTGTTACTGCGGATCTTTCCGCATCCGGAAAGCTCAGTGATGAGACGCTGTGCAAAGCCGTTACGATGAACGAAAATCTGCGCACGGAGTACGGATACATGTTCAATCCCCGTGATCTCGTACGGATCGCGGACGCGGACGCAGCTGCACAGATCGCGGAACAGTTCCGGGAACTGGTTCCGGAAGTGAAGGCAAAACCGATGTATCCGGATTTTCCGTCGCAGGTCATGGAAATGAGCGAAGCGGAATTCCGCTTCCACCAGTATGTCCACTATTTTTCCACATACGGGATGGAATGCCTGTTCGGTGTAAACGTCCAGCATGGCTGGCTGCCGGCGGAAGACGCGGACACCGGCATTACGGAAACGAAGAAAACAGAGAAAGACAAAGCGCTGTTTGACGCAAAGACAGTCGCCCTCTGCGATGAAAAAGACGCATCGCTTACTGCGTATAAAACGATTTTGTCCCGCCGGGAACGCATGACGGCGCCGGAAGCGGAGCTTGTGCGGTATGCCGTAAAACAGCTCTCTTCGGAAGAAATGAGCAGTGTAAAAGTACAGTTCAAAGAGAACATGGAATCGCTGTTCGCCATCGTCATGCAGGAAACAGAAGGGGATGAGCGCATCTCCCGCCTCAAAGCACTGTGTGTCAACTGCGGCGACGTGCTGCGCGGCTGGAAAGCGTATCTGAACAGCGTGCACTATAAGCCGAAAACAAGCGAAAAGCGTGCTGTCGTCCGTCTGCTCGAGACGTATAAGATCGAGGACTTCACCGGGAATCTCATGCTTTCGAAGAAGAACCGTGACGATGTTCTGACCCTGCTGCAGTACATGGATTACAATACATATTCCCGCAGCGAAGCCCACAGGAAGGCAGTTGCCAGACTGCGTGACGGCGATCTGCGTTCGTGGGAGAGCCGCCTTAAGGTACTGCTGGCGGAATCGCCAAAGAGCGCGCTGGAGTTTGCTTCACAGAGACCGGGAGAACTGGTCCGCAAAGCCAACTTCCTGGTCAAAAACGGCGCTTCGAGCGCGGCAGTAAAAGAAATACTCTGTGCGAAAGCAGATGTGCTTTCTTCGCAGACACTGACGCGTCTCTGCCTGTATTTCAGTTCACCGAAGATGTGGAATGAATGGTGGGATGAAGCGTCCTGTGCCGTGCTGTACGATATTTTCAAAGCGGCGCTCACAGAAAAACTGTCACGGATCGATACGCCGCTGCGGGATAAGAAAGTGTTCATCGATGAGGAGAACTATTCCTTTGCGGATTCCTACATTGAGACAAATGAAAAGTCGCAGGAAGGCGGATATATCCGCTCCGGCATGGCATTCCGCATTCCGGAAGAAGCTGCCACAGTACGTTTCTTTACGTACTGGAATGATAAAGATCGGATCGATATCGATCTGCACGGTTTCAGCATTGACCGCAAAGGCATCAGATCACATGTCGGATGGAATGCGGACTACGAGAAAAACGGAATCGTCCATTCCGGCGATATTACCCACAGCAACGCCGCTGAGTTCATTGATGTGAATATCAGAACGGCACTGAAAAACCAGGTGAGTGCCATCGTCACGACTGTGCATTCGTTTACAGGAGTTCCGTTCTGTGAGATCGAGACCGTTCTTGTCGGTATGATGGCAGTCTCAAGACCCGGCATGAATGTCAACGTCCGTCTGTATGATCCGAAGAACTGCTTCTTTGCGCATGAGCTTCGTACCCGCGAGTCATATCTGAATTACTGCCGCATCGATCTGGAAAGAAGATGCCTCGTGCTGGCGGCAAGACCGATCCGGGATGAAGACGAAGATGTCTTTGACGGGAAAGTCGGATTTACGCTTCAGGATTATCTGACCATCCTGCTGGCACAGCAGAACGCATCGGTCACGGACAATGCGGAAGACGCGGACATCGTTCTGAAGCTCGGCAAACCGGAAGAAGAAAAAGACATCAGTCTGACCGATGTCAACTACTTCCTGGACGCAGAATGACAGGTGTTCCCTGACAGGGGGAACCCTGTTTTTTATATGAATCATGCACGAAGGTTTGTATTCCCGGCATGGAAAGAATGTCCGTAATCCATTACAATAATGGTAAGAATCAAGAAAGGAAACAAGATCATAATGTTAGACAAGAATTTTCTCTGGGGCGGCGCTCTGGCAGCCCATCAGTTCGAAGGCGGCGTCATTGAAACGACGAAAGGCCTCAGTGTTGCGGACGTCATGACAGCAGGTGCAGTAGACCGTGCCCGTGTGATTACGGACGGCGTGAAGGAAGGTCTGTACTATCCGAACCATGTCGGCATCGACTTCTATCACCGCTACAAAGAAGATATTGCCCTGTTTGCGGAGATGGGGTTCAAATGCTTCCGTACGTCCATCGGCTGGTCGCGTATCTTCCCGCTCGGCGATGAGGAAGAACCGGATGCGGAAGGTCTCAAATTCTATGACGATGTGTTTGCCGAACTGCATAAATATAGTATTGAACCGGTCATCACACTGAGTCACTTTGAGATGCCGTATCATCTTGCCAAGAACTACGGCGGCTTCCTGAACCGGAAGACCATCGACTTCTTTGTGAAGTTTGCCAAGGTATGCTTTGAACATTACAAAGGCGTAGTCAAATACTGGATGACATTCAACGAGATCAACAACCAGATGAACTACAAGAATGACATCTTCGGCTGGACAAACTCCGGTGTTCATTTCGGAGCGTATCCGGATCCGGAAAAGGCGATGTACCAGTGCGGCGCGTATGAGCTGGTCGCAAGCGCTAAGGCTGTCAAGATCGGCCACGAGATCGATCCGGACAACCTCATCGGCTGCATGATTGCAATGGTGCCGATCTATCCGTTCTCCTGCCGTCCGTCCGACCAGGTGCTGGCGCAGAATATGATGCATCAGAGATATTTCTGGAGCGACGTCATGTGCCGCGGACACTATCCGAACTATGCTCTGAAGATGTTTGAAAACAAGGGCTGGAAGATGGATATCACAGAAGAAGACAAAGCAGCGCTCAAAGAAGGAATCGTCGACTATATCGGCTTCTCCTACTACATGACAAATACCGTGGATTCCACAGCGTTCCGCGATGTTTCGAAGTCACTCGACGGCTCTTCGCCGAACTCCGTGCCGAATCCGTATATCAAGGTCTCCGACTGGGGCTGGGCGATCGATCCGGAAGGACTGCGCTATGCTCTGAACGCATTCTATGAGAGATATGAGAAGCCGCTGTTTATCGTGGAAAACGGCTTCGGCGCAATTGACGTGAAGGAAGAAGACGGCAGCTGCCACGATCCGTACCGCATCAGCTACTTCCGCAACCATATCATTGAGATGAAAAAGGCAGTGGAAGAAGACGGTGTAGACCTTATGGGTTACACACCGTGGGGATGCATCGACTGCGTATCGTTCACGACCGGTGAGATGAAGAAGCGCTACGGCTTCATCTATGTTGACCGCAACAACGACGGTTCCGGTTCGCTGGAACGCAGCAAGAAGGATTCCTTCGAGTGGTATAAGAAGGTAATTGCCAGCAACGGCGAAGATCTCGACTGAGCACCCGTACAGGAAACGGGGCAGTTTCAGGACTGCCCCTGTTTCCTTTATAAAGGACAGAACAGAAAAAAAGCGGAACTGCACAGGCTTCCGGACAGCGAAGGAAATGTCCCGGAAGAAGCAGATCCCGGAAAGGAGAATGAATGATCAAAAGACTTTTGCAGGAGGTCGGGGAGTTCAAGCGTGATACGATCCTGACCCCGATCTTTACGGCTGCGGAAGTAGTCATGGAAGTACTGATTCCGTATGTGACTGCCATGATCATTGACCGCGGCATCAATGCCGGTGATATGAGCGCTGTAATAAAGTACGGAGGGCTGATGGTCATCATGGCCTTCTGCAGTCTGTTCTTCGGCTTCCAGGCAGGAAAGCATGCGGCGGCTGCGGCGACCGGCTTTGCCAGGAATCTGCGCGCGGACATGTACCGGAAGATACAGGAATATTCGTTCTCGAACATTGACAAGTTCTCGACTGCCGGTCTTGTAACGCGTATGACAACAGACGTGACGAACGTGCAGAATGCGTTCCAGATGATCATCCGGATCGCAGTACGTCCGCCGCTGATGTTAACGATCTCGGTGATCATGTGCTTTGTGATCAGTCCGGACCTGAGTACGATCTTCCTTGTGGCGGTCGGTGTGCTGGCCTTTGTGCTGATCCTGATCATGGTCAACGCCATGTCGACATTCAATGTCGTATTCACGAAATATGACAAACTGAACGCAAGCGTGCAGGAGAATGTTTCGGCGATCCGCGTCGTCAAGGCATTTGTGCGCGAAGACCATGAGAACGATAAGTTCAAAGAGGCGGCAGGCACGTTGAAGAACCTGTTCGTGAAGGCGGAAAGTCTGATCGCCTTCAACAACCCGGCGATGATGCTGGTGGTTTACGGCTGTATCATTTCCCTGTCCTGGTTTGGTGCCCACCATGTCGTGGCGGGCTCGATCACGACCGGTAATCTGACATCGATGTTCTCCTATGTTATGAGTATCCTGATGTCTCTGATGATGCTTTCGATGGTCTTTGTCATGATCACGCTGTCCGTGGCTTCCATAAAACGTATCCATGAAGTGCTGATTGAAGAACCGGATCTGAAGAATCCGGAGAACCCGGTCATGACTGTTGCGGACGGCTCGATCGACTTCGAGGATGTCAGTTTCTCCTACCGGCAGGGATCCGGCGATAATGTACTGAAACATATCGATCTGCATATTCATTCCGGTGAGACGATCGGTATTCTCGGACCGACCGGTTCCGGAAAATCGACATTCGTATCGCTGATCTCCCGGCTGTACGACGCGACCGAAGGAACGGTAAAAGTCGGCGGCCTGGATGTGCGCAGCTATGACATGGAAGCGCTGCGCGAGAAGGTCTCCGTGGTGCTGCAGAACAACGTTCTGTTCTCCGGAACGATCCTGGATAACCTGCGCTGGGGCAATCCCGACGCAACGGAAGAACAGTGCATGGAAGCGTGCCGGCTGGCCTGCGCGGACGAGTTTATCGAGCGCATGCCTGACCGCTACAATACGTATATCGAACAGGGCGGAACGAACGTCTCCGGCGGCCAGAGACAGCGTCTCTGTATTGCCAGAGCGCTTCTCAAAGATCCGAAGGTGCTGATCCTGGACGATTCCACCAGTGCTGTGGATACCGCTACCGATGCGTCGATCCGCAGAGCGTTCCGCGAGAAGATCCCGAATACGACAAAACTGATCATTTCCCAGCGCATCTCCAGTATTGAGGATGCGGACCGGGTGATCGTCATGTACAGAGGCGAAGTCAACGGCTTCGATACACCGGCTGAACTGCTGAAGAACAACCTCGTATACCAGCAGGTCTACCAGACACAGACGGGTACGGGCGGCGACTTCGACGCGGCAGAGTAGGAAGGAGGATGTCATGAGCGAGAAACCAAAGAAGCAGGGTATGAATACTGCTGTTCTGAAACGCATCATGGGATATGTGTTCCGCAGTTATAAGTGGCACTTCCTCATCGTTGTCGCATGCATCATCATTACCGCTGTCTGCACCCTGCAGAGTACGCTGTTTACGCGTACGCTGATCGATGACTACATCACGCCGATGATCGCCTCCGGGTCGACGGACTTCGCGCCGCTGGCCAGGCGTCTCGTACAGCTGGCATGCATCCTGCTGGTCGGTGTTGTAACGGCTTATTCCTACAACCGGATCATGGTCAATGTGAGCCAGGGCACGATGGAGCGCCTGCGCGTGGAACTGTTCACGCACATGGAATCCCTGCCGATCAAATATTTCGATACCCATGCCCACGGCGATATCATGTCGGTCTATACGAACGATATCGATACCCTGCGGCAGCTGATCGGACAGAGCTTCCCCCAGGTGATCAATTCCAGCATTACGATCATTACGACATTTACGTCCATGGTGATCCTGAATATTCCGCTGACGATCGTCTCCGTATGCATGATCATGGTGATGTTGACGGCTTCCGGCAAGATCGGCGGACAGTCGCGGACATACTTTGTCAGCCAGCAGAGAGACCTCGGCGCCGTGAACGGATATATTGAGGAGATGCTGACGGGACAGAAAGTCGTCAAGGTGTTCAACCACGAGAAAAAAGCGGTGGAAGGCTTTGATACGCTGAACATGAAGCTGCGGGACAGTGCGAACAACGCGAATAAATTTGCCAATATCATGATGCCCGTTATGGCGAATATCGGCAATATCTCGTATGTGCTGTGCGCGGTCATCGGTGCGGCGCTGGCACTGTCCGGACACTTCGGACTGACGCTGGGAACGCTCGTATCGTTCCTGTCGCTGAACAGAAGTTTCTCCATGCCGGTAACGCAGGTATCCAACCAGATCGCGTCCGTGATCGGTGCGATGGCCGGTGCCGAGCGCGTCTTCAGCATGATGGATGAACCGTCCGAATTCGATGAGGGATACGTGGAACTCGTCAATATCGAAGAAGACGAAGAAGGCAATATTACCGAAACGAAGAAGAATACCGGCAAGTGGGCATGGCGTCATCCGCACAAGGCGGAAGGCACGGTCACCTACCAGAAACTGCTGGGCAAGATCAACATGTACAACGTGGACTTCAGCTATGACGGCAGAAAGACGGTCCTGCATGATATAAGCATCGACGCTGAGCCCGGTCAGAAGATCGCGTTCGTCGGCTCCACCGGTGCCGGCAAGACGACGATCACGAACCTGATCAACCGTTTCTATGACATCGCGGACGGAAAGATCCGCTACGATGACATCAACATCAACAAGATCAAGAAACCGGATCTGCGCCGCTCCCTCGGAATGGTGCTGCAGGATACGCATCTGTTTACCGGTACGGTCATGGAGAATATCCGCTACGGCCGTCTGGACGCGACGGACGAAGAGTGCATGGAAGCCGCAATGCTTGCCCGTGCCGACAGCTTTATCCGCCGTCTGCCGAACGGATACAATACCATGCTGAAAGGCGACGGAGGAAACCTGTCGCAGGGACAGAGACAGCTGCTTGCCATTGCCCGCTGCGCCGTGGCGAATCCGCCCGCAATGATCCTGGACGAAGCGACTTCCTCGATCGACTCCCGTACCGAGAAGATCGTTCAGGAAGGCATGGATGCGCTGATGGAAGGCCGTACGACGTTTGTCATTGCCCACCGTCTGTCCACGGTGCGCAACAGCGACTGCATCATGGTGCTGGAACAGGGACGCATTATCGAACGCGGAAACCACGACGAACTGATTGCGAAGAAGGGCAGGTACTACCAGCTCTATACCGGCAACCAGATCACCGAGTAAACACAGGAAGGATGCCCGGCATCCTTCTATTAAATTCTTTCCGGAGAACTCTGTATTTCTGGTATGATGATTACAGAACAAAGGTTTTCGACGAATATAATGTCAAGATTCATCTAAAGCAGTTTTGGAGGTAACTATGGGTTTATTTGACAAGAAACAGTGCAGTATCTGCGGTAAGGATATCGGATTCCTGGGAAACCGCAAACTGGAAGACGGCAATCTCTGCAAAGACTGTGCCGCAAAGCTTTCTCCGTTCTTCTCGGAAAGACGTCATTCCACAGTACAGGAGATCGCAAAGCAGCTGGAATACCGCGAAGCTAACAAGGCGGAAGTCGCCCGCCTCAGTCCCACAGACTCAGTGGAAGGCGTGACGAAAGTATACGTTGACGGAAATGCGAAGAAGTTCATCGTTACCCGCACGACCAACTGGCGTTCGCAGAATCCGGATGTGATCCCGCTGAGCCAGGTACAGGATGTGACCTACAAGATCAATGAGTACAGATCCGAAGTCAAAAAGGAACTCGAAGACGGAACCGAGGAAAGCTACGATCCGAAGCAGTACAAGTATGAATATACGTTCTCGGTAAAGATCCTGGTGGACAATCCGTACTTTGACGATATCGATTTTGAAGTCGTCGATACGAAGAAGGCAACGGCGAAGGACGAGATGTACAAAGAGTACTTTGACCGTGTGCAGAAGATCCGCGAACTGCTGGTTCCGGGCAGATATGAGAAGGAAACATTTGAGGTCGAAGGCGAACCGGCGGGCGATACATGGAAGTGTGAATGCGGCCATGAAGGCAACACCGGCAACTTCTGCAGCGCCTGCGGAAAACCGAAGCCGGCCGGCGGCGGCAGCGCGAATAAGTGGTTCTGCCCGAACTGCGGCACCGAGAACACAGGCAATTTCTGTTCCAAGTGCGGTACGAAGAAACCGGAGAATACGAAGTGGTTCTGCCCGAACTGCGGCACCGAGAATACAGGCAACTTCTGCGCCAAGTGCGGCACGAAGAAACCGGTCTTCTGATCACGGCATCATTCCAGTCATAATGGACCTGACGGATCACCCGCAGGTCTTTTTTTGCGGGAACCTTGCAAAAGTGTAAGGTACCGTAAGGGGAATCGATGGAAGTGACATAGCTGCCCTGACTAAAATAAGGGTGCACAGGAGGAAGACCGATATGACGGAAATTCTGAATGCGGAACATGTCCGCAAAGTATATACGACAAAATTTCACGGGACGGCCGTACAGGCACTGGACGACGTGACATTCTCCGTGGAGGAAGGCGAATATGTCGCCATCATGGGAGAAAGCGGCTCCGGCAAAACGACGCTGCTCAACATCCTGGCGGCGCTTGATAAGCCGACCGGCGGAAAGGTGCTTCTGCGGGGGAAGGATACGACGGCGATCCCGGACCGGGAGATCACAGCGTTCCGCCGGGATCACCTGGGATTTGTCTTCCAGGACTTCAACCTGCTGGATACCTTCGATGTCCGCGATAATATACTTCTTCCGCTCGTTCTGCAGCGGCGGGATGTGCGGGAGATGGAGGAGAAGCTGAATGCGGCCGCAAAGTCGCTCGGCATCACGGACATCCTGAATAAACAGGTCTATGAGATCTCCGGCGGCCAGAAACAGCGGGCGGCCATCGCCAGAGCGCTGATCACCGATCCGGATATCCTGCTGGCGGACGAACCGACCGGTTCGCTGGATTCCCGTTCCAGCGAACAGATCCTGAAGCTGTTCGGCAATATCAACCGGAGCGGGCAGACGATCCTCATGGTGACACACAGCACCATCGCCGCAAGTCATGCCGGCAGAGTCATGTTTATCAAAGACGGAAAGATCTTCCACCAGATCTACCGGGGAAAAAGCACCGATCAGGAAATGTACGACCGGATCCAGGCGACCCTGGGAATGCTGACAAGGAGCAGCGGAACATATGCGTAAATCACTTCACATGAAACTGGCGGTCCACAATCTCCGTTCCAGTTACCGCCTGACCGTGCCGTATATACTGTCCGGCATCCTGGCGTACGCACTGTGCTATATCGTACTGGCACTGGCTTCGGACGAAGGACTGGCATCGTCCTACGGCGGACGGACAGCAGGAAGCCTTCTTGGCTACGGATGCGTCATCGCCGCCCTGACGTCCTTCCTGTTTCTGTTCAGCGTCAGCCGCTATCTCATAAAACAGAGAGGCAGAGAGTTTGCGCTGTACGGCATCCTCGGCATGGATAAGAAAAATGTCATGCTGGTCCTGTTTGCGGAAACAGTCATGACACTGGCGGCTGTGACAGCGGGAGGTCTCGCGGTAGGCGTCGTCTTCAGTAAGGGAATGCAGCTGCTTCTGCTCCGCATGATGCACATATCCGGAAATATAGAGATGCATTTCAGCATGCTTGCATTTGGGACCGTGACGGTATTGTTTGCCGCGATCTATATCCTGAGTTTCGTCTTCGGCAGTTTCCGGGTAGCTGTTTCCAGCCCGGTCACTCTGCTTCATACAAAAAATGCCGGGGATGCCGGCATTCTGCAGAACCGGTGGGTCGAGCGCGGTGCGGCGCTCTGCGGCATCGTGTGTCTGGCGCTTGGCTATCTGCTTGCCCAGCAGGCGGACAGTGTCGGGACAGCGGCGGAATTATTCATGCCGGCAGTCATCCTGGTCATCATTGCGACACATCTGCTGTTTCTGGCCGGTTCTTCCGTACTGATGCGGGTATTGAAAGCAAATAAAAAGTATTATTATCAGCAGGATCATTTCATCAGCCTGTCCGGCATGATGCACCGGATGCGCAGGAACGCCTCGGGACTTGCGACAGTATGCATTCTGGCGTGTATGGTCATCGTGACCGTTTCTGTGACATTTGCCGGATATTACGGCATAGAGAGGTCTCTGAACAAAATGTATCCGAGACAGATCATGCTGTACGGGACGGTATCTGAGCCGGAGCTGATCCCGCAGCTGGAAGAAGCCGTGCAGGAACAGGCTGCGCAGTTTGATGCCGAAAACTTCCAGAAACGGGAGTGGCGCGGTGTCCAGTACCGGATGAAAGACGGAAAACTGATCCCGAATGACGGCGCCGATACAGAGGTCTATGTGAATTTCTCTGAAGCGACGGAAGAGGACGGATTTGTGCTGGCGGAAGATGAGGTCGCTGTCTGCAGTGCGGAAGAGGTTCCGTTCCGCGATACGCTGGTGCTCGGTGACCGGACATACCGGATCAAAGAAGTCCGTTCCGGGGAAGAACTCGATGCCACGGCGACGCAGTACGGCGGCCGGCTCAACCTGGTCGTCTATATCCGGGATATGGACGCCGTGGACTGGACAGTGAACACACCGGACCGGTATAAGTATACGTTCGGCTTTGACATGGACGCTTCGGATGAAAAACGGCTCATGTCCGCGCTGGATGAATGTGCGGAAACGATCCGGAAGATCGAGAGCGTATATTCGATCATGGCCGTCAGCCGTAAGCTTCAGGAGACCGAGACAGCGTCCGTGTTCGGATCACTGCTGTTCCTCGGCGTGATCCTCGGAACGATGTTTCTGATCATTACCGTACTGATCATCTATTACAAGCAGATGTCCGAAGGATATGAAGATATCGAACGGTTCCGGCAGATGCAGAATGTCGGACTGTCGGAAGAAGAAGTCCGCAGAACGATCCGCAGCCAGGTGCTGAGAACGTTCTTCATACCGCTCGGCACGGCACTGATCCACGTGCTGTTCGCGTATCATCTTGTATCGTACTTCGTACAGGGCTTCGGGACGATCGACCAGAATGTCTATATCCTGTCGCTGGCAGTGACTTCAGCGGTATTCACCATTATCTATATGCTTGTATACCGCGAAACATCCCGCGTATACTATCATATCGTACAGCAGGCATGACACAGGCCGGGTCCTTCGCGGGATCCGGTCTGCTATAATAAGGGCAGGGAATTACTATGCACAGAATATTTATTGTGGAAGATGATGAGATCATTGCGTCTCTTCTGGCAGAAAAACTGAGAGCGTGGGGATATGAGACCGGCAAGGCCGCGGACTTTGCCCATGCGGACAGCGAAGCACTGGCATTTTCGCCGCATCTGATCCTGATGGATATCAAACTGCCGTTTTACAACGGCTTTTACTGGTGTCAGAAGATCCGGGAGAAGTCATCGGTGCCGATCATGTTCCTTTCCAGCGCTTCGGATAATATGAACATCGTCATGGCAATGAACATGGGCGGGGATGACTTCGTAGCCAAGCCGTTCGACATGGACGTGCTCATTGCCAAGATCCAGGCGATCCTGCGCCGGACGTATGATATGTCGAAGGAAACGCATGATCCGGAATACCGCGGGCTGACGCTGAAGATGGATGAGCAGACAGCGGTATACGAAGGAAATACGATCGAACTCACACGGAACGAATTCCGGATCCTGAGCATCCTCATGGCACAGCCGGGGAAAGTGATCTCCCGCGAAGTACTGATGCAGAAACTGTGGCAGACGGATGAATTCGTGGATGACAATACTCTGACGGTCAATATGACAAGACTGCGCAAAAAGCTGGAAAATGCCGGATTGACCGACTTTATCATGACGAGAAAAGGGGCGGGATACCGCATATGATGCGCAGGTATATCAGGGACCGGAAGCTGTATCTGTCATTTCTGGCAGTGACGGTGATCATCCTGACAGCAGTTCCGTTTCTGTATGAAACATATGACAAAGTATGCCGGTATATGACGATACTCGTTCTGTTTTCCGGTTTCGCGCTGATGATCCCGGATCATCTCCGCTATCGGAAGACGGTGCGGGAACTGGAAAAGACCGCCGGCATTCCGTTTCCGGATGCGCCTCTGCCGGAAGGCATAACGGATGAACCGCAGAGACTGTATGCGGATCTCATCCGGCAGTACCGGCAGGAATATGAGGAACTGAAGGAACAGACCGACAGCGTCAGCCGGGATCTGCGGGACACGTACATACTGTGGGCGCACCAGATCAAAACGCCGATCGCAGCCATGCGTCTGTTGCTGGAAGACAAGCAGGACCCGCAGCTGAACGAACAGCTGTTTCATATCGAAGAGTATGTGAACCAGCTTCTGTACTATTTCCGCAGCGAAAGCATCAGCGGCGACTTTGTGATCCGCTCCTGCAGCGTGGACGAAGTCGTCCGGGCGGCCCTGCGCAAATACTCCGTGATCTTCATCCGCCGGAAGCTGAAGCTGGAATATGAACCGGTGGATCTGCAGGTGGATACGGATGAAAAGTGGCTGGGATTTGTCGTGGAACAGCTGCTGTCCAATGCCACGAAATATACGCAGAGCGGCGGGATCCGCATCTATGGAAAAGACGGCTGTCTGGTGATCGAAGATACCGGCATCGGGATCGCTCCGGAGGATCTGAAGAGGATCTTCGAGAAAGGGTATACCGGGCTCAACGGCCGCCAGGAACACCGGTCCACCGGACTCGGTCTGTATCTCTGCAGAGAGATCCTGAAAAAACTGGGACATGATATCCGAATTGAAAGCGAAGCCGGAAAAGGAACGCGGGCAGTCATCGTTTTTGACCCGGAGAACAGCAGCGGAACGTGAGCGGCAGGGAGCGGATCCCCGCTGCTTTTCTGCAATATTAAGACTTTAGATGAAAATGCCGGCATGTGGTTCTGGAGTAATAATTGTATAAACCGTATAATTATATTGGTTCATTATCTGCGCTCAGGCGGATATCGTACGGGAGAACGCAATGAAGACGGGAAACAGCAGGAATACATCGCGAATCCAAAAATATCTGAGGGCGGCAGTATGCCTCCTGACGGTTCTTTTCATGATGGTGCATCTGGTGTCCGGAATTACAGGAAAAGAACGTACGAATGGCTTTATCGGCCCGGCATCGGTCGATCCGATCAGCGATCCGGACGGATTTTCCGCTGTTCTCTACAACAATACGAACGGACTGCCGACTTCCGAGGCAAATGCCATAGCAGAAACAAAAGACGGATTCATCTGGATCGGCAGCTACGGCGGACTGACACGGTATGACGGCAATACATTTATCCGTCTGGATTCAACGACAGGACTGACCAGTGTTGTGAATCTTTTCGTGGACAGTGAGGAAAGGCTCTGGGTCGGTACGAATGATAACGGCGTTGCGGTACTGAGGAAAGGTGACGTGCAGAAATGGAATGAAGCGGACGGCCTTCCTTCCGCAAAAGTGACCGGTATTACCGAAGATATCCGGGGCATGATGTATATCGGGACGACTGCCGGCGTCACGATGATAAACAGTGACGGCGCAATCAATAATATCGAAGACCCGCGTATTGCCGGCAGCTATGTCGACGGTCTGCGCAGCGGCGAAGACAGCAACATCTACGGCGTTCTCAGCAACGGCGACCTGTTTATGATCCGCGGCTCGGAAGTGGCGAATTATCTTTCCAACGGAGAAAACGAGATATTGAACGCTACGGCTGTCCTTCCCGATCCCATCCACAGCGGACTGATGTATATCGGCAACGCAGAGTCAAAAGTGTATTACGGCGATTTCCGTAAGGGCTTCGAAAAGATGTGGGAAGTCGATATCAGTCCTCTGTTCAATGTCATGAGTATGGAACTGATCGACAACCAGCTTTGGATCTGTGCCCGCAACGGTATCGGCATGATAGAGAACAATGAGTTCCATATCCTGGAAAATGTGCCGATGAATAACTCCGTCGGATCCATGTTAATGGATTATGAAGGAAACATGTGGTTCACTTCGACAAGACAGGGTGTCATGAAGCTGGTTCCGAACCAGTTCCTGGATGTGTTTGAACGCTGCGGTCTCGAAGACGCAGTTGTCAATTCAACATGCATGTTCGAAGATAAACTGTTCATTGCGACCGATACGAAAGGACTGATCGTACTGAATGATGCCGGAACGGATACGGTAAATGAAATACCGCTCGTCAGCGCCGTAACGGCTTCCGGCGAAGTCCTGGAAGAATATGATCTCCTGAAAATGCTGGAGGGATGCCGCGTGCGCTCGCTCATCCGCGATAGCAGAAACGGCATGTGGATCTCAACGTGGGGCGAGACAGGCCTCCTGTATTACCGGGACGGAAGTGTGACGCAGTATACGAAAAAAGACGGTCTGCTGTCCACCCATGTACGCACGGTAACGGAAATGACGGACGGCAGATATCTGGTCGTGAATTCCGGCGGCGTCAGTGTGATCGAAAACGGTGTTATCACCCGGAATTACACCCGGGAAGACGGCATCGAAAATACAGAAGGCCTGACGGTTTCGTACGGACTCAACGGCGACATCGTTCTCGGTTCGAACGGCGGCGGGATCTATGTGATCAATGAAGACGGCGTGCGTACGATCGGAGCAGAAGAGGGACTTACCTCCGGCATCGTCATGCGTATCAAGCGGGATATCAACGACGACCGGTTCTGGATCGTTACAAGTAATTCCATCGCCTATATGACTGCGGATTACAAAGTGACAACGATACAGAAGTTCCCGTATTCCAATAACTTTGATCTCTATGAGAACAGTCAGGGAACGATGTGGGTCCTGTCCAGCAACGGAATTTATGTCATTCCGAAGGAGACACTGCTCCGGAACAAGGAAATCGAACCGATCCACTATTCGATGGCAAACGGCCTGCCGTGTATAACGACCAGCAATTCCTACAGTGAACTGACGGAAGACGGCGATCTGTACATTGCCGGAAGCACCGGCTGTGCAAAGGTAAATATCGATGAACCGCTGGAAAATATTACGGGTCTGAAAATATCGATCCCGTATATTGAAGCAGACGGGGAACGTCTCTATCCGGAAGAAGAAACGAAAGTATTTAAGGTCAGCGCGGAGACACGGAAAATAACGATCTACTGCTATGTATTCAATTATTCGCTGACCGATCCGGTCGTTTCCTACTATCTGCGCGGGTTTGAGAAGACTTCTGAATCCGTGATGCGCAGTGAACTCGGACCGGTGGATTATACCAACCTGCCGGGTGGAAACTACCGGTTCATCATGACGGTCAAGGATTCCCTGGGGCATGGTGAAAAAGTCGCATCCGTTACGATCATCAAAGAAGAGGCATTCTATGAAACGGCGTGGTTCTATCTGTTTGCGATCTTCTTCGTGATCACGTGGGCAGTTGTGGCGGCGCGTCTCTATATCCGGGCAAAGGTACGCAGCCTTGAGAAAAAGCATAAGGAAGAAGCGGAACGGCAGCGCCTCAGTACAGAACTGCAGATGGCAAACCGGATCCAGAACAGTATTCTTCCGCATAACTTCCCGGCATATCCCGACCGGAAGGACTTCGATATCTATGCGACCATGGATCCGGCGAAAGAAGTCGGCGGTGATTTCTATGACTTCTTCCTGATCGATGAAGATCACCTGTGCATGGTCATAGCGGATGTATCGGGCAAAGGTGTCCCGGCAGCGCTGTTCATGATGGTATCCAGAACCCTGCTGAAGAACTCAGCGACCCTCGGTCAGAGTCCGGCGGAGATCCTGGTGAAAGCGAATGAAACCGTCTGCGCGAACAACCAGCAGCAGATGTTCATCACCGTATGGCTGGGCATACTGGAACTGTCGACCGGAAAGGTGGTCGCAGCCAATGCCGGTCATGAGTACCCGGCAGTCATGAAAGACGGTGTGTTTGAACTGATCAAAGACAAACACGGACTCGTCATCGGCGCTATGGAAGGCATCCGCTACAGCGAATATGAATTTGTACTGAAACCGGGCGACAAGCTGTTCGTATATACCGACGGTGTACCGGAAGCCACGAACACGGAACAGCAGATGTTCGGCATCGACCGCATGCTCAGGGCGCTGAACGCAGAGGGAGACGTATCGGTGGAAGATGTGCTGAAGAATGTGCGCCGGGCTGTCGATGCATTCGTGCAGGAAGCGGAACGGTTCGATGACATGACCATGATGTGCGTGGAGTACAAAGGAAAACAGGAGCCGGAAGAAGAAACTCCGGAATAAGGCATCCTTAAGAAGACCGCTTCGGCGGTCTTTTTTGTGCGCTCACTGCAGTTGACATATACCCCCTGGGGGTATATGATACATGCAGGAGTCAAAAATGATGGAAGAAATGACATGCTGTGAAGCAAGACATAAGAAACGCACGGAAGAAGAGCAGAAAGACCTGCTTGTGCGTCTGCGGCGGATCGAAGGGCAGATCCGCGGCATCGAAAAGATGGTGGAAAATGACATCTACTGTCCGGATATTCTGATCCAGGTATCGGCGGTGACGTCGGCACTGAACAGTTTCAACAAACAGCTGCTGGCGGCGCATATCCGCAGCTGCGTGGCAGAGGATATCCGTGAAGGGAAGGACGAGACGATCGATGAACTGGTCACTGTCCTGCAGAAACTGATGAAATAGGAGACTGACCATATGGAACAATATATCGTAACGGGAATGAGCTGCGCCGCCTGCCAGGCACGGGTGGAAAAAGCAGTACAGAAAGTGCCGGGAGTCACATCCTGTTCTGTATCACTTCTGACGAATTCCATGGGAGTGGAAGGAACGGCGGAAAGCGGACAGATCATTAAAGCAGTGGAGGACGCAGGCTACGGAGCGTCGCTGAAAGGCGCAAAAACGGCCGCCGGACAGTCCTCTCTCGCTGCCGAGGAAGAAGCGCTGAAAGATACGGAGACGCCGAAGCTGAAGAAACGGCTGATCCTGTCGGTGGGCTTCCTGCTGGCACTCATGTATATCACGATGGGATTCAATATGTGGGGATGGTCGCTGCCGGCATATTTCACACATAATCACCTGGGACTGACCCTGACGCAGATGATCCTGGCAGTCATCGTCATGGTGATCAACCGGAAATTCTTTACGTCCGGGTTTAAATCGCTGCTGCACGGAGCGCCGAATATGGATACCCTGGTGGCGCTTGGATCGGCAGTATCGTTCGGCTGGAGTCTCTATGTATTCTTCCGCATGTGCGGAATGATCACGGCGGGCGCTTCCAATATGGATCTGATGCCGCTGTATCACAACCAGCTGTATTTTGAATCCGCCGCAATGATCCCGGCGTTGATCACGGTCGGAAAGATGCTTGAGGCGATGTCCAAAGGCAGGACGACAAACGCGCTGAAGAGCCTCATGAAGCTGGCGCCGAAGACTGCGGTCATTCTGCGTGACGGCGAGGAAACAACAGTAGGCATCGAAGAAGTCATGAGCGGAGATATCTTCGTAGTGCGTCCCGGCGACAGTATTCCGGTGGACGGCATCGTGCTGGAAGGAAACAGCGCGGTCAACGAAGCGGCACTGACCGGTGAAAGCATACCGGTGGATAAGGCAAAGGACGATACGGTGTCCGCGGCGACGATCAACCAGTCCGGTTATCTGAAATGTCAGGCGACCAGGGTCGGTGAAGATACGACACTGTCGCAGATCATCCGCATGGTATCCGACGCGGCTGCCACAAAAGCGCCGATCGCCCGGATCGCGGACAAAGTCTCCGGTGTATTCGTTCCGGCTGTGATCGCCATTGCGGCGGTTGTGACAGCAGGATGGCTCATTGCCGGCGCACCGCTGGCGGAAGCGCTGGAACGCGGCATCTGCGTACTTGTGATCTCCTGCCCGTGCGCGCTTGGTCTGGCAACGCCGGTCGCGATCATGGTCGGCAACGGATTAGGCGCGAAAAACGGCATCCTGTTCAAAACGAGCGAAGCGCTGGAACAGGCTGGAAAGATCCAGATCGCAGCTCTGGACAAGACCGGCACGATCACAGCCGGCAAACCGGAAGTTACAGACATCGTACCAGCCGGCATTACCGAGAATGAACTGCTGGAAAAAGCCTATGCCCTGGAACATCTTTCCGAGCATCCGCTTGCCGGCGCTGTCGTGGAATATGCGGAAGCACACGATGTACAGCGGAAAGAAGTGAGCGGCTTTGAAGCCCTGGCCGGAAACGGATTAAAAGCAGAAGGCGAAAACGGAACCCTGCGGGGCGGCTCGCTCCGGTATATTTCTTCGATCGTTCCGGTAAGCGCGTCCTTCCGCACAAAAGCGGAAGAACTGGCACAGCAGGGAAAGACGCCGCTGCTGTTTGCGGAGAACGACAGGCTGCTCGGCATGATCGCGGTGGCGGACGTCATCAAGGAAGATTCCCGCGAAGCAGTGCGCCAGCTGCGGAATATGGGCATTGAAGTTGTTATGTTAACGGGTGACAACCGCCGTACAGCACAAGCGATCGCGAAGACGGCTGGCGTTGACCGGGTGATCGCAGACGTTCTGCCGGACGGAAAAGAAGAAGTGATCCGGAAACTGCAGGAAAGAGGCATGGTCGCAATGGTCGGCGACGGGATCAACGACGCCCCGGCACTGACACGTGCCGACATCGGCATCGCGATCGGCGCCGGTACAGACGTGGCGATCGACAGCGCGGATATCGTACTGATGAACAGCAGCCTGAAAGACGCTGCGGCGGCAGTACGCCTTTCCCGCGCGGCTCTGCGCAATATCCATGAGAATCTCTTCTGGGCATTCTTCTACAACATCATCTGTATTCCGCTTGCGGCGGGATTATACGGCTGGAAGATGAACCCGATGATCGGAGCGGCGGCGATGAGCCTGTCCAGTTTCACCGTCTGTATGAACGCACTGCGGCTGAATCTTGCGAAGATCCATGACGCTTCGAAAGACCGTCCGCTGAAGAAGCGGGCTCTGCCGGAAACAGAGGAACCGGAAGAAATGCCTGAAGAACCGGCACCTGTGGAGATTCAGAAGACCCTGCTGGTCGGCGGAATGATGTGCGAACACTGTGAGGCAAGAGTGCAGAAAGCGCTGATGAAGTGTGAAGGCATCACGGACGCTAAAGCAGACCATACGACCGGAAAAGTCGTCATTACGATGACACAGCCGGCGGACGAAAACATACTGCGTGAAGCAATCGAAGCGCAGGATTACGAATATAATGGAATAGAAGGAGAAAACAGGACTATGAAGAAAACACTGAACGTAGAAGGCATGATGTGCGAGCACTGCGAAGCACGCGTAAAGAAGGCGCTGGAAAAAGTAGACGGCGTAAAGTGTGCCGTTGCAGACAAAGACGCCGGCACAGCAGTCGTTGAACTGGAAAAAGATGTCGCGGATGAGATCCTCATCAAGGCGGTCGAAGACCAGGACTACACCGTAAAAGGAATTGCATAAGAAGGCTTCGCCGTCCGGCGAAGTTTTTCTTTTCCACGAATAGTAAAGTAAAGTACAATAGTGCTCACAGGAACAGTCCTGTACAGGAGTTGACCATGAGTAAGGCAGATATCGAATTCATTAACATGTGCAGGGATATACTGGAAAACGGTGTATCTACGGAAGGGCAGAAAGTACGCCCGCACTGGCCGGACGGAACACCGGCATATACGATCATGAAGTTCTGCGAGATCAACCGTTTCGATCTGCGTGAGGAATTCCCGATGCTTACGCTGCGTAAGACAGGCATCAAAAGCGCGACGGACGAGATCCTGTGGATCTGGCAGAAGAAATCCAATAATATCAACGACCTCGGACCGCATATCTGGGATGAATGGGCAGATGCGGACGGATCCATCGGTAAGGCCTACGGCTACCAGATGGGCGTAAAGCATTCCTGTAAAGATGTGAAGAAGGAAGGTCTTGTGAACGCGTTCCCTTCGTATTACGTATTCGCGGAAAACGAAGCCGGCGAAGAAGTGTTCATGGACGGCGAAACAAAGCGGATCGCCGCGGTATATAAGGACGGCACGTGGCATATGGATCAGGTAGACAAAGTGATCTACGATCTGAAGAATACGCCGTTCTCCCGCCGCATCATGACGACGCTGTGGAATCCGGAGGACCTGGATGAAATGAACCTGCAGCCGTGCGCGTACGGCGTTACGTTCGTAGTGACGCAGGAAGAGGGGAAAGAAAAGCTGACGCTGAATATGATCCTGAACCAGAGATCCCAGGATGTTCTGGCAGCCTGGGCATGGAACACATGCCAGTACGCAGTTCTCCAGCATATGATCGCGCAGGTATGCGATATGGAAGCGGGAGAGTTCGTACATATCGATGCCAACGCGCACATCTACGCGCCGCGTCATATTCCCGCGATCCGGGAACTGATTGAACGGACACCGCAGCCGGCGCCGGAGTTCCGGCTGGATCCGGAGATCCATGACTTCTACCGGTTCACGAAGGACAGCGTGCAGCTGATCAACTATAAGGTGGCCGGCGAACAGATCCGCAATATCGAGATCGCAGTGTGAGGTGTTTATGAAAGCAATCGCAGCAGTTGACCGTAACTGGGCAATCGGCAACAAAGGACAGCTTCTGGTGCACATACCGGAGGATATGAAAAACTTCCGGGCGCTGACATCCGGAAAGACCGTGATCTACGGACGGAAGACACTGGAAACATTCCCGCACGCCAGGCCGCTGCCGAAGCGTCAGAATATCATTCTTTCCCGGAATCCGGACTATCGTGTCGAAAATGCCGTCGTCGTTCACAGCGTCGAGGAACTGCTCAAGATGATCCCGGCGGACAGCGATGACGCCATCGTGATCGGCGGCGACAGCATCTACCATGCGCTTCTGCCTTACTGCGACAGCGCAGTGATCACCAAAGTGGAGAATTCCTACGAGGCGGATGCCTGGTTTGATGATCTCGACAAAGACCCGGAATGGGAATGCGCGGAACGGGGAGAAGACAGGGAATACGAAGGTCTGATCTTCCACTTTGATACCTACCGCAGAATCCCTCAGAAAGCCGTTAAGTGACGGCTTTTTTACATTTGACAGCGGCCGGGCCGGTTGAAGCGGAACGGTGATACCTGTTAGAATAAATGGGATAAGAGTATTAGATTGGAGTGTAATATGTTTGACGTCTATGAGACGAAAGTGCGTATCACAGCTGACAACGATAAAGAAGCGGAACGGGTACGTGCAGAACTCAGGAAAAAGGGAGTTTTTCTTGTGAATCTGATGGCCTCTCCGGGGGCGGGAAAGACGACCACACTGGTGCGTACAATTGAAGCGCTGAAAGATACATACCGGATCGGCGTCATGGAAGCGGACACGGACTCTGCAGTAGACGCGGAGACGATCGCAAAGCTCGGCGTGCGCGTGATCCAGCTTCATACCGGCGGCAGCTGCCATATGGACGCGGACATGACGCAGCGGGGACTGCAGAAGATGGGAACGGACGACCTGGATCTCGTATTCCTGGAGAATGTCGGAAACCTTGTCTGCCCGGCGGAATTCGATGTCGGCGCAGCCAGAAAAGTCATGATCCTGAGCGTACCGGAAGGCGATGACAAGCCGCTCAAATATCCGCTCATGTTTACGGTAAGCGACTGCCTTCTGATCAATAAGATCGATACGAAAGTCATCTTTGACTTTGATGAGGAAGCCAGTCTGGAACGGGCCAGAAAGCTGAATCCGGATATCGCGTTCTTCCCGCTCAGCGCCAAGACCGGCGAAGGCTTCGATGCGTGGATCGGCTGGCTGAAGGATGCCGTGGAACAGTGGAGGAGTGAAGCATGAAGGTAATTGAACTGCATAAGTCGGTAACAGAGTCCAATGACCGTGACGCCGACGCGCTCCGGGCGCTGCTCAAGGAGAAAAAAGTATTCCTGATCAACCTGATGAGCTCAGCCGGTTCCGGCAAGACGACGCTTCTGTCAAGGACGATCCGGGATATCGGAAAAGAAGTGCGCATTGCGGTGCTGGAAGCGGACATCGATGCCCAGGTGGACGCGGAACGGATCGAGGCGCTCGGCGCCCGCAGCATCCAGGTGCATACAGACGGCATGTGCCACATGGACGCAGGGATGACCCGCACCGGTCTTCTGGAAATGGGACTGGAGGATATCGATCTGGCATTCCTTGAGAATATCGGCAATCTGATCTGTCCGGCGGAATACGATACCGGTGCGGTAAAGAAGGTCATGATCCTGAGCGTGCCGGAGGGCGATGACAAGCCGCTCAAGTATCCGCTCATGTTCCAGGAAAGCGATGCGCTTGTCGTATCCAAGATCGACGCCATGCCCTGGTTCGACTTCGATATGAATAAACTGAAAGAACGCGTTTACCGGCTCAATCCGGATATCCGGATCTTCCCGGTATCCGCAAAGACCGGCGAAGGCATGGATGCCTGGGAAGACTGGCTGAAACAGGAAACAAAAACATGGACTGAGGAGGTATGACATGTTTGAAACAAATCCCAAGAACCGGATGACCAATGCAGGGGATTATTATCAGGATCCCAATTATGTCCCTGCAGATCCGGAAAAGGCAAAGCTTGTACTGAAGCTTGCGACAATGATTACAGACCGCTATCTGAAGCGGTATACACGGACGCTGAATACATCCGATCCGGAATACTGGGCTCTGGATATGGTCCTGACAAAGGAAGAAGTGAAGTTCCTTCTGTCCTTCAAAAAGACACGTGTCGGCTATCTGCCGGAAGAGATCGCACAGCGCAACGGCATGTCTCTGGAAGAGACGCAGAAGATGATCGATCATCTGTGCTGGGTCGGCATGCTGGAGATGACGCGTGAGAATCCGGATAAGAGAAAGCAGTATAATGTGCCGATCTTCGTTCCGGGATCCGCTGAGTTCATGATGATGAACACCGAGCTGACAAAGCAGCACCCGCAGCTGGCAACGTTCTTCAACCTGATGACCCAGATGCCGCTGGAAGGCGTTACCCCGATGGTTCCTCCGGGAGGAGCTGGCGTCGGTATGCACGTCATTCCGGTCGAAAAGGCAATTGAACATGAGAATTCCTCGGTCAGCGTTGAACATATCTCGCACTGGCTGAATAAATATGACAAGTATTCCATCGGACAGTGCACATGCCGCATCCAGCAGACGATGCGCGGTGAGGGTTCCGGCGAGATCCCCGGCGATTACTGCATGGGCGTCGGCGATATGGCGGAATACTGCGTGGACCGCGGCATGGGACGCTATATCACCTATGAAGAAGCGCTTGCCCACCTTGCCCGCTGCGAACGTGAAGGACTGGTTCACCAGGTCACCAATATCGACGGCGAAGACAAGATCGTCGCCATCTGCAACTGCGCGCCGGGCGTCTGCAACGCTCTGAGAACATCGCAGCTGTACAATACGCCGAATATGTCCCGCAGTGCGTACCGTGCACATGTGGAAACAGAAAAGTGCGTCGCGTGCGGAAAGTGCGTGGAAGTCTGTCCGGTCGGAGCGGCCAAGCTCGGCCAGAAGCTCTGCACCAAGCTCGGTCAGGTACGCTATCCGGTCACACTTCTGCCGGATGAGACAAAGTGGACAGTAGACAACTGGAATCCGAATTACCGCGAAGACGCAAAGATCAACTGCTACGACACCGGTACGGCACCGTGCAAGACGGCATGTCCTGCGCACCTCGCTGTACAGGGCTACCTGAAGATGGCGAAAGAGGGCAGATATCTCGATGCCCTGAAGCTGATCAAGCAGGACAACCCGTTCCCGGCAGTCTGCGGCGCCATCTGCAACCGTCGCTGCGAAGACGCATGTACAAGAGGAACGATCGACCAGCCGATCGCGATCGACGAAGTCAAGAAGTTCATCGCGGCGCAGGAACTGCATGCTGAGAGCCGGTATCTGCCGGATATGGACCGCGTGCAGAAGTTCCCGGATCATCCGATCGCTGTCATCGGTGCCGGTCCGGCAGGCATGAGCTGCGCGTATTATCTGCGTGTGAAAGGCTATCCGGTCACGGTATTTGAAAAAGAGAGCCGTCCGGGCGGCATGCTGCTGAACGGCATCCCGTCATTCCGTCTTGAAAAAGACGTGATCGAAGCAGAGATCGACGTCCTGAAGCAGATGGGCGTGGAATTCCGCTGCGGCGTGGAAGTCGGCAAAGACGTGACGATCCAGTCCCTGCGTGAAGAAGGATACAGAGCATTCTATGTGGCAATCGGCGCTCAGGGCGGCAGACTTGCCGGCGTACCGGGCGAAGACGCAGAAGGCGTACTGACCGGTGTTGACTTCTTACGGAATGTGAACCTTGGAACACTGAAATCTCTGAAAGGCGATGTCGTCGTAGTCGGCGGCGGTAATGTCGCTGTAGACGTAGCCCGTACGGCTGCCCGGCTGACGGACGGCAAAGTCACGATGCTGTGTCTGGAATCCGAAGCAGAGATGCCGGCAGCGAAGGATGAAGTGGAAGACGCAAAGGCGGAAGGCATCGAAGTATGCAACGGCTGGGGACCGAAGGAAGTTCTCGTCGAAAACGGAAAAGTAACCGGCATCGTCTTCAAGAAGTGCACGAGCGTATTCGATGAGAATCACCGCTTCGCACCGGTATATGACGAAAATGATACGATCACGCTGAAGTGCGAGAATGTCCTGCAGAGCATCGGTCAGTCCATTATCTGGAAAGACCTGCTGAAGGGCACAAAAGTACGCTTCAACCGCAACGGCACAGCGATCGCGGATGCGGTCACATTCCAGACGGATGAACCGGATATCTTCGTCGGCGGCGACGTCTATACCGGACCGAAGTTTGCCATCGATGCGATCGCACAGGGCAAGCTCGCCGTGGTTTCGCTGAACCGCTTCGTCCATCCGGGACAGTCCATGACCATTGCCCGTGACCTGCGTCAGTTCATCGAACTCAACAAAGACGATATCGTCGTGGACAGCTACGATACCAGCAAGCGCCAGGTGCCGGGTTCCAGAGACATCGCGCCGCGCAGCACATTCGCGGATACACGTCTTCCGTTCACGGAGGAACAGGTACGTACCGAAGCGAGCCGCTGCCTCAGCTGCGGAGCTACCGTCGTGGATCTCAACCGCTGCATCGGCTGCGGACTGTGTACGACACGCTGTGAGTTTGACGCCATCCACCTGTCCAGAGATATTCCGGAAGCCAGCAATATGGTACGGTGCGAGGATAAGCTCAAGGTCATCGGACCGTATGCCGCAAAACGTGAAATGAAGATCCTGCTCAATCGAAAGAAGAAATAATGCACGAACTCGGAATCGTAACACATGTAGCGAAAACACTGGATGAGCTCGCAGAGGAACAGAAGATCACGAAGATCGGATCGGTGACTCTGCAGGTCGGTGAAGTATCCGGCATCATGACGGATTACTTCGTGGACTGCTGGAATTACTTCAAGGTGCGTCACCCCGTCCTGAAGGAAGCGGAGATGAAGATCGAAACTCTTCCGGCAGTGACGTACTGCGAGGACTGCGGCAAGACATATGAGACCGTAAAGTACGGCATCACATGTCCGTACTGCAGCAGTGAGCGTACTTATCTGGTGACGGGAAACGAATGCCTGATCAAAGAGATCGAGGCGGAAACAGAAGAGTAGAAAAGAAGCGGTCAGTTGCCCGGCAATTGACCGTTTCATTTAGGAGAGATCATGGCAGAGATCACGAATAGACTGGCAGAGCTTCGCGGCAGAGATCCCGAGGCAGTCCATGAGAAAAGCGCAAAAGACGCAGCGGTGCTGATCCCGCTTCTGCAGAAAGACGGACAGTGGCATATGCTGTTTGAAGTGCGCAGCCCCGGCATCCGGCAGCCGCTGGAGATCTGCTTCCCGGGCGGAAGGATCGAGGAAGGCGAAACGGCGGAAGAAGCAGCCGTGCGCGAAACAGCGGAGGAACTGTGCATTGCCGCAGAACAGATCCGCGTGATCGGAGGGATGCACCGCATGATGCGGTCATCCGGCGGCTTCATCACTTCGTATCTCGGCATACTGAGCGGATACGAAGGCACTTTCAATGGGCAGGAATGCGATCATATCTTTACGGTCCCGCTGGATGAACTGCTTGTGATGCCCTGCAGGATTTATAAGGGACGCACCGTATCTGTTCGTCCGGATGACTTTCCATATGATAAAATACCTCATGGGAAGGATTACCCATTTCGGTCTGCAGACAGGTCCTGGTACTTCTATGAAACAGCCGGCGGAGTAATCTGGGGCATTACAGCTGAAATACTGTACCGCTGTTTAGAGGTACTTGGAAAGAAGGACTGAATGATCATAAAAAGAGATTCGTACTATCCCCCGGCAGGACAGAACCGTACACTTCACATCTGGCTGCCGGACAATTATTACGAAACACAGGAACGCTATCCCGTCATGTATTTCTTTGACGGCCACAATCTGTTCAATGACAGTGACGCAACATACGGAACAAGCTGGGGATTCCGGGATTTTCTGACCTACTGGGACAAACCGATCATCATGGTCGGCATGGAATGTTCGCACGAAGGGGATGACCGTCTGACGGAATACTGCCCGTATGAAAAGCATATGTTCGGCAAGACGATCCACGGGATCGGCGACGCGACATTCCAGTGGATCGTCAATGATATCAAACCGATGATCGACCGGGAATACCGCACGTATTCGTTCCGCGAAGCAACCGGGATCGGCGGCTCCAGCATGGGCGGCATCATGGCGGTATACGGCGGTCTCGCTTACAACCATGTCTTCTCCAAGGCGGCGTGCGTATCACCGGCAGTCTTCTGGAATCTGAGCAGTTTCCGCAAAACGATGGAATCTTCACATATTGATCCGGATACGAAATTCTATCTTTCCTGGGGCGAATACGAAGGCGGTACACCCCCGCACAGCGGTGATCCCAAATGGGATACACGGGAAGCCCGCTCCCAGCGCAAATTTGCCAGAGAACTGCAGGAACGCGGTGCCCAGGCATTCGTATGCTATCAGCCGGAAGGAGGCCACAATGAGGCATCCTGGCGCGAGCAGGTCCCGCATATCATGGAATACCTGTGGAAGAACAATCCCTATGAGTTCTGAGGGAGGATATGATGAGCGAATTTCTGAAGGATCCGATCAGTCTGATCATTATCGCATTCATTGCGTTCAGCTTCCTTTCGGCAGTACTGTATCAGCTTAAAGTCAGACGGAACGGAATTGAAGCCGAAGCGACAGTCACGGCTATTATCGAAAATGATACGACAGACGGCGAAGGCATGCCGATGACGACATATGACATTCATGTGTCATACCGGATGAAAGACGGTACCTATGTGGAAGGTACACTGTCCAATCCAAACCAGTCCCTGTATACCGGGCAGACCATCCGGATCAAATATCTCGAAAGTGATCCCGAGACACCTGTATATATCGGTCAGCTCTGAAACAGACAGTTATCTGCAGGTATACCGTTAAACAGTTCAGAAGGCAGATCTTCAGAAATGGAGGTCTGTTTTCGTACGATGAATTCCAGGAAAAAAGAAAAAGCACTGTGCGTGCTTTTCCGGGATGCCGACAATAGGATTCGAACCTACGACCTAATCATTACGAACGCGATACATTTAAAATTGATAGAATACAACAGAAGACAACAGAAGCGAAAAAAGCACTATTTTATAGATGTTTTCCGTTATTGTTTGATTCAATAGGATTCGAAAAAGACTGATAAAAATCAGAAGAAACTATCCCCAAATTATCCCCAAGAAAAAAAGATATAGGCTCAGCTATATCTTTTCTCTTCGGAACGATTATCCGATGCAGTAACAGGAGAATTGAACAAGGAATCGAGCTTATCGCTCGCTGTTTTGTCCTTTGATTTCATAGCATGCCCGTATACATCCAAAGTGATAGATGCTTTAGCATGACCGAGCCGCCGCGAGACCGTTTCAATATCGACATTGTTACCGAGCAGGAGCGTCGCTGAAGTGTGACGGAGATCATGCAGGCGAATCATCGGGAGCTTCATCTCTTTGATTGCATCCTGATCTTTTTTGTCTTTTGCTTTCAGCGCGAGGCTCTCAATGGACTCGTTGTAATGGTTAATGATCTGACTGAATTTTTTACCGGGAGTCCAGAGAGACATCATACTGCCGTCGTTCTGGATAAAGATGTAATTGTGATCATACTCTTTCCCTTTGTATCCCTTCCAGACATTCGACAGCGAGATAGATAATCTCTGCTGCTCTTCCCTCCAAAGTTTCAACAAGTCAAAGCATACTTCCGGGAGGACAATGTCACGAATTGCGGCGGGAGTCTTCGGAGCTTTTATTTTTTGCTCGTGCGGAAGATGCGCAACAGCCTTATTGATCGAGATCGTTCTCTCGTCAAAATATACATCATTCCAACGAAGCGCGAGAAGCTCACCGCACCGAAAGCCGCCGTATATCGCTAGGGTATAGAATACTTTGAATTGTAACGGAGTCCTATGATCCGAAGTATAGCCTGTTACATCGTACTGATTCCCGGTCTTGTCTGTTCGTTTTCTTTTCCCATACTCGACCGGATAAGGCTGATCAAGGAATGCCAGGAATCTCTTTGCTTGCTCGAGCTCCCAGTAATGGAGGTCAGAATCGTGTTGCATTTTCGGTAATGTACAACGATCACAGGGATTCTCCTCGATGATCCGCATCTTGTAAGCATATCGGAAGACGCTGTTCATTGCCGCAAACACTCGTTTCACAGTAGCAGGAGTTTTTCCGGATTCGTTCAACTTATTGACGATTTTTTGACAATGGAGAGTTGATATTTTGCTGATTTTCAAAGCGCCGATCTCCGGGAAGATATGCCTCTTTAGGATTGCAATATAAGACAGCTTTACCGATTCGGTGATATTGTAAACTGCCCATTCTTTTTCCCAAACAGCAGAGAACTCGATGAAGCTCATCTTATTCCCATCATAATATTTTCCGCTTTTTACCTGTCTCTCAAACTCAACAGCAACAGCGAGTATTTCTTTTTCTCGTTTCTTTGGAGCGGTCTCTTTGGGAGTATAGGTAAGATATCTTTTGATCTGTTTGCCGTTTGCGTCCAGTCCATCCGAGACGACGATCCGGACCCTGTTCCCTCGTTTTTCAATGTTTGCCATTTTACTGATCCTCCTTTTTTTTCTCGTCATTGAATAATTGATCCATATGCTCAGCGTGTAACTCGTTAAACTCAGCTTCTAATTCGTTACAGAATTGATTATATGAATCACTGTTTTTTTCAATATCCTCATAAGCTTGAAAAATTGCTTCTTCAATTTTTGAATACATGTAAGTATAGCGATACTCATCATTAATAATGTCGTTTCCGAAGTGAATAGTCTTCCGCCCGTCACGAGCAGTAATCCCTTTCATGCCAATTTTCCGCAAAAACTTCTCTCTAAAATTGTCGATCGGTATTCGCCAAATATCGCCTTCTCCGTATTCTGGGATATAATTTCCCTCATTATCTGTTCTCATATTTGATCCATGTTCTCCCCAATCGATAGGAATATCCTCAAAATACATCCGGTCAATGTTCAGCTTTTTACATACTGCGTCGAGAAGACTCTCATCCATCCATGAGTTCTTTATTGATCTGGATATAGCTTGACGAGTGGTAGAAACCTTGATGGATTGATCATTCGAAATAGATAAAGCGAGTTTCGATTGAGACCAACCTATAGAATCAAGATAATTTTGTAATCGAGTCCCATTTATTGAGACGGAGGAGGCAGGTCTGCCTATTTTTCTTTTTGTCATTATGTTTCCTTTCTTTGTCACGTAAATGATTTTTTATTGTAACGTTATTTTCTTTCGATTGATTGTCACTTTAATGTGACGCACCTATAGTATAGGCGACGATTACGACGACAACAAGTCGAAACTGTCAGAAAGGAGGAAAGAAGATGAAGAATACAGCGAATAAAGCGGTCCGGGAAAGATTGCAAAAGCATCACATTGCATACTGGAAACTCGCACAGCGTTTGGATTGTACGGATATGACAGTATATCGAATGCTTCGAACAGAGCTCCCAGAAGCGAAGCAAAACGAGCTTATTAAGCTGATCGAGCAGATTGCACAGGAGGACTAGAAACATGGAAAACGAAACAAGGATCAGAGCGCCGCTGTTATTGACCGTCCCGGAGATACACAAAAAGACCGGTCTCAGCATCTACATGATCCGCAAGATGATCGAAGAAGATAAGATCGTCACGATTCGTCTGGGCAGGAAGATCTTCGTCAATTATGACTCGCTGATCCGGTTCCTGAACGGAGAAACGGCATGACCGGCGAGAAAAAGCCGATGGTCGAATATGCGCTGGAATACGCTCGAAGAGGATGGAGAGTTTTCCCATTATCCGGGAAGATTCCACTGAAGAACAGTCACGGCTTCGAGGACGCGACGACAGACGAAATGACGATCCGATCATGGTGGAATGATAATCCGATGTATAACATCGGCATTGCAACAGGACGATCATCTGGAGGACTCGTCGTTCTCGATCTGGACAGGAAGAACGGAAAAGACGGCTACAAAGCGCTGGTAGAATGGCAGATTCAAAACAGACTCAGCCGACCATTTCCGGACACTGTAAAAGCCGTAAGCGGTACCGGCGGCGAGCACTGGTATTATCAAATGCCTGAGTGTTATCTGGACAGCCGTATCGACATTTTGAACGGTATAGATTCCAGAGCGAACAAAGGCTATATCGTAGCTCCGCCGTCAATTCACCCGGAGACCGGAGAGCCTTATCAGTGGGGAGACAATCACGGTCCGGAAGAGGTCAAACTCGCAGAGATCACCCCGGAGATTCTTCTCTTGCTTACCAGTGAGGGAAACTATCGACAGTCCGCAGATAAAGCGGAGCCTCGAGATCGGTTCAGACTCCCGGAGATCATCGAGCAAGGTCAAAGAGACGATACGATTTTCCGGTATGCCTGCCAGATGCGCTCTCAAGGAATAGCAGAGGAAGAGATCCAAGAAAGAGTCCGCTCAGCTAATGATCAAAGATGCAGGCCGCCGGGACTATAGCGACGCTATCTATTCGCATCTGGTTATTTGATTGAATATTTATTTTTCCGGAAGAAATACGTCCGTATACCCGCCCCCGGGGTGGCCAGTACCGGCATGTCTGTATACCGGTGCGGAATCTCACGCGTGACGCTCCGGGGTATCGCGCTTATTTTTGGAAAACGGCAAAGAACAGATCAAAAAGAATCATGATCGGTTAAAACTGGCCAGATTCGAAAAAAATGATGCAATTCCGAGGGCATACCAAAAGTGACTTAACGCGGATGAGCTTCGAGAAAACAGGTCTGCAAGATGACAGCCGAGGAGCCTCCGGACCGATGGCCGAAAGACCAGGAGAAACATGATCCGCAGGGCCTCGAAAGAGCCTATATTCGGAGCCTCGATCAGGCTCAGCAGTACAATCCGCACACCGCGCAGCTGAAGCGAGGAGGCCGATTGTATGAGGCTCGAGGGCCGTCATTTTGGAAGACTGAAGAGAAGATATCCTGCTAAGTCATTCGATGCATACAGCAGGCTGAAAAAGCCTAAGTCATGAAAAACAGAGAGAGAGGTTAAGAAAATGGCAACGTATGAAAAACGCTACAAGAGGCTCATAGAGCTCGAAAAGAGAAAGGCCGAAATTAAGAAGAAGCACGCCGAGAAGCTGAAAGAAGCACAAAGCAGAGTTGTCCGCGCTGGGCAACTGCCTCCGGAAGTCCGTTCGTATCTGAAAGAATTGCGTCCGGTAACGGATGAAATTGCCGAAGTACGCGGATCTGATCCGGGATTCCTGAAGTATTACAAGAAGCGCAAAAAAGAGGAAATGCAAAGCGTCATCAATTCGATAAAGGAGGACTGACCATGAGCAGAAAAGATATCGACAAGAAGATCCAGCAGGCCGAAGACGAAAGAAATAGAATTATTGACGGTGTAAAGACCCAGAAAGAGACAGCAGAAAAACGGAAGAAAGAGCTTTCTTCTCTGCTGAAAAACATGGATCCAGCCGCAAGTTTTGAAGAATTCAAGAAGGTCCAGACGGAAGCCGCCACAAATGAAGCATTTCTGTCACATCTGGAATCCGCCGAAAGACAGTTAAAGGAAGCGACGGAAGCCGCCCGGAAAGAGTACGCGGGCATTGTTGAAGCGTTGCAGAAAGATGTTGACGAAAGGCACCAGAAAGCCGGCAAAGCTATCATGGAGCCATTGAAAAAAATAGAAGCCATCTTGCAGGAAGTCATAAAAGAAGACAATGAGACACTTGACATGCAGAAAAGAGCAATAGCCGCGTATGCAATCCCGCAGGAATACAGAGACAACGTGGGAGGCAAGACTACAATTAGACGGCCTGAAAGTATCGAAATCGTAAAAGGCGCGCCAACTGCAGGGAAAATGGCTGTTTATGGACATTACGACCTAAGAAGAAACTCCAGAATAGGCACCTTGTTATCGGTCATAATTGATATAGAAAAAGCCAGAAAAGACGGACAGCCGTTCTGATCTTTCCGGCCGTCCGTCTGTCATGCAGGACGACGGACCGATATTCACAAAGTAAAGCGCTGATACATATCAGGGAGTCACAGCGACGCGAATCTAACATAATGGGACCATGTTCGGCAGTATACCCGGGCATGGTCTGCTTTAAGGGAGAACACGGTGCAATACCCAAAATACAGAGATCTGCGGCGGATCGTGATCATCCGGAACAAGATCAAAGAGCTTCGGCAATTCATAGACAAGCCGAAGATACGGACCGGGAGTCTGATCCGCGCCTCTGGGATCCGGACCAATTCGACACGAACGAACGCTACAGAAGAAGCGGCCTTAGACATAATAGAAGCTCGCGAGGAGCTGGATCAGCTCATAAAAGAGGACGAGGCATTATTCAGCAGGATGATCGACGAGATCCGGAACGGCCCCGGCGACGAGGCGACGAAAGATCTGATCATATACGTATATCTTTATGGCATCCCCTACAAGCGAGCGGCAATAATGTCCGGAGTCAGAGTCAAACAAAGCCGGGAGCTTGTGGAGGACTATCTGCGAGCGGTCCATGAAGCTGGACAAACACAACAGGAGAAAAATGATGATTGATAGAAAAGAAATCAGAATAATAAACAACACATTGAAACCATGTCCGTTTTGCGGGAGGTATGCGCGGATCGATATGAAATTCAGAACAGACGGAGAGCCGTTCTATTTTGTGAAATGCAGTAATTGCGGAGTAAAGTCCCGCAGTACAACAGAACGCGAGGCGGCATGGATGAACGAATCTCCGCTGATCATTGCCAAAAGAATCTGGAATACTCGAGCATACGAAGCTGATCCGGAGGATCTAACCGCTCCAGAGCCTAGACGAACGATCGAGACGCGAGTGTATACCAACGACAAAAAGGAACCGCTCGTCGAGGCTGATCCGGACGTACAGGAAAGCGCGAGCGAATAGAGCGGAGAAAGACCCGGAGGTCTTCATACATTCCATACAAGACACAGAGCGATCTCATAATGAGGACCGATGATCCAGGAGGACGTCGGTCTTTATTTTGTCCCGGCGGATCTCTTCGGAAATGGCAGGCAGCAGAGCCGCTGATCCGGACGCGGCAGGAATTTATATAAATGCTCCAGAGGGCCTTTTGTAGAGCATGGAGGGATCCTGACTAAGCTCGGTCCAGAAGCTGAGACAAAGAGAAAGCCGGTCCCGGGATATGGATATCTGACGGAGATGAGACGATCAGAAACGGAGCCGCCTCGCAAGGCCTCAGGAATTCGTTTGAATTCGATACAGAGGGATTCGCGGGGAACTCGAACAAATACTCATGATTTATTAACGACGCTCAGAAAGCCTCAAATGAGCTCGTGCGGGGATCTCCGCAGAAGATCAGACCGACGGAAGAACAGCGGGAAGAAGATCCCGGAGACACGGATCCCGCAGATGGTCCCATTGATCAGAGCGACGATCAGACCGGCTCGGAGCTCATAGCACCGCAGGAATTCAATCCGAATTCGTAGAGAGGCATCCTGACGCGGTCCGGAGGAATACTCGTGAAATAAAGACCGCTCCCAGAAAGCCTTAAATGAGCTCACAGAGGCATCCGATCCGGAGCCTGCGGGGAAGAAACGGAAAGCATAAAGAGCAGGACAACGCAGGGATTCGATTCGAATTCGCTGAGGCGGATCTCCGGTCATTGCGATGAAATACCCACATAATACAGACCGATCCTCAAATGGCTCGAAATGAGCTCAGGGAGCGTTTTCCTTTTTTGTCTATACACTATGACCATAGTTTTATATAATCATTAAGAGAGGAGGTGATCGGAATACCAAAGAAAAAAGAGATCCCTTTTGATAAATCTGCTTATGATCAGCAATATCAGAAAAGCAATGTAAAGATTCTTAAGGTCCCGCTCAATATAAAAACGGATGCGGATATCCTCGAGCACCTAGAGACCAAAGAAAACAAGAGCGGCTATGTCAAAAGGCTTATCCGATTGGATATTCAGTCCGATCCGGATCGTGACGAGTAGAGCACGAAAAAGGCACCGCAAACACTTGGAAAGTTTCATCGGTGCCAGTGCCCAAGAAAGGACAAAAAGAATTATATCATGAAAACATATTTTGAAAGCGAGCTCGAGAAGCTGGAGGCAGTAAACGAGATCAATCACATTATTCTGATGCATATCGCGGACTATGGAGCGCCGAGCGAAGACACACTGAGAAACATGACGATCATTCTGGACGAGGTCTCTTCGGATCTCTTCGGCAGGCTCAAAGCAAAGGCATCGATGGAGGAGGCCGATCAGCATGAAGCAGGAAACAAGTAAATTCAAAGTAATCTCCATTACAGCGGACGAGCATCCGGGGAATGCTCTGATCGATCCCTGCGTACGATTCACGGTCACATTACAAGCGGCAGGCCGAACAGTGACAGACTATCTCTTTACGGATGAGAGAACGCAATGGAGAACGATATCGTTTCTTAAGTCCGTCGGTGTATATCGCGATGGTATGACAGTGAGGGAGGCGCTTCTCAGCCTCGATCGAGATCTGACCGGGACAGCAGTCTTCAATCTCGACAGCGGCCTGAATGCCGTCAGCCGGTACAAGACAGCCGGCAGTCTGTAAACTCCTGTCTCGATGCATTACAGACGATCCTAAAGACATAAAACAGGACCAGAAGCTTCTCTTCGGAGGAGCTTTTTATTATCCCCCAAAACTCAGAATGGGGATACTTGAGAAGCAACTATCCCCAAACTATCCCCAAAGCGCAAAAACGCAAGAAGAAATGGAGTTTTCCAAAAATGAAAAAAACACTATTTTATAGTGCTTTTTCAGAGTGCCGACAATAGGATTCGAACCTACGACCTAATCATTACGAATGATTTGCTCTGCCAGCTGAGCTATGTCGGCGTGAGCGATACTATTATAGAAAAATAATCACGATAGTTCAATGATAATTTTATAATATACCTTATAAGGTTTATATGATACTATGGAAATACGGATCATTGACCCCCTCATGAACGGGATATCTGTGATCTGGTATAGTATGTCTTGTAGAAACGGAGGTGACACAGATGTTTGAACTGAAAGGTAAATACGCAGAAGCGAAGGTCTTCACAGATGATATCGAAGAAGCAGCACTGGCACAGATCATGAATCTGCTGAACCAGCCGTTTGCGAAGGACGCAAATCTGCGCTTCATGCCGGATGTACACGCCGGCAAGGGATGCACGATCGGTACGACCATGCGTGTAACGGATATGGTCTGTCCGAACCTGGTAGGCGTTGATATCGGCTGCGGTATGTTCGTAGTCGAACTGCCGGAACCGGTCCGTGATTTTGCGGAATTCGACCGTATCATCCATGAGTATGTGCCGGCAGGCATGAACGTACATGACAAGGCAGTCGCTGACTTCGATCTGAAGCAGCTGATCTGTTATGACCGTCTGAAGGCGCCGGAGTATCTGGTAAACTCCATTGGTACTCTGGGCGGCGGAAACCACTTCATCGAGATCGATGAAACAGAGGACGGCGGCCACTATCTGGTCATCCACACCGGTTCGCGCAATCTTGGCAAACAGGTATGCGAACTGTATATGGAGATCGCCCAGGAGAAGATGAAGTTCGGCAGAGAGGCGCTGAACCTGGCATGCAGAGAACTTGTCGAAAACCTGAAAAAGGAAGGCAGAGAGCGTGAGATCCCGGCTGAACTGAAGAAGCTGAAAGATTCTTATCACAAGGAGTATTCTCTGCAGGATAAGGATCTGGCAGTACTGACAGGTCAGGATCTGGAGGACTATCTGCACGACATGAAGATCTGTCAGGCATATGCCGCAAAGAACCGTGAGACGATCGCTCAGACGATCCTTACACATCTGTACGGCTGTGCGCTGAAAGATGTTGTGCACTGGCAGTGCATCCACAACTACATCGATGTAGACAACCGCATCCTGCGTAAAGGCTCGATCTCCGCGCAGAAGGACGAGATGGTCATCATCCCGCTGAACATGCGTGACGGCTGTATCATCGGTAAGGGCAAGGGCAACCCGGACTGGAACTTCTCCGGTCCGCACGGCGCCGGACGCAAGATGTCCCGTGCCGAAGCGAAGAAGACTCTGTCTGTGGACGACTTCCGCGATACGATGTCCGGTATCTTCAGCACGACGGTAGGCCAGTCCACACTGGACGAGGCACCAGGTGCGTATAAGAATGCCGAAGAGATCGTGGAATACGTTGCGGACAGCGTAGAAGTACTGCAGGTCGTAAAGCCGGTCTACAACTTCAAGGCTTCATAAGAAAATCCGGAGTTCATCAGGAATTCCGGATTTTGTTTTCTTTATCTGGCGCTCCTTTTTCCGGTGAAGATTTTTCCGGGAAGGGCAGCTTGCCGTCTTTGTCTTCCATCGTATTGAATACCATGCCGGAAAGATTCACGATGAACTCACGTGCCTTTTCACCTTCGACGTTATCAGACATGATCACAAGAATATAATCGGTCTTATTGCCGTAGACGATCGCTGCGTCGTTTTCGGCTCCGATCAGTTCACCGGTCTTGTTGGCGACTTCCGCTTCGTCATCGGGAATGCCGGCCGGGATCTTGGCGATGTACTTCTGCTGAAGGAGTGCATTAAGAATTGTATCACAGCATTGTTTCGATACATAGTTTCCCTCGTACAGCAGTTTCATGACAAGGCCGACATCACGGACCGAGGTGAAATTGCCGCCGTTGGAGGAATCCGGATCGATGAAGCGGCCGGTCTCGGTACAGCCGAGTGCTTCGGCGAAATCATTGATCATTCCGTATGCGGCATATACATTGCCGTAGCCGATGATCTCTTCCATGCGCGCCCATGCGTCGTTGCTGGAATGTGCCAGCATGGAATACAGATTATCCTCGGCATATTCCGTAAGCTCGAGTTCGTCGTTTTCCACTCTGTCGAAGTATGTGCCGGCAACGAACAGCTTCATTAACGATGCGGAAGGCATCTGTACGTTGTTGTAGGTGAACTCTCTGTTTTCTGTCAGATCATACAGCCAGAGAGACCAGTCGCCGTCTTCTTTGTCCAGAAGGGCGGTCAGTTCTTTCTGCAGATCGGCAAACCGGTCAGTGACGCCGCGCTGTATCGATGGGGTCTCATCATAGTTCTTGAAGTCCGCGAAGGCTTTGCCCCGCAGGATCGGCAGAACAGCCGGGAAGAGCGCTTCGGATAAGGCCATGCAGAAGACTACTGCCATGCACAGCAGCCAGGTGCGCAGTACGGATGACTGCTTGCGGGGCTTCCTGCTC
>JAFWNG010000033.1 GCA_017510405.1 Solobacterium sp.
AAGACGGCAAGGAGATTCTTTCCAACATCGTTTCCAGTCAGATCAATGTACATACACTGTACGGCGGCGTGGTTCCGGAAGTGGCAAGCCGGATCCATGTGGAAAATATCTCGGCTGTCATTACCGAAGCACTGAACAAGTCCGGATGTACGATGGACGAAGTGGACGCGATCGCGTATACACAGGGTCCGGGACTCATCGGATCCCTGCATGTCGGCGTACAGGCGGCCAAGACAGTTGCCTGGGCTTTCAACAAGCCGCTGGTTCCGGTCAATCACATGACCGGTCACATTTATGCGAACAGTTTTGTTGCGGATCTGGAGTTCCCGCTGATGGCCATGGTCATTTCCGGCGGTCATTCCCAGATCGTATGGATGGAAAATGACTGGGATTTCAATGTCATCGGTGAAACGATGGACGATGCGATCGGCGAGGCGTACGACAAAGTCGCGCGCGTGCTGGATCTCGGCTATCCGGGCGGACCGGTCATTGACCGTCTCGCAAAGAAGGGAAAACCGCACTACACTCTGCCGGTCCCGAAAACAGCCGGGAAATATGATTTCTCATTCTCCGGCCTGAAAACAGCAGTTCTTCAGCTGGTCCAGCGTGAAGAACGCCGCGGAAATGAGATCGTTCCGGAAGATATCGCCTATGCGTTCCAGGAAACAGCGCTCGGCAGTATGGTCCGGAAGACGATGGATGCCGTGGATGAATACCATCCGAAGATGCTGGTCCTTGCGGGCGGCGTTGCGGCGAACTCCCGTCTGCGCGAAATGATGACGGAAGAATTCCGTGAACGCACCGATACAAAGCTGATCATCCCGCCTCTGTACTGCTGCACCGATAACGCCGCAATGATAGGCGCTGCCGGCTATGTGGCCTACAGACACGGATTATTCGGAGACTTCAATGCCTCTGCCGATCCCGGACTGCTGATGCCGGGAGAAGAATAAAATTTACGATTTTTTTCACAAATGGAGATCCGGTGGTAATATAAATAGTACGGTGGTGGCGTATGACAAACAGAAAAGTACCGAAAGCAACACTGCAGAGGTATCCGGTCTATCTCAAGGCATTGCATAAACTGGAACTGGAAGGCAAGACAAAAGTCATGTCCAGAGAACTTGCGGAGTACGTATCGATCGAACCGACAACGATCCGCAGGGATTTCAGTTTTCTCGGAAATCTGGGAAAACAGGGATACGGATATGACGTTCAGAAACTGATCGAGATATTCTCCAGCCATCTGGGGATGAACTTTGACGAAAAGATCATCCTGGTCGGAGCGGGAAACCTCGGCCGGGCACTGCTGAACTACAACCAGTGGAATCACGTAGTGGGTGAGATCGTCTGTGCCTTTGACATTGCCCCGAAGGAAGGAACGCCGGTTCCCGTATATTCGATGGATGAACTGTCGGAAAAGATTCCTGCCGGATGCCGTATCGCGATCCTGTGCATCACAAAAGATGTGCAGGAGACCGTGGATCTTCTGATCGAAAACGGAATATGCGGTTTTGTCAGCTTTGCGACAGAACATATTACCGTACCTGCAAATATCTCCGTAAGGCAGATCGATGTCGTATCGCTGATACAGGAACTGATATTTGAAACAAATGCTGAACACTGAACGAAAACAAAGGAGTTATGAGTATGCCTACAGAAATGAGTGTTAGAGAATTGTATGAACTGACAGCCGAAGGTACAGAGCTGGAAAAAGACCAGGTCGAATATATCCAGCTTCAGGGATGGGTGCGGACCAACCGGTCCGGCAAGAATGTATCGTTCATTGCCCTCAATGACGGTACGTACTTTCAGAATGCGCAGATCGTCTATTCGTCCGAGACACTGAGCAACTATGCCGAAGTCAGCAAATATCTGACCGGTACGGCGATTGCTGTTGTCGGAAAATACGTTGTTACTCCAGATATGAAGCAGCCGTTTGAGATCCAGGCAACAGAGATCTCTCTGGAAGGTGCCTGCGACAGTTCTTATCCGCTGCAGAAAAAGCGTCATTCTTTCGAATACCTGCGTGAGATCGGACATCTGCGTCCGCGTACGAACACATTCTCCGCTGTATTCCGCGTAAGAAGCTGCCTGGCTATGGCAATCCACCAGTTCTTCCAGTCCCAGGGCTTCGTATATGTACATACACCGATCATCACCGGCAACGATGCCGAGGGTGCAGGACAGACATTTACCGTAACAACACGCAGCGACGGAAAATACGAGGAAGACTTCTTCGGCAAGCACGCCAGCCTGACGGTCTCCGGCCAGCTGCAGGGTGAAGCCTATGCTCTGGCATTCCGTGATATCTATACATTCGGACCGACATTCCGTGCCGAGAACTCCAACACCACGACACATGCGTCCGAATTCTGGATGATCGAACCGGAAATGGCTTTTGCAGACCTGGAATATGACATGGATGTAATCGAAGACATGGTCAAATACTGCATCGACTACGTCATGGAAACATGCCCGGAAGAGATGAAGTTCTTCAACTCCTTCGTGGACAAGACACTGATCGAGCGTCTGAACCATGTCCGTAATTCCGAATTCCGCCGTCTTCCGTATACAGAGGCGATCGAGATCCTGAAGAAGGCAGATGTTAAGTTTGAAAACGACAACATCTTCTGGGGCATGGATCTGAATACCGAACATGAGCGCTATATTACGGAAAAAGTCGTAAAGGGACCGACATTCCTGATCGACTATCCGAGAGAGATCAAAGCGTTCTATATGCGCAACAACGATGACGGAAAGACAGTCGCAGCCTGCGATCTGCTCGTTCCGGGCGTCGGTGAACTGGTCGGCGGAAGCCAGCGTGAAGAGCGTCTCGAAGTTCTTGAGAAAAAGATGGATGAACTGGGCATGAACAAGGAAGGCTACCAGTGGTATCTCGATCTGAGACGCTACGGCGGCTGCCAGCATGCCGGATTCGGTCTGGGATTTGAACGTCTTGTCATGTATGTGACCGGTATGGAAAACATCCGCGACGTCATTCCGTTCGCAAGAACACCGCGTAATCTGCAATTCTGATTCAATATGGGAATGGTTGGGTTCCATTCCCTTTTTTAGGAGTATATATGCTGTATCAGGTGAGTAAGGCATCCAAAAGCTACGGCGCGGATACCGTATTTGAAAATGTGACATTTGAGATCCGGGGCACCGAAAAGATAGCACTGGTCGGCAGAAACGGCTGCGGAAAGACGACGTTCCTGCGCTGCATGAGCGGCGAAGAGTCCTTTGACAAAGGGACTGTCTCCCGGCAGAACGGAAGCACGATCGGATATCTTTCCCAGCGCGTTCTTGAACATGATGAGCGTACGGTCGAGGAAGAACTGCGGCTTCTCTATGAGCCTGTTTTTGCCCTGCAGCGGCGTATGAACGAACTGGAAGAGATCATGCTGGGGGACGCGTCAGACGCTGTTCTGAGCCAGTATGCGGAAGTCCAGGAACAGTTTGAACAGATGAACGGCTACAACTGGGAAGCGGAGATGAAGACGGTATTCACACGGTTCGGCTTCCCGGTCGAAGATCTTCAGAAGAAGATCGGCGAGTTCTCCGGCGGTCAGAAAACGCGCATTGCGTTCGTCAAACTGCTTCTGTCAAAGCCGGACGTACTGCTTCTCGACGAACCGACGAACCATCTGGACCTGGAAGCGATCGAATGGCTGGAAGGCTATGTCCGCAGCTATCCCAAGGCAGTCGTTGCCGTTTCGCACGATCGTATGTTTCTGGACCGCATAAGCGATGTCGTCTATGAAATGGAATTCGGCCGCATGAAGCGGTACCCGGGCAACTATACAAACTACACAGTGCAGAAAGAAAACGATATGGAACGTCAGCAGGCCGCATACCAGCGCCAGCAGAAAGATATCGAACGGCTGGAAGCACTGATCGAGAAGTTCCGCTATAAGAAAAACAAGGCTGCCTTCGCACAGTCGAAAATAAAATATCTGGACCGCATGGAACGGATCGATGTGTCCAAAGCAGATACGAAAACATTTCATGCCCGGTTTACCCCGCGGCTCAAGGGCGGCGAGAGAGTGCTGCAGACAGATCATCTAAAGATCGGCTATGATCACCCGCTGGCAGACGTCTCTATGGAGATACGGCGCGGTCAGCGCATCGCCATTCTCGGACCCAACGGCACCGGCAAATCGACATTCGTAAAGACCCTGATGGGGATCCTCGAACCGCTTGGCGGCTCCTATCTTTACGGACATCAGATCGAGACCGGTTATTTCGATCAGCAGCTGGCGGTGTTCACCGGCGGAAAGACGGTCCTGGAAGAACTGTGGGATGAATACCCGGATCTGGACCGCACGACGGTCCGCAGTGTTCTGGGACAGTTCCTGTTCTCGGCGGACGACGTGTTCAAAACGACCGACGTTCTCTCCGGCGGCGAGGCCGTGCGGCTGTCGCTGGCAAAGCTGCTTCTTCAGCATGCCAATTTCCTGATCCTGGACGAACCGACGAACCATCTCGATATTCCCGGCAAGGAAGCGCTGGAAGAGTCTCTGCGCGATTACACGGGAACTCTGCTGTTTGTTTCGCATGACCGTTATTTCATTTCCCGTCTGGCGACTTCTCTGCTTGTATTCTCGGAAGACGGAGCGAAGTTCATTCCGCTGACCTATGCGGAATACACCGAACAGAACGCAGCCCAGGAGCAGGTGCGCAAAGAAGAAAAAGAGATCCGCCGGGCAGCGGAACCAAAGCGTGCGCTTTCCCCGGAATCTCTGCGCCGTGAGATCGCACGGATCGAGAAGGCGATCACGGACAAAGAAGAAGAGATCGAAGAGATGAGAGCGCTCCGCTATGAACCGGAGTATTACCATGATTACCGGAAGATGGCAGAACTGGATGACCGGATCGACGAACTGCAGAGCGAAGTTGAAAAACTGATGCAGACGTGGGAAAATCTGTCGGATTCTGTTTGAAAGATGGGAAATCCCGCCTACAATAAAAGCAGGAATACAAGGAGAACATCATCATGGGAAAATGTCTGGTAGCGCAGTCCGGAGGACCGACTGCTGTTATTAATGCGACTCTGGCAGGGATTGTACGGTCAAACCAGCTGAATAAAGTCTACGATGCTGTCTGGGGAGGACTGCACGGCATCGAAGGCATCCTGCAGGAACGTTTTGTAGACCTTACAGAAATGAGTGAAGAAGAGAACCTGATCCTCCGTCAGACTCCCGCTTCTGCCCTTGGCGCTTGCCGCTATAAGCTCCGCCGGCAGAACACGGAAGACCTGAAAGCGATCTTCCAGATCCTCGACAAGCATGATATTGATACGATGTTCTACATCGGCGGTAATGACTCGATGGATACCGTCGCTGCCCTGGCGGCGTATGCGGCAAAAAATCACATCACCGGACACCGCTTTATCGGCTGCCCAAAGACCGTTGACAACGACCTGGTAACGACGGAAGTCTGCCCGGGATTCGGCTCGGCCGCAAAATACATCGCGACGACCGCGCAGCAGACATGGCTGGATCTGAACGTCTATCCGGACAGCCGCCGTGAGATCTTTATTCTGGAAACGATGGGGCGTGACGCCGGCTGGCTCGCTGCTTCGGCATGTCTCTCCGGCATCGTGGATATCCTGATCGTTCCGGAAGTGCCGTTTGACCGCGAGGACTTCCTGACCCGCGTCCGTGAGATCATGGAACAGAAATCCAAATGCTATATCGTTGTCTCCGAAGGGGCGCGCTATACAGACGGCACATACGTTTCGGAAGGGGAAACGCATATCGATGCGTTCGGCTCAGTCGTTCTGGGCGGTGCGGCAAACGCGCTGCAGCAGATGATCCTGGAAGCGGAACTGTCCCAGAGATGCCGTGTACTGGATCTGTCCAGCGCGCAGAGAAGCGCCGCGGCAGAGCAGTCTCTCGCCGATGTCGAAGCGGCTTACAACATGGGAATGCACGCAGTTGAACTCAGCCGTGATCCTTCCTTCACCGGCCGCATGATCGCCATCCGCCGTCATGACGAAGAGCAGATGAAACTGGAATACTACGATATCGAAGCAGAAAAAGTCGCGAACTATGTCCGCAACTTCCCGCTCGAATGGCTTCGTGAAGACTATGCCGGCGTGACCGGCGAAGCGATCGCCTATATGCGGCCGCTCATCCAGGGGTCACCGGATATCATTATTATTGACGGACTTCCTGCCTACGTCCTGCCGTATTATCTGCAGTAACAGGAATTTAAACAGACCGCACAGCATTGTGCGGCCTTTTTTACTGCTCGGTAAGGAAAGCGAAGATCCTCTTGTTGAAATCCGGGGCTTCGCTGTATGCCTCATGGCTCAGATCTTCGTACATATGCAGCTGTGCGTTCGTCAGCGCTGCGATCTCCCGGGACGCTTCGCCGGAGACGACCCGGTCCTGACCGCCGCCGAGAACGAGCACCGGACAGCGGATATCGCGAAGACGATCATACAGATCACATGTCAGGCAGGATTCCGCCAGTATGCGGAACCGTTCCGGATCCTCCACCTTCAGTACCTTTTCCGCCGCCGGCATGATCAGCCGGTATTTTCTGCGGTAGGCAGGGGAGTATCCCCGCTCGATATAATCCCGGACAAGCGCGGCGTTATTTCCTTCTTTCACCAGCCCGATCCATGTCTGCACCGCTTCTTTCAGAACGTCGTTCGGTCGGCACAGGGTGACCGCAAGGATGAGCTTCCGGACAGTTTCCGGATGATTTAAGGAAATGTCCTGCGCGATCATGCCGCCCTGCGACGCGCCGTAGATACAGGCTTCACGGATCCCGCAGGCGGTCATTGCCGCAAAGGTGTCTTCCGCCAGATCGTGGATCGTACAGCCTTCCTGTACCGGTTCCTTCCGGTCGATGACCGTGACGCGGAAGTCTTTTGCAAAAATGCGGTAGTACAGGGAAAGAACACGGCCGGAACCGCGGATCGAGGAAAGCCGCAGTCCGGGCAGAATCACCAGCGATGCGCCGCCGCTGCCGAACTGAATGATATGTACAGACCCGCCGCTGACAGCGATATCCTGTTCAATGAGCTGATTATTTCTGCGTGCCATAAAAACCTCCTGACAGCATTTCTGAGTTCATTGTGACAAGAATGCACAGAGGCGTCAATAAACAAAAAGACAGTCATTTCCGACTGTCTTCTGTATGGCGGAGAATGAGGGATTTGAACCCCCGCACGCTTTCACGTCTAGCGGTTTTCGAAACCGCCCCCTTCAGCCTCTTGGGTAATTCTCCAGCGTACGTATTAGTATAACACAAAAGTAAACAGATTCGTGCTATAAATATATGGAATCGGAGAAAAAGTATGGCAGAGAAGAAAAAGAGCAGCCGGAAAGAATATCTGGACTTGTTTATAAAACAGGAAGACGGATCCTATGTATATACAGGACCGCGTTATGTTCCGCTGAATACCGAATGGAAGCGGGTCAGCCGTATGCTGTATCTGTATCTTGCGGCGGCTGCTGTCTGTCTCATCGTGGCCGGCATGGTGCCGTCGCGCGGAATGATCGGCGCCTGGTATGTCATCCTTCCCTACGCCGCGTCAGTTGTCATGTTGATCGTGCTTGTGATCCGCATGATCCGCGTGACGACGGACAAAGGAACGATACATTCCTACACCTATGACCGTACGGTCGCATGGTTTTCCGCCGATGCAGTGATCATCATGATCCTGAACGCGGTGTCCATGGCAGGGGAAGTGATCGCGTCTTTCGGCGGCGAAGCTTTGATCCAGTGGCAGATCGTTGCATTGATCGTGCACGCTGCAGCGATGTTCTTCCTGTATCAGTTCCGAATGATATCCGGCAGCGTACAGTGGCAGGAAGAGGGGACAAAGGCGGAATAGTCTGCCTTTTTTGATTTTTCAGGCAACATTCATGCAGATGAGGTGGTAAATGCGCTACGATAAAAGCAGGAACAATACGATAAGAGGAGAGTGTGATATGAGCGTATTTACAGGAAAAGAAAAACTGAAACTCGGTTTCGGCCTGATGCGTCTGCCGAAAAATGAAGACGGAACCATCGACGTCGAACAGGTCAAGAAAATGACTGATCTCTTCCTTGAAGCAGGGGGAACGTACTTCGATACGGCATTTGCCTATCCCGGATCCGAAGAAGCGATCCGCCAGGCACTTGTTGAGCGGTATCCGCGCGATAGCTATACACTGGCCACAAAACTGATCATCCAGCCGGGTTCTTCGATCACAAAAGAAGAAGCGATGCAGGAGACAGAGACCAGTCTTAAACGCAGCGGAGCAGGCTATTTCGACTATTATCTTGTGCATGCTATCCAGAGAGGCAATTACCAGAAATATGAGGATTACGGCATCTGGGAATATGTGAAGGAACTGAAGGAAAAAGGCCTGATCAAACACTACGGCTTCTCGTTCCACGCCGATCCGGATCTTCTGGAAGAACTGCTGGAAAAGCATCCTGACGCAGAATTCGTACAGCTGCAGATCAACTACGCGGACTGGGAGAATCCCGGTGTGGCATCGAAGCGCAACTGGGAGATCTGCAAGGCCCACGGCAAGCCGGTCGTTGTCATGGAACCGGTAAAAGGCGGCATCCTCGCCGATCCGATCGACACAGTAAAGGAAATATTTGACAAAGAGAACAACGGCATGTCCTATGCCTCCTGGGCACTGCGCTTTGTAGCGAGCAAAGACAATCTGCTGGCAGTTCTGAGCGGCATGAGCTCCCTGGAACAGATGCAGGACAACCTGAGCTTCATGAAAGACTTCAAGCCGCTGGATGAACACGAAGAGGAAGTGATCCGCGATGCCCAGAGGGCACTGGACGCAGACAAGTCCATTCCGTGCACCGCGTGCCGCTACTGCACAAAAGGCTGCCCGATGAACATTCCGATCCCGGATATCTTTAACGTGCAGAACCGCAAGAAAGGAAGCCCGGAGTTCCGTACAAAGCGTGAGTACACGATCGTTACCAACGGAAAGGGCAAAGCAAGCGACTGCATACAGTGCGGTCAGTGCGAAGCCGCGTGTCCGCAGCATCTTCCGATCATTGAACTGCTGGAAGAGTGCCGCGGTCTCGAATAACCGGAAATATCATACAAAAAGCCTGCCGTGCTGAATAACGGCAGGCTTTTAACGTGAATTGAACCGGTCTGCTATCCGGCAATCCGCCACAGAATGACGATCAGGATCACAAGCAGGATCAGTGCCCAGGCTCCCAGTTTTCCTTTCCAGTTGTCGCGGAAAGGACGCATGCGGCTGTCGTTTGCCATGATTTCCTGTCTTTTATAGTCATCCATGCTGTCAGCATGGCGGTCAAGATCACTGCGATGCATCATTTTTCCTCCGTTTCCCCCATTATATAGGACTTTTCTGAAAATGTTTCATCATTCAGCGCTTTTATGCGTTAAAGATTTCAAGCGTCAGGGTATTTTTTATTGCCGTCAAAATAATACTGTGATATTCTTATTAAAGATTTTTTAGGGAGGAAAGACTATGAAAAAATCGCTACTGTTAGCAATGAGTGGACTTTTATCAGTTTCTCTCGTTGCATGTTCGAATGGCGGCACATCTGCTGCTTCCTCTTCCGGAAGTGCAGGTTCTGCTTCTGCAGAAGAGCCGACATTTGACGTCAATGCAGTCGATGTAAGCACTCTGAAACTGGCTAACACAAAAGAGTATACTTACGCAGACGGCTCTGAAATCGCATCCATGGACTATGTTACAACAGCTCTGGCTACAGACCACGAGATCAACGTTAACTTCGTTGACGGTCTGGTTGAGACAAACAGCTTCGGTAACTATGTCGGTTCTCTGGCAGAGAGCTGGGATCACAACGCTGACAACACTGTTTGGACCTTCAAATTAAAAGATGGTATCAAATGGGTCACAAATACTGGTGAAGAATATGCAGACGTCGTAGCTGAAGACTTCGTTACAGGTCTCCGTCACGCTGCTGAATTCCAGACTGGTACAGGTTATGTTGCTGCTAACGTTCTCGGTTTCACAGACTATATGAACAACGGTGACTTCTCCGACGAAGCTTGGAGCAAAGTCGGTATCCGTGCTGTAGACGACAAGACAGTTGAATACACACTCGACAGCAACGTTCCGTATTTCCATACAATGGTTGAATACACAACATTCTATCCGATCAACAAGCAGTTCCTTGAGTCCAAGGGCAACGGCTGTAAGGTTGGCGCACCGGATACCACAGACTGCGCATTCGGCCAGCCGGTTCCGGATTCCATTCTTTACAACGGCGCATTCATCCTCGACAGCTTCAACGTCAAGTCCAGCACAGTTCTGAAGAAGAACAACGCTTACTGGGACGCTGCTAACTGCGAAGTTGAAAAAGTCACAATCGTTTACGATACAGGCGACGATCCGTTCTCCACGATCCGCGGCTTCGAGCAGAACATCTATGCAGCTGCTGGTCTGAGCACATCCTGGGGCGACGAAGTCTTCAACGCAATGGCTAAGAAGTATGACGGTTATGTAACAACAAGCTTACCGAACTACTATGCATTCGGTGTTGTATTCAACTACAACCGTGTTACATATGACAACACAAACTATGCTACAGACGAAGCTCTCAAGGAAAACACAAAGAAAGCTATCCGCAACGAAAACTTCCGTCTTGCTCTCAAGAGCGCATACGATGTTCCGGCTTATCTGAAGTCCACATTACCGGATGAAGTTGCTATGGGCACGATCCGTAACCTGAATGGTGTTCCGAACCTCGTTTACACATCCGACGGCAAGCCGTACAACACACTCGTTGAAGATGCTTACAAAGAACTGACAGGCGAAACAGTTTCCCTCGCAGACGGTCAGTGGCCGTGGCTCAGCAAGGAAAACGCTGCTAAGTATATCGAAGCTGCAAAGGCTGACGGAATCGAATTCCCGGTTCACCTCGACATGCTCGTTATCGAAGAGAGTGCTAGACTTGTTAAGCAGGCTCAGTCCATGAAGCAGTCCATCGAAGAAAACACAGATGGCAACATCATCATCGAACTCGTTATGAGAGATTCCGACACTGTCCAGAACATCGCTTACTATTCTGAGAGCTGGGATGAAGCTGACTATGACATCTCCACATTCACAGGATGGGGCCCGGACTATGTTGACCCGAAGACATTCACAGAGATCTACAGCCCGGTCGATGGTTACTACATGCATTCCTGCGGTCTGACAGACCTGGGTGTTACAGCATCTGATGACTACGGTTCCGACGACGATGTCAAGGAAGCTCTTGGATTCAACGAATATGAGAAGCTCTACAGAGCAGCTGACGAAATCAAGGATGACCTGGATGCACGTTATGCAGCATTTGCAAAAGCTGATGCATACCTGCTCGCTCACGCCCTCTATATCCCGACATCCATGCAGAGCCGCGCTGCACGTGTAACACACGCAGTTCCGTTCTCCGTATCTTACTCTTCTGGTGTTTCCCAGTACAAACTGAAAGGTCTCCGTCTCCAGGAAGGTCTGGTTACAAAGGCTCAGTTCGACGAAGCAACAGAGAAGTTCAATGCTGGTGAATAAAGAGAATCTGAAATAGCAGATATTTGGATTTCGATAAATGATAAAGCAGCGAATTATTTGTGGAATTCACATAAAGCATTCGCTGCTTTTTTGAAAACTGAAGGGACACAATTATGAAAAAATATATATTTTCAAGAATTATCCGATCCATATTTTCCATCATAATTGTGGAATCCATTGTCATCGCAATGATTTTCACAATGATTCCGAAAACGAAAGTTTTGGATCTGGATACAAGTTATCGAAAGATGACCGGTGATACAAAGACTGTTTACCGGTACACACGCTATGAGGACCTCGGTTACCTGGATTTTGATCGTCTCAGCGACATGTGTAAAAAAGAATCAGATGACTACAATGGCTGTATGGTTAACGGATCGGAAGAAAACCTGCGTGTCATTGCAGAATATGAAAGCAAGGGTTACACAGTAGACAAACTGAGGAACGGTGCAGCATTTGCCATTCATGAGTATTCTATTCCGGAGCTGATCTGGAGATTCTGGAAAAAGCTGATCAAGATCGACAACCCGAACGCTATTACGGATGACAACAATCCGGATCTTGAACGGAAGTATTACTGGGGATCTGACAAAGATGGAAATGTCGGTCTGATGTGCAGCGGATGCCAGTATAAATACCAGCTGTATTTCAACAGTAAATTCCCGTTCATTCACCAGAATGCCATTGGTCTTAATTTCGGTATTTCATTCCCGACAAAAGCCGGTGTGCCGACAATGGACGTCATCAACGAAGGACAGGGCAGTCAGGTCACTGTAAAGCAGACATTCCCGACCGGGCTTGAAGCAGAAAGCGCAATCATTCAGTCTTCCTGCCAGTATAAGCCGACGATCGACCACCTTGATGAAAATAAGTTTACGGATCATTACGCGAATTGTTCCTCCCGATATGACTCGCCGTCAATGGTCAATACTTCTTACATCTTCGGTATTCTTTCTCTGATCATCGCATATGCCATCGGTATTCCGGCAGGTATTGCAATGGCCAGAAACAAAGGTAAGATCGGCGATCAGATCGGTGTTGTATTCATCAACGTCGTTATCGCCATGCCGTCGCTGGCTCTGATCTTCTTTACCCGTCAGATCGGTACTGTATTCGGTCTTCCGGATAAGTTCCCGCTCTACGGCTTCAAGGACGTACGTTCCTATGTTGTACCGATGGTCATTCTCGCCATTCTTTCCATGCCGAGTCTGATGACATGGGTACGCCGTTATATGCTTGACCAGTCGAGTTCCGACTATGTCAAATTTGCCCGTGCAAAGGGTCTGTCACAGAGAGAAATTTTCTCGAAGCACATTTTAAAGAACGCGATTATTCCGATCGTGAATGGTATTCCGGCATCGATCATCCTGTGTATCTCAGGCGCCCTGATCACGGAATCGGCATTCGCTATCCCCGGTATGGGTAAGATGCTGCCGGATGCGATCCAGAAGATGAATAACAACATGGTCATCACGCTGACATTTATCTTCTCGACGCTGGCAATCTTCTCGGTACTGCTGGGTGACCTTCTGATGACAATCGTGGATCCGCGTATTCAGCTTGCAGCTGGGGAGGATGATAACTGATGTCTGAGAACAGAATTGATTTAACATCGCTGGGACAAAGCGAAGAAGAACTGTTCTCCTTCCAGCTCGAAGATGACAGTGCTTCCGAGCACATTGCTGCTCCGAAATACTCGTACTGGGGATCTGTATTCCGCAGATTCTTCTCCAGTAAAGTTGCGATCGTGATGATGGTCATCGCGCTTGCACTGGTTCTGTTTGCGTTCATTCAGCCGATCATTTCCGGCTATGATCACACCTATACTCCGAACATCAACAACAAGTCGATGCATTATCTGCGTCCGTTTACCAAAGGCTTTATCTTCGGTACGGATGATAAGGGCAACTCGCTGTTTGATGCTCTGTGGTCCGGTACGAAGAACTCACTGCTGATCTCGATCGGTGCAACTCTGATCACAGAGTTCATCGGTATCGTTGTCGGTATGTTCTGGGGATATTCCAAGAAAGTTGACGTCGTCATGATCGAAGTCTACAACGTTCTTTCCAATATCCCGACGACACTGGTCGCCATGATCCTGGTTTATACCATGGGCGGCGGTATCCCGCAGCTGATCTTTGCCATGTGTGTCACGACATGGGTAGGTACGGCGTACTTTATCCGTGTACAGGTCATGATTATTCGTGACCGTGAATACAACCTGGCATCCCGCTGCCTCGGCACACCGCTTCCGAAGATCATTCTGAACAACATTCTTCCGTATCTGATCTCCGTAATTATTACAAGCGTATCGAGAGACATCCCGAGTTTCATTTCTCTGGAAGTCGCTCTGACATTCCTTGGTGTAGGTCTTGGTGAAAAGAAAGCGTCGCTTGGTAAGATGGTTTACCAGTACGCTCCGTACATGACTACAGCAGGATATCTGTTCTGGATCCCGGTCACAACATCGGCTATTCTGTCGATCTCTCTGTATATCGTCGGTCAGTATCTGGCGGATGCGAGTGACCCGCGTACCCACATGATCTAGGAGGCCCGGCATGAGTGAAAAAAATATTATTTTATCTGTTAAGGACCTCGAAGTAAAATTTAAGGTTCGTGACCGTGTCCTCACAGCGATCCGGAATATCTCCATGGATTTCGAAGAAGGCAAGGTCGTGGCGATCGTCGGTGAGTCCGGTTCCGGTAAGTCTGTATTCACAAAGACATTTACCGGCATGCTGGACATGAACGGTGAAGTCAGCCACGGTGAGATCTGGTTCGAAGGCCGGAATCTGATGGAAATCAAGGACGATAAGGGCTGGGAAGAGATCCGCGGCAAAAAGATCGCGACGGTCTTCCAGGACCCGATGACATCCCTGAACCCGGTCCGTACGATCGGTTATCAGATTGCTGAAGTTATTATCAAGCACCAGGGCAAGTCGAAAGACGAAGCCAAGCAGGAAGCCATCGAACTGATGGAAAAAGTCGGCATCGTGAACGCTGCACAGCGTTACGATGAATATCCGTTCATGTACTCCGGCGGTATGCGTCAGAGAATCGTTATCGCGATCGCTCTGGCATGCCATCCGAAGATCCTGATCTGCGATGAACCGACAACCGCGCTGGACGTAACCATCCAGGCGCAGATCATCCGTCTGATCAAAGACCTGTCCGTTGAATACGGCTTTACGACGATCTATATCACACATGACCTTGGCGTCGTTGCCAACGTCGCGGACGTCGTAGCGGTCATGTATGCCGGTCAGATCATCGAATACGGAAACGTTGACGAAGTATTCTACGATGCCCGTCATCCGTATACATGGGGCCTGCTGTCCTCACTGCCGCAGCTTGGTGAAAAGGGCGAAGAACTGTTCGCGATCCGCGGTACGCCGCCGAGTCTGTTCGAACAGATCAAGGGCGATGCCTTCGCACCGAGAAACCAGTATGCGCTGGCGATCGACTATGTCAAGGAACCGCCGTTCTTCAAAGTCACGGATACGCACTATGCAAAGACGTGGCTGCTGGATCCGCGCGCTCCGAAAGTGGAACCCCCGGCTGCTGTCAGAGAACTTCATGACAGAATGCTGGTACTGACTGCGAAGGGAGGTATTTACGGTGAGCACTAATGAAGTAAAAGACAAAGAAGTTCTTGTTTCTGTTGAGCATGTAGATGTTACATTTACAAACGGACGGAAGAAATTTCGTGCCGTAACAGACGCAAACTTTGATATCTACCGCGGTGAAACATTCGCTCTCGTTGGTGAATCCGGTTCCGGTAAGACGACGATCGCACGGGCGATTATCCGTCTGAACGAAATATCTGCCGGTGAGATCAAGTTCCAGGGAAAGCGTATTTCCGGCAAGCTGACAAAAGAAGACCGTCAGTGGGTCGTACGTAATATCCAGATGATCTTCCAGGATCCGGCTGCTTCTCTGAATGAGCGTGCTACGATCGACTACTGTGTTTCCGAAGGTCTGTACAACTTCAAACTCTACGAGAACGAAGAAGACCGTGAGCGCAAGGTCGACTGGGCTCTGCAGCAGGTAGGTCTTCTGCCGGAGCATAAGTCCCGTTACCCGCATGAGTTCTCAGGCGGTCAGAGACAGCGTATCGGTATCGCAAGAGCGCTGATCATGGAGCCGAGCTTCATCATCGCCGACGAGCCGATCTCCGCTCTGGACGTATCGATCCGTGCCCAGGTCCTCAACCTGATGAACAAGTTCAAGAAAGAAAACGATCTGACATACATGTTCATCGCGCATGACCTGAGTGTCGTACGTTATTTCGCTGACCGGATCGCAGTTATCCATCTCGGACGCATCGTTGAGATCGCTCCGGCAGTGGAACTGTTCCAGTATCCGCTTCATCCGTATACCAATTCGCTCCTGCAGGCAGTACCGATGCCTGACCCGGAGATCGAAAAGGCAAAGAAGATCGTTCCGTACGATGCTTCCCACGAAGTTCTCGATGACACCTCCCGTCTGAGAGAAGTCCGTCCGGGACACTTCGTATTCATGGCTGACAGCGAAGTTGAAAAATACAGAACGAAGCTGGAAGAAATGGAACGCACCGTTTCCGAATAAAAAATCTGAAGACTGCGGAAAAGTACTTTCCGCAGTTTTGTTTTGGCCGCATGGTGCAAGAAAACAGACAAGGCAGTGCAAACTGTGCATTGACATACCTATATGAAAATGGTAACTTTTACGCAGCGTGAATTCCTGCCATGCAGGTATGCGCTGCCGGTGAAGAGGAGTGTGTATGAAAGATGTCACAAGAACATTCGAATCCGTTTCTGTCACTGAATTGTTTTTCCGGTCACGGGATGTCCACTGACATTTTAGTGACCGGTTTTTTTATGCGGACAACGCATCGTGCTGAAAGGCAGTTAATGCCATTACGGAAATACTTTTGAACAGAGAGGAGAAACAGTATGGCAAAAAGAACAGATATCAAGAAGGTGCTGATCATCGGCTCCGGTCCGATCGTGATCGGTCAGGCGGCGGAGTTCGACTACGCCGGAACACAGGCATGTATCGCTCTGCGTGAAGAGGGATATGAGGTGATCCTGTGCAATTCCAATCCGGCGACGATCATGACCGATACCCAGATGGCGGATAAGGTCTATATGGAACCGCTGACACTGGAATATATTGCGAAGATCCTGCGCATGGAGCGTCCGGATGCGATCGTTCCGGGAATCGGCGGACAGACCGGTCTGAATCTTGCTGTACAGCTGGATAAGAAGGGCATTCTGAAGGAATGCGGCGTGGAACTGCTCGGTACCCCGCGTGAGAGTATTGAGCGCGCAGAGGACCGCCAGATGTTCAAGGAGATGTGCCAGAAGATCGGTGAGCCTGTCATCCCGTCTGAGATCACCTATTCGCTGGAAGAAGCGAAAGAAGCTGCGAAGCATATCGGCTATCCGGTCGTTCTGCGTCCGGCATTTACCCTCGGCGGAACCGGCGGCGGCTTTGCGTACAATGAAGAAGAACTGATCGAGATCGGTACGAATGCGTTCCAGCTCTCTCCGGTCCATCAGGTCCTGATCGAAAAGAGCGTCAAAGGCTACAAAGAGATCGAATTCGAAGTCATGCGTGACACCAACGATAAGACGATCACGATCTGCGGCATGGAAAACGTCGATCCGGTCGGCGTCCATACCGGTGACTCCATCGTTGTCGCACCGATCCTGTCGCTCAATGACCATGACCTCAAAATGCTCAACGACAGCGCCATCAAGATCATCCGTGAACTGAAGATCGAAGGCGGCTGCAACGTTCAGTTTGCGCTCCATCCGGAAACGAGCGAATACTTCCTCATCGAAGTCAATCCGCGTGTTTCCCGTTCTTCCGCGCTCGCTTCCAAGGCAAGCGGCTATCCGATCGCGCGCGTCAGCGCAAAGATCGCCATGGGCATGGCTCTGGAAGAGATCGAAGTGGCCGGCACAACAGCCGACAAGGAACCGAGCCTCGACTATATCGTTGCCAAGTTCCCGCGCTTCCCGTTCGACAAGTTCCCGAATACCCCGAACGTTCTCGGCACACAGATGAAGGCGACCGGCGAAGTCATGGGCATCGGCTCCAATCTGGAAGAGTGCATGCTGAAGAGCGTCCGTTCCCTTGAGACCGGCGTCAACCACCTCTATGAGGCAAAGTTTGATTCCTTCACAACGGAAGAACTTCTGCAGTATGTATCCGAGTTCCGCTATGACAGCATCTTCGCAGTCACCGAGCTGATCCGCAGAGACGTCCCGATCGAAAAGATCCACGAAGTGACCATGATCACGGATCTCTTCCTGAACTCCATTAAGAAGATCGTGGAAATGGAACGCACGCTTGCGGCGAATCCGGGCAGTATCGATATCCTGAAAGAAGCCAAGAAGATGGGCTTCTCGGATCCGTATATCGCAAAGCTCTGGAAGATGAATGAACTCGACGTCTTCGCAATGCGCAAAGACAACAACATCTTCCCGGTCTTCCGCATGGTCGATACGCTCCACTCCGGCAAGTATATTGCCTATCACTATTCTTCCTATACCGGTGAGAACCAGTCCCGGCTCTCCGACCGCAAGAAGATCGTCGTACTCGGCGCCGGCCCGATCCGCATCGGCCAGGGCATCGAGTTTGACTACTCCACGGTGCACGCCGTACAGACGATCGCCAAGGAAGGCTATGAAGAGATCATCATCAACTCCAACCCGGAGACGGTATCCACCGACTATACGACAGCAGACAAACTGTATTTCGAACCGCTCACACCGGAAGATGTCATGAATATCGTTCTGTTTGAACAGCCGATCGGCGTCATTGCGTCTCTCGGCGGACAGACAGCGATCAACCTGGCAGAACCGATCATGAAGCGCGGTGTGAATATCATCGGCACCGATGTCGCTGCCATCGATAAGGCAGAGAACCGTGACAGCTTCGAAAAGCTTCTGCAGGAACTCGGCATTCCGCAGCCGGAAGGACGCGCGGTCACAAAGATCGAAGACGGCATCCGGGCAGCGGAAGAGATCGGCTATCCGGTACTTGTCCGTCCGAGCTTCGTCCTCGGCGGCAGAGCCATGCAGATCGTCGGCAACGAAGAACAGCTGCGCCATTATCTGAAGAACGCTGTTGAGATCGATGAAGACAAGCCGGTGCTTGTTGACAAGTACATCAGCGGCAAGGAAGTGGAAGTTGACGCTGTGTGCGACGGCCGCAACGTATTCATTCCGGGCATCATGGAGCTGGTAGAACGCACCGGCATTCACTCCGGCGACTCGATCTCGGTCTATCCGACATTCAGCATCTCCGATAAGGTCAAGGGAATCATCCTGCAGTATACAAAGAAACTGGGACTCGGCATCGGCATCATCGGCATCTACAACATCCAGTTCATCGTAGACAAAGATGAGAACGTCTATGTCATCGAAGTCAATCCGCGTTCCTCCCGCACCGTACCGTTCCTGTCCAAGGCGACCGGCTATCCGCTTGCGGATATCGCGACCGAGATCATTCTGGGCAAGAGCCTGAAGGAACAGGGATTCTTCGATCTCTATCCGGATGAAAAGCAGCGTTATTATGTCAAAGTCCCGGTCTTCTCCTTCAGCAAGATCAAGGGACTGGACGCATATCTGTCGCCGGAAATGAAGTCCACCGGTGAAGCGATCGGCTATGACGACCGTCTGAACCGCGCGCTCTACAAGGCGCTGCAGGCATCCAGCATGAAGCTGCGCAACTACGGCACTGTCTTCGCGACGATCGCAGACGACGACAAGGAAGAAGCACTGCCGCTGATCCGCCGCTTCTATGACCTCGGCTTCAACATCGAAGCGACCAAGGGAACGGCAGAGTTCCTGAAGTCGCACGGCATCCGCACGCATATCCGCAAAAAGATCAGCGAAGATCCGGATGATATCCCGTCCGCGATCCGGGCAGGCTATATCGCCTATGTGATCAATACGCGGAAGATCCAGTCGGCGGACGAAGCCAATGACGGCGCGCATATCCGTATGTGTGCAGTTGAAAACAACACAACGATCTTTACTTCCCTGGATACAGTCAGAGCACTGCTCGACGTACTGGAAGAGATCACGCTCAAGATCTCCACGATCGACGCATAACAGAGACAGCGGCATGAATGCCGCTGTTTTTTCTCCCCGGGAGAAAAAGAAAACACGGTGGTGACCGTGTCAGTGAATGAAGAGAAACAGCACGCCTGCCAGGATCAGCAGGAGACATCCCGCCGGCAGCCAGGGATTCCTGGTACTGTGATAATTCTTCGTGATATTTTTCAGATACTCCTGATCATTCCGCTTTTCCGCGCGCTTCCGGTCGGCGCGGTACCCGGTATATGCCGCCAGCTGACGGGAAACACCGATCAGACAGACGATGCACGCACCGACGAACATTCCCCACGGCAGATTCTTCAGAAAGGGCGGATTAATGGCGGCGTACGCAAAGCCGAAGGTCACCCACACAGCCGTTGTGGCAAGAGAATCCGGCGCCAGAATGTACTTTATGAATTTCCTGAACATGGCTTTATTTTAACCTATGTCCCATAATTGTAAATACGTATAATGGAAGGGACAGGAGTAAAACAGTATGAACGAAATTGAACGGATCATGGCACTATCCGACGCATTCGGACCATCCGGCTTTGAAGATGACGTCGCGGCGATCGTACGCGCGGAACTGCCGGAATATGAAACCTATACCGATCACATGACCAATGTACGCTGTGAGAAAGAACCGGACAGTGACAAGCCCCGCATCATGCTGGACGCGCATCTCGATGAGACCGGTCTGATCGTTCAGGCGGTAAAGCCGAACGGCACACTGCGCTTTCTGCCGCTCGGCGGATGGGCAGCGTCGTCCTTCCCGACCAGCGCCTTTCAGATCCGCGCCAGAGACGGCAGGCTTGTGCCCGCAGTCGTGGCAAATAAGCCGCCGCACTTCATGAGCAGCGCCGAGCGGGATAAGATCCCGGAGATCGCGGATATGATCCTGGACTGCGGCAGTGTGTCCCGGGAGGAGACCGTTCAGCAGCTGAAGATCGGCATCGGGTCACCGGCCGTGCCGGACATTGCCTGCCGGTATGATGAAGACCGCCAGCTGTTCTTCGGCAAGGCATTCGATGACCGAATCGGCGTTGCTTGCGAAATTGAGACGCTGAAGCGGCTCTATGACGAGGAACTGCCGTGCAATCTCATGGGAAGCTTCTCGGTGCAGGAAGAAGTAGGGGAACGCGGCGTGCGGGCGAATGCGGCGGCGCTGAAGCCGGACGCAGTGATCTGCTTTGAAGGCTGTCCCGCCGACGATACGTTCAGCGAAGATTATATGATCCAGGCCGCTCTGCGCAGAGGACCGATGCTGCGGCACATGGACAGGTCAATGATCACCAACTGGCGCTTCCAGAAGCTGGCGCTGGACACAGCGGCGGAAAACAATATTCCGGTACAGGAATCCGTCCGCTCGGGCGGCGGCCAGAACGGGGCGGCTGTATATGAAACATTCGGCATTCCCGCCATCGTCATCGGCGTGCCGGTCCGCTACATCCATTCCAGCAACTGCTGGTGTGCTCTGGAGGACTACGAAGCCGCCGTGGAACTGGCTGTGGAACTGTGCAGAAAGCTTGACCGGAGCACGGTAGAGAGCCTTTGAGAACATTGTCACAAATATGTTGAAATGATATAATAATGAAGATTATGGAGGTTTGATCATGGCTTTTGAAAGACTGAAAAACTTTATCGCTCCGCCGGAGAACGAAGACGGATACGACGAACCCGAAACAAACGAAGTACAGGAGATCACATACCGCGAAAGCGAAGTGAAACCGGTCAGCACATATGAGTCCAAAAAGACCAATGTCGGAACGATTCCGAACAATGCGCAGATGGTTCTGTTTGAACCGAGAAGCTTCGAGGAAGCCGAAGAGATCGCCGTACATCTGAAGAACAGACGCGCCTGCGTCGTCAATCTGCACCGTCTGCAGAGAGAATATTCCCAGAGAACGATCGACTTCCTGACAGGCGTCGTATTCGCTCTTGACGGAAAGATTCAGAAGATCGGACATAATGTCATCCTGTGCGCACCGCGCAACGTAGGCATTGACGGATCGATCTCACTGGAAAGTGACGAAGACTGAAACAGCGGAATATGAGGCGCTTGCGGCACACCTTGCGGATCTGCAGGAAAAATGCGAACGCTGGCACAGAGCAACTGCCTCATATTTTTTAAATGAAGAAGAGCAGGCGGCGATGCAGAAGATCTTCCCCGCCTCTGCTTTTGTGCGCTATGACGGCGGCTATCCGGATGCCGGAAAGAAGAAGATCTTCTTTCTCTATGACGAGGAGGATGATCCTTCCGACATTGAATGTCTGACCGCTTCCTGCGATCAGCGTTTCCGGAAGATCGGTCACCGGGATATCCTCGGTGCGCTGATGCACCTGCAGATCGACCGGCACAGTTTCGGCGACTTCTGGATCGAGGACGACCGGATCTGGCTGTACACAGCCGGTTCCATGGCGCAGTTTCTGATCGACAACCTGACCCGTATCGGTCAGCTAACGGTTTCCTTTGAACGCACGGATGAGCGTCCTTCCCGGCCGGTGAATACGCGCCGGTTTGATGCGGTGGTCGCCAGCGAGCGTCTGGATGCACTGGTGGCGGGCATATGTCACTGTTCGCGGAAACAGGCGAAAGAAATGATCCGTCAGGGGCTTGTTCAGGTGAATCATACGGTGCTTGAAGAGCCTGATGAAGTGTGCCATAATAACGTTACGATTTCGATTCGGGGAAACGGACGCTTCATATACAGAGGCATTCTGCGGGAAACACGCAACGGCCGCATATGTGCAGCGTTTGAACAGTTTATCTGAAGGGAGGCAGTATGACATCGCAGAGACCGACGTTCCGGGTCATGAAAAACGGTTATGACCGCTTTGCGGTAGACGATGCCATGGAACGCTACGCATCCCGGGTAGATCAGCTGGAAAAGAAGATCGTACTCTACCAGGATCAGCTGGTGGAAACAACGAAGCAGCTGGAAGAGCTGCGGGAGAAATACCGGGATCTGTCAGATTCCATGGATGCCCGCGAAAAGGCGGCGTCCGATATTGCGCGGCTGTCGATCCGTGAAGCAAACGAGATCATACGGACAGCGCAGAGAAACGCTGACGAGATCGTCCGTGAGGCACTGATCAGTGCCCGGATCATTCTGGTGGATCTCTCGAAATTATATGGAAACGCCGATGACGTCAAAGGAGAACTGGCGGACAAACTGGAAGAGCTGATGAAGGAACTGGAAAAGTTCCGGCTTCCCCAGATGCCGGATCTCAAATGGCTGGAAGAGGCCGGAAACAAACTGCAGTGATCAGGACATGCTGCGATATGGAGAAACAAAGAGAGTCTGTGGGCGGTGGAAACAGACATGGCACATATCGTAAGATATCACCTGTGAGCAGACGTAATCCCTGCGTTAAAGGGAATAAGAGTGCATCCTCCGGGATGAACTAAGGTGGTACCGCGTGACACACGTCCTTAGAAGTAAGGGCGTTTTATTTTGTGAGAGGAGAAAACGATATGGACTACAAATCAACACTCCGGATGCCGAAGACAGACTTTGAGATGCGCGGCAATCTGGCAAAAAAGGAACAGGGTATTCTGGAAAACTGGGAAAAGAACGATCACTACAATGCGATTATCTCCCGTCATAAAGGACAGAAAGCATTCATCCTGCATGACGGTCCGCCGTATGCAAACGGAAACCTGCATGCCGGCACGGCAATGAACCGCGTGATCAAGGATTTCATTGTGCGTTCGCATGCAATGAGCGGCTATTACACACCGTTCTTCCCGGGCTGGGATACGCATGGTCTGCCGATCGAAAATGCCATCCAGAAACTGGGTGTTGACCGCAAATCCATGTCGCCGGCTGAATTCCGGAAGAAGTGCGAAGAATACGCGCACGGACAGATCGCCACACAGATGTCCACAGAAAAGCGTCTGGGACAGATCGCCGACTATGAACATCCGTATGTCACACTGACAAAAGACTTCGAAGCGCGTCAGGTCAGAGCATTTGAAAAGATGGCTCTGGACGGATTGATCTTCCAGGGACTCAAGCCGATCTACTGGTCGCCTTACAATGAGACGGCTGTTGCGGACTCCGAGATCGTTTACCGCGATGTCAAGGATACTACCATTTACCTGGCGTTCCAGGTAGCGGACGGCAAGGGCATCCTGGACAGCGATGACTACTTCGTGATCTGGACAACGACACCGTGGACGATCCCGGCTAATGAAGCCGTTTCCCTCAATCCGGATCTGACCTATGCCGAAGTACAGACCGAAAAGGGCAAACTGATCTTCCTCGAATCGATGACCGACAAACTGCTCGCAGAGTTCAAGCTGGAAAACCAGGGCGTCCTGCGTACATTCAAGGGAAAAGAACTGGAATTCATCACATATCACCACGTTGTTCTGCCGAAGGAATGCCCGGTCCTCGTCGGTGACCATGTCACAGACGAAGACGGTACCGGATGCGTACATACCGCCGGCGGCCACGGTCTGGATGACTACTATATCTGTGCGAAGTACGGTATTGCGCCGATCTGCACCGTTGACGAGCGCGGCTATATGAACGAAGAAGCAGGTCCGGAATGCCAGGGACTGACATTTGAGGACTGCTCGAAGAAGATCATCACGATGATGAACGAAAAGGGCTTCCTGCTGGCAGTCAATAAGATCGTTCACTCCTATCCGCACGATGACAGACTGAAGAAGAAGGTCATCTTCCGTGCCGCAAAACAGTGGTTCTGCTCCATCGAGAAGGTGCGTGAAGCTGTTCTGGATCAGATCCAGAACCATGTCACATGGCACAATGAATGGGGTCAGATCCGTATGTACAACATGATCAAGGACAGAGGCGACTGGTGCATTTCCAGACAGCGTCTGTGGGGCGTTCCGATCCCGATCTTCTACTGTGAGGACGGCTCGCCGATCATGGAGAAGGAAGTCTTTGACCATGTCGCGGATCTGTTTGAGGAATACGGCTCCAACGTATGGTTCGAGCGCGAAGCGAAAGACCTTCTGCCGGAAGGCTATACGAACGAGAAGTCTCCGAACGGCATCTTCACCAAGGAAACAGATATCATGGACGTCTGGTTCGACTCCGGTTCTTCCTGGAGCGAACTGGAAGCGCGCGGCGGCGAGTATCCGTGCGACCTGTACTTTGAAGGTTCTGACCAGTACAGAGGATGGTTCAACTCCTCCATGATCGTCGGTACTGCGGTAAAGGGCGGCGCTCCGTACCGTGAAGTGCTCTCCCATGGCTATGTCTGCGACTCCAACGGTGAGAAGATGTCCAAGTCGGTCGGCAATGTTGTCAATCCGATGGATATCATCAATACCAACGGTGCCGACGTATTCCGTCTGTGGGCGATGAACGCGGACTACAAGCAGGATCTGAAGCTTGGTCCGACCAATATCAAGCAGGTCTCCGACCAGTACAGAAAGATCCGCAATACACTGCGCTTCCTGCTCGGCAACATCAATCCGGAAGACTTTGATCCGGCAAAAGACAAGGTCTCCTACGAGAATCTGGAAAAGGTCGACAAGTACATCATGGTCCGTCTGAATGACGTTGTCGCGGAGTACAGAAAGTCTGTTCTCGAATATGACTACCTGAATGCCAATAAGGTCCTGATGAACTTCATGGTCAATGAACTGAGTTCCTACTACTGTGATTTCACCAAGGATATCCTGTACTGCGATGAACCGGATGGACTGCGCAGAAGACAGGTACAGAGCGTTTACTGGCAGTGCCTCGATGCTCTGGTCAAGATGTGGGCTCCGTTCTTATGCTATACAGCAGAAGAAGTCTGGACACACTTCCACAGCAAGGAAGCCGATTCTGTGCACTATACGGAATATCCGGAAGTCAGGGAATACGCGGATGCGGATGAAGTACGTGAAAACGGCAGAAAACTGCTGGAGATCCGCAGCGCTGTCCTGAAGGAACTGGAAGAAGCAAGAGCTGCCAAGACGATCGGTACGGCGCAGGAAGCACGTGTTGTCCTGAGCGCACCGGCGGAAACGACTGCGCTGATCGACAGTGAATTCGGCAGCCAGACAGCCCAGTGGCTGATCGTTTCCCAGGTGGAACTGGCCGAAGCGGATGACCTGAAAGCCGATGTCTTCAAGGCGGAAGGCGTCAAGTGCCCGCGCTGCTGGAACTACAGCACAGAAGCGGATGAAAACGGTCTCTGCCCGCGCTGCCACAAAGTCATGGCAAAGTACGCTGAGAACTGAGAACTGCACAACAGGGGATGCCGAACAGCATCCCTTTTTCGAAAGGAGAACGTATGGAGGAAAAAACAGGGTATTTCTACTTTGTGCGCCACGGTGAATCGAAGTGGAATGTGGAAAACAAGATCTGCGGTGTGACCGATATTCCCCTGACCGAACACGGGATCGAACAGGCGCATGCTCTGGCGGAACAGATCCGGGAAGAGGGGCTCCGGATCGATCAGGTCCTCTGTTCGCCGCTTCTGCGGGCAAAGCGCACAGCCGAAGAGATCTGCGCAGTCAACGGACTGCCGCTGCGGGAGGAAGAACGGCTGAAAGAACAGAACTTCGGCCGCTACGAGTCCACGCCGCGCAACGGGGCGGAATTCCGGACTGCCAAGGAACATTTCATCGATTCCTATGATGCGGTGAAACGATGCTGAAAACAGCGCACCGCGTCTACAGCCTGCTGGACGAGATCACGTCGCAGAACGATACCGTGTATCTGCTGGCAGCGCACAACGGCATCTCACGGTTTATCGAATCGTATTTCCGCGATATGACCAACAGTGAGTTCGCCGCGTTCGGCATCGGCAACTGCGAGATCCGCAGATATGACTATGCCGTGAAGGAAAGTGAATAAAAAAGCGAAGCTTTCACTTCGCTCAGAGTATTTCACCATTGCTGTGTATGACTGCTTTCAGCCATGCATAGCTTTTTTTCGGGACGCGCTTCATATCGCGCAGGTCATGGTTCGTACGGTTGACGTACACGACGCCGTAGCGCTTGCGCATGTCTCCCTGGGAACTCAGAATGTCGATCAGTCCCCAGCCGAGATAGCCGAGCACATCCACACCGTCCTCTTCGACAGCTGCCTGCATGGCCCGGATATGATCGCGGTGGTATTCGATGCGGTAATCGTCTTCGATCGTATGGATGCCGTCCCATTCCTCCTGCACGCCGATGCCGTTTTCGATCGGGAATACCGGCATCCGGTAACGGCGGTACATCTTGTTCAACACATCCCGGAAGCCGTCCGGATCGATCTGCCAGTTCCACTCCGTCGCCTGAATATACGGATTGTTTACTGCCCCGTGATCCAGCCAGTCATTGACCGGGGCATCTGCCGGGATCTTTTCGGCTGAGATCGTGTTGGAAGCGTAATAGGAGAAACTCAGGAAGTCCTCTTTGTGGGACGCGATGACGTTCCGCTCCTCTTCCGTTTCACCGGTATCGATCCCGTGCGTGCGGATGAACCGCTCCACCTGGGGCGAACGGTGTCCGAAGGCGAAGGTGTCCAGCAGATCGGTATTGATGAACTCATCCCACGCGGATGCCGCAAGGATATCTTTCGGGGAACAGGTGCGCGGATAGACTTCGCTGTATGCCAGCATTCCGCCGATCTTTGCATCGGTCTTCTCATGAATGTAATTACATACGGCACAGTGCGCGTACATGACGTTGTGAGCGATGCGGTACAGTTCTTCCGTGGTGCGTTCGCCCCTAGTATATCCGGAGATGCGGAACGCTGTGCGCGGCTGACAGTACAGGTTCTGTTCATTGAACGTGATCCACCAGTGAACGCGGTCGCTGTAGCGGTCAATGACGCACCTGGCAAAGCGCAGGAAGTATTCCACGGTCTTCTTTGACAGGAATCCGTTCTCCGTCTCAGCAAGGTACAGCGGCATATCAAAGTGATACAGGCAGATCATCGGTTCGATCCCGCGGGCGATGAGCGCGTCGATGAAGCGGTCGTAGTAGGCCAGGCCGGCTTCGTTGAACTCGCCGCAGCCATCCTTCACGCACCGTGACCAGGAGACCTGGAAACGGTACATGTTCATGCCGAGGTCTTTCATGAGATCCAGATCGGTCTCATATTCATGGTAGTTGTCATTGGCGAAATGCCAGTCGCTGCGGTGCTCGGCCGGCTCGACGATATCGTAGACGGACAGTGACTTGCCGTCTTCGTTCCAGCCGCCTTCCGTCTGCATGCTTGAAACGGAGTTGCCCCAGAAGAATCCTTCTTTCATCTGCCGTTCCTCAGATCTCGATCTTCTTGAACTGTTCCCACGGCAGGTCTTTCTTGCCGAAATGGCCGTAGTTTGTTGTCGATGCGTAGATCGGACGCTTCAGGTCCAGCTCCTTGATAATATTGGAGACAAGGAAGTCAAAGTTCTTGCGGACGATCTTCTTCAGCTCCTGATCGGTGAAGCGGGAGGTACCGAAGGACTGTACATAGACGGATGTCGGCTCCGGCTTTCCGATGGCGTAGGATACCTGGATCTGGCACTTGCGGCACAGTCCGTTGGCAACGAGGTTGCGGCATACATAGCGTGCGTAATAGGCAGCGGAGCGGTCGACCTTGGTCGGGTCCTTGGAAGAGAAGCAGCCGCCTCCGATCGGAGCGTAGCCGCCGTAGCTGTCCACGACGATCTTTCTGCCGGTCGTGCCGGAGTCGCCCCAGCTTCCGCCGATCGTGAAGCTGCCGGACGGATTGATCAGATATTTCGTATTCTCGTCGATATACTCAGACGGAATGACCGGCAGGATCACTTTCTCGATGATCAGATCGCGCAGTTCTTCCTGCGTGATATTCTCACTGTGGCATGTCGAAACGACAACGGTATCAACACGCTTCAGTACGCCGTCAATGTACTGTGCCGTGACCTGTGTCTTTCCGTCCGGACGAAGCCGGTCATCCTGGCGGCGGACTTCCTCCAGCCGCTCGGCAAGACGGTGCGCACAGTCGATCGCAAAGGGCATATACGACGGTGTTTCGTCGCAGGCAAAGCCGAACATGATGCCCTGGTCGCCGGCGGAGATCTCGCCGCTGGTAACAGCACTGTTGATCTCCGGAGACTGGCGGTTGACCTTTACGTACACCTTGTAGTCTTCCGTATAGCCGATCTTCTTCATCGTATCCAGAGCGATCTGCTCGTAGGGGATGACCGCCTTTGTGCCGGCTTCCCCGTAGATGAGGATGAGATCGTCTTTGATCGTTGCTTCGACAGCCATATGGCTGTCCGGATCCTGACGCAGCGCTTCATCCAGGATGGAATCCGCGATGAGATCGCATATTTTGTCCGGATGTCCGGATGTAACGGATTCGGATGTGAAATAGTATTTAGTCATAAAATAAAAGCTCCCTTCTGCTGTCTTTACGCATGACACCGAAAGAGAACCGATCGAAAGTATTCTGTTCTTTCTTTATCGATGTCAGCTGGTCCACCTTACATATCTGCAGGTTGGCATGGGGTCACAGAGCTGACTCTCTCACCCATTCTTGATAAAAGACACATGTATTTAAGCACAAGAGAATTTGCGTGTCAATGACAAATCCCTGCAATCACCCGCATTTGTCGAATATTCCGCACTCTGCAGACAGAAATGCTATAATAAATATGTTTTGGAGAACGATATGAAATTCCTTCGCATGAAAGAAGAGTCACTGGAACTTGCAAAAGCCCTGACACTGGCGGGTACACTGATCGTACTGTTCTATATGATCATCCACTATATTCCCGTCTTTGCCGGTCTTCTGGGCAAGATCGTCAGTGCTCTTACTCCGTTTATATTCGGCTTCTGTATTGCCTTTATTCTGATCCGTCTGCGCCGGCGCATTGAGAGTACTCTTTTTGCCAAAGTGAATCTGAAAGCGCGCACGAAGCGTCTGCTGTCTTCCGGACTGTCGATCCTCGTGCTGATCCTGATCCTGGTCGTATTCTGCCTGATCCTCATCCCGCAGATCATCGACAGCATCAGTACGCTTTCCGGTTCGATGAACGGCTATATGACTGCCGTTCAGGAGATGATCGACAAGTACCTCGGCGATGACCAGCTTTCCGAGATCTTCCAGAAGGCTCTGAGCACGCTCGGCACGGAAGTGACGACATGGCTGACCGGAGCAGGGGGAGGCCTGGAAAAGATCCTCGGCATGAGCGTTTCCGTCGTCAGTACGCTGTTTGACTTCCTGATCGGTCTGATCGTTGCCATGTATCTTCTGCTGGACGAAGAACTGTTCAAGCGGCAGTTCAACAAGCTGATGTACAGCATGTTCTCGCAGAAGATGGTATACCGGACAAACTATGTGCTCGGCCTGATGGGATCCATGTTCAACCGGTTCATTGCCGGAAAGGCGCTGGATTCCCTGATCATCGGCTTCCTGTGCTGGATCTCCATGATCATCATGAATATGCCGTACGCGCCTCTGATCGGCTTCGTCGTCGGCATTACGAATATGATCCCGGTATTCGGTCCGTTCCTGGGCGCGATCCCGTGTCTGCTGATCCTGCTGATCATCAACCCGTGGAAAGCACTGGAGTTCGCGGTATTCATCCTGATCCTGCAGCAGATCGACGGCAATATCATCGGTCCGAAGATCCTGGGAGATTCCATGGGTCTGCCGACCCTGTGGATCATGTTCGCCATCATCATGGGCGGCGCGCTGTTCGGACTCATCGGAATGTTTATCGGCGTCCCGATCTTCTCCGTCATTTACATGCTGTGCAAGACCTGGGTCGAGACCCGTCTCAAACAGCGGAACATACATATCGAATAAGCACATGCCCGGTCCCGCAAAGACCGGGCTTTTAAAATCGTTCTTTGCATCTATTGCATTATATGAAGTAATGCACTATATTCAAAGTGTAAGGAGGCTGCGCATATGATACTGAAGTTTGATTTTTCGGCCAGTGACCCTCTGTATATGCAGCTGCGCAACCAGATCGTGGTCGGCATCGCGGAGGGAAAACTGGCGCCGGGAGAACGTCTGCCGACGATCCGCGCGCTGGCGGATGAATGCGGCATCAACATGATGACGGTATCCAAAGCTTACCAGCTGCTGAAGCAGGAAGGCTACATAGAGACTGACCGCCGTAGCGGAGCGTGCATTGCCCGCAAACAGGGCGGCAGTGTCCCGGACGCGACGATGAAAACACTGCGGATCTGTATTTCCGAACTGCGTCTCGGCGGGATGCAGGAGGAGGAGATCGTCCGCTTATGCCGGTCTATGTACCGGGAAGGAGAAAACAAATGAAGTGGATCCTGTGGGGAAGCGTAATATGGCTTCCTGCCTTAATGACATGGATGAACCTGAATGAAGCAAAGTTCAAGAAAAATATCGTACTCGGCGTCACTCTGCCGGCAGAGGCGCACGACGACGCGGAAGTGAATACGATCCTGCAGCGATTCCGCAGAAATGCCGTCGCTGCGTGCGTGATCCTGACAGGAGCAGCAGTACTGTGTGCGCTGGTTTCCGAGCGCATGATGACTTTATGGATGCTGTGGATCGACTTTGTGATCATCGTGCCGTATATCCCGTATGTGCTGGCCAACCGTTCCCTGAAGGAATTGAAGCAGAAGAGGGGATGGACCGCACAGCCGCGCATCGTATACGGAGAGACATCGGCCGAGCCGCTGAAGTATCTGGACTGGAAGCTGTTCATCCCGCCCGTACTGATCGCGCTTGCGCCGATCCTGATCGACCGGGAACTGACTGTCATGTATGTGCTGAACGCAGTGATGTGCATTCTGTTCGCGGTGCTGTACCGGTATGCCTACCGCGAAAAGGCGGAGATGGTCGACAGCGACGTTTCCCGCACGAACGCGCTGACGAGGGTGCGCCGGTACAACTGGGGAAAGATGTGGCTGATCACATCCTACACGATGTCCCTGATCAGTATTCTCTCCGGCATGATGACGGAAAGGCCGGTGCTCGCGGTCCTTCTGCTCTTCGGAATCTGCGCGGTGATATGCTATGAGGCAGTTCACCTCGAAATGAAGACCCGCAGGATGCAGGAAAAAATGACGGCAGACAGCGGCACCGGATGGTACGTGGACGAAGACGATCACTGGATCGGCGGTCTCGTCTATTTCAATCCGGATGATAAAAACAGCATCATCAACAGCCGCGTCGGTATGAATTCCTCTGTAAACATGGCGCGCCCGCTGGGAAAAGTCATGCTGGGAATGATGGTTCTTCTGATCGTCGGAATGCCGTTCCTCGGGATCGTTCTGGATGATCTCGGCACCAATCCCATCGTTCTTTCCGTCGAAGCGGATCAGCTGCATGCGGACAGCGGAATGAACCACTACACGGTAAATACGGACGACATTACTTCCGCTGAACTGCTGGAGGCGCTTCCGGAAAAGATGGCCAGGCGCTGGGGGACCGGCATGGAGCACTATATTCAGGGCACATTCAGCAGTGACCGCGGTACTCTGAACGTGATGTGTGATCCTGCCTGTGCGCCTTACATTTATATCGAAACAACCGGCGGGAAGAAATATCTGTTTGCCAGCCGCGAAGCAGCGGAGACCGAAGCAATCTTCCGGATCCTGTCCAAATAAAAGAAAGCCCCGGCAGCGGGGCTTTCGGACTTACTGCAGACTGAACAGCATATCCTCATACAGAGGCAGGTGATAGAACTCTCTTGCGGCAACTGTCTCATAACGGTCGATCAGTGCCCGCAGGGCTTCCATCTTCGGATTTACTTTCGAATACATTTCCAGTCCGGCAAGATATGGATTTGTCTCAGTGTCCACGGCTTCGTATGTTTCTTCGAGATCTTTGTACGCAAGATTCACGGCATCGGTCAGGGAACTGATGCTCTTGATCAGGTCGGTCAGATAGGCAGGGCAGAATTTGCCGGCAGAAGCAGCGGTCTCACTGCAGAATTTCAGCTGCGCAAGCATTGCCGGCAGTACTTCTTTCCGCGTCATTTCCAGCATCGTACGGACTTCAATGCCGACTTTCTTGATATAGAGTTCTTCGAGGATGCGGCGGTTCGCGGACAGCTCGACTTTGGAATAGACATCCAGTTTTGTGAACAGCTCGATGACTTTCGGATCATCGAGTATTTTTGTGGATTCGATGAAAGAATTCACACACGGAAGACCGCGGCGCTTCGCTTCTTTGATCCATTCGTCGCTGTAGCCGTCGCCGGAGAACAGGATGCGCTTATGATCGTGAATGATCCCGCGGCAGATCTCCAGTGCCTTATCGCGGACGTCCTGGATATATTTGATGCCTTCCAGCTGGTCGCTGATCTCGTTGAGCGATTCCGCTATGATGGAGTTCAGAACCGTATTCGGGAATGCGGCGCTCATCGATGCGCCAAGCATTCTGAACTCGAACTTATTGCCGGTGAATGCGATCGGGGAAGTGCGGTTGCGGTCGGAATTGTCATGCGGTACGTATGACAGGTTGGTGACCGGATTGAACTCACCCTTGGTGCGGGTATTCTCGGAGCGTGCATTCTTATCCTTGTAAATACTGTACAGGATGGAATCGATATAGCTTCCCAGGTAAATGGAAATGATTGCGGGAGGCGCTTCATTTCCGCCGAGACGATGGTCGTTGCCGGTGCAGGAAGCACTCATGCGAAGCAGGGTGGGATATGTATCCACTGCCTTGATGAAGGCGCAGATGAATGTCAGGAAACGGATATTCTCCGCCGGCTTGTCTCCGGGAGAGAACAGGTTCTGACCGTCATCCGTCAGGATCGAATAGTTGTTGTGTTTGCCGGAGCCGTTGATGCCGTCAAACGGTTTTTCATGAAGCAGGCACGCAAGACCGTGCTTCTCCGCTGTCTTGCGCAGGATATCCATCGTGAGCTGGTTCTGGTCAACGGCGATATTTGCGTCACAGAAGACCGGTGCCAGTTCAAACTGGCCGGGAGCCACTTCGTTGTGTTCCGTCTTGGCATAGATGCCCAGCTTCCACAGTTCCTGATTGACTTCTTTCATGAATGCGGCGACGCGCGTCGGGATCGATCCGAAGTAGTGATCATCCAGTTCCTGCCGCTTTGGCGCCGGACTGCCGAAGAGCGTGCGTCCCGTCAGACGCAGATCGATCCGCTGTTCAAAGTATTTCCGGTCGATCAGGAAATACTCCTGTTCCAGGCCGACGGACGGGTGGCAGGTACGCACATCCTTGTCGCCGAGCAGATTGACCAGGCGGACGGATGCGTCACTGATCGCCTTGATCGACTTTAACAGCGGGTCCTTGCGGTCCAGTGCCTCCCCGTTATAGGAAACAAAGATCGTCGGAATACACAGAACGTTGTCACGGATGAATGCCGGGCTGGTCAGATCCCAGTAGGTATATCCGCGTGCTTCAAATGTCGCGCGCAGGCCGCCGCTCGGGAAACTGGACGCGTCAGGTTCACCCTTTATCAGCATCTTGCCGGAGAAACGGACGATCGGCTGGCCGTTACTGCCGGGTTCCAGGAACGTATCGTGCTTTTCAGCCGTACTTCCGGTCAGCGGCTGGAACCAGTGAGTGAAGTGCGTTGCGCCTTTTTCGATGGCCCAGAGCTTCATGGCATGGGCGATCGCGTCGGCGGTCACACGGTCCAGAGTACCTTCGTTGATGACAGTGCGCTTCCACGACTGATAGACAGGGCGGGGAAGACGCTCTTCCATTTCGCTTTCACTGAAAACCATGGATCCGAAATCTTCATATGGTGTTTTCATAACAGCCTCCTGTTTCTTTATATGCATATACGATATGAAAAAACACATGCAATGTCAAAGAAAATTCAAAAAATGAACGAATTCTAAAAAATATTCTGAAAATTCAAGAAAAAATCCGAAATCACGGACGATTTACGGATTTCATGTTTCCTTTTTTGCGATTATTCACAAAAAAACACGGCGGACCGTGTTTTTTACTCAGTAATAATACGGATACGGAGCTGTCTGCAGAAGCTGTACTTTCTTAACTTCCGGGACTTCGTCGATCAGCAGTGCTTCGATGCCGTCGGTCAGAGTCGTATCGATCGCCATACAGCCGGCGCACGCACCGAGCATGGATACTGTAACGATACCGTCTTCGAAGCCGATCAGCTGGACATCGCCGCCGTCTGCCATGATATACGGACGGATCTTATTGATCGTATGTTCGATCCGGCGCATGATATCTTCCAGTTCTTCTTTTTCCTTTTCCGTCAGTTCCGGCTTTTCGCTTTCTGCTGCTTCAGATACTGTCTTTTCTTCGTCTGCCATATATAATCTCACTTTCTATGCTCCGAGATGAAACAACAGAGCAATAACGCATCCCAGAAAGATGCCTCCCAGTACTTCAAACCATTTGTGACCCAGAACATCCTTGATCTTCTCATCGTAGATCGGCGCATCAAACTCTGTGTTCAGGCTTTCCTGGACGTCCTTCAGTAATTGTTGCGTAACTTTGATATTTTGTCCACTGTAATACCTCACATTGGCAGCGTCATATATTACAATAACGGCCAGGGCAAGGGTGACCGCGAAGATCGTGGAATTGAAGTTCTCCCGTATGCCTACCGAAAGAGCAAGCGCCGAGACCATGGCACTGTGGGAGGAAGGAAATCCGCCGCTTGAAGTGACCGTTCTCCAGTTCCATTTTTTTGTATGGAGGTAAAGAAAAAAAGGTTTCAGAAGCTGGGCGAGCACGACCGAGACGATTCCCGACCAGAACGGATACATTGCCTGAATTCCGTATGCTGTTCTCATAGTTCACCTTCTTTCGTCCAAGATTATAGCACAAGTCGGAATGGTTCGTGCTATACTGGCAGGGCGAAGGAGAAAATATGACGTATAAAGCAGGTCAGATCGTGGAAGGAAAGATCACCGGCATCCAGCCGTACGGAGCGTTTGCGTCGCTGGACCGCTATACGACCGGTCTGATCCATATATCCGAGATCAGTGACGGATTTGTCCGTGATATCAGTAAATTCGTTACGGTCGGGGAGACCGTGCGGGTCAAGATCATCGATTTTGATCCGGTCACCAATCAGGCAAAGCTGTCGCTGAAAGCACTGCAGAAGCCGCATGCCAGAGCACGCCGCCGTCCCGCCGTCAATACGGCGTCGGTGCCGGTGAGCCGGATCGGATTCCAGTCGGTCGCGGCAAGCATGGATCAGTGGATCGAAAACGCGAAAAAAGAAATACTTCATGAGTGACCGGCATCCGGATGTGATGCCGGTTTTCTTTATGCGCATACCGCCGGGGCAGAAGATCCCATCCGTCCTTTTCTGCGGAATTCAGTTGGAAAACAGGCGCAAAAAATAATATGATTATATAAGAAAGAAAGTGCCTTCGGCATGCATGGAACAGATGCGGAAGGACCAGGAGGAACAGTAATGATCAATTGGACAAATCTTGATGAACTCAAGGCATTTCAGGAACTGAAAGACTGCGCAAAGGTCGATCTGCCGGAAGTCATGGCGGGGGAAAACGGAGCTGATCGTGTAAAGAAATACAGCGTCCCGATGGCAGAAGGTCTGGTTTATAATTATGCGGCAAAGGCAGTAAACGATGATATTCTGGAAGGCCTGAAGAAATTTGCGGAAGAAGCACAGCTGATCGACAAGTTTGCTCTTCTGTACAACGGTGAAGTTGTCAACACCGGTGAAAAGCGCCGTGTTCTGCACCAGCTGTGCAGAGGCCAGCTCGGTGACGCAGTCATCGCGGACGGCGTTGACAAGCGCGAATTCTATGTAAAGCAGCAGACACGCATTGCTGAATTTGCAAAAAAGGTACACAACGGTGAAGTGACGAACGCAGACGGCGAAAAGTTCACGACAGTCGTCCAGATCGGTATCGGCGGAAGTGATCTTGGTCCGCGCGCCATCTATCTCGCACTGGAGAACTGGGCAAAGGTCAACAACACACTGAAGATGAAGGCTGCCTTCATCTCCAACGTTGACCCGGACGATGCGGCCGGCGTTCTGAGCGGAATCGATGTCAAGCACTCTCTGTTCGTACTCGTTTCCAAGTCCGGAACAACACTGGAAACACTGACAAACGAATCCTTCGTCAAGAACGCGCTCAAAGAAGCAGGTCTTGACCCGGCAAAACACATGGTCGCAGTTACCAGTGAGACTTCGCCGCTGGCAAAGAACGAAGGCTACCTCGATGCATTCTATATGGATGACTACATCGGCGGCCGTTATTCCTCTTCTTCCGCAGTCGGCGGTGCCGTACTGTCACTGGCATTCGGTCCGGAAGTATTCGCGGACTTCCTGAACGGCGCAGCTGAAGCAGACAAGCTCAGCAAGGAACCGGATGTACTGAAGAACGCAGCTCTGCTCGACGCTCTGATCGGCGTCTATGAGCGCAATGTTCTCGGCTATCAGAACACAGCTGTTCTGCCGTATTCGCAGGCTCTGAGCCGCTTCCCGGCACACCTCCAGCAGCTCGATATGGAATCCAACGGCAAGTCCGTCAACCGTTTCGGCGAGCCGGTCAGCTATGTCACAGGACCGATCATCTTCGGTGAACCGGGCACAAACGGACAGCACTCCTTCTATCAGCTGCTCCACCAGGGAACAGATATCGTTCCGATGCAGTTCATCGGATTCCGCAATTCCCAGATCGGCAGCGACGTCGACATCCAGGGCAGCACATCCCAGCAGAAACTCTGCGCAAACGTTGTTGCTCAGATCGTTGCCTTCGCATCCGGCAAAGACGATGCAAACCCGAACAAGAAGTTCGACGGCGGCAGACCGTCCAGCATTATCATCGGCGACAAACTGACGCCGCGTGCTCTCGGTGCTCTGCTTGCTCACTTTGAAAACAAAGTCATGTTCCAGGGCTTCGCATGGAACATCAACAGCTTTGACCAGGAAGGCGTACAGCTCGGCAAAGTACTTGCAAAGAAGGTACTGGCTCACGAAACAGACGGTGCACTCGCAGCCTACAGCGCACTGTTCAACATCTGATTTTCAGGGCATCATACAGAAACAGGGGCTTCATGGGGACATGAAGCCCTTTTCACAGGGAGGAGATCATGGACATCGTACAGCAGATCCGAAATTACACGCCGTGCTGCGAGCAGGAGGAACGGGACCGGGAACTGATCCTGGAAATGCTGAAGCAGGACAATATCTTTACAAGGGACAACTGCGCGGCGCATATGACCGCTTCGGCGTGGGTCGTATCCCCGGCACATGACCGTGTCCTCATGGCGTATCACAACATCTATCATTCCTGGTCGTGGCTCGGCGGGCACGCGGACGCGGAGCGGGATCTGCTGCAGGTTGCACTGCGCGAAGTGCGGGAGGAAAGCGGCCTGAAGGACATCCGCCCGGTATCGGAGGATATCTTCTCACTGGAGGTCCTGACGGTGGACGGCCACGTAAAAAACGGGAAGTACGTGTCTTCCCATCTTCATCTGAATGTGACATATCTGATCGAAGCGGATCCGGGCGACAGCATCCGCATCAAACCCGATGAGAACAGCCGGATCGGCTGGTTCACGCCCGAAGGCGCGGTCGAGAGTTCTACGGAACCGTGGTTCCGGGAACACATCTATTCCAAGCTGAACCGCAAACTGTTCTCACTTCAGTGAGAAATTCTCCATGCGGTCCATGATGCCGTATAAAGGCAGATACGGATCGTCGATCAGCTGTACCGAATCGCCGAGTTCCATCAGATGGTCGGATCCGGAATTGACCGGCCATTCCGGAGCCCCCTCGGCCTGCGGTACACCGGTCTTTGCGAAGGATGCCCAGTACGCCAGCATGATTCTGCTCAGGCGGCGGTCCTCTGCGTCATACAGCGAGGACTTTGCCGGGATCCTTCCGAATACGTACGGAAGCTCTCCGCTGTGCCAGTCGGAGAGTCTTTTATTTGTTTTGGAGAACAGGTAGGCATAGACCGGTTCCTGATTCTGCACAGCCAGCCGGTTGAGGGCGCTGTGGGAATAGCTGAAGAAGATCGCTCCGTAGATCTCTGCCCAGTTTGCGGCGGCCTGTTTATCCGTGTAGGCAGGATAGAGCGCCAGTACGTCATCCGTATATTCGCCGAAGTACCGCCGGAGCTTTTCTTCGTAATTGGACAGATCGGTTTTGTCGAACAGGAGGAACGGACCGCTTTCGCCGGTATTGAAACCGTGCAGAAGCGCGCTCTCGTTGTGCACGCCGCTTCTGCGCAGGATGTACGGATCGTCGGTGAATACATAGCCGTCCGGAGTGATGTGATGCTGGCTGTCCATTTCGCCGACCAGCTCCGCGGCATCGATCTGCCGCAGTTCGTCAATAGAAGTACAGCCGTATCCCGCAAGAAGCTCTTTCCCGGAAGCCAGCGCCTTTTCCAGACTGCGGTAGGAATGCGGCGGGAAGGGGGAAGAGACCGTGCTGCTTTCCATCACGGCTTTTGTGAACAGACCGCGGGCAAGCGGGGAAACGCACAGAGCGTCGACACAGACTGCGCCGGCGGACTCGCCGATGATCGTGACGTTGGCCGGATCACCGCCGAACTGCGCAATATTGTCCCGCACCCATTCCAGCGCTTTGATCTGATCGAGCAGACCGTAGTTCCCGGTCGTTCCGTCTTCTTCCAGGAGGGACGCATCCGCCAGGAATCCGAAGACGCCGAGACGGTATCCCATATTCACGGTAATGACGCCGTTCTTCGCAAATGTTTCACCGCTGTAGTCGTCAAACCACGGCTGTCCCGTCTGCAGGGAACCGCCGTGTATATAAACGATGACCGGGAGACCTTCACAGATTCCCCGCGGCTTCCATACATTCACATACAGGCTGTCCTCACTGACCGGCGGCCGCCAGTTGTCCGACAGCGAGGCGGACAGGTTATGATAGCCGACGATCTGCGCAAGCGATGAGAACCACGGCGGCTGTACGGACTGCATCGACATCGGCGCAAACGCATCGCACATGCGGATCGAATGCCAGGGTTCGGGATCCTGCGGTGCTTTCCAACGCAGTTCGCCGACCGGCGGAGCGGCATACGGGATACCGGCAAATACCTCCGTTTCACCGTCTTCGCTGACAACGCCCATGACCGGACCGTCATTCAGATGGATCACACTGGTATATTCCGGCCTCTTAACGGAAACGGCCGGCACATTCCGTACCGGCGGCTGTGACACAAATATCACTGCACCGGTAAGGATCAGAAACAGGATCCAGGCTGTGAATCTTCTGCCGCCGCGCTGATTCCGGTATACCGGCGGAAAACCGACAGCGAGGACCGCAAACAGGATCCATCCGAGGACGGTATTGTGATTCAGTTCAAGAAAAGTTAATGCAAGCAGTGTCAGGACTGCCCATATGATCCAGCTAAATACTTTCATGGCGATTCTCCGTGAACGTCTTTGTATTGTATGCGTTTGAACCTCTATGTTTCTATTCTGCACGAATCCGGCAGGACAGTCAAAACATTGACTCCGGGAGACATTTTCCGGCAGGAAAAAACTGCAGAACCGGAGCGCCGGCTGTGTGTGACGGCTGTACATATGCTAAAATGAATATTAAGAAGAGAAGTACCATGAAACTCATCATACATGATCTTTCGGCAGAACAATGGGAAAAGACTGCACCGGAGTACGAGGGATGGACGGTGATCGCGGATCACGGAAATATCCTCCCGTGCTGCGGCTGTTTTGGCTGCTGGAACAAAGATCCCGGCCGCTGCGTCCTGAAAGACGGCTTTGAGAATATGGGGTATCTCATCCACCACGCGGAGGAGGTGACCGTCATCAGCCGTTATACGTACGGCGGCTTCTCCGGATTCGTCAAGAATGTCTTTGACCGGTCGCTGGGCTATGTCCTGCCGCACTTTGAGATCGTCGGCGGGGAATCGCATCATCAGAAACGATATGACGAGACCAGGGCATTTACGTTCATATTCTACGGCCATGATCTGAGCGAAGAAGAAAAGCTGAGTGCCCGCCGGTATGTCCGGGCGGTCACAGCAAATATGCGCACCCGCATCAAAGCGGTGATCTTCCGGGAAGTGGAAGAAGAGCCTGCTGCGGCGCGGAAACAGCAGGAAGAAAACGGCGGCCGGATCCTTCTGCTCAATGCCAGCATGCGCTGGAAAGACGGCAATTCCGCAAAACTGGCAGCCGTGCTTGCGGAGAAACTTGAACAGGAGTGTGACACCGTTCCGCTTGTGAAATACCGGCAGAATATGAGCGAACTTCTGCCGGTGATGGAGGAAGCGTCCGCTGTTGTCCTGTGCATGCCGCTGTATGTGGACGGCCTGCCGTCCCAGCTGATCCGGTTCATGGAACTGTGTGAGCGGGAATACCGCGGCGCGCCGAAGCGGATCTATGTACTGGCAAACATGGGATTATACGAAAGCAGACAGCTCGTTAATCTGTTTGAAGCCGTCCGGCAGTGGTGCGGCGCCATGGGATTTGCGTACTGCGGCGGACTGGGCGTCAGTGCCGGGGAACTGGTCGGCGCTCTGCTGGATGTGATCAGACCGGGCATATGGCCGACACGTCCGATCGTAAACGGTCTTTGTAAACTGGCCGGCGCGATCCGGACGAACAGCTGTACAGAGGATACCTATACCGGACCGGACGGGTTCCCGCGTTCCCTGTACATCGCAATAGCAAACAGCGGATGGAAACGGATGGCAGTGAAAAACGGCATCCGTCCGCAGGATCTGTTCCGCCGGCTCTGAAGACGGAACGCTGAGAATGAAATCGTTGAGGAGGGGATCATGAAAATCGGAAAAACAGAGATCCGTATCGTAAAAGCGGACATCACAAAACTGACAAATGTGGAAGCGATCGTTAACTCCGCCAGCAAGACCCTGCAGTCCGGCGGCGGTGTGAACGGCGCAATCCATAAGGCGGCAGGGGACGGCCTTCTGCAGGAATGCCGGCGTCTGAAGGGATGCAGTACCGGAGAAGCGAAGATCACCCGGGCATATCGTCTTCCCTGCGTCTATGTGATCCATACCGTAGCGCCGGTATGGCATGGAGGAAGCTGGAACGAAGCGGAACAGCTGACATCGTGCTACCGGAACTGCCTGCGGCTGGCAAAAGAGAAGGGGATCCGCAGTATCGCGTTCCCGTCGCTTTCCACCGGCGTCAACGCCTATCCGGCAGACCAGGCAGCGGAGATCGCGATACGGGAAGTGATGCGCGTCATAAAGGAAGATCCGGATGCCTTTGATCTGATCCAGTGGGCGCTGTTCGATCAGCGTACGAAGAATACCTATGACGCAGCGCTGCAGATCGTCAGTCTGCTGTCATAAGCCCCAGACAGATATATACAGAATCTTTACTGCACACATTAAGAGGGGACTGCAAAAGCAGTTCCTTTTTTGCGTGCTTGCATATCGAGAGTAAAATCATAAAATTTCGGTACCGAAATAATTGACGGCATAATGTGCACCTGCTATATTATGTTCGGTACCGAACTAATACGGTACAGGAGGTACTAAAGAATGGAATACACAAAAGCTGTAAAACTGCATCGCAAGCTTGGACATATCGGCCGTGAACTGGCATCCGCCCGCGGAATGCGCCCGCATCGCAGACACGAAGAGGACGCAGACAGGGGAATGAGAAGACCGTTTGCGGAAGACGGGATGCCCCGCCGCCCGGAGCACTGCCGGAAAAGAGGACACGGTCCGCGGATGCTGCCGCGTGAACGCATCCTGCTGATCCTGGCCGGAGCACCGGAAGACGGGATCCACCAGAAGGATATTGCGGAACAGATCCGCATCAATCCTTCCTCCCTGTCCGAAGCGATCGACAAGCTCGAATCCGACGGCTATGTCGTACGCGATGTTGATCCGGAAGACCGCAGATCCACAAAGATCCGCCTGACGGAGAAGGGCAGTGCGCGTGCCTGCGAGGTGGAGGACATGCACAAAGAGAGGATGGAGAAACTGTTCGCCAATCTGACCGATGAGGAACAGGACCAGCTTCTCACCCTGCTGGACAAGGCCTTTCCGGATCCGGAAGACTGAAAGACGACTCACCATCGTCTTTTTTCATCAGGCCGGAAATGATACAATAAATAAAACTGGGAGGCATTTATGAAAATCCTGAAGAAAATAATCAACTGGGTCTCGGCAATACTGTTTTTCGGCGGCATCGGCCTGATGATCTTTGCCTATTATACGAATAAACCGTTTCTGAACTATATTTCCAGTCTTCTTTCCGACGCGAAGTTCGGAACGACGCTCAAGCAGATGCTGATCGGCGTGGCGATGCTGCTGCTGTCACTGCTGCTCTTCTCGGTCTCTCTGCGTGTCGGCGGAAAGATCAAACGTAAGGAAAAAGAGCGCGCAGCGGCGGAAAAAGCGCGTCTGCAGGAAGAAGAGAAGAAAAACAAGGAACTGCGCGAACAGGCAGAGCAGGCAAAGGCGGAAGCGGAAAAAATGCGTCAGGAAGCAGAGAAGGCACAGGCGCAGCTGCGCTCCATGGATACTGCTTCACTGGACACGACTGACGTTTCCAAAAGTGAATAATATCGATCGGACTGCATACAGGATCGCGGAAAGCTGACAGAGCGGATCTGTCAGTTTTTTTAGCGTTCTGCGGCGCTGAATGAGGTCATGAAAACAGACATGCGGCACCTGTCGGAAAAGAGACTTTTCTGAAAGCGCTTACTTGAAAAAATGATGAATAAAGTACAGCAACTTACAGACTTTTTACGCGGTTTTGATATATAATACCGACGGCTAAAAAGGAGATACACACTATGAGTGTTTTTGATATCCTGACGCTTTTCGGAGGCCTGGCCCTGTTCCTGTACGGAATGCGGCTGATGGGAGACGGCTTGAAAGAGAGCGCTTCCGGCACGCTGAAGGTCGCCATGGAGCATGTGACGAACAACGCGTTCAAAGCCTTCCTGCTCGGACTCGGCGTGACAGCGCTGATCCAGTCGTCCACCGCGACGATCGTGATCACCGCCGGTCTTGTCGGTGCCGGCATCATTACGCTGAAACAGTCACTCGGCATTATCGTCGGCGCCAACGTCGGTACGACCGTTACCGGACAGATCATCCGTCTTCTGGATATCGATTCCGGGTCGGCCGCATGGCTGCAGATCTTCAAGCCTTCGACGCTTGCGCCGGTCGCTCTGATCGCCGGAATTATCATTATCATGGGAATGAAATTCCGCAATTCCCGCGCCATCGGAAATATCGCGATCGGCTTCGGTATTCTGTTCACCGGTCTGATCACGATGACCGACGCGGTGGATGTGCTGGCGGAAAGCGGTGCGCTCGGCAATCTGCTTGTTTCCTTCAGCAATAATCCGCTGTACGGCTTTTTGACCGGAACGGCAGTCTCATTCGTGCTGCAGAGTTCTTCCGCGGCAGTTGGTATTCTGCAGGCGTTCGCCGCCTCCGGAAAGCTGACATTCAGCGCGATCTACGCGGTGCTGGTCGGTATCTACCTCGGTGACTGCTCAACGACAGCCATCGTCGTCTGGATCGGTGCCAAGGCGGAGCCGCGCCGTGTCGCCGTCGTCAATATGCTGTTCAACTTCGGCAAGATGGCGCTGGTCATGATCGGCGTTGCCATCCTGAAGGCAGTGGGTGTTCTCGACGCGATCTGGAACGCTGCGGTCACATCCGGTTCGATCGCAAATACCAATACAATCTTCAACCTGGCATCCGCAGTCCTGCTGTTCCCGTTCCTCTCCATGATGGAAAAGGCGTCCTGCCGGATCGTCAAAGACGATGTCACAGACAGCGATACCTTCAAATACAAAGAAAAGATCGAAGCTCTCAACCCGGTATTCATTGATACGCCGGCGCTCGCACTGCGGAGCTGCTACGATCTTCTTATGACGATGTTCTACGCTGCCCGCAAGAATATCGAACGCGCCTTTGCTCTTCAGGTGGAATATGACGAGGTCGTCGTCAATAAGATCCGGGAAGAGGAAGACAACATCGACACGATGACCGACAGACTGTGCGTATATCTGCAGCAGCTGTCCTCCGGACTGACCGAAGAATCGCACGTACAGATCATGGACCAGTATTATAAAGTCGTGACGGAGTTTGAACGTCTCGGCGACTATGCCATGAATATCGCGGAGCTTTCGGAAGAACTGCACAGCCGGAATGTATCGTATTCCCGGCAGGCGCTTGCCGAGCTGAGCATTCTGAGCGATCTGATCAGCCGCATCCTCAATCTGACGGAAGAGACTTTCCAGCACCGCAATGCCGAAGCCGCATATCAGATCGAACCGCTGGAAGAAGTTGTCGACAACTTCGTCGCGGAACTGCGCGCCCGTCATCTGGACCGCCTGTACAAAGGCGAGTGCAACGTTTATGCCGGCAGCGCATTCATGGACCTGCTGAACGATATCGAACGTATCTCGGACATGTGCTCCGACGTCGGTCTTGCGACGGTGGCGCGCGTTCACCAGGATCATGTTCTGCAGCCGCATGATTATATCGCTTTCCTGCACGCGGGCGAAGATGAAAACTTCAACCGCCAGTACCAGGCAGCCTACAAAGAATACTTTGGCCGTCTGGGACAGCTGGACGCGTCTGAACTGTAAAACTGTTATCGTATCTCAAGGGCGGAGGCGAGATCCTCTGTGGCAATGATCCGGTAGGCGCCGCTTACCGTGCCTTCCCCCGTATATGCATCTTTATCAACGATCCATACCGCACCGGCTGACTGTCCGGTGCGTTTTTCATATTCCGCGAGGATCGCTTTTCCTTCTTCGATCGATACGGTGAAGAGGGCTGTGCTCAGTCCGTCCGCATAGGCAGAGTTCTCCGTGACGATCGTTACGCTGTGATAGAGACAGGCCGGCATGCCGGTCTTCATATCGGTGATATGGCTGTAGCGCGTGCCTTCCGCATCGGTGTAGAAACGCTCGTAGTCGCCGCTTGTCACAAAGGAACAGGAACCGGGCAGGCGGATCCTGGCGGCTTCCGATCCGTCAGCGGCAGGAGAGGCTACGGCGATGACCCATGGGGCGTCAGAGGGCTTTGTGCCGATCGACCGTATATTGCGGCCGGCATTGACCATGGCGGTCTTGACGCCGGCTTTCTGCAGCAGCACAGCGAGCTTTTCCGCCGCGTATCCCTTGGCGATCCCGCCGGCATCCAGCGACATGTCGGGATCGTCGATATACACGGTCATCTGCTCTTCGTCGATCTGCACATGATCCCATCCCCGGTGCTGAAGCGCTTCTGTGATCTCTTCCTCGGAGGGCACTTTTCCGGGTCTTCCTTCGCTGTTTTCGCGGATGCCTTCTTCCCGGTATTCATGCCAGAGCCGCGTCACTGCGCCGGCGGTGATATCAAAGGCGCCGTCCGTCAGATCGTACAGTTCCCTGGCGTCTTTCAGCAGTTCTAAAACTTCTGCGTCTGTGCGCACCGGCTGTTTCCCGGCGGCTTCATTCACGGCTTTCAGGCCGTCCGGGGCAGTGTCTTCGCCATAGATGTCGAACAGACCGCTCAGCCGTTTCGCCGCTGTCACGCTGCTTTCAAAATGCGCAGTAAAAGGATCCCGGCTGCCGGTATATTCCGTATAGGAAAAGACTGTGTCAAACCCGGCTTCAAGACTTGTATCGGTATATGCTGTCACTGTTTCTGCGCAGCCGAGAAGGCAAACTGCCGCAAGCGCAGCCAGATGTATCTTCATGAAAAAAAGTATAGCATACCGGCATGGAAGCGGGGAATGCGCAAACGACCGGGTTATATAAACAGAAGGAGGGCAACATGAAACGTACGATCCTGTTCAAGGCAGCCGTGTGCATCGTATTCGCGGCGCTTCTTCTGGCAATGAATTATGTGCTGTTCACGGTATATGCCGCATACCGCATCGGCATGACGCCGGTATACCTGGCGGCGCGCGACCTGCCGCCCCGCACCCGCATCGGCGAAGAAGATCTGATCGAGACTGAGATCCCCGCGGGATATATCCTGCCCGGCACCGTGACCGCAAAGGAACAGATCATTGGCATGATCACGGATATACAGGGGACGATACCCGCCGGCTCCCCGTTTTACGCATCGATGCTGGAAAAGCCGGAAGAGATCTGGGATTACGGCGTATCCCTGTTAAAAGAAGGGCAGACCGCCTGCCGCCTGCTTCTCGATCCGGCGGAGCTGCGCACCCTGAGCGCCGGCATGCGGGCGGATGTCCACATCGTGATCGAACAGAAGGATCTGGCGCCGCTGACCGGCTGTATCCTGTCCCATGCCCGCATCCTTGTCCTGCGCGACCGGCAGGGGATACCGGTGGATGACCCGGAAAGCAGCGGCGTACCGTATCTTGCCGAGATTGCCGTCAACCGTGAGGATATCGATCTGCTGGCCGTGGCGGAAAGCGAGGGGACACTGCGTCTGTACGCTTCCGAAGGCACGTACCGGGGCATGGAGGCAGCCCGCCCGGAGAACTCCGCAGCGCTCCGGTATCTGCTCTCACGCATGGAAAAAGCCGGTCCGCAGGGATCGGCTCAGGGTTCCTGACGGCGTACGAACGCCTGATAGAAATCGAGAATATCCTGATAGTATTTCCTTCGCGTATCGCTGTCCGCGTTGAATATCTCATGCTTGGAGGCGGGATAACGTACGATCGTTGCGTACGGGCAGCGGGCACGGAAGATATCCTGTCCTTCATTTTTGACCATGTTGTCATGGCCTGCCTGACAGATGAGGACCGGTATATTCACTTTGTCCGCGTCTTTCTGTGCCCGTTCGGTGGCGTTATGCGCCGCTGACGCCCAGCCCCATGTACTTCCCCATGTCTGGTAATGCACATTCTGCCGGCGCTGTTCCAGCTGGTATTCATAGCGGTCTTCGTCCACGCACGAACTGTGCTCGAATATGTTTTCACCGGTGAACGGTCCCTGACCGGGAGCGTATTCGGTGTCCTTGTCGCGGATGCGGGAATACACCTTGACTGCATGCAGCGTCCAGTCCGGAAGATTGTGCACGTCCATCCGCAGCATCGGCGAACTCAGCACGGCGCACCGGAAACCGGGATACTGTTCCATATACAGCGCGCCTGTCGCGCCGCCCATGGAGTGGGCGAACAGGAAGAGGCGCTTCGTATGCGAACGGGGCAGGACGATCTGCTGTATGAAACTGTGCAGATCATTCACGTATTCGCTGAAGTCATCGACGTGAACACGCTGGTCTTCCGAATGATGCGTCCGGTCGGAGAGACCGTGTCCGCGCTGTTCGAGGAAGAACACGGAATAGCCGTTCTGATAGAACCGGTATGCCGTTTCATGGTATTTGCCGAAGAATTCGCAGAAACCGTGCACCATGACGACCGCGGCTTTTTCCTGAGGATGTACCGCCTGGCAGAAATGAAGATTCAGTTCATCGTCACTGACCATCCAGCCGTCCTGCACACATTTGTCAAGCCACGGCCTCACTTCGTGTTCGATGAAATACCGGAAAGACTCGCTCTCATACTGACGGCGGAATTCCAGCATTCTGTCGGGATAGTTCGTGATCATGGCGTCGATGCCCATGTCCAGGCAGATGCGGGCTTCTTCCTCGGTATTCACCGTCCAGGAATTGATCTTCAGCCCGAGATCGTCACATTCCTGTTTCAGGCGCGGATAGCGCAGATTGCATACCCACGGGTGGATCGCATCCATGAGATGCTCGGCGGCGTATGCCGGCATATTGACCGGTCCGTCGGCGTACAGAAAGGCCGTATGCGCTTTTGGACACAGTTCCTTGATCCTGAGCATGCTGTAGTGATTGAACGAGGAGTAGATGACCCGTTCGTTCATATCAAATTCCGCGGTAAGGGCAGTGATCTTCTCTTCAATGCCCGGATAGTCAAATACGCCGGTCTTCAGTTCGATATTAATGAGCAGACCGGTAGGCCTGATCAGTTCGAATACTTCCCGCATGGTCGGGATCTGTGCCGGACCGTGCTCCGGATGCAGGACGCTGAAGTCCAGTTCGCGGAGTTCTTCCAGCGTCATGTCTTTGATATACCCGGTGCCGCTGCTCGTGCGGTCGACCGTCTCATCGTGGCAGACGACGATCTCATTGTCTTTTGTCAGCTGGATGTCCAGTTCGATTCCCTGCGCACCCATGTCGGCGGCCGCCTGAAAAGCCGGCAGAGTGTTTTCCGGATATGTACCGCTCGCACCGCGGTGTCCCCATATTTCAGTCATATTTAATTTCTCTTTTCTGTTACTACCATGATAATCCAAAGAACCTGTTTATCGTGAAAAATGTTGCGATATCAGGCCGTATAACAGGTATAATAGACGCAAAGAGGGATAGAACAATGTTCAAGAATTTTAATAAACTCGAAAAGTCATGGATCCTGTATGACATCGGCAATTCTGCTTTTACCATGATGGTATCTACGATCATTCCGCTCTGGTTCAACACACTGGCGAATAATGCCGGCATGACGGACAGTCAGTATCTTGCGTACTGGAGCTACGGCACGTCCATTGCGACGATCCTGGTCGCGTTCCTGGGACCGGTCCTCGGAACGATCTCGGACAACAAAGGATTTAAAAAGCCGATGTTCATGACCGTGCTGGTCATGGGCGTCATCGGCTGCGCGCTGCTCGGCGTAGCGCCGAACTGGCTGCTGTATCTTATTACGTATGTTGTCGCAAAAGTCTGCTATCAGTCCAGTCTTGTCTTATACGACTCGATGCTGACAGACGTCACGGAGCCGGAGAGAATGGACCTGGTGTCCTCGCAGGGCTATGCCTGGGGATATATCGGCAGCTGCATCCCGTTCGTCGCTGCCCTGATCTTCTATGCGCTCGGCATGTACGAGATCATGCCGATGCCCATCTGCATCACTATCGATTTCATCATCATTGCGGTATGGTGGGCATGTGTATCGGTTCCGCTGATCAAGTCCTATGAACAGAAATACTATGTTGAAAGCACTGCCGGAAAGATCAAAGAGAGTTTCCGCCGTCTCGGCAGGACTCTGTCGCATCTGGCAAAACATGACCGGAAGGTCTTCTTCTTCCTGATCGGTTTCTTCTTCTATATCGACGGAGTTTATACGATCATTGACGAAGCGGTCGCGATCGGACGATCCTTCGGCTTCGGCGATATGATCCTCCTTGTTGTGCTGCTTCTGACGCAGGTCGTCGCGTTTGCCTTTGCAACGCTGTTCGGCAAACTGAGTGAAAAGTACAGCAACTTCACGCTGATCACGGTATGTATCGCCGGCTATACATTTGTCGCACTGTTCGCACTGACGATGCATGCGGTGTGGCAGTTCGGCGTCATGGCATTCGTCGTCGGTATGTTCCAGGGTGCGATCCAGGCGCTGTCCCGTTCCTACTTTGCCCAGATCATTCCGGCGGACAACTCCGGTGAGTACTTCGGTCTCTATGATATCTGCGGAAAAGGCGCCGCGTTCATGGGTACGATGATGGTCGGTCTTACCGTACAGGCTACCAACAGCGTCAATATCGCAGTCGGCACGCTCGCCATCCTGTTCATCATCGGATACATCTTCCTGCGCCGTTCGGCAAAGATGCAGTAATTTCATAACTTCATTCAGAAGGGGATCCTGCGGGATTTCCTTTTTTTATTCATCGGATATAATATGTAAAACAATGAAAGGAAGAACGCATATGAAAAAGACGCTTCAGAAAGTCAGTCTCATATTTCTCTTTCTACTGGCTGCCTGTTCTGCAGGGAAGGATATGAAAACAGACTGGTTTACACTGCATGTTCCAAACGGTATTGCCTTTACAGAATCCGATCCCGCCGCGGCGGTGCATGAACTGAAAACAGAGACTGTCCGATATCTGGCGATGGATCAGGATAATGCAGTCATGATCTGGTTTGTAAAGGCTTCTCCGTCAGAGATCGAGGAAGTGTACGATATGTTCGCGGTCGTCATGAACAAGATGAAACTGGAACTGTCGGAGAAAAAAGAGACGGATCCATCCATGGTCTATGTGTATACGCCGGTCATGGCAAACGGGAAGCCGCTTGTCGAACAGTACCAGCTTTACGCAGTCTGCAGAGACAAAGAAGAATCCTGGCTGGTATCACTCACAGCTCCGTACAGCCGGATCGGCGACAAAGACAAGTTCATCAAAATGCTTTCCACGATCGAGTTTGCCGGATAATCAGCAGACAGTGAACCGGAAAATAAAGAGCGCCCGCTTTATCAGCGGACGCCTTTTCTGTTCAGAAACGTATCATCCGGTAGCCGATGCCGATTCTTGTCTCGATCAGCTGTTCACCGTCACCGCTCAGCCGCAGTTTCTTGCGCAGGGCGGTCATGTATACACGCAGGGAAACGATATCGGATTCCACGCCGTTTCCCCAGATCTGGTCAATGATATAGGAATGGGTGAGCACTTTGCCGGCGTTGCGCGCCAGCAGACACAGGATCTTGTATTCCAGTGCGGTCAGATGCACTTCCTGTCCTTCGAGCGTAACGATGCCGGAGGCGTAATCGATCGCCAGGGCGCCGTTCTTGAATACGGTCTCTTCTTCCGATGTGCGGACAAAGGCAAGCCGGCGCTGGCAGGCACGGATGCGCGCCATCATTTCGTCCACGGAGAACGGCTTGGTCAGATAGTCGTCGGCGCCGGTGTCGAGCGCGAGGATCTTGTCGGCGTCCTCGTCGCGGGCGCTGATGACAATGATCGGGATCTGCGACCATGTGCGTATGCGCGCAATGACGTCAATGCCGTCCAGATCCGGCAGTCCCAGATCCAGCAGGATCAGATCGGGATTGTGGGAAGCGCACTGTGTGATCGCGGCGTTCCCGCTGCCGGCGCAGATATAGGAATACCCGTTGATCTTCAGCGTTGTCATGATCAGATTCATGATCGAGCGGTCATCTTCCGCTATCAGGATCTGAAAGTTCTTCATGATTCGTTACCTCCTCCGTTTTCAGATAAAACCGGAACACGGCGCCGTGGGGCACATTGTCCGCTGCTTCCAGCGTTTCACCATGCGCCTTCAGGATCGCCATACAGAGATTCAGTCCGATCCCCATACTGCGGAAACTGTCCGCCGCGGTATGTGCACCGGTGTAATACAGTTCAAATATATGCTCTTTGTCGCAGTCCGGGATGCCCGGTCCGTCATCCGCCACCGTAACGCATACACGGCTGCCTTCCTTATGGTAGGAGATGGTCACCGTGGATCCTTCCGGCGTGTATTTCAGGGCATTGCCCACCAGGTTGACAAGCACCAGCATGATCATCTTGGCGTCCATGACGGCGAATACTGTTTCCGTACTGCGCTCAAAGACGATCGTATGGCCGTCTGCCGGCTGATACAGGTGCTTCAGGCTTTCCTCGATCACGTCTTCGACATTCTCGGCGCTCATGCGGAGCGGCGTATCATTTTCGAGCCGCGTCATGGACAGGATGTTTTCCATCTGTCCGGCCAGCCACGAAGCGTTTTCCTGAAGATCGGCATAGAGTTTCCGGCGGTCTTCCTCGCTTAATACGGCGCTGTTGGCGGAAAGATGCGCGGCGTTTCCGCAGATCGCTGTCAGCGGGGTGCGCAGATCATGGGAAATGGACCGCAGCAGACCGGCGCGCAGATGTTCTTTCTCCGCTTCGATCTGTGTTTCCTGTTTTTCCCGGTTTACCCGCGCTGTGTTGAGCGAGAGGGTAAACTCACTGATCACGGACAGCAGAAGCGTTCTTTCCAGTTCGCTCAGCTGTCCCTGTTTCATATCGATGCCAAGGATGCCGTAGCTGTATTCCTCGGAATGGATGCTGTACCAGCGCCGGTCAATATCCGCATACTGCTTTGTCAGGGCACCGGAATGCGTTCTGTTCTCAGCGGTCCAGAGAAGTGCTGCTGTGTCGCGTTCACTGAGTGCCCGGCGGTCTTCGGAACGGATCAGACAGGAGTACTGTTCTGTCACCTCACCGTCCCGGATCGTGAAGAACCAGACCGAACGGTGCAGCAGACCGGACAGCTGCCGGCAGATGATCGCCGACATCTCAAGGCTGTCCTGCGCTTTTTCCAGCTGCTCGGACGTGTTCAGCAGGATCTTTGCCTGGGCGGCGTTTTCTTCCGCGATATTGACCGCTTCCTTCATCTTTGCGGCAAGCGAGCCGGTAAGCAGGGCAGCGATCAGCGATACGAAATAGGTCACCAGGTAGGTGGAATCGTATACGAGCAGGGTGAACCGCGGCTCAATAAACAGAAAGTTGAAAAGCAGTATATACAGGATGGCTGCGATCAGCCCGTAGATCCGCTGCGAAGTCACGATGGAAGTGACGAGCACTGCCAGGATATAGATCGTAACGATGTTGGAATTGCTGAAAGAGGAACGGTCGAACAGAAATGACAGGAACGTCGCCGCCGCCATGATCAGCACCACCGTCAGGATGTCCGATGCCGGTCTGTCCGCCGTTATCCGCCGGTTCAGCGTACCGGCATATTTGGACGCTTTCCGGTCCGGAATAATATATACGTCCACTTCCGGCAGAAGCTGTACCAGCTGTTCCGGTATGGAACGCTTCTGCACGCTGGATCCGCCCGGACTGTAACCGATGTAGAGATCTGTTACCGACAGCGAGCGCGCGGTCTCCGCAATGGAACCGGCGATATCCTTGCCGGTGATCACATGGACGGATGCCCCGGCTTCTTCGGCCAGACGGATATTTTCCCGCAGACTGTGATCGGTCTCTGCTTCAGATTCCGATCTGCCGATATATACCGCCTCCAGACGGCTTTCCGGAGTCATCTGCTTCTGCGCTGTCTGTATGACCTTTGCGTTGCTTGGAGAGGATGACAGACAGATCAGTATGATCCTTTCTTTCTGTGTGAGAGCTTCCATAATGGTCCTTTCTCTGGCGTATGATCCTGCGGATCAGACGGGAACGGCTGACCGGCTTTTTCTTCCGTCCTGCATTTTTATAGACTGTATCAAAAAAACGGTCCATTGCAAAGCAGATCAGCAGAGCACAGGCGAGAAACCCGACAATGCACGTTATATCAACAAGTAATTCTGTACTCATCTTACTGCCTCCTACAGATAGAAGATCTTCTGAATGTTTTCTGTCAGGCCGAGAACAAGTACGGTCTGCCCCTGTTCCAGAACGGTATCCACACCGATATTCATATTCATGTGTCCGTTCTTGACGCCGAGGATATTAATGCCGTAGCGGTTGCGCAGGTCGAGTTCGCCCAGCTTTTTCCTGTGCCATTTCGCCGGCACGGCAAGCTCGAAGATGGAATAGCCGTCCATCAGTTCGATATAGTTGGAAATGTTGTCGGAGCTGAAGCGGATCGCTGTCCAGCTTCCCAGCTGTCTTTCCGGATAGACCACGGCCATGGCGCCGTTGCGAAGCAGGAATTTTTCCTGCGAACCGGTGGTTGCCCGGGCAACGATCCTGGTGGCGCCCAGTTCTTCCAGCAGGGACGTGGTTTCCAGCGAACCGAGGAAGTCGTCTCCGATCGCCACGATGCAAAGATCAAAGTCACGGATGCCGAGCTGCGACATGAACGAACTGTCCGTACTGTCGCCGATCTGGGCATTCGTTACATAAGGCAGGATCTTGCGCACTCTTTCCTCATTCCTGTCCACCATCATGACCTGATGCCCCATATCATGAAGCTTCATACATGTATATGTGCCGAATCTTCCGGCGCCTACGACTAATACGTTTTTCATGGATCCTCCTAACTGACCGCGACCCGTTCGGCCGGGTATCTTTTATTGGTGTATTTATGCAGAGAGACAGATGCATAGGCAAATGTGAGGGCGCCAACGCGTCCGAAGAACATGAACGCGATCAGCAGGACGCGGGAAGCACTTCCCAGTGCCGGTGTGATGCCGGTCGTAAGGCCGACCGTTCCAAGCGCCGAAGCGCATTCGAACAGGCAGGACAGGATCGGCAGTCCTTCAATGTCGGAAACAAATATCGCACCTGTCAGAAGCAGGAAACCGTAAAGAATAAGGATGGTGAACGCGTTGCGGATCTGGTCGGCTTCGATCCTGCGGCCGAAACAGTTGACGTCGTCCGCACGCCTCATACAGGCGGAGGAAGCCGCTGCCAGCAGGAATACCGTCGTTACTTTTATACCGCCGGCAGTAGATCCCGGCGCACCGCCGATCAGCATCAGCAGGATCGTGATCAGCTTGCCGGATTCCGACATGGTACCGTAATCACAGGTGTTGAAGCCGGCAGTACGCGGCGTAACGGAAGCGAACAGCGACATCAGGACGCGCTCTTTCATCGGATGATCCGCGAACTCGAACAGGAAGAAATAGACTGCCGGAACGAGCAGAAGGACCGCCGTGGACGCCAGGATGATCTTTGTCTGCAGGCGCAGGCGCTGAAACCGGAACCCGGACCGGAAGAGATCCTGCCAGGTGAGAAAACCGATCCCGCCTGTTACGATCAGAGTCATGATCACGCCGGTAACGAACGGATCGGACGCGTATGCCGTTAAAGAGGAATAGGCTTCCCGGATGCCGAGCAGATCGAAGCCGGCATTGCAGAACGCGGAAACGGAATGGAATACCGAGAACATAAACGCCCGGGAGAACCCGAAGTCCCGGTAAAAAGAAGGAAACAGAAGCAGTGCTCCGAGTGTTTCCGCGATCAGTGTTACTTTCAGTATGAACAGCGTGAACCGGATGATCCCGCCGAGCGTAGGAGCAGACACCGCGTCCATCATGGTGGTCCGCTGCAGGATGCCGATCCGCTTTCCGGTGACGATCAGAGTGGCGACGGCAACGGTGATGATGCCGAGGCCGCCAGCCTGTATGAGAAGAAGGATCACGCACTTGCCGAACGACGACCAGTGCGTTGCGGTATTCTGTACGACCAGTCCCGTCACGCACGATGCCGAAGCCGAAGTGAACAGCGCGTCCAGAAACGGTGTAGCTTCATGCGAAGCGGAGGCGGCGGGAAGAGAGAGCAGTGCAGCTCCCGCCATGATCAAAAGAAAGAATCCCAGCAGTATCGACCGGAACGAATTCATTGTGTCCTGGATCCATATTCGTATCTTACGCATTGTATTCTCTCCTGTTCTTATCCAAAGTGTAGAAAATCCGGGATTAAGATAGGGTTAATATTATGCTTTAACGCATTAAAATCGCATTAATGCGAAGGGAGAGACTGCCGGAACATAAATGATGGAAATACAAAAAAAGCCAGTCCTTTCAGACTGACTCATACCTGCGGGCGACTAGTGGGACTCGAACCCACGAGTGCTGGAGCCACAATCCAGTGTGTTGACCAACTTCACCATAGCCGCCGTGAAGCAAGAAGAATAATACAGTAGAAATGAAAAAAATACAAGTATAAAATGGGATGATGATGGAAAAGACACTGGACCTTGTACTGAATAACGAAACGCTGCACATTACGGTGATCCGGAAAAAGCAGAATAAACGCATGTATCTGCGGCTGAAAAACGGCCAGCCGGTCATTACCTGTCCGATGCGCTGCAGCGACCGTGCAGTCCTGGAGTTCGTAGGAAAACAGGAAGCGTGGATCCGCCGCCAGCGGGCAAAGGAAGCGGCCGCAAAGCTGCGGCACCAGGGGGAAAACGGGGAGCGCATGTACTGGCTGGGAAAGCCGTATGACGTATCCGTCGAGCCCGCGTCCCGCAGCCGGATGGTCTTTGACGGCGAGAAGATCGTATTTTATCTGAAGGAAGATACCGAGGCGGAGCGGAAAGCCGCGTTCCGCAGCGCAGCCGAAAAACAGATGCAGATGTTCATCGATCATTACCGCGGCGAGTGGGATGAAAAGATATGCGATGCTTCGCGCATTCCGCATCCGGTGATCAGAATGCGGGATATGAGCAGCCGCTGGGGATCGTGCTCCAGACACAAAGGGGAGATCCATATGTCGGTGCAGCTGATGCATTATCCGCCGGTGTGCACCAATGCCGTTCTTCTGCACGAGTACGCGCATCTGCTGGTGTCGGATCACTCTCCGGCGTTCTATGCGGTCGTCCTGCGGCATATGCCGGAATACCGGGACATCCACCGTCTGCTGAAGCAGAACCTGTAGGGTCTTGCGGAAAACACATGTATTTATGAAAATGCTTTCATGAAAATTTGTATACGGTTTCACTCTTTTCAGCCAGTTTCCACATATGTTCTATTGAAGAATTCAGTGAATTCGTTACAATATGGGTAGAAATCGACTGTTGGATTAGGAGTTAATAATGATTCGCTTCACGACTGCACCTGGACACAAAGTGAATAGTTTTACGGAGAAGAATCTTTTACCTGTGCCTGTCGGACAGTTTCGTAAAGTCATTTAAGATGGATACTTTGCGTCCATCTTTTTTGTCACATATTTCTATTTCAAATACATAGGAGGAAACAAATATGGATCAGAAAAATGTTGAATTCTTTGAGGCAGCTGCCAGAGGAGATTTCGCAAAAGTCTGTGCGGAAGCAGCGAAAGGCGCCGACATCAACGTCAAGAACGGCGACGGACGCACGGCTCTGATGCGGAGTGCGAAGCGCGGCTATACGGAGATCGTCCGCTACCTGCTGGATAACGGCGCTGATGTAAGAGCCAGAGACAACAACAATAAAACCGCTCTGATGGGCGCTGCAAAGAAAGGACATGTCGATATCTGCCGCATGCTCGTACATGCCGGTGCGGATGTCAATTCCCACGATAACAGAGGGCGTACGGCACTGATGCGCGCGGCGCTGCTCGGACAGGATGACGTCGTTGAATATCTGGTATCCAAGGGTGCCGATGTAAACGCAAGAGACGATCAGGGACGTACTGCTCTGATGGAAGCCACCACATCCTATAAGATGTACATCATCCAGTATCTGCTTGATCACGGTGCGGATATCAACCAGACAGACAGCCGCGGCTGCACAGCTTTGATGAGAGCTGCCTACATCGGATATCCGGAACTGGTAAAGTTCTTATTGAACAACGGCGCGGATAAGGATATAAAAGATTACAGTGGCAACATTGCCATTCATTATGTACGCAAAGAGTGCTTGCAGGATCTGAAAGATATTTTGAAATAAGTTGGAGGGAAAATTAGTATGCGAGATTATTTGGCGAACGAAGTTCGGAACGTCGTTGTACTGGGACATTCCGGTGCCGGCAAGAGTACTGTAGTGGAAGCCTGCCTCTATGAGACAAAGGCGATTGAGCGTTTCGGCAAGGCAAATGACGGAACAAGTGCAATGAACTTTGATCCGGAAGAAGGCAAGAGAGGACTGTCCTGCTACTGCCATCTGGCACCGGTCGAATGGAAAAACAAGAAGATCAACTTCATTGATACTCCAGGCTACATGGACTATGAAGGTGAAGAAGTTACAGGTCTGGCAGTCGGCGACAACGCCCTGATCGTCATTGACGGCAAGGAAGGCATCGAAGCCGGCACAGAGCGCGCATGGAAGGAATCTTCCAAGAGAAAGCTCCCGACACTGTTCTTCATTAATAAAATTGATGATGAGCACGCTCATTTTGATCAGGTAGTATCTGCTCTCCGCGATAAGTTCGGACCGTCGGTCATCCCGTTTGAGATGCCGATCATGGAAGGCGGAAAAGTCGTTGGTTCCGTCAATATCCTGCGGAAGAAGGCATGGTACTACAACAACAAGACAGAACCGAAGGAAGTACCGGCCAACCTCGCTGACCAGGTGGAAGAATACTATGCAATGATCGCCGAGGCGATCGCCAGCACAGACGATGAGCTCATGGAAAAGTTCTTCATGGAAGAACCGTTCGACGAGCATGAGATCGCCAAGGGACTCCGCATCGGTGTCCGCGGCGGCGACATCCGTCCGATCTACTGCGGCAGCGCTATCAACATGACCGGCATCGTCCGTCTCATGGACCTCATCACAGAATACTTCCCGAGTTATGCAGAAAAGGGAACGATCAAGGCAAAAGACGCAAAAGGCAACCAGGTCGATATGGAAACGAACGAGAACGAAGCACTGTCTGTGTTCATTTTCAAGACCAACGTTGACCCATTCGTCGGAAAGATCTCCTATCTGAAGGTCATGTCCGGTGTTCTGAGCAGTGATTCCCAGGTCTACAACGCCAACAAAGACACAAACGAAAAGATCAGCCAGATCTACGTTATCAACGGCAAATATCAGATCGGTGTCGGCAAACTGTTCACCGGCGATATCGGCGCAGTTGTAAAGCTTTCCTCTACTGAAACAAACGATACACTGTGCACAAAGGCAAAAGCAGTCACATATGACAAGATCGAATATCCGGAGCCGATGCTCGGATTCGCGATCCGTCCGAAGACAAAGGCTGACGAAGACAAGCTGACCGGCGGCATCCGCAACATGATGCAGGAAGACGCAACGATCCGTCTCGTCAACAACCAGGAAACACATGAGCAGGTCCTCTACGGACTGGGCGACCAGCATATCGACCTGATCCTCTCCAAACTCAAGAGCAAGTACAAGATCGAAGTTGAAACATCCACTCCGACTGTTCAGTACCGTGAAACGATCCGCGGCACAGCATCCGCACAGGGTAAATACAAGAAGCAGAACGGCGGTGCCGGCCAGTACGGTGACGTCCATGTACGTTTCGAACCGTGCGACAGCGAGCGCATGGAATTCGCCGAGGAAGTTGTCGGCGGTGCTGTTCCGAAGCAGTACTTCCCGCCGGTAGAGCAGGGTCTGCGCGACTGTATGGAACACGGCGTTCTTGCCGGATTCAAAGTTGTCGGCGTCAAGGCTGTCCTGTTTGACGGTTCCTACCATCCGGTAGACTCCAAGGAAGTTGCCTTCAAGGAAGCCGCAAGACTTGCCTTCAACAAAGCTATGCCGAATGCGAAGCCGGTCCTGCTGGAACCGATCGGCAAAGTTACAGTCATCGCTCCGGAAGAATACACCGGTACACTGATGGGCGACTTCCCGAAGAGAAGAGGCCTCATCATGGGTATCACGGCAAACGAAGACGGCGACCAGGTCATCGAAGCAGAAGCACCGATGTCCGAGATGCTGACATATGCAACGGAACTGCGTTCCATGACACAGGGCCGCGGCAAATACATTCTGAAGTTTGACCGCTATGAACCGGCTCCGGGCAATGTCGCTGAAAAGGTCATTGCCGAAGCAAAGGCGAAGAAAGAAGCATAATCTTTCCCGAAACACAGAAGAAATGAAAGACCGGGCAGCCGGTCTTTCATTATTTTTACGGGTCAGGGCATTCCGTACTGTAGCGGAATGTTTTTTTATCATGGTACTATTGAGGCATGAGGAGTATAAATCTCAGAAATCATATACAGGCGCTGCAGGTTCTGGAAGACGCGGAAATGGCGGTCTACGCGAAAGCAGAGGCGGCCGAAGCGGGAAAAGTAACGAAGACGCAGGAAGAACAGGATCTTTCCGCTTTTACCGAGCGTCTTTCCGGATATCTGGAGGAAGGGGAGCGCTACAGTGCGGTTGACTGCTTTTTCCTCGGCTACTGTATTCCCCGGATTGGCAAGGAATTCGATCTGCTGCGCTTTTCGGAGCATATATGCGTCAATATCGAACTGAAAAACCGCAGTACGGAAGAAACGGTCCTGCGGCAGCTGCTGCGGAACCGCTACTATCTGCGTGCGCTCGACCGGACGCTGTACCTGTTTACGTATATCGCCACGGAGGACCGCCTCTATACGCTGAAAAACGGCGCTCTGGCGGAAGGCTCGTGGGAGGAACTGGCGTCGCTGCTGCGTCTGCCGCCGGAAACGGAAGTGAAAGATCCCGACCTGCTGTTCCGGCCGGAGCGGTATCTGATCTCACCGGTGTATACGCCGAACCGGTTCCTGACCGGTGAATACTTTCTGACCGGACACCAGGAAGCGATCCGTACGGAGATCATGCAGTCGGATGACCGGCTGATCGGCATCGAGGGACGCTCCGGCACCGGCAAGACGCTTCTGCTGTACGATCTGTACCGGCAGTGGATCCGCTCGGGAACGTATTCGAAACGGGAAGCTGCCGTCGTGCAGTGCGGCGGCATGCACTACGGACACGAGATCCTTCTGCGGAGCGGGATACGCATCGTGCCCTTTGAACAGGCGCAGAATCTGCCGGACGATCCGGCGCTGAAGATCCTGCTGTTTGACGAGATCCAGTATCTCAGCACAGAGCAGATGCAGAAACTGCTGGAACACATTGCCGAAACAGGAATACGCGCGGTGTTCGCGTGGGATCCGCTCTGGGCGGGATGCGATCCGGAAGCGGGGAAGACCGTGGCGATGCTGCGGGAACAGGAATCCCTGGTGCGCTTCAAACTGACCGCGAAGATCCGGACAAACAGCGATACGGCGGTATTTACCGAATGCCTGTTTGATCTTTCCCGGCACAAGGCGCCGCTGATGTACGATCATGTGCGCGTCATCTATACGGACAGCGAAGCGGACAGTGCGATGGTGACCGGCCTGTACCGCGCCAAGGGATATCTGCGGGTCACCAGCGATGACAGCTTCCTGCTGAATTTCCTGGAGGAAGAACCGGACAGCGCCGTGTTCGTGCTGGATGAGAACTTCTGCTACGACGAACAGGGGCATCTTTCCGCGAAGGACGGCAGCCGCAGCGTGCAGACGCTCCAGCGCCGCATCAGCCGGGTACGCCGCCGGATGTGCGTGATCGTACAGAACAATCCGGAACTCTTTTCTGTTCTTATATCACTGTTTGCCTGAGGGCATATACGCAAGAGCGGAAAATTTAGTATAATAAATGATTGATACGGAGGCAGTATGACTATGAAAAAACAGATACTGAAAACGGTATGCGCTGTAACAGCGGCAGCGATGTGCGGATGCGCGTCCATCCAGCAGAATATGAGTGATTTCAACGGCCATATTTACGGCAATACATATACGATCGATACGTTTGACAACTTCGGCAAGAAAGTCCTGACAACGCACGGCGACCGCATCGACGTGCACGGAAACGTCGTCCGCGAGGAAACCTACAATTCCACGGACAACCAGGCGTCCGGCTATGTCAATACGCTGAGCAGCGTCATTTCCCTGACCATCGACGGTCACGAGATGCTTTCCTGCGGCGACACATGCATCTTCTATGAAGACGGCCTGGTGCCGGACTATGAGTTCTATCTGGATAATATCTATTCCGAAAGCAGCTCGATCATGGAATCCACGCTGATCTCCGGCATTGTCAATTCCGTCAAGAACAAGTTCGGAAAAGCAGTTGTCGTCGTTATAAAGTCCCAGACCGGTGCTCCGATCTATGCCTTCTCCGGCCGAAAAGTGACCTGGTCCATCCCGGCAGACCTGCCGAAATTCACCAAACTGATGGTCGACGGCAAAGCTCTGTACCTCCATCGCGCGAACTTCCAGATCCTTGACAAGGAACTGATCGACGATGCGAAGTAGGCGGCTGCCGTACCGCAATGAAAGGAGGGTATTTCCTTGCATCTGCTGAATTTTACTTTCACGCTTGAGAATATACGGAATGTGCTGGTCACGTTCCTGGATATATTCATCATGTGGCTGATCCTGTACTACGTACTGAGGATCGTCCGCAACAATTCCCGTACCGTCCAGATCTTCAAGGGAATCGTTTTCGTTATTATCGCCGACAGTATCGCCAAGGTGCTCGGCCTGAAGACCATCGAATATGTCACGGACATGTTCATCAACTGGGGATTCCTTGCCATCATTATCATCTTCCAGCCGGAGATCCGCTCCCTGCTGGAGAAGATGGGCAAATCCGGCGTCTTCAGCCGCATTACGACGCTGACCGGCAATGAGAAGGAAAATCTCGTAGACCAGATCGTTACCGCTGTGATGCTGCTGAGCAAGGATCAGACCGGTGCGCTGATCTCCATCGAACAGTCGCATTCCCTGGAAGACTATGTAGCGACCGGTACGCGTCTGAACTCAGATGTCAGCGCCGAACTGCTGACGTCGATCTTTGTGACGTCCACGCCGCTTCATGACGGCGCCGTCATCATCCAGGGCGACAAGATCGCCTGCGCCAGCGCGTACTTCCCGCCGACCAATCTCGAACTGCCGTCCCGCTTCGGCGCCCGCCACAGAGCTGCCATCGGAATCAGTGAGATCACTGACGCGGTCACCATCGTTGTATCCGAAGAAACCGGCACGGTATCCATTGCCCAGTCCGGAAAGATCTTCCACGTTGACCGCCGCCAGCTGCGCAACTTCCTGATGCGCATCATCATCGGCGAAGTCACCGAGCTGCGTTCTTCTTCCTATCGCGAAGACGCGCAGCGGGCACGCCGACCTGTACCGGAAACGGGCAGGGAAGAGATCCCGGTCCCGAAAGAGGCAAAAGTAAGCAGGGAAAAGATCGAGATCGAAGAGATCAAACCGGCTGCCTCGGACGAAAAGATCGTGATCACGCCGAAACCGGAGGAATCCCGCGAATCCGCGAAGAAACCGCGCCGCCGGCGCAAGATATCGATCTTCCCGAAAGACAGCAGTATTGTCAGTGAAGAAGAGAAAATGCAGGAACTCGATCAGGAGGCTTCCGACATAAAACTTCCGCATAAGAAGAAACGCGCGAAGCCGAGTTATCCGGACCAGGCGGCGAATGCACCGGCGGAAACACCGGCAGAAGAGAAGCCGGCACAGCCGGAAGCCGCTCCGAAGCCGGCACCGAGTACAAAACAGCGCCTGACAGCGGAAGATGTCGAGCGTCTGCGCCAGGAACAGATCCGAAAGCTTTCCCGTGAAGTGACCGCTGAGCAGGAAGCTGCCCGTGAGGAAGATATTTCCCGCTTCGATACGACAAAGATCGATATCAGTGGAATCGTCGGCTTCACCAATGAGCTGGACAGCCAGTTTGAGATGATCGACAACCTGGATGTGCCTTCCGACAGTGACAGTACTTCAGGAGGTGATGCATAATGGCTGAAAAGAAACCGCGGAATGACGATGCAAAGAAGGACAACAAGACCGAACTGGCCAACCGCATCGCCGAACAGTCGCAGAAAGTCGCCAGAACCTATGCAAATGTGGAAGACGGCGTGATCCGTCTCATCCGGTTCGTTTCTTCCGGCATCGACCGGATCCTGTTCAACCGCAAATACGGAAAACTCGTAGCGCTGGTACTGGCGGTATTAATGTACTTTGTAGTAAACTACAATACTGTATCCTCGCTGTATACCAGTTCCCTGCGGACGGCCAAAGACCTCAATGATGTTCCGGTCATGGTCAAATACAACTCCGATACATTTGAACTGTCCGGTGTTCCGGACCATGTGGATATTACCATCAGCGGCGACGCTTCCAACGTGACCAGCGCCGCCAATTCCGGCGGACGCATCGTGGCAGATCTGGAAGGTCTGACCGAAGGCGTCCACGATGTGCGTCTGACAACGGACGGCTTCGGCGACAATGTCAATATCAAGATCGACCCGTCCAGTGTCCGTCTCACGCTGAAGAAGAAGACGACACAGCAGTTCGATCTGTCCTATGACTTTATCAATCAGGATAAGATGGACAGCGTATTCAGTGTCGGCACGCCGGTATTCGAATACAACAAAGTCAATGTCCGGGCATCCCGCGACACGCTGGATTCCATTGCCTTTATCAAGGCACTGATCGACGTATCCGGCAAGGATTCCTCCTTCACGCAGGAGGCGCGTCTGATCGCGTATGCGGCGGACGGCAATCCCGTAAGCGTTGATATCGTTCCGGATACCGTGCATGTGGAAGTGCCTGTCACATCGCCGAACAAGACCGTGAATATCGAGGTCGAAGTGACCGGCGAAGTGCCGGACGGAAAGGCAATCGAATCCATTACGATCGACCAGCAGACCGTTACCATATACGGCTCGGAAACAGCGCTGAGCTCCGTGGACCGCGTTGTCGTAACGCTGAACGCATCCTCGATCACGAAGGATTCCACGATCCTACGTCCGGTGGTGCTGCCTGCCGGCGTCAACAGTTCAAATATCAATCAGGTCACTCTGACCGTCAAACTGGGCGAGCAGTCCAGCCGGACGATCGATGACGTCAAGCTCCGTTTCAAGAACAATGTAAACAACTACAAAGTCTCGCATCCGGAGAATAAGACGACGACAAGCGTGACCGTATTCGGAACCGAGGAAAACATCGCAAAGATCAGTGCGGCGGACATCAATGTATACATCGATATGCTGGATGCGCGCCCGGGACTCATGGAGTTCCCGCTGCAGGTCGATCAGCCGACCAGCGGTCTGGTCCGATTCTCTCTGACAGAATCCACGTACGAACTGAACGTACTGGGTGAGACCAATGACGAAACAGACAACAATAAAGGAGCAGATGTAAACAATGAGTAAATATTTCGGAACGGATGGAATCCGCGGAAAAGCAAATGTAGAACTCGACGCCCGCAAGGCTTTCCTTGTCGGCAGCTATCTCGGTTACTGGTTCAGCCGCAGCGGCCGCCAGAAGATCGTGATTGGAAAAGATACCCGTCTTTCTTCGGATATGCTGGAAAACGCTCTGGCATCCGGTATTGCGGCATACGGCTGCGACGCCTACCTGGTCGGCTTCTGCCCGACGCCGGTCATTTCCTATCTGACGCGGACAAAAGATTTCGCGTGCGGCGCAATGATCTCCGCTTCCCATAATCCGTATTATGACAACGGCATCAAGATCTTCTCTGTGGAAGGCATCAAGATGAGCAGTGATGTCGAAGATCAGATCGAAGAATATATTGACGGAAAGGTCACTCTGGAATACAAGACAGGCGATGCCATCGGCCGCGTCATCCGCTATGAAGAAGGTCTGGACGACTACATCGACTGGATCACGAAAGAATATCCGATCGATCTTACCGGCATGCGGATTGCCATGGACTGCGCCAACGGAGCTGCCTGCTACACGGCAGAGCGCACGTTAAAGCGTCTCGGCGCCGAGTGCACAGCAGTGAACAATACACCGGACGGCCTCAACATCAATACAAAGTGCGGTTCCACGCATCCGGAAGCGTTCTGCGAATTTATGAAGAACGGTTCCTTCGACATCGGTCTGACGTTTGACGGCGATGCCGACCGGCAGATCCTGGTCACCCCGCAGGGTGAACTGGTCAACGGTGACTATATGCTGTATATCTGCGGCATCTACTACCGCGACAAAGGCGTGCTGACAAACAATACCGTCGTAACGACGGTCATGGCCAACCTCGGTCTGTTCAAGGCAATGGAGCGCGAGGGGATCGAAGTCGTGCAGACAGCTGTCGGCGATAAATACGTATACGAAGAAATGGCAAAGAAAAATGATGTTGTCGGCGGCGAACAGTCCGGACATATCATCTTCCTGCGTCACGCTGTGACCGGTGACGGTCTGATGACGGCGCTTGCCATGCTGAAGATCATCAAGGATACCGGCAAGACCATCTGTGAGCTCATGGAAGGCCTGCGCATCTATCCGCAGCTGCTTGTCAATGTCAAGGTAACAGACAAGAACGCTGTGCTCAAAGACGATGAGATCAATGAGCTGATCAAGGAAGTCACCGCTTCGCTGAACGGCAACGGCCGTATTCTCGTACGTCCGAGCGGCACCGAACCGCTGCTGCGCGTTATGGCAGAGGCAGAGACAGACGAGATCTGCGCGAATGTCGTACACCGCATCGCTGACCGCATCCGGGAGAAATACGGCGCATGAAAAAGCTGATCCTTGCCGCCGCAGCATTCCTGATGGTGCTTTCGGGATGCTACGTTTCCAACAGAGAACAGCTGGAGCGAGAATACGCAGAGACGCAGGCAGCGCTGGAAGGGCCGGAAGTGACCCTCGAAGGCCTGCACCATGCGGAGATCTATATTAAGGATTACGGCATCGTAGCGGTCGAACTGGATGCCGATACAGCTCCGATCACAGTGTCCAACTTTGTCGATCTGGCAAATAAGGGCTTCTATGACGGCACGAAGTTCCACCGGATCATGGAAGGCTTCGTCGTACAGGGCGGTGCTCCGCGTACCGACTGGACCGAACCGGTGGGCCGCATCAAAGGGGAATTCTCCGACAACGGCATTGAAAACAACATTTCCCATACGGAAGGCGTGCTGTCCATGGCGCGCATGTCCAACAGCTTCAACAGCGCATCTTCGCAGTTCTTCATCATGGTCGGCGACAATACGTATCTCGACGGACAGTACGCTGCGTTCGGACATGTGACCGACGGCTATGACATCGTAAAGAAGATCTCCGAAGACGCAAGACCGACTGACAGCAACGGTACGATCAGACCGGAAGAGCAGCCGGTGATCGAAAAGATCGTCATACTGGACTAACAGGCGTACTGCCTGTTTTTCCGGTCATACCGGACATGGTAAAATAAACACGGTGGAATTCATATGAAAAAAGTAATCAATATCGTAGAAGATGAAAAAGACCTCAATGAGCTGGTCAAGCGCTATCTGGAGAAGGAAGGCTACGAAGTCCGTTCCTATCTCAATTTTGATGAAGCGAGCATGCACACTGAGGATATGGATGTACATCTGTGGATCCTCGACATCATGCTCGGCAATAAGAGCGGATTTGACCTGATTGAAGAGATCCGCAGTTTCAATCCGAACGTACCGGTCATCTTCATGTCCGCGCGCGACAAGGAATTTGACCGCATTATCGGTCTCGAGAAGGGAAGCGACGACTATATCACAAAGCCGTTCTCCCCGAAGGAACTCGTACTGCGCGTAAACAATATCATCCGCCGTACATACCGGAGCGACGATGAACGCATCCAGGTGGACGGCTATACGATCGATGAAACACAGCGGGCAGTCTATACCGAGAACGAACAGATCGAACTGACCACGAAGGAATTCGAACTGCTCATGCTGTTTGTCAATCACCGCGGCAAGGCGTTCTCACGGGAACAGATCCTGAAGGCTTTGTGGGAAGAAAACTACTACGGCAGCGACCGTGTCGTGGATGATACGCTGCGCAGACTGCGCAAGAAAATGCCGAATCTCAGCATTCACACGATCTATGCCTTCGGCTACAGGTTAGGATAATGAAACGGTTCCGGATCTGGCTGCGTGAAATGACGCTGACCCAGCAGCTGCTGGCGATCATCGTACTGTTCATTACGATATTTGCGTTTTTTCTGCTGGTATTTCTTTCTCCTCAGATCGATCTGTTTTCGCATGAGGAAATGTACCGTCTTCTGCACAGTTCGCAGGAGAACCTGATCTATTACCTGAACCACAACCCCAAAATGACGCCGGTGCTGGAAAGCGGCGCCGAAATGTCGGTGTCGCATATCGTTTATTCGGCCGAAGACGACACGTTCGTTTATATTGCCGGCGCACCGGTTCCGGAGGAACTGAAGACGGATATCCTCAGTCACATCAGCGAGGATTTCTCCGGAACCCGGGACTATAAGTTCGTGCCGGCGGATGAAAAGGAAAGAAACGATACCGAGATCCTGTACTGCATGACGGCACTCAACAACAGCCGTTGGCTGATCTCCGTCATCTCCAACGAGATCCCGGAACAGTTCCGCAAATCTCTGACCAATACGATCGTCAACCTGAATGTGCTGGTCGTCTTCCTGCTCTTCCTGCTGCTTCTGGCCTGGGTGAGTACGCTTATCCTGCCGCTCGGGCAGATCAAGAACTACATTACCCGCATCAAGAACGATGAACCGGCAACGCTGAATATTTCCCGCCGTGATGAGATCGGCGAAGTGGCGGAGGCGCTGGTCGATATGGAACAGCAGCTTTCCGCGCAGTCGCGGGAAAAAGAAGAGATGATCCAGAATATCTCGCATGATCTCAAGACACCGATCGCGACGATCAAATCGTACGGAGAAAGCATCAAGGACGGCATCTATCCGTATGACACGCTGGAGAAATCCGTCGACGTCATTATCGAGCACGCTGACCGTCTGGAAAAGAAAGTACACAGCCTGATCCTTCTGAACAAGATGGGATATCTCCTGGATGACTGTCCGGAAGGGGATACGCTGGATATGAACAGTATTATCGACAAGGTCCTGCTGTCCCTGAAGGTCGTGCGGCCGGAGATCGAATTCAAAACGGAGATCGATCCGGGCGTACTGTTCCACGGGGAAGAGGAACCGTGGCGCATCACAGTCGAAAACCTGATCGAAAACGCTCTGCGCTATGCCCGCACGACGATCCGCATCACCCTTCATGAGCGGGAACTGTGTGTGATCAACGACGGCCGCCCGATCGGGGAAGACGTGATCAATACGCTGTTCCGTCCGTATGAGAAGGGACAGGACGGCAAGTTCGGTCTTGGTCTTTCCATCGTGCATAAAGTGTGCACGACGTACGGATACAAGGTGACCGCAGAGAACCTGGCGGACGGCGTATGTTTCCGGATCTGGAAGGAACCCGGACGCAGGGAAGTGCGCAAGAAAGCAAAACGGGAACGCACAAACCGTAAAAACAGTGCGTAGAACCGGAAGATCTGAATATGACAGAATACAGAACGATACATGGTGTGAAGACCGCTTACTGTGAAGAAGGAACCGGCAGAGATATGGTCCTTCTGCACGGCTGGGGACAGAATAAGGAAATGATGGGACAGATCTTTGAACACTTCAAAGACCGCTTCCATGTTTTCAGTCTGGACTTCCCGGGATTCGGCGAAAGCGATGCGCCGGCAGAAGTCTGGGGCGTTCCCGAATATGCGGAATTCCTGGCGGATTTTATTCAGGAATTCTCTCTGGAAGAACCGATCCTCATCGGCCATTCCTTCGGCTGCCGTGTCGCGATCCGCTATGCGGCTGTGCATCCGGTACGGAAAATGTGCCTGACCGGAGCGGCCGGGATCCGTCCGAAACACGATCTCGGATGGCATGTACGCACAAAAACATACAAAGCGGGGAAATGGCTGCTGAAAGTGACAGGCAATAAGGAAAAACTGGAGGAACTGCAGAAGAACTCCGGATCGGAAGACTACCGGAACGCGCAGGGGATCATGCGTCAGATCTTTGTCAAAGTCGTAAATGACGATGTCAGCGGTATTCTCAAGGATGTGAAGTGTCCTGTACTTCTTGTATGGGGAGAGTTCGACGATGCCGTCCCGCTCTGGATGGGAAAGCAGATGGAAAAGGAAATGCCCGATGCCGGTCTTGCCGTATTTGAGGGAGACGATCACTGGGCATACTGGCACCAGGCGGCCCGCTTCAATACCGTTCTGGATATATTTCTGAAAGAGGATGTACGATGATGAGAACAGTTACAGCCTGCGTCGTTTTGTGCGCGATGCTGTTTACGGCCAAAAAAGCACTGCATATGTTTCAGCAGAACCGCTATGAAACGGGACGGCTGAACGGATGGATCAAAGGCAGTCCGAAGGAAGTATTCTCCGTTCCGGGCATCGTTCTTTCGCTTGCCGGCATCGCCGCAGCGTTCCTGCTGAAGGAACCGGTATCACTCTTCGTGATCATCGCGCTGTCAGCGGTATGGCTTGCCCTGGAGGCGATGCGTGAAAAGCTGGCTTCCTACATCAAGCCGCTGGTATATACTGCCCGCGTCAAACGGCAGATCGCTGTGCTGGCTGTGCTGGCTTGTGCTGTGCTGTGTCTTGTGATCTTTGTGAAGCAGGCGTGGACAGCCGCGCTCTGCGTGCCGTTTGCGGTATTCGGACCGTGGCTTCTGCTGTATCCGATGGCGCTGATCACATCTCCGATCGAAGCGGCAGTGAGGAAACACTATCTCGATCAGGCAAAAAACATCCTGAAAGAACGTCCGGACCTGATCAGGATCGGCATCACCGGCAGTTTCGGAAAGACAACGACAAAGAATATCATGCAGGCGATGGTATCCGAGCAGTACAACTCTCTGATGACGCCGGCTTCCTACAATACGCCGATGGGCATTACCATCACGATCCGTACGATGCTGAAGCCGCTCCATCAGGTATTTGTATGCGAAATGGGTGCGGATCATGTCGGTGATATCACCGAGCTGATGGAATTCGTTCATCCGACGATCGGCGTCGTGACGTCCATCGGTCCCCAGCATCTGAATACATTCGGATCCCAGGAAAACATCACGCATGAAAAGATGCAGATGATCGAACTGCTTCCGGCAGACGGCTTCGGCATCCTGAACGCGGACAATGAATTCATCCGTTCCTACCGGATCCAGAATCCGGTAAAGACAGTCACGTACGCGATCCATCATGACGCGGACTACCGTGCCGAAGACATCCGCTACACACCGACCGGTTCGTCCTTTACCGTTGTATGCGGGGAAGAACGCATTCCGATGGAAACAAAACTGCTGGGCGAACTGAATATCCTGAATATTCTTTCGGCTGTTGCGGCGGCCCGCCATCTCGGCATCGACTGGGCTGTGATCCGCAGAGCTGTCCGTTCCATGCCGCAGGTGGAGCACCGTCTGGAACTTAAAAAGATCAACGGACTGCGCTTTATCGACGACGCATTCAATGCCAATCCGGTCGGATCGGCAATGGCTCTTGAGGTGCTCGGCATGATGCCGAATACCCGTACGATCGTTACTCCGGGCATGATCGACCTCGGCGCAAAGCAGGAAGAGATCAACCATGCATTCGGCGAAAAGATGAAGGGGAAGGCGGATATCGTCATCCTTGTCGGCGAAGTGCAGACGAAGCCGATCTATGAAGGACTGAAGGACTCCGGCTTTGCCATGGAGAACGTGCTTGTCATGAAGACGGTAAAAGACGCGTTCGCATGGCTCTGGGCTAACGCGGATCCAAACGGAACCATCCTGCTGGAAAACGATCTTCCGGACGCATTCAATCACTAGGGGACAGACTGCATATGAAATGGGCAGTGATCGGAACATGGAAAATGGCGTATGACGGCGTCTGTAAAGCTGCAGAGATCCTGCGCAGCGGCGGGACTGCAGCAGAAGCGGTGCTTGCCGGCTGTGCTGACGGAGAGGACAATCCCGATTATCATTCCGTCGGACTGGGCGGGCGTCCCGACCGTGACGGACGCGTCTTTCTTGACGGCGCGTTCATGGACGGAGATACGCTTCGTTTCGGCGCGGTTGCCGGTCTGGAAGGCTTCCGCTCCCCGTCCCGCATCGCGTATGCCCTGAAAGACGAGGACGCCAACAACTTCCTCGCCGGTCCCGGGGCAGCCCTGTATGCGCGGGCACACGGTTTTGAAGAGCGCGACAATCTCACGCCGGAAGGCCTTGCCATTTACGAAAAAGAAAAAGACCGCCGGAAGAAGCTTTCCGCCTACGACGGTCACGATACGATCTGCTTTACCGCTCTCGATATGTACGGAAGCATCTGTACGGCAGTATCGACGTCCGGTCTCTTCATGAAGGAACCGGGCAGAGTGGGGGACAGCCCTGTCGCCGGCTGCGGTTTCTATGCCGATTCGGAGATCGGCGGGGCAGCCGCCACCGGTATGGGAGAAGAGATCATGAAGGGGTCTCTGAGCTTTCTGACCTGCCGTCTGATGGAGGAAGGGAAAAGCCCGGCCGAAGCGGCAGATGAAGCGGTATGGCGTCTTGACCGGCGTCTCAGCCGGAACGGCGGGACATGCCGGCCGATGTCCGTGATCTGCCTGGATCATAACGGTGTCTGCGGCGCGGGAACCAATATCCTGTTTCCGTTCGCATATGCCAGCGACGAGCAGGAACCGGCATTGTATATCGCGGAGCCGAAAGAGGGGAAAACAGTCATTCGGAAAAGTTTTGAGATTTTTTGAAAAAAGATGTTGCAAAACCTGAGACCGGATGTTATATTGAATAAGCGCTGAACAACAAATGAACTTGGCAGAACGAGGAAATACTCAAGAGGCCGAAGAGGTGCCCCTGCTAAGGGCATAGGTCGGGAAACCGGCGCGAGGGTTCAAATCCCTCTTTCCTCGCCATACATGGTCCTGTGGAGTAGCGGTTCATCTCGTCTCCCTGTCACGGAGAAGATCGCGAGTTCGAATCTCGTCAGGACCGCCATTATGCGAGTGTAGTTCAATGGTAGAACGCCACCTTGCCAAGGTGGACACGGCGGTTCAATTCCGCTCACTCGCTCCTGCAGAAAAGTCCTTGAAAAAGGGCTTTTTTGTTTCTGTAAGCACATGTCGATATATAATGAATTAAAGGAGCTTTACGGAATATGATCACACAGCTCAGAGTACTGCTGGCGGATATCGACGGTACGCTGGTAGAAAAAGGGGAAGCGATGATGCCGAGGACGCGCAATGCGATCATACGGCTTCATGAGGAAGGTGTGCTTTTCGGCCTGGCAACGGGAAGAAAGATCACGCAGAAAATGTTTGAACGCAGATATACATGGGATCTCCCGTTTGATTTTGACGTCATGATCGGCATGAACGGCGGCCAGCTGTGGGATAAGTTTCATAAAGAGACCGAAGAATATCATCTTCTTACGCCGGATACCATGCGTGAGATCCTTGAGGTGATGTCGCCCCTGCATCTGAACTGCTCGATCTATGAGGAAGATCATATGGTATCGCTGTATATGGATGAGATGATGCACAGTTCGATGAAGCGCAACGGCATCAAAGTGATCCTTACCAATGGCGATACGGAACGGCTGTGCATCCGGCCGAATTTCAATCTCATATTCCGCTTTGAACCGGAACAGCAGGAGAAAGTCCTGGCACACGCGCGAAAAGTATCCAATGACCGCTATATCGGCGTCGTAACGTCGCCCGGCATCGTGGAGTTCATGGATCCCCGCATCAACAAGGGACTGGCAGTGCGCAAGTTCAGCGAACGGAATAATATCCCGCTGGATACGATCATGGCATTCGGAGATCAGGACAATGACTGCGGACTGGTCAGAGAAGCAGGATGGGGCGTATGCCTGCTGAACGGCAGTGATCTGACAAAATCCGCAGCCGACGCAGTCACGGAATATCCGTGCGACGAAGATGGAATGGGCCGGTACCTGGAAGAATACTGGCTGAAGCCTCATGGTCTCCTTTAAGAAGTACAGACGCCGCGCTGCTGTGAACGCGGCAATCGCTGTTCTCGTGCCGGTATGCTGGTTCTGGCTGGCGTTCCGCATCAAAGGAGACGGGTTTATGGCAGGCGGACTGCGTACGCTCAAATACTTCACAGTACTGTCCAATCTTACCGCCGGCGCTGCGGCGGTCCTCTGGCTGCTGTATCCGGAAAGCCGAGGCGTGCAGCGGCTGAAGCTGGCTGCGGCGGTCGGAGTAACGATCACCTGTCTTGTTGTCATAGGATTTCTCGGATGGATCTACGGCTTTCCGATGATGTATGAAGGACCCAGTCTCTGGCTTCATCTGCTCATTCCGCTGTTATGCATGGCAGATGCGGTAATACTGGAAAACAGGCAGTATGACCGCACGGATATCCTGTGCGCCGGGATCCCGGTGCTCGTCTACGGAACCGGATATATCACAAATATTCTGCTGAACGGAGCAGAAGGAAACGACTGGTACGCATTCGCTGCGTGGGGAATATTCCCGGTCGGTCTCATCATCTTCGCGGCACTGATCCTGCTGAGCTGCGGCATCGGCGCCGCTATGGCATATTTACAGAAAAAAACGGTTAGAAAGAAGGTATAGTATGGGAACTCTGAAAGGAATACTGGATCCGGCGATCTACTGGATCCCGCTGGCGATCCTGGCATTTTCCTGCCCGGTCTTCAGCATCGTGCGCTTTTACAATAAGCAGTACCGCGGCTGGCAGCTGCTGACATTCCTTTCTCTGATCTTCGGAACGCTGGTCATGCTGGAAGAATATCTGATGGTCAACAACTGGGTGCTTGCGGAAGACTACAAGACACTGAAAAACACTGTTCCGGGCATGGCTCTTCTTCTGGTCGTCTTCGTACTGTTCGGCATTGCCCTGAATGTATACAACTGGTATATCCACCAGAAAGAGATCATTGAGCGAAGGGGGAAACGCGGACGTAATGGGAATGTATAAACAGGGGGACTTGAAATGAACTATTCTCTGCGTCCGTATCAGAAAGAAGCGATCCTGAACACGGTCCATGAATGGCGGGACGGCAACCGGAAGACCCTGCTTGTGCTTCCGACCGGAACGGGAAAGACCGTATGCTTCGCAAATGTGGCAAAGATCTGTGCCGAACACGGACAGCGCGTGCTCATTCTTGCCCATCGGTGGGAACTGCTCCAGCAGGCGAAGGAAAAGATCGAAGCCGTAACCGGTCTTGAATGCGCGATGGAAAAGGCGGAAATGCACGCCAGTAACAGCGATGCGATGATCGTGATCGCGTCCATGCAGACACTGACCCAGGACAGCCGGCTTCAGGAATACGCTCCGGACGCGTTTCAGGCGGTCATACTGGATGAAGCGCATCATGCCCTGAGTCCGTCCTACCGCAGAATACTTGACCGGTTTTCCGATGCGTTTGTGCTCGGGGTCACCGCTACGGCGGAGAGGGGCGACAAACAGCAGCTGGGAACCGTTTTTGATTCCATCGCCTATGAATACACCATGAAGCAGGCGGTGCTGGATAACTATCTGGTGCCGATCAAGGCGATGACCATCCCGCTGAAGCTGGATATACGCAATGTAAAGATCCAGGACGGAGACTTTCAGCCGACCGCTCTCAGCGAAGCGCTGGAACCGTATCTCGAAAAGATCGCGGAAGAGATGGAAAAAGTATGCAGGGACCGACGGACGGTCGTTTTCCTGCCGCTGATCCGCATCTCCGAGCTGTTCTGCGAATGCCTGCGGAAGCACGGCTTCCGGGCTGCCGAGGTCAACGGCCGCTCCAAAGACCGTACCGAGATCCTGGAAGCGTTCGAACAGGGGGAATACGATGTCCTGTGCAACAGCATGCTTCTGACGGAGGGCTGGGACTGTCCGCCGGTCGACTGCATCGTTGTTCTGCGGCCGACGAAAGTGCGCGGTCTGTACCAGCAGATGGTAGGACGCGGCACCCGTCCGTACCAGGGAAAGGAAGATCTTCTGCTTCTTGACTTTCTGTGGCTGACGGAAAAACACGAACTGTGTCATCCGGCGGTATTATTCGCACCGACGGAAGAGATCAGCGAACAGATGACGCTGCGTCTGGAAAGCGGTCAGGCGGAAGACCTGATGGACTGCGCCGAGGCAGTGGAAGAAGACATCATACATAAGCGCAAGGAAGCACTTGCCCGCCAGCTGAAAGAACAGCGCGACCGCCAGAGACGCGTACTGGATCTTCTGGAAGTCGGCTATCTTCTGCAGGATACCGAGATCCTCGACTATGAACCGACGTTCCGCTACGAATCCGAGCCGGCGACCGAAAAGCAGCTTGCGGCACTGGACCGGTTCGGCGTGGATACTGCTTCCATCACGACAAAAGGACAGGCCAATATCCTGCTGAAGAAACTCATTGCCCGCAGTGAGAAGAACCTGTCAACGATCAAACAGACACGCTTCCTGGAAAGCCGGGATTTTGAAAATGTCAGTAAGTGGACATTCGAAGAGGCGGCGCAGATGACAGACCGGATCGCCAGGAACCGCTGGCAGGTCCCTTCGGATATCGATCCGAAGACCTACATACCGCCATCGCTGAAAGGAAAGCGGCGCCGTAAGCGGAAGATCTCCAGAAAAGAGGATAACGCATGAAGACTGAGATATTCGGTACACTGGGACCGGCCTGTGACAGCACGGATCTCCTGTATGAAATGTTCCGGCGCGGCATGACCGGCATGCGTCTGAACCTGTCCCATACGTCTCTGCAGGAAAGCAGGGACAGCATTGCCCGCTTCCATGAAGCCGCTCAGCGTGCCGGCAGGCGCGGGGAACTGCTCATTGACATGCAGGGACCGGAACTGCGGGTCGGACGCCTGAAACAGCCGCTGCAGCTGAAAGACGGCGACAACGTGCATCTTGCCATAGATGCCGGCATTCCAATACCGGAAAGCGTGCTGAACGCACTGGAAGCCGGTGACATCCTGCTGTTTGACGACGGCCGTCTGGAAGTGAAAATACGTTCCTGCACGGAACAGGGCGCTGAAGCGGTCGTGGAGCGGGGCGGTCAACTGAAAGGCCGCAAGAGCGTCAAGATCGTGAATAAAACGGTCAGCGGACCGGTGCTGACGGAACAGGATATTGCCAATATCCGCCAGGCCAGGGAATACGGCGTAACGGCACTGATGCAGCCGTTTGTACATGACGGCAGCCAGCTTCAGTATGTACGCAGCGTACTGGATGAAGAGGGCTGCAGGGACATCCGCATCTTTGCCAAGATCGAAGACCGTACGGGCATGGAACATCTCGAAGAGATCGTGCCGTATGCCGATATGATCGTGATCGCCCGCGGTGATCTCGGCAATGATATGCCGCTGTGGGAACTGCCCGCTGCCTGCCGCCGGATCGAATCGGTATGCCGGCAGTACGGAAGACCGTTCCTGACGGTCACCCAGATGCTTTACACAATGATCGAATCCCCGGTGCCTACGCGGGCCGAGGTCAGCGATATATTCCATGCGGTGCTGGAAGGCGCTTCCGCCGTCATGGTCACAAATGAGACCGCAGCCGGAAAGTTCCCGGCAGAAGTCATACGCTATCTTGCAAATACCGCCGAGAGCGCGGAAACAGTCCGGAAGGAGGAAGAACATGCAGGTCAATCTATATGATGTTATCGATGCACTGGAAAACAATATCGAGGGTAATGAATGGTATTACTACATTCCCGCCCAGAAGATCATCGGCAGGAACAGCGACGGATTCTACGGGGAGGGCATCGCCAAGGAACTCCCAATGAAAGACGTCATCGCGCTGCCGGATCACCGTGCCGTCAATGATTACGGAAACATGGAACGGTTCATCGAATACGAAGTGAAAGGCGAAGCACAGGAATGGCTGCGCAACAGCATCCGGGGACGCGGAGCGTTCCGCCGTTTCCGCGGCACTCTGGAACGGTTCCTTCTGACGGAAGACTGGTACGATTATCTGTTTGAATGCCACCGCAACACAGCGATCGACTGGTGCGAACAGAACGGCATCGTCTATACCGAAGAAGAACCGGAGGAACCGGAAGACGACTATTACGATGAGGACGAAGGGTATGAGGAGGAACCGCAGCCGGCGCCGCGGCAGACGATCGTACGCACAGAGCCTCTCCGCGTCGTGCAGGTCACAGAGCAGAATCTTCTCAATGTCGTTTTCCCGGCTGCAAAGTTCGCGGTATTCCTCGGCCGGCTGACCGGCAGAAAGATCAAGGAAGATACCGATCTTGCCGAAGAACATCTCCGTGAAGCGCTCGATGACGGAAAGGCAGTCTATGCCGTCAGTGACCGCGGACGCTTCGTGGCATACTGCGTGCTGTCCCTCAGCCGCAGCGGCATCACGGTGGAAGAACTGTATACTGTTGAGAACTTCCGCCGCCGCACAGCCGCCACACTGCTTCTGAAAAAGGCAGAGGAACTGGCAGAAGAGGAAGAGGTTCCCGGCGTTCGTTTCCTGATCCTGCCGCAGAATACGGAAATGACAGCTTTCCTCGCGGCAAACGGCTACCGGACACTGAAGCACATTGAGATCGTAAAGGACACCGGTACGGATCAGAAGATCACAGTCGGTGACAGCGAGTATTATTCCTTCTGACTTCTGGACAGGGATGTACGGAATACAGTATAATCTTACTGACATCTGAATACGCGCACACAGAAAGAAAAGCAGAAAGACAGACCCCGGAGCGTACGCAGCTCAGCAGTTCTGTTTTCTGCTTTTTTCATTTCATGACCGATTTTGTGTGGTTTGATTCCCTGTATCGGTCTACATACACTTTCCGTGAGAGGATATTCAGACATCGGCAAGAGGAATCAAATATGAGTATTTATGGCTATATCCGGGTCAGCTCCCGGGATCAGAATGAAGACCGTCAGCTGATCGCCCAGAAAGAACTGAATATACCGCTTTCCAATATTTACATCGATAAACAGTCCGGAAAAGATTTTGACCGTCCCCAGTACCGAAAGCTGATCCGGAAACTGAAAAAAGACGACATCCTGTATGTCAAAAGCATTGACCGTCTCGGCCGGAATTACGAAGAGATCCAGGAACAGTGGCGCTACATTACCAAAGAGAAACAGTCTGATATCGTTGTGCTGGATATGCCGCTGCTGGACACAAGGCAGTGCAAGGACCTGCTGGGCACGTTTATCAGCGATATCGTTCTGCAGCTGCTTTCCTTCGTGGCGGAGAACGAACGCATCAATATACACACACGCCAGGCAGAGGGGATCGCCGCCGCAAAACTGCGCGGTGTCCGCTTCGGACGTCCGGAAAAAGACCTTCCCGACCGGTTCGAAGAAGCCTATGCCCTCTGGCTCGGCAATGAATTATCCATGCGCAGGGCAGCCGACTACTGCGGCATGCCTCTGACAACATTTCGCTCCAAAGTACTGAAACGGAAAGACGGCCGCGGACCGTCTGTCTGATTCGTAAAGTGTACGTTTCCGCATGAGCCTCCGTTCCGGCTGTGTTTTTTCATCATATCACAGTTGTTTTCGACATGTTCCGAAGCAAGAAAAAAAGCGGGATCTTTCCGGCTTCAGACAGGTTTTATCACAGGAGTTGTTGAGAGGATATCCTTATCGGAAACGTACACTTTCCCGATCACCTCCCCGTACGGTGCCGTGGACAGAGGTGGTCTATCATGATAACAGAGGAAAAGAGCAGAGGCTTCCGGCTCTGCATATGCAGGGAATGCTTCAATTACTATCTGCAGAGACCGGCATGCGAAGGAAGAGATATCCTGTATGAAGCATACGGGAAACTGAAGGACAGTGAGGAAGTATCGCTGAAGGTGACTTCACCGGCAGAGGAAAGATACCGGTATGACGCATCCAATGCATATGAAGCAGAACATATACTGACACTTACAGCGCAGCGTTTTCGCCGAAGCAGGAACGGGAATGAAGTAATCACACGACTGCACTTCCGCCGCGGGGATGCTTATGAGAAGACAGCCGTAACAGACAGGGACTGTCCGTACTGCGGCAGTGATCTCAGGCAGTATGTTTCAGAGAAAGACAGACACACAGAAGAAGCTGTGATACGGGCTTCCGACATGTACCGGAAAGCGGTACAGAAGCAGTATGACAGCAGGAAAGAAACCAGTACAGAACCGGATACGGCGCTGCGGACAGCGTATGCATACCGGGATGACGTAAGAAGCGGTCTGGCTGAAAAATGGGCCGCATACATGATAACGGAAGATCCTGCATTCTGCCCGTACCGGCAGGATCAGGAAGAATAAAGAAGGAGGAAGAAGATGACAGTTGTTCTTGACGGATTATAGCAGCCTGCATAAGGCAGAAAGGAAACTGCTGTGAAAAAAGATCCGAAAAGAAACTACGAAGTCTATGTGTTCGAAGACGGGGAATTCCGCCTTTTCCGCAGGTGCGGATACGAGGCGGATCTGATCCGTCTGATCGCCCGCTATGATGATCCGGGATCCAATGGGATATATGAAAACCGATTTCTGGACGATTACAACATGACCGGAAATGATCGTGACCGGAAAGGCGGTATCCGCCGTTACCGTGTGCTGGACGGCACCGGACATCCGGTGGATGTACGCAGATGGGAACAGAAGATCCGCAGCGAGACCGGAAGAATGTACGCGCGGTACGGGGACAGATGTGCCTACCGTCATCGGAACGATCCTGCGCCGCACACAGGCGGATGGAGCGGAACCAGATATTTCCGTCGTGTACGCTGCTGGGCAAATGCCTACCGCCAGGACCGTATTCCGGAGTATCGCCGCTATGTCCGCAAAAAGGGCATGGTTCCGAATGCGTGGGATACCGAACCGTTCCGTCCGTACAGCCGCAGCTGGAAGGACTGCACAAAGAAACGCCGTCAGTGGGAACGGAAGTAAGACAGGAAACGATTCCTGTTTTTTCTTTTTGCAGGCAGGAGGGAACAGGGCAGTGTGAAAATGTGATAGGCTAGAGGCATGGCAGTAATTATCGCGACGATCGCTACAGTGCTGCTGGCTTTCTACGGCGTGCTGTACAGCCTTCTGGCATATAATATGCGTTTTCATGACTGGATCGCGGAATATATGACGGATAAGGCAAATGTCAGAAATATGAAAGAAGAACGGGAACTGCAGGGCAGGCGTTTTTATGTGCCGCGGAAAAACAAGCGGGACGTACGCGTCAATCTGTATGAATACGAACAGGAAAAGCCTGTGCCGATGCTGTTTGTCGCCCATGACAGCAGTTTTACCGACGGCGACGCGGACGATATCGACGAGCTGTGCGCTGCTCTGCGGGATGAGCTGCATGTGACAGTCATCAGTATCAATTATTCCAAACTGGCCGTACATGTTTCGACCTATCCGCAGGATGAGATCCAGGATACGGTTCTGTATTTTGTTCTTCATGCCGGGGAGTTCCATCTGGATCCGGACCGGTATGTGCTGGCCGGAGCCGGTGCCGGAGGGTATCTCACAATGATCGCAGGCGTTGCCATGACGCAGAAAAGCCTGTTTCCCAACGGCTTTATCCTCATCAATCCGTATCTCGATTACGTCGCGCTGAGTTTTGCCCAGGTGGAGATCCATCCGGGACCGCTGGCACTGGTATTTACCGGTGAACCGGACGCGAAGCAGGAAGAATATGAATATGACCTGGATCATACTGATCTGGTGATCAATATACGAAGATACCGGAATGCCCCGCGTGATTTCCTGCGCATTCCGGACTGTGATGAACGCAGACACTTTATTCACTGGATCCGGGATGAACTGGATTACTTCTACAGCAGGGAAAGGACAGGCAAATGAGAACGACATCGATACAGGATATTGCAAAGATCCGGTGCGCAAACCGGATCCTGCTGAACGAAGCGGAGACGCTTGCGGCGTACTGTGTATTCGAACCGGATGAAAAGACGGGCGGCTATCAGAAAACGGTGTGGCTGGCGGATATGGCGACCTATGCCGTCAAACAGCTGACACAGCAGGGGAATGACGGCTGGTTTATCTGGGATGACAATGAGACGCTTCTGCTGAACGGTTTCCGCGGGAAAGAAAAAGAAAAGAACAGCACGGTGTACTACCGGATGCCGGTCAACGGCGGCGAACCGAAGCAGGCATTTACGATCCCGCTCAATGTCACGGAGATGAAGAAGCTGTCTGCCGGAAGATACATCGTACGGGCACTGGAAAAACCGGAAGAGGAAGAGAATGTGCATGTATTTGAAGAAGCGCCGTTCTGGACGGACGGCTCCGGTTTTACAGCGGGAAACCGCAGCCATCTCTATGTATACGAGGAAAGCGGCGGCATCCTGACCAGGATCACCGACGGAAACTGTGACGTGGGATATTTCACCGTGCAGAACGGACAGGCAGCGTTCATCGCGTGCACATGGCAGAACGTACAGCCGGAGACGAACGGTCTGTACCTGTATGACGATGCGGCAGGCATCGTGCATACGGTCCGGAAAGAGGGAGAGGTGCACATTGCCCAGGTGACATTCTGCGGAAAAGATCTGGTCTATACTGCGAGTGATCTGAAAAAGTGGGGAACCGGACAGCTTCATGACTTCTGGATCTGGTATGCGGAAAACGAAGAGAATGTACTGTTTGCGAAGAATGACCAGGAGATCGCAATCGGAGATACGCCGTATTCGGATACCATACGGATGGGCGGAACGATGTTCCGGGCAGCCGGAAGGATCGTGTACTTCACCGGCATGCGCGGCTTTACGACCGGCGTCTGGTCACTGGATCCGTACGGCAATATCCGGCGCATGCTGGAGGTGCCGCAGGGCGTGATCAGCTGCTTTGATGCCGGCGATTCCGCTTTTGTGTTCATTGCGGCGGAACCGGGACGCACCCAGGCTGTATATACTGTCGATGAGACCGACACGGTCTACTGCATCGACGACCTGAACAAAGAGTATCTGGAAGAGACCGTGGTCTCCCCGCCGGAATATGTTCCGTTTGAATCGGAAGACGGCAGTACCGTGGACGGCTGGGTCATCTATCCGGCGGATTACGAGGAAGGGAAACAGTATCCCGGCATTCTGGAGATCCATGGCGGACCGCGCGGTGCGTACGGGACGGTGTACTATCACGAGATGCAGTCGATGGCCGCAGCCGGATACTTTGTCTTCTACTGCAATCCCCACGGATCGGAAGGGTATGGCGAACGCTTTGCCGATCTGCGCGGCAAATACGGAGAGATCGATTACCGGGATCTGATGACGTTTACGGATCATGTGCTGGAACAGTATCCGATGATCGATCCGAAGCGGATCTGTGCCAGCGGCGGTTCCTACGGCGGCTTTATGTGCAACTGGATCGAAGGACATACCGACCGCTTTGCGGCGATCGCAGCGCAGCGTTCTGTTTCCAACTGGGTGTCGGATATGGGTACGAGCCAGATCGGACTGTCCTTTGATATGAATGAAATGGGCACAGACCCATGGAAAGACGCAGGGGAATACTGGCGTGCCTCGCCGCTCAGATACGCGGATCAGGCATCCACGCCGCTGCTTCTGCTGCATTCCACCGGGGACTACAACTGCTTCATCGACCAGGCTGCGCAGATGTTCTCAGCGATGAAATACCACGGCGTGCCGGCCCGCATGGTCGTCTTTGACGGAGAAAGCCATGCGCTCTCCCGCAGCGGCAGTGTACCGCTCCGCATCCGCAGGCTCGATGAGATCATTTCCTGGTTTGACCGCTGGACGAAAAACATGGAAGAAGAATGATCCGGAAACAGACCGGATACGAAAAAACTCTCCCTTCAGGGAGAGCGGGCAGGCAGTGATGTCTGCTTTTTTCAGTCGGAGGTGACAGCTTCCAGAGCAATCTTCATCATCTTAGTGAAGCTTGCCCGGCGTTCCTCATGCGTTGTTTCTTCCTTGGTGACGAAACTGTCGGATACGGTCAGGACACATGCGGCGTTCTTTCCCAGTACGCGGGCATTGGAGAAGAGGGCAAAGCTCTCCATCTCGACCGTATTGCACTTCATATCCTCAATGACATGCTTCATATAATCCGAAGACTCACGGTAGAAGACGTCGGAACTGTGCGTGCGGCCTTCCTTAACCGGAATTCCAAGTTTATCAGCGGCTTTGTGCAGTTTGGCATTGAGCTCAGCGGAGGGATACTGGATCTCATTTGTATCGCCGTTCTGGGTGAGTGCATATGTGGATTCCGACCATGCGCTGTCAACGATCACGACGTCGTATACATTCAGATCGGCAGTATATGCGCCGGCGCTGCCGACACGGATGATATTCTCTACATCATAGAACTTGAACAGTTCATAGGAATAGATACCGATACTCGGCATACCCATACCGCTGGCCATGACAGTGACCGGCTTGCCGTTGTATTTGCCGGTATAGCCCTGGACGCCGCGGACGTCGTTTACCAGCACTGCATCCTCTAAAAAGTTCTCGGCAATAAAACGGGAACGCAGCGGATCACCCGGCATCAGGACCGTCTTGGCGATCTGGTTCTTTTCGGCACTGTTGTGTGGTGTAGGCATTATGATTTCCTCTACTTTCTTACTTATTAACACAAGTATAGCATGCAGAAAGAAAAAAAGGACTTTCGTCCTTTCAGATTGTTGACAAAGTGGCAGTTTCAAACAGAAGCTGCCACTTTTGTTGTATCCGGGGATCGAATTGTCCTGTTAAGTCATGATATTTCTGAATTTCAAAATAAAAAAAGAATGTTTCCATTTCCATTTTGCCATCCTC
>JAFWNG010000034.1 GCA_017510405.1 Solobacterium sp.
CATGATAAAAACCTTCCTCTTATTCTTTCGTTGTAGTTTCGCAGACCACACACGAAATTATAAGCCAGGAGGCTTTTTTTCATCATCTCTCCGCTAAAGCTTGGCTGGACCCCCGGACTATCCGGGGGTTTTAGTAGCCAAGAAAAAAACATATCTGTCCTGATATGTTTTTTACTGTTCTTATACTGCCATCGGCGCCACTTTTTCCTGGTACAGCCGGCGGAAGAAGTAGGTACTGAACACAGCAGATACCGATTCCGCGATCAGGAAGCACCACCATACATTTGTTACATTGCCGGTCTGTGCCAGTAACCACGCGGCCGGGATCAGGACGACCAGCTGACGGGCAATGGAGACGATCAGGGAGTACTGACTCTTTGCAAATGCCTGGAAGATGGATCCCATGATGATGCATACCGCAGCGATTGGGAAGTGCAGAGAGATGATATGCAGAGCCGGAACGCCGATCCTGAGCATATCTTCCGACGCATTGAAGAAGCCAAGCAGTGTGCCGGGGATCACATTCATAACGATCGTACCGATCGTCATGATCACGACAGCGATCACGACAGCGGATTTCAAAGCTTCGTCGATGCGGTCTTTCTTGCGTGCGCCATAGTTGTACGCAAGGATCGGGATCAGGCCGCCGTTGAGACCGAATACCGGCATGAAGAAGAAACTCTGCAGTTTGAAATACACGCCGAAGACAGCTGTTGCGGTCGTTGAGAACGCGATCAGGATCCGGTTCATCAAATAAGTCATGATGGAACCGATGGACATCATCAGGATCGACGGAATGCCGACTTTATAGATCTGCTTAACGATGTCCCTGTCAGGATGCAGGATACTGTTCATGGAGTACGTGATCTCTTTGTTGAACTTCAGGTTCAGGATCAGGCCGAGGATGGCAGCCACGATCTGTCCCAGTACGGTCGCATAGGCAGCGCCGGCAACACCGAGGCGCGGGAAACCGAACAGACCGAAGATCATGATCGGGTCAAAGATAATATTCATGATCGCGCCGGTCGCCTGGGAGACCATGGAATAGATGGTCAGTCCGGTCGACTGCAGCAGGCGTTCAAACATGACCTGGAAGAACAGACCGAAGGAGAACCCGGTTACGATCTGCAGATATTCTGTACCGTGTTTGATGATCTCCGCATCGGTCGTCTGTGTCGCAATAAACGGTGCCGCCGCAAACAGGCTGATCAGTAAGAACAGCACATAGTTGAAGAATGTCAGCAGGATACCGGTATTGGCTGCTTTGTCCGAGCGGTCAAAGCGTTTCTGTCCAAGGGATCTGGACAGCAGCGCGTTGACGCCGACACCGACGCCGGAGCCGAATGCGATCATAAGATTCTGCAGCGGGAATGCCAGCGTTACCGCAGTCAGTGCCCCTTCTCCGATCCTTGCGACAAAGATACTGTCCACAACATTGTATAAAGCCTGTACCAGCATGGAGATCATCATCGGCAGGGACATCGATACGATCAGTTTGCGTACAGGCATGACACCCATTTTATTTTCTTTGATTTCTGTCATAGTATTCCTCCGCGGCTGTCCTATTATATACGCTATTTCGGAAGAATCCTATGCATTTACCTCTAAAAGAAAAAATAATGCTGTGAACAGTATCTTATCTGATTTCTCCGGTCTCCGGATCGACCGGAATATTGCGCATAAATCCAATATCGCTTTTATGATCCAACTGAAGCATGGTAACATATCCGGCAAACTGTCTTCCGGTCTGATCTGTAACCTCTGCATATAAGAGATATTCTTCCGGATCTTCCAATGGTTCCGTACGATTCATTACTGCAGTCAGTATTCTCCGGTCCGGATCCACATAACTGGTATCCTGTACCAGATCGATCTCCTGAACGGTCTCTCCGTTACGGATCACTTTCAGTTTCCCAGTCACTGCACCGGACAGTGTATCGGAAGAGTCTTTTACGACCGGCCGATTGACGGAAAAGTTCAGCGCTATATGTAATTTGTCCGTTCCGGTCATATCACTGTATCCCCAGCCGTAGAGATTGACACCTAATAATGTGAACTCATACAGATCCACACTGCGCACTGTTATATGCATCGTTTCTGTGCCGTTTGCGGCATAGAAACGTATGCCGCGTTCCAGCGGTACATCAACGGTTCCGCTGACTGTGCTGCTCTGTTCATCCAAAATATCGATCGATCCGGTATAGATGGCATCTTTGCTGTCTCTGGCAAAAAAGCGCACAGAATCTGCAGGATTCCGCAAAACGCCGTTTACCCGGACCCTGAACGTACCGGCATCCCGGTCAATGGAATCCACTGCCAGAGAATATTCCGCAAAAACGGTATACTGGTTGACCAATAATCCTTCGATCGTATCCGCAAGATCAGAATTCATGCGGTCCATCTGGTAACTGAGGTTCCCGTACATGCCCTGCAGGCTGTTCAGACTGTTCTGCAGATCCCGGATCTGAGCATTCTGGTGTGCGGTCACTCCGAATATGACTGCAGCTGTCAGGATGCCGCCCAGCAGCCCGACCCATGATTTCTTCCGGGCTGACTTTTTCTGCGGCACTGGTGCGTTCTCCGTTATGACCGCTTCGGTTCTTTCTTCCGTTCCAAGCAGGACACCTGCGCTGACACCGAAAAGGCGGGATAATTCAACGATCTTTTCCGTCTCGGGAACTGCCTGGTCCGATTCCCAGCGGCTGACTGCCTGACGGGATACACCGACCTGACTGCCGAGATCTTCCTGGGACCATCCCTTCTCTTTCCGCAGCTGTATGATTCTTTCACCAAGTGTCATAACTCTGCCTCTCTTTCTGTCTTCATCTTATCCGTTTACGGTCTCTGAATCCACCATCCCGGCCTTTCAGTTTGTCAATTGCCAATTGCATCCACAAAAAATCCCGCTGGGATGCGGGATCATGCCGGATCATCTTCCGGTTTCTTATCTTTTCGTTCCGGGACCTTGAACTGTGTCTCGTAGAGTTCCTTGTAGACACTGCTGGTCTCGATCAGTTCTTCGTGCTGTCCGTGTTCGACGATCTGGCCGTCCTTGATCACAAGGATCTCATCTGCCGCAAGGATCGTGGACAGACGGTGTGCGATCAGGATACTGGTGCGTTCATCGATGAGCGGATCGATCGCGTCCTGGATCGCTTTCTCGGAAATAGAATCCAGGGAAGCAGTCGCTTCGTCAAAGATGATCACTGCCGGGTCTTTCAGCAGGACACGGGCAATGGAGATACGCTGTTTCTCTCCGCCGGACAGTTTCAGACCGCGGTTTCCGACGATCGTATTCAGTCCGTCCGGCTGGTTCTGGATGAACTCCCAGATGTTTGCTTTCTGACAGGCATCGATGATCTCTCCCTCGGTGGCGTCTGCTTTGGCATACAGCAGGTTGTCGCGGATCGTGCCGTTGAAAAGATACGTGTCCTGGGTAACGACGCCGACGTTGGAACGCAGATATGCAAGGTCCAGATCACGCACGTCGATGCCGTCAAATGTGACCGATCCCTGTGTGACGTCGTAGAGACGCGGGATCAGGTTGATCGTGGTGGATTTGCCGGATCCGGACGGTCCGACGATCGCCACACAGTCGCCTTCTTTCAGGGTGAAGCTGATATCCTTCAGGATCATCCGTTCCGGATCGTACTGGAACCAGACATTCTTGAATTCAATGTTTCCGTGGGTCTCTGCCGGAATGATCGCCTTGTCGTTGTTGTCGATCTCCACCGGCATGTCATAGTATTCAAAGATACGTGTGAACAGCGCCATGGAACGGATCCAGTCGACCTGGATATTGAGCAGGGAATTGACCGGTCCGTACATTCGTCCAAGCAGCGCGACCAGCACGGTGATATCACCGACGGTGATGTCGGAGTTGTACTTCATCATCAGGATACCGCCGACAAGATACAGCGCCATCGGTCCGATGGAAGAGAATGTTGTAATGACGACGCGGAACCAGCGGCCGGCCATGTTCTCGCGGATATTCAGATCGATCATCCGCCGGTTGGCTGTCTCATAGCGGTCGTATTCATACTTTTCCCGGCCGAACAGTTTTACCAGCATCTGCCCGCTGACGGACATGGTCTCATTCAGGATGCCGTTGATCTCATCGTTGCATTCCTGTGCTTCCCTGGTCAGCGTCCACCGCGTCTTGCCGGCTTTGCGCGTCGGCAGGGTGAACAGCGGAACGATGAGGATGCCTACTGTCGCAAGGATCCAGTTCTTCTGGTACATCGCCACCAGGGCAACGACCAGAGTAATGGAATTGGACAGGATGCTTGTGAAAGTACTTGTTATGATCTGCTGGACACCGGCGATATCGCTGGTCATGCGCGTGATGATGTCACCCTGGTTATTCGTCGTGAAGAACCGCTGGGACATCTTCTGCAGATGCGCGAACATCTTATTGCGCATATCGTAGGTGATATGCTGGGCGATCCACGTATTCAGATAGCTTTCCAGAACACCGATCAGATTGGAACCGAGCGTCACTGCCAGCGACAGGATGATCAGTTTGATCAGGATATCCAGATTCCTTCCGATCAGACCTTCGTCAATGATCCGGCCGGTGAGTACCGAGGGCATCAGAGACATGATGGAACTGATGATGATGCATACCAGTACCAGTACAAACTGTTTCCAGTACGGCGCAAGATAGGAAAAGATGCGTACAAGAAGTTCTTTCGTGACCTTTGGAGCGTTGGCTTTTTCTTCTTCTGTCAGAAAGCCGCGGTTTCCTCTGGGTCCTCCCCGTCCCATTGACATAGCGTACCTCCGTTCGTTTCTGCTATTTTATCATTCATGCAGGCCATAGCGAAGCCGGAGGCTTTCTTCCAGCTGTGCACCGCCGGTATAGAGCAGGCCTTTCGCCAGCAGTTCCGCCGCATTGTACTTATGGAAGCGGCCGATGCGGGTGCGCGATTCTGCGGTGGTCATATCCATATACTGTACGTAGAATTCTCCGGTCTCCGGATCAAAGGCAATGCAGTTTTTCACTGCGGCATACTCGGTATACGAAGCCGGATCCAGAAGATACAGGGTACCTGCTGTATATACATACAAAGTATCCAGCGTACGGACCCATTCCGTTTTGCCGGCCGCATTGCCGGATAACCGGATCTGTTTGACCGTATGTCCGTCTTTCCGGTCTGTTATTGTCAGGATGCCGTCATTGGAAAGAAGATACAGAGTATCGCCGCTGAGATACGCTGCGTGAGCATTCTTGACAGGCAGAGTCATCGTTTCACCGCTTTGCAGATCTTCGAATACTCCGTCCTGGACCGCATAGACGGTTTTGCCGTCTTCCGAGAATCCGATGAGCATATTCTCAGATTTCCCGGGCAATTCTTCGATCGTTCCTTTCTTCAGATCTATGATCCGATATCCTGAAAGACCGTGTTCGAGGATCCGGTCAGAGCCGGGATCTTTCACATAGAACCCAAAGTATCCATCCATGATCTTTTCTTTCTTCCATGTGTCCGGATCGACCGTATAGATACCGTCGGAAGTGATGTTATACAGCGTATCCGATGCGATCACAGGAAACTGTGCATCCGGAACCGGTATCAGGGAAGCGGTTCCGTCCGCTTTAACGGTCAGCAGCACTGGTTCACCTGTGCCGGTATATCCTGCCTGGTAAAGGATGCGGTCCTTCATTACACCGATCTTCTGCACATATCCGACCGATTCCGGAATGGACGCAGCGGTGTGCGTTTCATCCGTGATCCTGCCGACATACAGCTTATCGTCTGTCAGGGATACATAGAGCAGGCTGTCTTCCATTTTTTCCGCGCCGGCAATATAGGTGATGCGTACATTATCCGGTGTGCCCAGATCTTCCATATCGGCATCGAAAACGCCCTGTGTATATCTCTGCAGGGAACGTCCTCCCTGTTCCAGTACGAAGATACTGCGGGCACCGTCTTTTGCGACAGCTGTTTTGGCACTCTTCATATTCTCCGGGAACTCCTGCTCTCCGAACAGGAACCACTTATCTTCGTAGACATAACCGGACTGCTGTCCATGGGTGTTGAGATGAAGCTGGGATGCCGACGTCACATTCAGGAACGGCACAGCAATCGTTTCCGGAAACAGGATCTGCCGGCGCAGTGTTCCGGAAACCGGATCCAACAGTATTTCCCGGTTGTCATAGATTACTGCCAGTCCCTTCTGTTCGATGCCGTCTTCGGTATACACGATTTCCTGAATGCCTTTGATCGAACGATTGAGACCGATTTCTTCCTCATAACTGCCGGTCAGGTTCATTGCTGTATCATAGATTTCCACCCGCAGGGTATCCGGCAGATTGTGCTCGTTGGCAGACAGTGTTCCTGCTGCGGCAAAGCCGTTTTCCAGAGCACACATAACGACCAGATCCTCACAGACTGTATTGATTTGTGTAAAATTCCCGGTCTCCAGATCGACCTGCAGGATCCGGTTGTCGTTTTCCATATAATTCAGAGAGAACGAATAGATATACCGGTCATCCTGGGACAGGATGGGATCGGTATAGCTGGCCACGGTATAAATCGTTTCATCCCCGTAGTCTTTATGCAGAAGAAGTTCGCCGGTACTGCTGTCAAAGACCAGGATCGAATGCATTTCCAGCATGACAGTTTTCTCCGCATCTCCGCAGACATAAGGACTGAAATGGTACTTCATCGGATCATTGTATTCCCATGTGACTTTGGAGTCCGATACATCGTACATCTGTATGGTGTTTCCGTCCGAAATAAGAAGATGATCTTCTTTCACAAAGACCGCTGTATTTGCGGTATACATGCAGGTGAATGGGATCTCTTTATTTGTTTTCAGATCATACAGGGCAAACGTCATGGTTTCATCTGTCAGCGCCAGCAGTTCCCCGGTCTCATTTACGCTGTAGGAATAAATCGGCGCCTGCATCGTATATTTCCCGTTATTGGTATAATCCGTGGACGGTGCCCGGTACGCGTTGACCGCACTGCTCAGCACGTTCAGCGCTTCCGGTACAAGCGGACGCGGTTTTTCCGGAGTCGGCAGTGCCTCGATGGCAATCTGTGCAGCAGTGAGATTATCATGATCGTTCAGGAATTCCCGTGCTTCGGAGACCAGATACTGGGATTCCCGGGTCTGTGCCTGGCGGAGATTGTTCTGGATCTGTCCTCTCGACCATGTCATGTATCCAGCCGCACCTGTCGTTAACATGGAAAATGAACTCAGAAGAGCGGTCAGCCGCTTTGTCTTATACTGTTTCTGCCGCTGTACCAGTTCATCGTACGCGCATCCGATCAGTGCCGCTGCCAGACGCGGTATCTCGGCATTGCGCGCTTCTTTTAAACCCTTGCGCATATCACAGGACAGCGGTTCCCGCGGCACCATTTCGATCCGCTCAGTACCGTCTTCCAGGATCCTCTTCACCGGTTCCGAAAGCAGCACATCCGGTATCACTTCCCCCGGTTCCCCGTTGACCAATATGGTCAGGACATTCCGCAGAGGATGTGTCTTCAGGAACTCATCGATCTCTCTTGCCACCCAGCGGGAGGACGCTGTTTCGGTCGAACAGATCACGATCAGCCACTCGCTGTTCTTAAGGGCATCGGTAATGTTGTCAGATATATCACTTGTAATCGGAAGTTCATCCTGATCCCGGAAGAGTCTGCCGATCTCCTTTATCCCGTATTTCTTCCGGATCGAAGAAGGTATATGAAAATGTTCCAGCCGTTTCTGTACTTCTTTTGCGGCTGCGATGTCCGCCGGCATATGCCGGTAACTGATAAATGCTTTATACTGCTCGCTCATGGCATCAGTATACCATGTGCGTACCCCGGCATATAATGGATGTTTATTTCTTTGTTCTCCGGACAGCGGATGCAGAAACATGCCGGAAGACAGCAAAAAAAGAGGCTGATCTCTCAGCCTCTCCTTCAGTTCAATTACTCAACTGTTACCGGGATGCCCGGGCCCATTGTTGTGGACATTGTGACTTTCTTAATGTATGTTCCCTTAACAGTAGCCGGTTTAACCTTCTTCATCTGTTCGAGGATCGCTACATAGTTCTCAGCCAGAGCTTCATCTGTGAAGGAGCACTTACCGATCATGACGTTGATGTTTCCGTCTCTGTCAACACGGTATGTAACTTTACCTTTCTTGATCTCATCGATTGCCTGAGCAACGTTCATTGTAACTGTACCGGTCTTCGGGTTCGGCATTAAGCCTCTCGGTCCCAGCAGACGGCCCAGCTTACCAAGCTGACCCATCATATCCGGTGTAGCAACGATGACATCAAATCCGAGCCAGCCCTTCTGGATCTCGTCGATCATGTCCTTGCCGCCGACGAAGTCTGCGCCTGCAGCCTTTGCTTCTTCAAGCTTTGCACCCTGTGTGATGACCAGAACTTTGCGTGTTTTACCTGTGCCGTTCGGAAGAACCATAGCACCACGGATGTTCTGCTCAGCCTGACGCGGGTCAACGTTGAGGAAGAAACTTACTTCGACAGAAGAGTCGAATGTTGTTACTGCTGTCTTCTTTGCCAGAGCAACTGCATCTTTGTAATTGTAGGTAGTTGTGCGGTCTACCATAGCCTTAGCTGTTTTGTACTTTTTGCCTGCCATGATTACGCCTCCCAGCCTTCAATTGTGATGCCCATGTTGCGGGCTGTGCCGGCAATGATCTTCATTGCTGCGTCAACGTCATTCGCGTTGAGGTCCGGCATCTTGTATTCAGCGATCTCACGAAGCTGAGCTTCTGTGATCTTGCCGGCCTTGACAGCCTTCGGGTTGCCGGAAGCTTTGTCAATGCCTGCAGCCTTCTTCAGAAGGTTCGCTGCCGGTGTTGTCTTGATGACGAAATCGAACGACTTATCTTCATAAGCTGTGATGATAACCGGAACGATGTCACCTCTGCGGTCTTTTGTCTTGTCGTTGAATTCTGTGCAGAATTTCGGCATGTTGATTCCTGCGGATGCCAGTGCAGGACCTGGTTTTGCTCCGCCTGCAGGGAACTGGAGCTTGCAGACTTTTGCGACTTTCTTTGCCATGTGGCTTCCTCCTTATGATTTTTCCACATGCAGTGGTTCAGCGGATCTCTCCTCCCACGCATGGTGCGCACGAAAACGTGCAGAATGATAGTACTATAACCAGCCTGCTTCGTCAAGCGGAAAGTGCCTTATTTACAGAAAGAAAATGCACTTTTCAGTGCATTTCCAAAGCTTACTTTTCCGACTTTTCCAGATCGGTATATTCGATATCAGACGGGATCTCACGTCCTGCGAACATAGCGATGGAAACGCTGGCAATACGTGTCTGGTCGTTCATGGCGATGACACGGCCGATCTTTCCGACGAACGGTCCGGACAGTACCTTGACGCGGTCGCCGATTTTGAAGTCGATCGCAGCGTTCTTATCGTTCTTGCCGATTCTGCGCAGGATGGATTCCATCTCTTCCGGTGCGACCGGGAACGGCTTTGCACCGCCGCCGGAGGAACCGATGAATCCTGTTACGCCCGGCGTGTTGCGGATAACGTACCACGCTTCGTTTGTCATCTTCATTTCTACGAAGAGATAACCGGGGAACAGGTTGTGCATCTTTTCGACCTGCTTGCCGCCTTTGATCTCGATCTCCGGTTCTTCGGCAACGACGATCCGGAACAGCGAGTCCTGGATACCCATGCTCTCGACACGCTTTTCGAGATTCTCCTTAACACGGTTCTCATGTCCGGAGTAGGTATTGACGACATACCACTGTATTGGTTCTTCTTTTACTTCGGGCTCTTTCTTCTCTGTCATCTTATGCACCAATTCCAATCACTTTCAGTAAGTACGTAATGATGAAATCACACAGTACAAAATACAGTGCGAAGAATGCTGTAAAGGTCAGAACTTCGCCGGTCGTTTTCGCGATTCCGTCTTTGTTTCCATCGGACTTCCACTGCGGCCATCTGACACGTTTTGCTTCTTTTTTAACGCCGCTCCAGGTCAGCCACGGATCTTTTGCAGGCGCGGTGTTTGTTGTTTTCTCTGCCATGAAAACCTCCTACTTCGTTTCTTTATGAAGTGTCTTCTTGTTGCATTTCGGACAGAACTTCATCAGTGCCAGCCGGGTATTGCTGCTGTTCTTTGAACGGTTCACTGAGTAGTTCCTGGAAAGGCAAACTTCACAGGCCAGAATCACTTTTGTGCTTTTTGCCATTACGAAAAACTCCTTCAAATGCCATATTAATGTACCACGCGATGCAATGTGCGTCAATCGGTTTCATTCCTCAAATATTGCCTGTTTTACACGCTTTTCAGCCTTCTGAGACGGCCGTCGTAGGCTTTTACGGTTATACCGGCAGTCCTGGCGCCTTCCGCATAGGTCATGCCCTCGTTGCTGCAGGCCAGGATCAGCCTCTCCAGGGGCGACATGTCCTTTAGAACGCCGCGCACTCTTCTTACCGCCGCGTAAAAATCGGTATAGTACTGCGGGTCCTGCAGCGACGCTGTATCACGGGGCTGTATCGAGTACCCTGTATGATCTTCCATGACTTTATCAAGCGGCACCGATGCCCACATATCCGCGTATTCGTGTGTGCGGTAATAGCGGATCAGGTTCAGCAGTCTTCTGCGCATGACGATCGTGAAAAATGTCTGCGGGGAAGCGTGCATATCCTCACGGTACATATCTTCCGCGGCGGTCATGGCAATGATGCCTTCCTGTACGATATCTTCGGCATAGAAACGCAAGCCCGGGTCTCTTGCACAGGCGGAAGCCATGATCGCGCGGGATACATTCCGGCACCAGAAAAAAAGAGCCTTACGGGCATATACATCACCCATACGACTCATATAAAGCAGTTCATACATGTTTTCCATGCTTGCACCTCCTACAGAGGGAAGCGTTTGCTGCAGATCTCATACATCAGGATACCGGCGCTTACCGAAGCATTCAGCGAAGTGATCTTGCCGCGCATCGGCAGGGATACGATATAATCGCATTTTTCCCGGACGAGGCGGGATATGCCGCTGCCTTCGTTGCCGATGACAAGCACGGTATTCATCGCGTAATCAAGACTCCGGTAGTCCTGTCCGTCCATGTCCGCGCCGACGATCCACCAGCCCGCCTTCTGCAGCTTTTCGATCGCGCGCGCCAGGTTAGTGACCGAGCAGCTCTTTACCGTCTCGATCGCACCGGCGGATACCTTTGCCACTGTAGGCGTCAGGCCGACTGCGTTGGTCTTCTTGAAGATCACTCCGTCCGCGCCGCACGCATCGGCAGTACGCAGGATCGCGCCGAGATTGTGCGGATCCTCCAGTTCATCCAGCAGGATGATCAGACCGTTCCGGTCCGTCGGCACGGATGCCATCAGTTCATCCAGTGTATAGGTCTTGTACGGTTCCACGGAACAGACAACGCCCTGGTGGCGGTCGGTCTTGACCATGTGCAGAAGCTCTTTCTTACTGACGATCTGCACCGGGACCTTGTTCCGGTTGGCCAGCTTTGTGATCTCCGGATCATTCGTATTCAGATAGACGCACTTTGCCCGTTTGTTTTCGATCAGGATCTGCTTTACAACATTCTTCCCGTATACAAATTGTGTCATACTTCCTCCGCGGTCATGGTCCTGACCTTGTCCCAGATCTGTGCGATCCTGTCCCGTTTTCCTTCCAGATACAATGCCCCGATCAGAGCTTCAAAGCCGGTGGAAAACCGGTATGTACCCACGTCGGTATGTGCCGGCACGGTGCCGGTATGTCCGTTTCTTCCCCGGCGGAAGATATCTTCCTCTTCCTCCGTGAAGAACCCTTCTTCATGAAGCCGGCGGTAGAATTCCGCCTGCGCGTAGGCACTGACATAGTGCACGCTTTTCCTCTGCAGCTGGCTGCCCCGTGTTTCCCTGCGCAGGATCAGGTCTTCCCGTACCGTCAATGACCATACGGCATCCCCGAGAAACGCCAGAGTACGTCCAGAACACTCGGAAGGAGACATCGGAGAATGCCTCTCTCCGTCAGCTTTGCACGGTATTCATCTGCGGCTGCGAAGTCCTTCGCCTTCTTGGCTTCGTTCCACTTCGCATACAGTTCTTTGTCTTCTTCTGAGATCTGCGGCTTTTCCACCGTGATTCCCAGAACATTCAGCATTTTCTCCACAGCATTGCGGTATCTGTCCACTGTCACGTAGTCGATCTCTCTCTGGCGCAGGGCACCGTTGAGCTTCTTGACCGTGTCGAAGATCACCGCATATGCGTTCGGCGTGTTCATATCATCGTCCAGGCAGTCAAGGAATGCGCGGTATTCCGCCTCATCGTAGTCCGCTGTGCCCTCGGCGCCGGCCATGGCCTGCTTGACGTCTGCCTGGCGGATCGGGTTCATGACGCGTTCGAGCTCCTTGCGTGCTGTCGCGATCGTTTCATCGGAGAAGTTCAGTTCCTTGCGGTAATGAACCGAGCTGATCAGCCAGCGGGTGAGATTAGTGCCGAGGTTCATGGCGACATCTTTTGCCCACAGCGTATTGCCGAGCGACTTGGACATCTTGACGCCGTCCACGTTGACCATGGCATTGTGCACCCAGTAGTTTGCCAGGCTGTTGCCGTGCAGCGCTTCGTGCTGAGCGGCTTCGTTTTCGTGGTGCGGGAACTTGAGGTCCATACCGCCGCCGTGAATGTCGATCTTTCCGCCGAGGTTGTTATTGATCATGACGACGCACTCGGTATGCCATCCCGGACGGCCTTCGCCCCACGGGCTGTCCCATTTGATGCCCATGTCTGTCTTTTTCCACAGAGCAAAGTCATACGGATCTCTCTTCTGCGTGTTCTCATCCACGCGCTCGGAAGCACCGGCTTCCAGCTGGTCCAGCTTCTGGTGCGAGATCTCGCCGTACGTCGGCACGCTTTCGACAGCGAAGTACACATCGCCGTCTGCTTCGTAGGCATGTCCGCTCTTTACCAGTTCATCGATGAACGCAATGATCTCATCCATGGTCTCGGTAACACGCGGCGTGATATCCGGTTCCTCGGTATTGAGAAGACGGCGTACTTCGCGGTATGCGTCGATATAGCGCTCTGCGATCACCTGTTCCGTCGTTCCTTCTTCCCGTGCCTTATTGATGATCTTGTCATCGACATCGGTAAAGTTGGAAACATATGTAACAGTATAGCCTTCTGCTTCCAGCAGTCTCTTCAGTACGTCAAATACGACCATCGGACGGGCATTGCCGATATGGGCATAGTTATAGACCGTAGGACCGCAGACATACATGTTTACGTGTCCTTCCTGTATCGGTTTGAATTCTTCCACTTTCAGTGTTTTTGAGTTGTAAAGTCTGATCATATTTCCCTCCAATAAAAAACGTCTTCCCAAAAAGACGCCTGTGCGTGGTTCCACTTTTCTTGCTTCTCTTCAGCGTAACGTGCCCTATGCGTCTGTCCTACGTATCGGATCAGCCCTCCCGGAGGCATTCGGATACGTTTCTGCAGGGACCTTTCACCGGCCGGTCCTTCTCTTATGCAGTGGATCCGTATCGTACTTGTTCCGTTCTGCGGTTTCTTAAAGTATATCCCAAATCCGTATTCCGTGGGCAGTATTTTCTCCTTACCCTCCCTTTTTTAAGGCAGTTCTGTGTATGATACACTGTATACACGAGGAGGTGCCCTATGAAAAACGGTTTCTCATCCACATTTATGCATATTCTGCGCATCGTGCTTTCGGCAGGATGCGTCTGGTTCGGCATCCACGCGCCGTTCCCACTTGCCTTGCTGTATTACGCCGCCGCTGTATTTACATTCCCTTATTTCCAGTCCTTCTTTGACAGCTTCCTGAAACAGCGCATGATCCTGCCTCTGCTGAGCGCATGTCTGCTGCTGTCGGCAGTTGTCCTGCAGAACATGACGGACAATAAGGTAACCGGTCCTCTCTTTGAGAAGGACGACGTCATTCGGGTGGAATACAGACAGGGGAAGGCCGACCCGCTGGATTATGTAACGGTCTACTACCCCAATACGACTTCCGAGTGCAGTACGATGCTGGACCTTTCCCGCACCGGCACCCAGAAGATCGGATGCCGATTCACTCTGGGCAGACGTACGGAAGAAGCGGAACTTGTATTCGAAGTCACCGATACGGTCTCTCCGCTCATCACGTTCTTCGAAGACAGCGTGACGCTGTATGAACACAGTGACTACAATGAACGCTCCAATATCGCTTCCGTCATGGATCCGATCGACGGCACGCTGGAATATCTTCCGGATGCGGACATGCCTTCCGCCGGCACCTATACCGTGCGTACTTCCGGTGACATTACCGTCCCCGGCACGTATACCGTCTATGTCACTGCCGCGGACCGCAACGGCAACGTATCGTCCGCTTCCTGTGAATACATTATTATGGAAGACCGTGTGGTCGAAGAAACGGAGCCGCAGGATCCCGCTGAGGAATTCACCGGCCTCGACCCCAATATGGAGATCGAGGAGCTGATCCGCTATATCCGCCTGCTCTATCTCCTGGAAGGAGAAGAGATCCCGGAAGAAGTCAATGTACTGCTGGAGCGCCTGCAGAGCGGCGACATTGACGCAGTGGATTTTCTTGAACTGCTCATCCGAATCACACAATGACAATAAAGGACAGCCCACGTATAATATGATGTATGAGTACTTTCAAAATCATATTCAGCGTGATTACCGCTGTCCTTTTTATTACGTTTATAGTGAACTTTCTGAAAGACAGAAGACAGTTCCGCAACGCTCTGGTGCTGCTGGCCTTCCTGTTCTTTCTGGCAGTGACGTTCTATCTGTTTCATATCTATGAACCGCTGGGCAATACGATCCTGATCTTCTATGCCCTGTTTACGATCTGTCTGGTCGTCATCATACCGTTCCTGCTGATCATCAACGGTTTCCTGATGATCAAACGGGAGGGCTTCTCGATCGCCAACCTGCTGTCCATGGCATTCGGCATCCTGATCTTTGCCGGTGAGTTCTACTTTATAACATCGCTTGGTGAAGCCGGCAGTGATTCCCTCGGCACCCCGACCGTCGCAGCGTTCTTCTTCGGCTGGTTCGTCTTCTATATATCCCTGCTGTTCCTCGCCTTCATGGTGTATACATGGTTCATACTGATCATGCCGGTCCGCAAGAATTATGACTATGTCATTGCCCTGGGATGCGGTCTGCTGGGCGGTGAGCGTGTCTCCCGTCTGCTGTCCGGACGTCTTGATAAAGCCATCCGTGTATTTAACCGGTGCAAAAATCCGGCGATGATCATCGTTTCCGGCGGCCAGGGACCGGATGAAAAAATCTCCGAAGCCGAAGCGATGAAGCGCTATCTCCTGGAAAAAGGCATCCCGGACGCAAATATCCTGAAGGAAGACAAGTCCGTCAATACCTTCGAAAACCTGCGCAACTGCCGGGAAATGATCGAAGCACGGGGCGGCAGTAAGGGAACTGCCGTATGTACCTCCAACTACCACGTTCTGAGAGCACTGATCTATTCCAAACAGAACCAGCTGGTCGCGGACGGCGTCGGTTCCCATACCGCATGGTATTACTGGCCGAGCGCAATGATCCGGGAGTTTGCCGGTCTCTGCAAGATCTACTTCATGCCGGTCATGATCGGCTATCTTGTAACAGCTGTGCTGTTCATGGCAGTGCTGTTTACCGGTTAAAAAAGACAACTGTGTGCATGCACAGCTGTCTTTCTTTTACTTATTGCCGGGAATGTAGAACGAATAGATCGAATCCGAGAGCCGAAGCCAGTTTTCCATATAGGTATTCCAGATAAAATCTGACGGTTCAATGATCTCCTGACGGATCAGACGGATACATTCTTCTTCACTGAACGGGCCGCACTTCCGGCGGTCTTTTTTCATATAATACCAGTTCTTATTCATGCGGCTCACCACCCGGTTCTTCCTGCGGACTCATCGTTATCACGCTGACATCCTTTTCCATCCTGCTGGATACTGTGATCTCGTAGTCTTCCTTCAGCGAATAATTCTGCGGCATTGCGTCCTGGATCAGAGCACTGAGCAGATAGGTGCCCGGTTCAACATTGACCGAGATACGCCCTACTTCTGTATTGGTCTCATCCTTGAACACCAGCGTTACCGCGTATTCGGTACGCTGATACAGTCTGGTGACCGCTTTGTCCGGCGCCGGAGAATACTTGGCGTCTTCCGAACATGCCTGTACATGGATCACATAGTTGTTTCCGCTGACAAGACCTGCCACAGAGGAATCCACAACGAATTCCGTACCGTCGATGCGTACCTGCGGCTGTCCTTCCAGAGTGCACAGGTAGTAATCCGCATGTTCGACCGGCTGCCAGTTGAAGCACCAGTATTTGCCGTCGACACGGTCGGTAATGTTTGCGACCGGATCCAGTTCGATCGTAATCGCATTGTACTGATAGCGTACGCTTGCGGTCTCGCTGGTACCGTATTTCTTTTCGTCATTGGCATACGCGGTAACCGTAACGGTATACTCTGTGCCGCTGACAAGTGAGGATGACGGGATGCTTGTGCTGTTGCCTGCCGACTTGATCTTGGTCAGCGGCGAGGTGTTCACAGTGACTTCGTAATAGTCGGCGTGTTCGACTGTATTCCACTTAATGACGATGTTAGACGTCGTCTCACTGAATGTGATATCGGTCGGTTTGGCCAGTATCGTTTCCGGCGTCTCACTCGGAGCCGGTGTTTCTTCAGTCGTATCGTACTGGTTATAGGTGTTGTCACCGGCGCCGTGCATCTTGCCGTTCTTATCCACAGCGATCACGGTGGAGCCGTTGGCTGCGATGTAACGCAGATCTCCCCATCCAAGTACTCTTTCTTTCAGTGCTTCATCTGTCGAAGCGATCACCGCACGGCCGTCTTTCAGGATACCTGCGACAAATCCGTCGCCGGCAGAGATCTCATCCATATTTGTCCAGACCAGTGTCTCCGCCGCGATATCCGCTGTACTCGGGAATACGCGCACGGTTCCATCCCGCAGGATGAATGCGTATGTGTTTTTGCCGACTGCCGCAGTACGTACATTTTCCAGCTGACTGATGCCTTCCGGTACATTGCCGGAAACCGCAACACTGCCGTCCTCACGTATGCCGATGGTAACTTCGTCGCCGGCATAGATCTGTTCCATTTCCTTCCAGTCCGCTACCCGGCACGCTTCTGCGCTTCCGGAGCAGTAGACGCTTCCGTCTTTTTTCAGCGCTGCGGAATGATTCCGTCCGGCTGCGATCATCACGACATTTTTCCAGGTCTCGGTATTCGGATCCGATACGGAATTGACGACGGTGCCGTTACCGGTCAGTCCCAGCGCATGGCTGTCATAGGCGCTGACCTGTACGACATTGTCAAACCTGGCTGCCGGTTCAAAGATACCGCGCACCTGGAGCTGGCCGCTCTTATCCACATACAGGGAATACCTGTCTCCCAGTGCAATGCGGTTGGTCTGAGAAAGACCGACCTTCCCGCCGCCGCTTCCCAGCAGTGCAAATACGAGCACACAGAGTATTCCGGCTAATGCGATCATTGCGGAAATAAAGATCACTCTGCGCTTGCGGCCGCCGGTCGGATGTTCTGTGACCGGTTCTTCTTTTGGTTCTTCCCGCTTCGGCCGGATCGTTACGCTCTGCGTGAATGTCTGGGTCATTGTCGGCTGTTCGTCCGGACTCGGAGCCGGGCGGGTATTGAACCTGCCCATGTCGATCCGGATCGTTCCGTCGGATAATTCCTGTGTCGCATTCTGGTTTGCAGGTCTTACATAGTCCTCTGTATCATCCATGGGATTCACAGAAGTATGCGGTGTCATAAAGGGAATGTCGATCGTCTCAGCGTTCTTTTCCGGTTTCCCGGTGATTTCTTTCGTGTTGTCTGCCAGGGCATCCACGGTGACCCCGTACATGTCCGCAAGTACCTTTAACTGTTCGATCGTACATAACTTATTTCCGTTTTCCCAGTTCATGTAGTCTGTCACAGATATATTCAGTTTCTGTGCGACATCCGACTGGGTAAAACCGTATTCTTTACGTAATACTGCCAGTTTTTCAGGAAGTCGATTACTCATAGTCTGCCCTCCTTCCTTTCATTTTAAGGGTTGAAAGTATGCATTTCAACCTTGGAATTTCACCTTTCTTTCACAATTGACATCATGTATCCATGCGCACGATTTCCGTCAGCGCAAGGTTTCTGTAATTGATATCGGTACGCAGTGTAAATCCCATTTTCTCCCAGAAGGCATTTCCGGCCTCATTACGGCCGAAGACGACCAGTGCAGTCTTTGATATGCCGATTTGTTTAAACGACTCAAGAACCGCCTTCACCAGTTCTGTTGCGATCCCTCTGCCGCGGCATTCTTCCCGTACGGCGGTATGGTAGATGTATCCGCGCCGTCCGTCATTGCCTGCCATGATCACGCCGACGATCCTTCCGTCTTCCTCCGCGACAAAATTCGTGTCCGGGTTTCGCTTCAGGAACCGTTCGATCCCTTCTCTTGTATCATCGGTATCGTTCAGACCCATACCCTTGCAGGAAAGCCAGAGTGCATAGATCTCATCATAGTCATCGATCGTCATAAGGCGTACAGTCATACGAAAAACCTCCTGTAATGCCAACAGTATACAAAAAAAGAATCTGATGTAAACAGATTCCTTCTGGTTATTCACTGAGTTCGCCGGCAAGCATGATCCTGTACAGGAGTAGTGCCAGTCCCGCCGCGAGGATATCCGCGGCAGGCTGTGCCCAGATCACTCCGGTATAGCCGAACAGTGCCGAAGCAGTGATCAGCACCGCTGCGTAGATATATCCCTGACGTCCCGCACTCAGCAGGAACGCTCCGCTGGCTTTGCCGGTCGACTGGAAGATGCACGTCGTTACCATAACGATACCGATGAAGAACATTCCTGTCAGTACAGCTCTGAGCATCGGCGTACCGACTGCGATCATTTCCGGGTCGTTCATGAATATGGCAATCATATGCGGTGCCAGAACGATCAGCACCAGCGACAGTACCAGACCAAGTCCGCATACCAGCGTATAGGCAAACCGGATCGTTTCTTTCATGCGCTTCTTATTGCCGGCACCGTACAGATACCCGTACAGCGGCTGTCCGCCGAAGGAGAACGCCACCATGATCATGACAACGATCATGACTACCTTGGACACAATGCCCATAGCCGCGATCTTATCGCTTCCGTACGGCAGCAGATACCGGTTCAGCAGCATCATTCCGATCGACTGCATGATATTGGTAATGGATGAAGGAATACCGATGCCGAGGATCTGCTTCAGTTCCCGCTTCTCGATATAGAAGCCTCGCGGATCCAGGGACAGTGCCTTCGACTTATGCGTGATGAACCAGATATAGAAGATATCCGCGCAGATATTACCGATGACCGTCGCCGCAGCGGCACCGCCCGCTCCCATCTTCAGCGTGAAGATGAAGATCGGATCCAGGATCATATTGACGATCGAACCGGTCACCGAACCGATCATCGCACCGGTCGCAAATCCCTCGGTACGCAGCAGATTCGTCGGTACGAGCGAAAAGATGATAAACGGTGCGCCGAGAGCGATCCACATATAATACTGTGACGCAAACTCCCACGTATCTTCCGCGGCGCCGAGCAGACCAAGCATACCGTCTTTCCCGACAGCCAGGATCACTGCGATCACCACGCCGAACAGCGCGGAACCAAGGAACGCGAACACGGACAGACGCTTTCCGTCTTCCTGTCTTCCCTGTCCGAACAGACGGCTGATCAGGGAACTGCCGCCCAGTCCGAAGATATCACCGATGGCGACCATGAATGTGAATACCGGTGCGCACAGCGATACGCCGGCGACCAGCGATGTATTGCCGGTCTTTGCAATAAAGTACATGTCTACCATGTTGTATACAAGCATCAGGACGCTGCTCATCATGACCGGCAGCGCAAGTTTCATATATGCCTTCGGGACAGGCATCATCTCAAACAGTTCGTTCTTCATTTTTTCACCCCAACGCCGGAATTCTAGCACGCACACTTCCCGAACAATGTGACATATGGCACAATAAATATATGAAAATACTGAATGATCCGGAACGTCTTTCGGCATACATCCGCAAATATCATATCGATTCTTTTTTCTCTTCCCCGCAGTTACCCTTCGCCCTGTATGTTTTCGAAAAAGGCGAGTTTCTGAACAATCTGATCGATCCCCGTGACTATCTCTGCTTCCCGGTGTCCGGCACGTACATGATCATGAACATCCGCGATGACGGCAGTATGTCCGGTATTTACAGCGGCTCCCGGTTCACCTGTTTCGGTGACGTTGAATTTGCCCGCAATGTCACATCCCCGTTTCTGATCGAGATCCTCCGCCGCACTGTATGCGTCGTACTGCCGCTGCGGGATGTTCGCAGTCAGCTGGAAAACGACCCGGTATTCCTGCGCTTTCTTCTTTCATCCGCCGCACAGAAGCTGGAACAGATCACCCTGTCCATGACAGAGCCGAAAGACCTGACCGAGCGCCTTCTGCATTACATCGATACCCAGTGTGACAACGGTGTGCTGGACGGCGTCGGGATCGCCGCCGCTGCCCTGCAGTGCAGCAGAAGACAGCTTCAGCGCATCCTGAAACAGCTTTGTGACGACGGTATTCTGGACAGATCCGCCAAGGGACGCTACATTCGTTCCGATTCCTTCCCCGCATCTTGTTAATAAAATAACATTATCTCAAAAATGCCTTATTATAAGCACTTTTCCGAATGCAGTGTTCTTGTACGCAGTACAGTGAAATAGTATAATAATAAGTGTAAAAAACTTAACAATAATTCGTTTCCTCCGGCCGGCAGACCGAAGTCTGTACCCGGCCGGATTTCAGTATAATTATTTTTCTGTGTAATTAACGGCATTTGTGCCGCTTGTTCGAGCATATCAGAAGGAGGAATCAGAATGTCGAGCAGAATATACAATTGCATAGCCGGAATCAGTGCGAAGATCGAGGAAAACAAGGATTTCCTGACTGAACTGGACCGGGAGATCGGTGATGCGGACCATGGCGTCAATATGGCCCGCGGCTTTCACGCTGTAACAGAGAAACTGCCGCAGGACAGCGACGATATCGGTGCAGCACTGAAAAAGACAGGCATGACGCTTCTTTCCAAGGTCGGCGGCGCATCCGGTCCGCTGTATGGAACCGCTTATATGGAAGCAGCGAAGATCGCAGCCGGCAAAAATGAGATCACAGCGGAAGAATTCGGTGAAATGCTGGCAGCGGCGATCGCGGGCATCCAGAAACGCGGCAAGGCAGTCCGCGGCGAAAAGACGATGCTCGACGCCCTGATGCCTGCATATGACGCATATATGGCTGCGATCGGTGAAGGCAAAGACATGGCAGCCGGACTGGACGCTGCTGTAGAAGCCGCAAAAGAAGGCATTGAGTTTACCAAGACGATCCGCGCCACCAAGGGACGCGCAAGCTACCTGGGCGACCGCAGTATCGGCCATCAGGATCCCGGTGCGACATCCGCTACCCTGACACTGGAAACGATCCGCGATTTCATCCGTTCCTAAGATCATGGTAGGACTGGTCATCGTATCCCACAGCCCGAAGATCGCTGAGGGAATCAAAGAACTTGCCCTGGAAATGGCGCAGGGATACACCCAGCTGTATACAGCCGGCGGTCTGGAAGACGGCACGATCGGTACGGATGCCGTACGGATCATGGAAGCCATCGTCAGTGCGAATGCCGGTGACGGCGTCGTCATCCTCGCAGACCTCGGCAGCGGCATCATCAGTGCGGAAACTGCCATCGATCTGCTGGAAGAAGACATCGACGTACGCATCGCCGACGCCCCTGTTGTCGAAGGCGCAATTGTTGCGGCTGTTGAAGCAAACATCGGCAATTCCATCGATCAGGTCATTCAGGCAGCGGAAGCCATGCGGGAATTCCACAAACAGTAAGCCTGTACCACTACGGAAGAAAGCCGCATGAAGCGGCTGACATAATATTTCTTCAAAGGAGGAACACATAATGAAGAAACTGATCAATGAAGTCGACAATATCGTCGACGAAATGCTTGACGGCATGGTCGCGGCTTATCCGCAGTACGTTAAGCGTCTTGAAGGTCTGGAAGTACTGGTACGTGCCGGCGGATCCGACGGCAAGGTAGCACTGATCTCCGGCGGCGGAAGCGGACATGAACCAGCACACGGCGGCTTCGTCGGAAAAGGCATGCTGGACGCTGCTGTAGCAGGCGCAGTATTCACATCCCCGACACCGGACCAGGTCTATGAAGCAATTATGGCGGCAAACGGCGGCAAGGGCGTTCTCTTAGTCATCAAGAACTACACCGGTGACGTCATGAACTTCGAAATGGCTGCGGACATGGCTGCAGAAGAAGGCATCGAAGTTGAGAAAGTCGTAGTCGCAGACGACGTAGCAGTCGAAGACAGTACATGGACGACCGGACGCCGCGGCATCGCCGGAACGATCTTCGTACACAAACTCGCAGGCGCCTGCGCAGAAGCAGGCGGAAGCCTCGCAGATGTCAAGCGTATTGCTGAGAAAGTCATCGCTAACGTACGTTCCATGGGTATGGCAGTTGACGCCTGCACCGTACCGGCAGTCGGCAAGCCAAGCTTTGACCTCGCAGAAGATGAGATCGAGATCGGTATCGGTATCCACGGCGAACCGGGAACACATCGTGAAAAGATCAGCTCCGTCAACGAGATCAGTGACAAGCTCCTGACAAAGATCCTCGCCGAAGGCATCTATAATGAAGGCGACGAAGTAGCAGTCATGGTCAACGGCATGGGCGGCACACCGTTAATGGAACTGATGGTTGCCAACAAGCATATCCACGAAGTACTTGCAGAAAAGGGCATCAAAGTATACCGCACAATTGCCGGCAACTACATGACCTCTCTGGATATGGAAGGCTTCTCCATCACCCTGCTCAAGCTGGATGATGAGCTGAAGGCCTGCCTCGATGCACCGGCAGACACACCGGCATTCGTACAGTTCTGATAAAAATAACGGAGAGGCTCAGCTCTCTCCCTGAAAAATCTCTATGAGTATGAACGGCATGATGCGAACTCATGCCGTTTATTATTTCCGTTTTATCGGAATGATCCTTTTACTCGGAAGGATGACTGCATTATTCAAGCCGTTATGACTCTCCCGATCGAAGAGGAAATCAATGTATGGGACTGGCCGAATATCGTTAACAGCATCACCTATAAACAGGGAAGATATGCAGGTCTGCCTTCTCCGGCACTGAAATAAATGTGCAGATCCTCCCAGGCATGTTTCAGAATCAGAAATTCCTCAGATTCTGACTCATCCAGAAGAACCAGTTCTGCCTGATACGCATGATATACCGGCCAGAACCATTCGTCTTCCAGTTCATCACGATCCGTACGCAAAGAATACTGCTTCAGTGCTTCACGCAGATCATCCAGCGTCATCGTATATGGTTCCGCGATCAGAAGGTTTCTGATATTTCCCCCTGTGAGCTCTGATACTGTACATTCACAGCGGCAGAGTTTTCGCAGTTCTTCTTTTGTCAGAATCATCGTGTTCCTCCATTTCCCGGGTAATCCCGTGCTTCTGTTCATACTATTGCACAGCATTCGTAAGAAATCATGAAGGGCGTAGAGCGTTACGGAGAAATAACCCTGTATCCTGTACTATAGTAAAGACATGACAGGTATCCTGAACAGTATCATTGCACTGACCCCGCTGTTACTGCTGGTTATTCCTTCCGAAAGCACAGAGGATTTCTTCGATCCTGCGGAACGTTCCGTTACCTTACGTTACCGCGGCTTTTTTGCTGTACTGGTGATCCTGCATCACATGGCGCAGCGCGTTACAGAGGCTGGCCTGATCAGGATCTATATCGATATCGGATATCTGGCCGTGGCGGGTTTCTTCTTCTACTCCGGGTACGGATTAATGAAGAAGGGAATCGAACAGAAGAAAGGGTATTTTCGAAGAAGACTGCCGGGCATCATCCTGCCGTATATCCTGACACTGGTCATCTACTGGATCATCTATGCGCTGACCGGCGATGTGAAAAACTTCGGATCACTTATGGCGGAGCACCTGCATAATACAAGCGGTATCTCCTTCCTGTGGTTTATCTTTGTCTATGTGTTCTGGATTGTATTTCTTGGAATCGCACTGAAGATGATCCGGAGTGATATCGGCATTCTGTATGCAGCGATCCTGTTCTCTGCCGGTTTCCTCGGTTTATTCCTGGTATTTATTCCGTCTCTTTACTGGATCTATGATTCGATCCTGTTACTGCCGCTGGGCTGTGCATGGGCGTATTACGAAAAAAATGTTCTCCGGTTTATCCGGGAACACTATGCATCTGTACTGCTCAGTTCGTTTCTCCTGTTCTGTGTGACGCTTTACCGTCCGGCGAGCAACGTTCTGCGCATAGCCAGCTACCTGGTGTCCGCCATCGTGTTTATGATCCTGCTGAATACCGTCACGATGAAACGCAGACCTCTCAGCAGGATTCTTTCCTTCCTTGGCAGTATCTCCTATGAGATCTATCTGCTGCACGGCATCCCGATCACGTTTCTCCGCAATGTACTGCCGAATGAAGCACTGTGGACACTGTCCGTGCTTATCATCGCTGTGCTCAGCGCCTGGATGATGCACACACTCGGCAGATCCACCTGGAATCGAAGAAAAGCAAAATAACCATTCTGTGACAAAAACGGATCTGCCAACGCAGATCCGTTTTCATTTGATCTTCAGTATGTGTGTTCTCAGTCAGCGTTCTTGAATACTTCGGCATTCTTGATGAAGTATTCAATGCCGGAATAGATCGTTGTCGCAAGGATCACTACGATACACAGTGTGTTGAGGAATTCCGGAATATCCAGCATCATCAGACACAGGCATACCATTGTAGCGAACGTCTTGACTTTTCCGGACCACGCAGCGGCGATGACCTTGCCCTGCTCTACTGCGACAAGACGCATGCCGGAAACAGCAAACTCACGAAGCAGAACAACTGCCAGTGCCCAGCCCGGCATCTGTCCGCATTCCACGAACCAGCACATTGCGGACATGACAAGTACCTTGTCCGCCAGCGGATCCATGAATTTACCAAAGTTCGTGATCTGGTTGTAATGTCTGGCAATATAGCCGTCCAGCATATCTGTCAGACTGGCTACGATAAAGATTGCAAGTGCCCAGTAGCGGCATCCCGGGAAACCGGCATACAGTACGCCGAGGAATACAGGTATCAGCGCAATGCGCAGCATCGTTAACTTATTAGCAGTCGTCATAATTCTTACATCTCCTTACGACCCATTATAGTAAAGTGCAGAAAAAATCACAACATTCCCATGTTTTTGAAATATTCAGCATCTTACGGTATTTCAGTTCACCGAAACAACGATCACATGATGGTCCGGATACAGGTAAATATTTATATAATTCTCTTTGCCGTCATCTCCGGAAGAGTAAGTTGCGTCTATGATTTCCAAATTCGGGAAGATTTCCTTCATTGCTTCCGGGTACTTCTCTAAAGCCCCATCTCCAACATTATAGAATGCAGCAACATACCCGACTTTTCCATTATTATCCGACGGCATGATCGTATACACTTCTGTTCCTTCCGGAACGAGGGCAAGATCTTTGACACTTTCCGGAATTTCATTGAGAAGCATGTCAGGATTACGGTCACTCACATTTTTCAGTTCCTTAACAGGAGAACCGATTGAGAGAACTTTCATAGTATCGTCCACAATGATGGTTCCACCCAGATTCATCGGTACAAGAAGGTCCATTACTCCCCTGGTTGCCGGGCAAACTCCGCGCAAGTCAGCATACTTCCCGGACATATCATAATTCGGTTCCAAATATATAGCGAGGTCTAACGGCTCAGAGGTCTCCCCCGGCTTCAGGCAGAAACGGGATGTCAGATCCGTTGCTATCATTCCATCATTCTTCATTAAGGTTTCTTCACTGAAGGTCAGCCCCTCCGGCATAGCAGCCTGAATATCCTCTGCCGTTACGTCTTTCTCCAGGAAGAAGTAAATTCGCGGATTCAGCATAATGTAATCTGTTGTATTCGTGATCGTTACGGAACAGCTGTCATATCCGTACGGATTCGGATGCTCTACATATGACAGTTTTAACCCGTCAAAAGTAATAATTTCCTGATCCGCAGTTGAAGAAGGCTGTTCCGGTTCGGTTTTGGCAGAATCTTCTTTTACAGAAGAACCGGCGGCACTGCTCTGCGGCGCGGAACTGCTGCAGGCACACAATAAAGCGGACAGCGCAAATAATGCAGATCCTCTCAGTAATGATTTTTTCATATTCTTTCTCCCTTTATCGCGACTGAATACAGTCGATACATGAATATTATATCACCCTGTATTCAGGCATAAAGAAAACTGCGCTTTCACGCAGCTTTCTTTCGTGTCAGAGAAGATGAATATTTCTTGTAGCGACAACGTTGATGCCGGTGCCGCATACATTTTCTATGACAACGTCGCCGATCTTCACCGGTGCCTGTACACGCACGGCGTCGATCGCTTTCATGCATTCGAAGATCTTATCCTTCGGGATATTCCCGGATGTCTTGACGGACAGTCTCGGTTTATCGCCGCCGTCCACGGTCACGGTGGATGTCACGGTCCTTTCCGGATGAAGAACTTCATTTCTTGCATACTTGTCACCGATCATGCAGGTGTTTCCGGTTACGGAATACACTTCTTCTTTTTCCCTGTCAAATTCAACGGTGAGCTGGCAGCCCATCGGGCAGCCGATACAGGTCAGTTCTTTACGTTCCATATTATTCCGCCTCGATCTTGATCGTGATCGTCTTCAGGTCTTCTTCTTTCAGAAGACGGTTTCTCTGCAGCATGATCCGTTCCATTTCACCCGGAGCCATGATCTTCTTCTTGATATGCACCATCCGCTCGTCGTTGTAGTATACGCTGACATAGCAGTTTGTATAGACTGCACCGACACGGAAGTGAACGGTCTGCAGTTCATCCATGTTGTTCAGGTCGATGGTGCACGGTACTGTGTAGCGTACGCCGTCGGTAGCGATCAGTTTGACAACATTTTCCGAACGCTCGATCTTTCCGTCTGCCTGTACGAAACGGGCAGCGGACGCGCCGGCACGCTCAGCTTCTTCGGAAACATAGTCTACCAGGTCATGTACATGCAGGACATTTCCGCATGCGAAGATACCCGGAATACTTGTTTCAAGGCCTTCGTTGACGATTGGTCCGTTGGTGACCGGATTCATCTTTACGCCTGCCTTGTTGGAAAGTTCGTTCTCAGGGATGAGTCCGCACGACAGCAGCAGCGTATCGCATGTGTAGCGCTCTTCTGTTCCCGGGATCGGTTTGTTATGGCTGTCCACCTGAGCGATCGTGACTGCTGTGATGTGGTCTTTTCCTTCAATATCCACAACAGTATGCGACAGCTTCAGCGGAATATGGAAGTCGTTCAGACACTGTACGATATTACGCTTCAGACCGCCGGAGTACGGCATGAGTTCCGCCACAACTTTGACGATCGCACCTTCCAGTGTCATACGTCTTGCCATGATCAGGCCGATATCACCGGAACCGAGAATGACAACTTCACGGCCGGGCATATAGCCTTCGATATTGACAAGTCTCTGCGCTGTACCGGCAGAGAAGATTCCTGCAGGACGATAGCCAGGAATGTTGAGAGCGCCTCTTGGACGTTCACGGCATCCCATTGCCAGAACCACGGCGCCTGCCTGGATCTGGTACATACCGTCTTCTCTGCTCATGGCAGTCACGACACGGTCTTCCGAAATATCCATGACCATGGTATTCAGTCTGTACTCAATGCCGAGATCCAGTACTTTCTGAATAAATCTGTCGGCGTATTCCGGTCCGGTCAGTTCTTCTTTGAATGTATGAAGTCCGAAGCCGTTATGAATGCACTGGTTCAGAATTCCGCCCAGTTCTTTGTCTCTTTCCAGAATCAGGATGTTTTCCACACCGCAGTTTCTGGCAGAGACCGCAGCCGCAAGACCCGCAGGTCCGCCGCCGATGATCACGATGTCATATGAAATCATGCTTCGCCTCCGTTCGTGCCCTTGGTTCTTTCCAGGACAATCGTGCTGCGGCCGCCGCTCTTTGTGATCTCTTCCATCGGAAGTCCGAGCTCACGGTGCAGAATTTCCATGACACGCGGGGAACAGAAGCCGGCCTGGCATCTGCCCATGCCTGCGCGTGTACGCCGTTTCACGCCGTCAAGCGAACGTGCACCAAGCGTTCTGTGGATCGCATCCAGGATCTCTCCTTCGGAAATGGATTCACAGCGGCAGATAATATTGCCGTAGGCAGGTTCTTTTTTGATCAGTTCATTGCGTTCTTCCAGGGTCAGTTCCTGCGGATTGAGAATGCCTTTGCGCTTGCTGATCCAGTTTTCCTTCTCAGTCAGCGACATCTTTTCCTTCAGCATTTCACCGACCATCTCACCGATCGCCGGACAGGATGTCAGACCCGGAGACTCGATACCGGCACAGTCAATAAAGTGCGGTGCGTCTTCGACTTCTTTGATAATGAACTCATGGTTTGCTTCATGCGCGCGCAGACCTGCGAAGGAAGTAATGACCTTGCGCATCGGGAGATTCTTGACATGGTCATTCGCCTTGGCGATCAGATCACTGATGCCGGCAGCGGTCGTGTTGTTTCCTTCTTTGTCCTGCAGATCGACTGCAGTCGGTCCTACGATCAGGTTGCCGTGGATCGTCGGAGAAACGAGTACGCCTTTGCCGAGTTTTGTCGGCTGCGGGAATATCGTATGGCTGACATGGTTACCTACTTCCTTGTCGAGCAGGCAGTAGTCACCGCGTCTCGGTGTGATATGGATCTTATTCTCACTTACCATATTGTGGATCACATCGGCAGAGACGCCGGCTGCGTTGACCACATATCTGGCCTTGTATTCGCCATTGTTTGTACGAAGATGCCAGATGCCTTTATCATCCCGGCAGATATCTTCTACTTTTGTGTTGAAGCGGAAATCAACACCGTTGTCCGCTGCGTTTTCTGCCATTGCAATATTCAGAAGGAACGGGCAGATGATTCCGCTTGTCGGTGCATACAGTGCGCCCTCAACGTTGTCGGATAAGTTTGGTTCCAGTTCGAGCGCTTCTTCACGTGTCAGGATCCGCAGTTCTTTTACACCGTTCTTGATACCGCGGTCATACAGTGTCTTCAGTCCGTCCAGTGCTTCTTTGTGAATGCATACGACCATGGCGCCGTTTCTCTTGAACGGAATGTCCAGGTCTTCTGCCAGTTTGCCCATCATCTCATTTCCTCTGACATTCATCTTTGCCATGAGGGAGCCTTCTGCCGCATCGAAACCGGCATGGATGATGGCGGAATTAGCCTTGGATGTACCTTCACAGACATCTTCACATTTTTCCAGTACACAAACGCTCGCATTGTAGCGTGAGAGTTCCCGGGCTACAGCGCTTCCCGTAACTCCCGCACCTATTATGATTACGTCGTACATTTGTTATTACCTCTCGTTTATCTGTTGATAAGAAACAGGAGCCGGCAGGTATTGCACATGTGCCGCTGCCGACTCCTATAGCTTATGTGCTTATGATTCTTCTGATGGGTATATTCAGTGAATTATGCGAATACAGCCATGAAGACCAGCGAAGCGCAGATCGCGCCGCAGATCGGAGCAACTACCGGGATCCAGCCATAAGCCCAGTCAGGATCCTTCTTTCCTTTATTCGGAGCAAGGAGCTGATATGCAAGACGCGGGGAAGCATCTCTCGCTGCGTTCATTGCATAGCCTGTCAGACCGCCGAAGGAAGCACCGCACGCTACGATGACGCCGTATACGAGACCCCAGTTCGCAGCATAGTCGCCTGCATTTGCCGGAATACCTGCAAGTGTGAATACGAGAACGAATGTTGCAACAAATTCAGACAGGAAGTTCAGAGTTGTGTTGCGGATCGACGGACCTGTAGAGAAGCAGCCGCGGATCGTAGCATCGTCGTCTGTAGCCTTGATGTGATCAGCATAGAGTACCATCAGAATTGCAGCACCGACGAAGCCGCCGAGCATCTGAGCGATGATGTAGCCAGGTACCTGACCCCATTCCATACCGCCGCGGATCGCAACACCGATCGTAACTGCCGGGTTGAAGTGAGCACCGGACATTGCACCGAATGTGAATGCCGGAACCATAACTGCCATACCCCAGCCGATGAGAATGTGAACGGTGTTTCCACCCTTCATGCCTGATTTGTTAAGGCTGACATTGCAGCAAACGCCGTCGCCCAGAAGGACAAGGAGCAGCGTACCGATAAATTCGCCAATTAACGGTTTCATAATTCTTTTCTATCTCCTAAAACTTTTATTACCTGTTAATACTGTTTAATGCAATTATCAATGATGTTTCTGTAAAGTGATTCGGGATTATTCATCCTTTGCCCAGCCGAATGTGGACTGAACAGCCTTCGACCAGTTAGCGAGTTCTTTCTGACGGACATCTTCATCCATTTCCGGAACGAATTCTTTATCGATCGCCCAGTTCTTGATGACGTCCTGCTTGCCCTCCCAGAAGCCTACAGCCAGACCTGCGAGGTAGCTTGCGCCCATAGCTGTTGTTTCAACGCATACCGGACGGTGTACCGGAGCGCCGATGATGTCAGCCTGGAACTGCATGAGGAAGTTGTTCTTGCACGCGCCGCCGTCGACTTTCAGAGCAGCCAGTTTTACCTTCGAACCATCTTCCATAGCTGCCAGTACGTCGAATGTCTGGAATGCCAGGGATTCAAGTGTTGCACGGATCAGGTGATACTTGTTGACACCGCGTGTCAGACCTACGATCGCGCCTCTTGCATACGGATCCCAGTACGGAGCACCAAGACCTGTGAATGCCGGAACGACATAGCAGCCGTTTGTATTCGGTACACGTGTTGCGAAGTATTCGGAATCCGGTGAACTGTCAATGATCTTCAGCTCATCACGGAGCCACTGAATAGCAGCACCTGCTACGAATACGGAACCTTCGAGAGCATATTCTACTTTGCCGTCGAGACCCCATGCGACTGTTGTCAGAAGTCCGTTGTTCGGATAGATCGGCTTTGTACCAATGTTCATCAGCATGAAGCAGCCGGTACCATATGTGTTCTTTGCCATACCCGGCTCGAAGCATGTCTGTCCGAACAGAGCAGCCTGCTGGTCACCTGCAACACCGGCGATCTTGATCGGTCCGCCGAAGAATTCAGGATCGGATTCACCATAGATAACGCTGGACGGCTTTGCTTCCGGCAGCATGCACATCGGAACTTCCAGCTGTTCGCAGAGTTTCTCATCCCACTCGCATGTATTGATGTTGAACAGCATTGTTCTGGAAGCGTTGGAGTAGTCTGTAGCGAATACTTTGCCCTTTGTGAGCTTGAAGATCAGCCAGCTGTCTACTGTACCGAAGCAGAGTTCTCCTGCTTCTGCTCTTTCGCGGACACCCTCGACATTATTCAGGATCCAGCGGAGCTTTGTACCGGAGAAGTACGGGTCAAATACGAGACCTGTCTTGTGATATGCTTCGTCAGCGATATCCGGATACTTCTGCATCAGTTCTTCTTTCATCGGAGCAGTTCTGCGGCACTGCCATACGATTGCATGGTAGACCGGCTGACCTGTCTTACGATCCCAGACAATTGTCGTTTCACGCTGGTTCGTAATACCGATCGCTGCGATGTCTTCGTACGTTGCACCGACTTTCTGCATAGCCTGACGTGCTACCGACAGCTGTGTCTGCCAGATCTCACTGGCATCATGTTCGACCCAGCCCGGTTTCGGATAGTACTGTGTGAACTCTTTTTGGGCTACCGAGCACATTTCTCCCTTTTCATTGAACAGAATACATCTGTTACTTGTTGTGCCGGCATCCAATGCCATAACATACTTTGCCATTTTGTTCCTCCTATCTTTTTCTTTGGCAATATTTTCAAGCATTCTCTGATGCTTTCGGGACAGAATTACATTTTCCAGACTTCTTCATTTGTGGAAGAGATCGCCAGTACGCCGCTGTTGAGGGCATATACGACGTCTTCTTTAGTTGAGATCAGTCCGCCTGCGATCAAAGGCACTTTGACGATTGCCTCGATCTCGTGTATTACCTTCGAACGTACACCGCCCGGCAGGATCTCAATAAGATCCGGCTGTATTGTATTTTTGCTTTGTCTGCGTATATTCTCCAATGCCATACTGTCGAGAATAAAGAACCGAAGGACCGTTCTGAGACCGATCCTGGAAGCTTTCTCGACCAGTCCGCTCTTTGTAGTAATGATTCCGTCTGCGGATGTGAACTGTCTGATGTAATCTACTGCTGACTCACTGGCATGATTCAGACCGCCGACAAGATCCATATGCACCATGGATATCTTTCCGGCTGCGCGAATCTTCTCCGTGATCGCCGGGATCGAGCACACATCCCCATACAAAATAAATATGATCTCAACGTCTGTCTTCAGCGCTCTCTCCAATCCTTCATCGTTCTTCACAGACGCAATGATCGGATTTGATTCAACGACATTCAGAAAATTATTATGATCCATCAATAACTCCCGGATATATCCCGCACAAAACAAAGTGCGACGCAACATAGAAATACCGGCCGCTCCAGCAGCCAGGAATCATATGTTACATTGCCGCACTCTCAACTCTCATAGCAACAGGAACATCTATATCTGATTACTTATAATATACCATTCAGTATATATAAAGACAATGACATCATTGTGACAGTTTCCTGCTTTTTCACAAAAAGATATTATCTGTATACTTCTTCGAAGCCCCTCGACAGTGACAGAATTACGATCCTGACAGTTCTTCGGTCATGTATTATCCGTTCTTCCTGAATTCTTACAATTTCTTGATCTTTATATGTTATTAACGGCGTGTATTATACGCTTCTCCTTCTGATTACGCTGTTTCCGACAGCTGTCAGAGCAGAAGGAACGAAAACAGTATATCTGAACTTCGGAGACGTTCATGAAGCGACCGCCCAGCATTACGCAGACATTCTGATGAAAGACTCTGATTACGTGCTCTCCGCTTCTCTCAGCGGAACAGTCATGACACTGACACTGGATGCGGACGCAGCACAGGACAAGACGGTCCAGAATATACAGTATGACCTGTACCGCCAGCTCGGAAACTTCAAAGAGGAAGACGGAAAACAGCTGTATGTATTTGTACAGAATTCCAATACAGATATGTACCTGGACAATGGTCCGGGCGCAGAAATGAGCAAAGAGACACCGCTTCCGGACACATTGACCCTCTATGGTTTCTACAGGCTCCCGATCTTAACAAACGCAATCACTGTAAAAACTCCAAAATACGGTTCTGAAATCAAAGAAGGTGACGTCCCTTCCATCACTCTGGAAGGCGATACCGCCGATGCCTATCTGGTCACCTCTTCCAGGTGGGCAAAAGAAGGGACAACCCATTATTCAACTTTCACCGGTACAGTAAACACTTCGCGTATCATCGTAAATATTCAGCTCACGATGAAGTACGGTTATTACAATGCGTCCGGACATTCTCCGACAGTCAATAGCGAAAAGCCGAGAGATATCACATCCGGTTTCGATCAGATCACCATCTACCATCCGATCCTTGTAGAAGGATTCGATTGGGACAAACCAACATACACATGGGCAGAAGACAACAGCTATGTCCACGCTGAAATCATCGGAAAGTCTGATCCGTCATGCCGGGAAGAAGAGTACTCGATCGCTGAAAAGACAACCAGAAAGCCTTCCTGTGAAGAATGGGGAGAGATCACATATACAGCCGAGTTCAAGAACCCTCTCTTTGAGACACAGACAAAGACCGTACAGGACGGAGAGCCGCTCGGTCATGACTGGAATGAGCCGGTATATACCTGGGCAGACGACAACAGCAGTGTGACTGCAGAACGTACCTGCAAACGTGATGAAAGCCACAATGAAACAGAAACAGTGAAGACCACTGCCAAAGTCACCAAAGCAGCGGCATGCGATGCCAAAGGCGAAACAACGTATACAGCTGAATTCACAAATGAGGCATTCAAGGCTCAGACAAAGACAGTTGAAGATATTGAAGCTCTTGGTCATGACTGGGTTGAATGGGTCATTGTAAAAGAAGCAGAAGTCGGAAAAGAAGGTCTCAAAGAGAGAACCTGTAAGAATGATCCGTCCCATAAAGAAACAGAAGTGATTCCTGCCCTGGATCCTGTGATGTATACGATCACACTGGATCTCAGCGGCGGCACACTGGATGGAAAGAGCGGAAAGATCACGATCAGCGCCGAAGAAGGTTCTGTGATCATTCTGCCGAAACCATCCCGTACAGGCTATGTATTCGACTATTGGAAAGGTTCCCGCTACGAAGCAGGTGCTTCCTACAAAGTGGAAGGAGACCACACACTTACAGCGCAGTGGAAGAAAACAACTCCGAATACCGGTGACCGGAACCAGATCGTACTGTACAGCGCTATGCTGGCAGCCTGCCTGGCTGTGATCGCCTATGCCGCAGGACGTCTGCTTAAACGCAGTTGATCCAGCATAACATACAGGCAGCGGAATAACCGCTGCCTTTTCATATACGTAAAGAAAGCATCCTGTTTATTTACCAGGATGCCGGGGCCTTCATTACATTTTATTATTGATCAGTCAAAGAACGACAGCACCTCAAAATCGATGTCGTACACTTTTCCGTCCTTATCAAGTTCAATACCAAAGATCTCACCATTGGTTTCGATCCGGGCAATTCCGGTGATCGCACCGACTGTCACTTCATATTCCATGACCTGCGGCTCTGTGATTTCTTTGGACGTATAGGACAGCGTATGTTCATCCAATACAGTGACCGCAATACCTTTCTTATTCGAGTAATCATACGTATTGCCGATCAGCTGGCTTCGGTACTCCTCAATCTTTTCTTCCCGTTTCGTGATCATATTATTTACGACCATGTACAGCAGGCCTGCTGTGATCACCAGGAAAATGAAATCTTTGAAGTATATACCCATTGCTGTCTTCTTTTTGGTTTCTGTCATAGTATTCTCCCCTTTCTGTCAGATCACCGCTGTCACATCAGACACATGCCTTCCGGAATGATGGACAGATAACGGAATATTTCATTTCCGATATAGAAGAAGTCATTGCCGGGCCACTTGCAAAGCAGGACGACCCATATCAGCAGTATTCCGATCGATACAAGTTCTCCGAAGCACGTATGCAGCATCGAGCAGTAAAACAACGGAACATATACCGTGACCGCCATAATGACGGCAAGCGGGACAACAAACCATGCGCCGATAAAAAATGTTCTGAGCAGTGTCACGAACATATTTACAAGGAACCAGACAACGATCGTACCGCGGATAAAATCCAGCGGAACAGCCAGAAGTTCAGACAAAGTCACTTTCCTGTCACTCGGATGAAACAGGGCTACTGCCATGATCGATTTGATGGCCATCAGGATCCCGGCGATCGTCAGGATGATCGTCAGGTGTTCCATGAACCATGCGCCTACGGCTACCGTGCCGTAAAAGACTACAGCAACGGCAATAAGCAGGAGAAAGCCGATAAAACCAAGGTCAAATAAGATTATGAACATCTGTACCTCCCTTTCCCGTACACAGATATATTACATAACATGACCCGGTCATCAGGACAGGGGGTAGATATCGTATTCCAGCAAAAAAACAGGCAGCCGAAGCTGCCTGCCTTTACATCAAGGTGCGATCAATTACTTAACGTTGGAGAAGTACTTGATTGTACGAACCATCTGAGATGTGTAGGAGTTCTCGTTGTCATACCAAGCAACGACCTGTACCAGATATTCGCCATCTGCTACTTTGGAAACCATTGTCTGGTTAGCATCGAACAGGGAACCATACTTCATACCGATGATGTCGGAGGAAACGAGTTTTTCTGTTGTGTAACCGAAGGATTCGTTAGCCTGTGCTTTCATAGCTGCGTTGATTCCTTCAACTGTTACTTCGTCCTTCTTAACTACTGCGTGCAGGATTGTTGTGGATCCTGTAGGCGTCGGAACACGCTGTGCAGCGCCGATGAGCTTGCCGTTCAGTTCCGGAATTACCAGACCGATAGCCTTTGCAGCACCTGTGCTGTTCGGAACGATGTTAGCAGCACCAGCTCTTGCTCTCTGGACATCGCCTTTTCTCTGCGGTCCGTCGAGGATCATCTGGTCGCCTGTGTATGCATGAACAGTTGTCATGATACCACTCTGGATCGGAGCATAGTCGTTCAGAGCCTTTGTCATCGGAGCCAGGCAGTTTGTTGTGCAGCTTGCTGCGGAGATAACTGTGTCTTCTGCTGTTAATGTTTCATGGTTAACGTTGTAAACGATTGTCGGCAGATCATTTCCTGCAGGAGCGGAGATGACAACTTTACGAGCACCAGCCTTGATGTGTGCTTCAGCTTTTGCCTTGGATGTGTAGAAGCCTGTGCACTCAAGAACTACGTCGACCTGCAGTTCGCCCCACGGCAGTTCCTCTGCCTTCGGCATTGCATAGATCTTCAGAGTCTTGCCGTCAACTGTGATCGTGTTTGCTTCATCATCAGCTGTAACTGTGTGGAGGCATTCGCCGATCTTTCCAGCATAACCGCCCTGTGCTGTGTCATACTTCAGCAGGTGAGCCAGCATGGAAGGCTTTGTTAAATCGTTGATAGCTACAACTTCATAACCTTCAGCACCGAACATCTGTCTGAATGCTAAACGTCCGATACGACCGAAACCATTAATAGCAACTCTTACATCACTCATATTATCTATATATCCTCCTTATGATGTATATAAATTATAAAACCCCGCATGCCATATAGTCAAATAAATAACGAATGGCAGGCAGGGTTTTTACCGTATAAAACAGATGCTATTTGTCACTTTTTTTCGTTGAGATTCAAGGGCTTTCTGCTGATGCCGAACGCATCTTCCACCGTAGCGATCCGACGGCTGAACAGACGCATGAACAGGTCTTTGTCGTTAATGCGGGCAAGCGTCGTGTTATAGGTGCGGACTTTTGCCTCCGGAAAGAGAACGGAAAGATTCTCGGCTTCGGAGACGCGCAGTTTGATCACGCGCTTTTCCTGCAGACATGCGTTGCAGAGCTTGAACAGCGACATGCTGTCGAGGTAAGTGATCTCTTCTACAAGCAGTTCATTGCCTTCCGGACGCATGACCGCGTAGCCCTGAATATGGTTTTTGCCGTTGTAATAGGCGACGATCTTTCCGCCGGACGCAGTGATCTCTTTCTTGTACGCTACAAAGTAGGCAAGATCGCGGGCATAGAAGCCGTTGAAGCGCTTGATAAAGTTGCTGTAGACCTTCAGAAGATCGATCGGCGTCGGTTCATAGGCACAGCCGAAATTCGTAATGCGCTTTACGTCGGTGCGTTCCAGCGTGTATTCCGCGCGGCGGTAGATCCGGCGGAAACCGTACCGTTCAAACAGTTCTTCCTGGGAAGCGTCCGCCAGCGTGATCAGCTCCGTATGATCGCATGCGTCAAGAACGGTTTCCATGAGTTCATCCAGATAGCCGCTGCGACGGTCTTCCGAAACTCCGGGGATCGCTTTCAGCATGGATACCTGCAGGATCCTTCCGTTGAACATAAGATCGTGGATCTGACGGATCAGAACGGCTCTGATCTTTCCTTCATCCAGTGCAACGAAGGTATCTTCCGGACGATAATATGTCTTGAAATAGAATTCCACATACCGGGGATCATCTTTCGGGAAACATTCCTTCCAGAGTTCCCGTATCTCTGTTGTATCTTGTTCCAGTGCTTTTCTGATCATATTATTCCTGTTCCTTCCTCCGCAGGCGTTCTTTCTCTGCCAGTTCGTGGATCCGGATGAAGCGGTGTCTCAGTCCGGACTTACTGACCGACTCACCAGTTTCCTGCTGGTACAGCTTAGACAGTTCCGACAGCGTGGCATCCGGATATTTGGTCCGTACCTCTGCCAGCTGCTTGAGAGAACCGTTCATCTGTGAGTCGTAGCCGCTTTCCCTCAGGATCATGATGTCTGCGATCTGTTCTTCGGCGGCCTTCTGTGTTTTCTGCATATTTGCGACATCGATGTTATTGAGACGGACAAGGTTGTTGGTAAAGTCTCTCTCGATGCGTTCATCTTCAAATTTCATGAGAGCGTTGTGAGCTTCGATACAGCGCAGGAAGTCTCCGATCTTTTCCGCTGCCTTGACGTAAACGACGTGCTTGCCCCGGCGTTCGATCATTTTGGCGGGAATGCGGAACCGTGCCATCTGTTCGATCAGGAATGTGCCGTACTCCTCATTTCCGGCCGTGATCTCCAGATGATAATTCGGCGTTTCCGGCGGATTGACGCTGCCGGCTGCCATGAACGCGCCGGAGAGGAACGCCCTGGCATTCGCTTCCGTCTGCACGATCCGGCTGACCGGTTTTTCCCGCAGTCCTCTGGCTGTATACAATCCGACATCTTCCAGTATATCCCGCGCTCCCGTCAGGATCCGTATGCCGTAGATCCTGTTTTTCTTCAGGTTCATCTTCTTTTTGACGAACAATTCCATTTCGGAACCGTAGCGGTCCTTGACCATACTGAAGATCATGCGCGCCACCGCAGCGTTCTCCACAGTAACCAGCAGAGTCATGCCGCGGGAAGAAAACGAGATGACTGACGACATCTTCAGCAGCGCGGAAAGACATGCACGGCTGTCCGAGCGGCTCATCGTTTTCTGAGATATTTCGTTTTTGATATCGGATGAGAATGACATATTACACCTGTTTCAGTAATTCCGAGACAGTCTGCGAGATCTTCGTAGCGTTATGACGGATCAGCTGCTTGTGGAAGTCCAGCAGTCCTGTCTCGATGATCCGGTAGTCATGTTCCTTCTGCCGGATCGTTACCGGTGTGCTTCCCTCCGCATAATAGCGCTTCAGGATGTTTTCCGGTATTTTATCATTTGCGAAAACAACGGCATCCACCGGTGCGCCATGGTCTGTCAGTGCCTTTACATGATCCTCCAGGGAATACCGGTCGGTCTCTCCGGGCTGGGTCATGGCATTGCAGAAGTACACCTTCCGTGCCTCTGTTTCCCGCAGTGCATTCCGTATTTCGGGAATGATCACATTGGGAAGAATACTTGTATAGACAGAGCCGATCCCGTATATGATCAGATCTGCGGCTTTGATTGCTTCAACTGCCTCCGGCGTAGCGTGGACAGGCACATCGTAGAATACTTCGCGGATGTGGTTGGACCGGTCCGGGATGTTCGCTTCGCCCTTGACGATGACGTCGTCTTCCATGCGGGCAAACAGCGTGATGACCTGGGTGGTCGCCGGTATGATCTTTCCTTTGACATTGAGGATCTTTCCGGCTGTCTGCACGGCTTCAAAGAAACTGCCGCACTGCTGCGTCAGTGCCGTCAGGATGAGATTGCCCAGATTGTGTCCGGCAATGTCTTTTTCTTCGCCGCGGGGATCCTCAAAGCGGTAATCCATCAGTGTTCCGAGAAGCGTTTCGCTTTCTGCCAGGGAGATCATGACGTTGCGGATATCTCCCATGGCAGGGATATGAAACTGCCGGCGCAGGCGTCCGGTGCTTCCGCCGTCATCCGCCACCGTTACGATCGCGGAAATGTCCAGATCCGGGATCTTCTTGATGCCGCGGCAGATGGTCGACTGACCATGTCCGCCGCCGATGACGACGACCCTGCGAAGTTCACTGTTCCGCTCAGTCATTTTTGATCCACTCCTTCTGATCCCTGTGCTCTTTGTAGCAGTTGTAGGTATCGCGGTAATGGTCATACAGATAGTTTGTGATGGCTACCGAGCGGTGCTGTCCGCCGGTGCAGCCGACTGCCATGGTGAAGTGGTTCTTCCCTTCCTGTACATACTGGGCAAAGGCATAATCGGTAAATGCCGTGAGTCTTTCCAGGAATTCCTGGGTCTCCGGCTTTTCCATGACATAGTCATAGACCGGCTTGTCATTGCCGGAGTACGGACGCAGTTCGAGTACCCAGAACGGATTCGGAAGGAAACGCACGTCGATCATCAGGTCCGCATCCATCGGTACACCGTATTTGTATCCGAATGACACGAAAGAGATGGAAAAAGACGGGATCGCCGACCGCGAGAAGAACTTGTTGATCTTACTGCGGAATTCCTTTTCCGACAGGAACGACGTGTCGATCGTGATGAACGTATTGGCAATTGCCTGCTTGAACATCTGCCGTTCCACGGCAATTGCTTCTTCCAGCGTGTTCACGGTATTGCTCAGAAGCAGCGGATGCATGCGCCGGGTGCTCTTGTAGCGGTGCAGAAGCACGCTGTCAGCCGCGTCCAGGAACAGTACCTGCAGCTCCATGTTCTGTCCCTTCAGACCGCGCAGAAAGTGCGGGAAGTCCTGCGCGTTCGTAGAAAGCGCAATATAGCTGTAGCGGGGATCGGTACTGGTATCGATCATATCCACCAGAAGGCTTACCAGCTGGACCGGGAAGTTATCGATAATGTGATATCCCATATCCTCCAGGATCCGTGTGGCAGTACTCTTGCCCGCTCCGCTCATTCCGCTGATCAGGATAATTCTTTTATTACGCATAACACTCACCCGAAAAGCTTTCTGCGGCTCTCATTCAGATTGTCGCAATAATAGCGGACAGCGAAATCCTCGCCGCGGTCATATTCATTTCCGACCAGGAACACGTCGCCCTCAAGCATGTTCTTCAGCATGCCTTCTATGCATGCATTCAGATTGTCTGTCCCGGGCTCTGTTTCTTCCACCAGGTCTTTTGCCGTTACATCAAATATGTTCCAGCCGTTGAGCTGGATCTCTTTCTTCTTCCATTTCAGAATCTCTGCATATTCCCATTCTGTTTTCTTTTCCATATGTAGATCTCCGTTCCTATTCACTCATTATACATGTTTTCAACCCCCCGGAAAAACCAGAAGTTCTCACGCGGTACTCTATGCTCAGTAAAGGAAGGAAAACAGGTATGAAATTATATCGAATCATTGCTTCACTTCTGCTCAGTATGATACTGGGACTCAATGTATGCTTTGTGCCGGCCTCGGCGGAAAGCCGCTACGATGACGAGGTCAATGAAGAGAACGCGCTGGCACTCCTGAGGGAGTATGACCCGGTCGGATGGGAAGTTGTCAGTTTCAATATTGATAACGGACATTCCTCGGTGGAAGACTGGCTGATCCACGCGGATTCCAACGCCTACGGTCTCGGTACGGTCATGCACGAGGAATACCATATGTATACCTTCTACAGAAACGACTACTTTATCCGGGAAAACGGTGATTACATCGGCAGTGAGACCATCCGTCTCACAAACGGACTGGAATTCCGCATTCCGTACCGGAATCCCGGCAATACCATGTTCAAAACCGAAACATATGCGTGTACGATCCCGCAGGATCAGCGTACATTCCGCTTTGATACCTATGTTTCGAACGGAACAAACACCAGTGCCAATGTGAACGGCATCTACGGCCTGATCGATGAGTATGCCGCCTACAGCTGGGGCCTCCACACCGAACTGTGCCTGTATCCGTTCTATAGATCCAGTCAGATATTCATTGACTTATATAACTGCGGCATCAATGACTACCAGGCATATGCGGAGTTCCGCTTCTGGATCCTCGGCCTGCTGAACTACGAAAAGAAGTACGCTCCGGAGTACTATGAAGTGCACATGAACAATATTGAATGGATCAACGCCTACTGCGGCATCACGATGCAGTTCCGCGAAATGATCCGTCAGTTTGAAGAATACTGCGCGGTCATGGAAGACTCCAAAACCTGGAAGCCGTACAGCGAACGTCTTGCGGAAGACCGGGAAAGCCGCGGCATAATCATGCTGAATGAAGTCACTTCCGCCCCGGAGTATTCCGAGATCGAAGCTGAATTGTTCCGGAAATGCACGATCTCCTTCTCTCAGGAGGAGAATACCGGCAGAAAACTGGCAAGACGCGGTACTTCCTCCCGTCATTACAGACACTGAGGATCATACGCAGTCTGTTGAAAAAGATTCCAATGATGGAGCACATCATTGGAATCTTTCTTTTACTGCAGAACGATCGGAAGCAGATCCCGCAGATCATAGATCACATGATCTGCTTCTGCGTCCAGTACTTCCTGTTCCTTTCCTTTTTCCGATACAAATCCCACGGAGATACAGCCGGCTCTCTGTGCCGCAAAGACATCCGAGGCATTGTCGCCGATATATACCGTTTCTTTCGGATCCAGTCCCATGGCTTCACATGCTTTGAGGATGCCTTCGGGATCGGGTTTGGCCCGGGTGAACTGTTCCTGTCCCAGTATGCATTCGAAGTACTGTTCCAGTTCGAATTCTTTCATCCAAAGCCGGCATGACGCACTGAGCCGGGAAGATACCACTCCCATGCGCACACCGCGTTCCGCCAGGCTTTTCAGCACGTCTTCCGCATGCGGGATCAGATGAACGATTCCCGTTCCCGGCAGACCTGCCTGGTAGTTTCTGTATTCTGCCACCATGGCATCCGGATCCTGGTCCGGAAACAGTTTTTTCATCTCATCGTGCAGAGGAGGTCCGAAGACTTCCAGCTGCAGTTCACGGGTGAATTCCTCTTTGGTCCGGTACATCTCGAACACGTGCATATAGCACATGACGACCATTGCCTGAGAATCCAGCAATGTACCGTCAAAGTCAAACAGTACCGCCCGCATTGCCTTCCTCTACGACTGTACGGAAACGCTTGTTGATCTCTTCGGTGCTGGAATATCCCGCTTCGAGAAGACGGAAGTGCGTCACGGCGGATTCTACCAGGACACCGACGTTGCGGCCGGCAGACAGCGGCAGAACGATCGTCGGCAGCTGTACATCCAGGACCTGTGTATACTTCGGCTTGTCATCCCCGATCCGGTCATAATCTTTTTCCGGATCGTACGGTTCCAGACTGATGACAAGATCGATCTTGGTCGATTCACTCAGTGCGCTGGCACCAAACATTTTCTCGACATCAATGATGCCGATACCGCGGATCTCCAGCAGTCCTTTCAGGAACTTCGGCGCATGACCGAAGATACTGTTGTGGATACGCTGTACGTCTACCCGGTCATCGGCGATGAGCACGTGACCGTCACGGATCAGCTCCAGCGCGGTTTCTGACTTACCCATACCGCTCTCACCGACCAGCAGGACGCCTTTGTTGTATACAGACATCAGAACACCGGACATGGTGTCTTCCTTTGCCAGCTTTTCATCCAGATAGGCGATCAGATCGGTCGTTACACGGGATGTATCGAGCGGTGTGCGCACGATCGGGAAGTTCACAGCCTCTGCCACTTCCTTCAGGATCGGCGGAAGCACGTTGTTTTTGGAAATGATGATCAGCGGTGTCAGTCCGTCCGTTAACATCGGGAAGCGTGCTCTCTGGTCTGCCTCCGACATTGTCAGGATGAATTCCGACTCCTTATTACCGATCAGAACGATTCTCCGCGGTTCTGTCATCTTATAGAATCCGCACAGTTCGAATCCCGGACGGTTGACATCCGGTACGACCGTCCACCGGTCCAGTGCCTGATCATTTCCGGTAAGCTGTTCAAAATGGAAAAACTCAACGATCTCTCGTACTGTTACTTTTTTCTGAAACTTAAAGTCTTCCATATGCCCCTTCTTTCTATTTATATATGCAGGTTTGTTTAGTTATAGGATTCTCCTCCGGCCACATTGAAGTATTCCTCAAATGTCGTCTCCGGACCGCAGGACCAGATGGCCGCTGCGTAGTCTTTTCCGACATAGCGGAAATGCCATGGTTCATACATGTATCCTGTCACCGACTGCTTTGTCTTCGGATACCGCATGATGAAGCCGTATTTCCAGGCATTGTTCTTCAGCCACTTGCCTTCGCTCGTATTTTCAAAACTCTGTGACAGATATGTTGCGCCGGAGCGGTCGGAAATATCCATTGCCAGACCTGTCTGGTGCTCGGAATAGCCCGGTCTTGCGCTGTAGGTGTCCGCCGCAGCCTTTCCGCTTCTTGCGACATAGTTGTTGTACAGGGTCGCCTGGTAGGACTGGGAACGGAAGCCGCTGCCCGCTACCAGATAGACGCCCTCTGCCCTGGCAGCCGCAAACATCTGTTCCAGCGCCGTGGCAGCTTCATCGCGCATCGGTGTGCTCATGCGTGCCGATACGTTCGGCTGTCTCATATCGGACGGTTCATAGTTATTGGGAAGCTTGTGCTGCTTGTTTGCGACAAGAAGGATACTGTTCACATTGTTGAACAGAGGCGCCAGTTCCTTGTTGGATACTGCTTCCCATCCCGAATCACTGATGATTTTCTGGAATTCCTTTGAATCGGCAAATCCGGCCATGACCGAATCTCTCGATGTTCCGCTGTTCAGGCTGCTCACCCAGTCATTCAGGCCGGGGACGTCATATTCTCTGCCCAGGAATGTACGGTACATTACTTTGACAAACTCGGTGTTGTTCAGATTCTTCTTCAGGAATTCCTGTGAATGGAAGAATCCTGATGTTGCGACCTGTTTCGGCGTACGCTTCTTCAGGATCAGAAGATCACACCAGTTGTTGATGCCGTTTGCGTCCGGCGTTCTGCCCAGACCCTTATTATACAGTCTGCCGACGAAGGAGGTCAGACCGTAATTCTGATCCCGGCGTTCGGTCAGCGTGATATCACCTTTTACGACTCCGTATTTGGCACAGAGTCCGGCAAACTCCGAACTGCCGACAAAGCCCTTCAGTACAAAGTTCTGGCTGACGCCGTTGGTCAGACAGTCGACCCAGGTCTTCTTTCCCGGCGCATCGCTCTTTCTGTCCATGATCGCCTTATAGCAGATCTCTACCCAGTCCGAGATGGAATAGTTCTTCGCCTTCATTTCATTGGAAAGCATGAATCCCTGCACAGCTCCGGCAGCGCTCACCTTTCCGGATTTCAGCCAGTTGATCCAGTCCATATACCCTGTTTTATCCGGTTTGCGGCCAAGGCACACTTCATAGAGCCGCGTGACAAATCCATTCACATCGTCTGCGTACAGCAGTTCATTTTCTTCGCCGGCTTCTTCCGCGGCTGTTTCCGTTACTGTTTCTTCCTGCGGCTTTTCTTCATCTGCCCGGATCACGGTATGCATCCCGGTCCCCGTCAATGCTATTGCGCAGAACAGTGCAGTCATACGTTTCATCAGTCTGTTCTTATTCATTATTCAATACCTCACAATTAACCGTTAAAAGTATAGCAGATAGAAGATTCCTATTCTATGCACGAACGGAAAAAGAACACCGTATGCAGCGATGTTCTTTAACGTACCCTTCTTTATGCGCTATATACTTCTGCAGATCTCTTTCTTTTGCTTATTCTCAGTATCCGTTGATTGCCGTGAATGCCGCAAACGCGATCAATATGTCGAAATAGTTCTTGATCGAAAATAACGGATAACCTGCTTTTTCCAGATATTCGTTTACCGTTCTTTCAAACTCGGCGCATACTGTCTGAAAGCTGTCTTTATTCTGCAGTTCACAGTTCGTTTCCACAAACAGATAGTAATGCAGACCCATGATCTTCAGTCTGCCGATATCTTCCGGCGAATCGACTTTTAAATACGGATACGAGATGAACTGATGAAATTTGCCGATCAGCATCAGGAAGTCCTGCAGCTTTTCCTCGGTTATATCTTTATATTTCGAAAGAAACTTCTGCGGATTCGAACGTATATCCGAATCAATGATAATGCTCATCCCGTAATCGCAGTCCCCGACCGATACTCCTTCTTTCTGCAATTCTTTCAGGATCGAGCCGTAAACACGAAAAGCCGTTTTCTGGGCGCTGACACTCTTCTCCGGATCATCCGTTTTATCATCTGTACAGTCGAAATCGTTCGGAATCCTTTTCAATAGAACATCTTCATTCAGTGCAAAATAAGAAGGCCATAATTGTTCAAACTTAAGTGTGCTGTAACGGATCGTATTATGACTGCCCGGATCTGCCGGCTTGCTGTTTCTCAGTTTTTCTATCATTTCCGTAGATTTTTTAAGCTTTTCTGCCGGCGGCATTTCTCTGTTCAGATAATACAGCCATACAAGTTCACGGTAGTCTTTCTTATTGATTCCCTGACCGGAAGGATCTTTTTCATAGCTGCCGTTATTGTCTGCTTTATATTCTTCAAGCAGAAAGCGGGTAATGTTATTCACGTAATACTGCTCAAATAAAACCGCTTCAATATCTTTCTCTTTTTCATATTTTTCCATAGGGTCTTCCGAATAGTATATCATTCCATATACGATACCGAAGTAATACAGATATCTTTTGGTGAATCCGTTTTTATGGAACAGTCCTTTTGCCAGGTCGTCACAGATCGTAAGGAGTCCGTACGTGCCGTCCGCTTTTCTCTGGTTTGGCGTTGCTTTGACGGCCTTCGGATCATCCGTTTCTTTCGCATCCAGCGGTTTGAAAATTCCATCATCCAGATTTTCAAGAATCGTCCGGGTATCCAGTTGTTTGTTCTGAATATTTTTCAGTTTCGGATTCTTCTTTTTCACATATTTCCGGATGTATCCGTCCCCTTTGATGCCGGTGTCTTTCAGGGCATTCCCTTCTTTTACGAACTGCCTGAGTATGCGAAGCCGGGTAGGTTCACTGCCCCATCCGAGTGAAGGGTCTTCCAGGTGATCCACGGTCCTCTTCATATACATCTCCGGAGAATAATATTCCTCCATTTTACTCATGATGCTGTGGAGCATATGGTATTTCATCTGATCATAGGAGGGAAATGTATATTGAGACAGCAGCTTTATATAGTAATCAGCGTCGTCTGTTCTCCGTTCAAATGCTATATTCCGGGCATTCATAATGCTTTCCAGTCTGCTTAAGGTTTCGAGGTAGTCGCTCCGTCCTTCGCTTTCTTTCAGATCCCTCAGAAGATTATCAACGGTCTGCTGCGATGCAGCACTGCTCAGTTCTGCAACCAGAGCGTTGTATATGGTTTTCGCGCCCAGTGTTATCGTTCCCATCCGAACAGATCCCCCTTATCCAATTTCAGTACTATTATAAAAAAATTTACCGTGTGCGGGAAAAATTTCAGCATCGCTATTTATGTAAATGTAAAGGAGTGAAATCATATGAACGTTGAAGTGAAAAGCAGCAGCGGAATCTCTCTCGTCCCAATGGAGACACGGAATCTTGCGAACCGCATCATCTTCCTTAAGGGAGAGATCGACGGTGACAAAGCCTGTGAGTTCCTGGAACAGGTCCTGCACCTGAACCGGGAAGATGATTCGCTTCCGATCACAGTACTCATCCATTCACCAGGCGGTGAGATCGACGCAGGAATGTTAATATACGATGTCATGCGTTCCAGCAAAGCACCGATCAAAACCGTCTGCACCGGCAAAGCCTACAGCATGGCTGCAGTGCTCCTGGCAGCGGGAACCGGCGGAAGATACATCCTTCCCCACAGCAAATCGATGCTGCATGAACCGCTGATCCCCAACGGTGTCGGCGGGAACTGTTCTTCCATCCGTTCTATCTCCGAGAGTCTCATTGAGACACGTAAAATGATGAATGACATCCTGGCAAAGCACACCGGAAAAAGCGCAGACGAGATCGAAAAGGCAACTGCTTACGATCACTACTTCTCCGCTGAGGAAAGTGTGTCTTTTGGTCTTTGCGACAAAATAATCAGCTTTGATGAAATAGAGGAGGTGATGAAGTAATGATGCGTGATCTTCAAATTCTTGGCAAAGGTGTTTCTTTCCCGGCTGACACTCATGTGACGGGGATCAACGGCAATACGCTGGTGATCGGCGGAACAGGCTCCGGCAAAACAATGAGTATTGTTGAGCCCGCACTCATCAACACGTATGACCGCAGTATTATCGTAACCATGACAAAGCGGAAGCTCGTGAAGCGTTACAGCGGGCTTCTCGCTTCGCGCGGATATGACATCCGCATCCTTGATTTTGCCGATCCTGACAGATCGACCTGTTCTTTTGATCCTCTGAAATATCTCAGATCCGAAAGCGATGTCCGGCAGCTGGCAACCGCCATTATTAAAGCGGAATCCGCTGTTAACAAAAACATAGATCCCTATTGGGACAACGCAGCGATCTCTCTTCTGACGTCTCTGATCGCATATGTTATCACAGAGTATGAGCATCCCACATTCGCTGACGTCCTCGATCTGTATCATGCGATCGAAACAAAAGACGGTGACAGCGTATTTCTGGAAACTAATGTTGACGAGAAGTTCAAACAGCTGGCCCGGAAAAACCCCAGGCACTTTGCTCTTCACGGCTGGAATGTTTTTCATAACGTCAGCAGCCGCACAGCCTCATGCATCTACTCCACCCTCGCAGCCGCAATGGAAACCGTGTTTAACCCGGAGCTCTCACGGCTGATGCGGATGCATCAGGACGTTGACTTTGAAAGTATCGCCAAAATACCCACAGCCGTTTTTGTGGTCACTTCTCCTTTCAATACGGCTTTGAACCGTTTTGTCAGTATCTTCTATTCAACCGCTTTCTCCGAATTATTCAGCTTTGCAGAAGAACTGGAAAGCGGCACTCTGCCGGTGCCGGTACATGTGTTCTGTGATGACCTTGCGACAGGAAGCCCGATCACCCGCCTGGACGAATATATCAGTATATTCCGTGAAAAGGGAATTTCCATCGACCTGCTGCTGCAGTCCGAAAGCCAGCTTCAGCACATGTACGGTGAGCAGGCCGCAACCACTATCATTAATAACTGCGATACCTATGTATACCTGGGCGGGATGGACCTTCAGTCTGCCAAGTCCATAAGTCAGCGTATGAACATGCCGCTGGAAGATGTTCTTTACATGCCCGTCGGCCAGGTCTTTATCTGCCGGCGCGGCATTAAGCCGATCAAGACAGTGCGATACGATACATTGTCTGATGAGATCTATCGCTCTATTGTTGATGAGATCGGCTGATACTGTCAGTGAACGGGATACGGGCATACGTATCCCGTTCTTCCATTACAGACAATGGAAATCGGACTGTTTCAGAACACTTCCTAAAAAAAAATTTATCGCTGATCGGATATTTTATACCGCCACTATTTATTTAGTGAAAGGTAAAGGAGGTCATTCATGATGTAAGCAGATCTGCTTCTCGCAGGTTCTGTATTTGAACCGCTTCGAATCTCCCTGTCATCCTGCGGCCATATGGGCAGAGTTCAAAACTCACTAAAGAAAAGGAGACATGGTTCAGATTCCCAGACGGCAATACAGAACAGTCATCCAGTTTCAAAACAATAAATATAAGGAGGACAATATGAAAGAAGTATTCAAAGTAAAGAAGGAAATGGTTCAGATCCCTGAAGGTACCTTCAATCAGTATATAGAATGCAAAAATTGCCCTGATACCGGGAAGCCGGAATGGAGGGGCAGCGACAACGGATATATGTACTGGTGCAGCCGCCATAATCATTGGGAGGATGTACATTCCGGCTGTACTAACTCCTCCATCAGCTAAAAGCCTGTAAGACCTGGGGGATGCCCGGCATCCCTCAGGTCTTTTTTACTGCTTCCTGTGCAGTGACACTTATCGCTGCCCGTTTCAAATCTTCCTGTTTCCTGCGGCCATATGGGCAGAGTTAACTCACAAAGAAAAGGAAACATACGTAAGGTTCGAAATCGGAAAAGAGAACTGTCAGTTCCCGAACAAAGAAAGAAGGACGCATTATGAATATTTCCCCACACATATATAAACAATGCAGAGATACACTCCTGAAACCGGAAATGGGCGGTATTCTCGGATGTGACGAGAACGGCAATATCATTGCCTATCATTTTGACGACACCGGATGTTCGGACAATCATAACGAGTATTCCCCGGATACGAAGCGCCTGAATGAAGTGATTAAGGAATGGTATGATCAGGGGATCTATTTTGCCGGTTTCATTCACTCGCACGGCATACGTCCGCGTCTGACATGCGGTGATCTTGCCTATGTCGATAAGATCAAGGAAGCCTGCGGGATGGAACAGCTTTTTATGATGATCTATGTTCTTGCGGCTGACAAGTTCTATGAATATGTTGTCTGAGAAAAGGAGGAAGGAAAATGAAACTGCCGTTTATTGATGAATTGAATACCGGGATCCTTGATCCGCAAAAAGTGCTGGAAGCTTCTTCCGGTGAAATCACAGAACCAGCGGATTTCTACGAGCGCTCTCACAGGCCGGTGCCCGGCGGATTATGCGATGAGCAGATCTTTGGACCCATCGATGATTATACGTGCGCATGCGGCAAATACAGAGGCCGCCGGTATGAAGGCAGGACATGCGAGCACTGCGGTGTGACAATACTGCCCTCCTCCGTAAGAGAAACACGGATGGCGCACATACGGCTTACGGAGCCGGTTATTCCACCCTGTTATCTGAAAGAAGCTCCGTCCCTCCTCAGCCTTTTCCTTGGCATCGATCCGGAGGAATTGAAGCATATCGCTTATTCTGAAAAGTGGATCGTAACGGATCCCGGCGAACCGAAAGCCTCAAAAAAGCTCCGAGCCGGCAGTATCATCACAACAAGATCCCACTTAAACAATCTGGAAAAGCCGGATGTGAAAGGCTATGCTGCGCTATCCGGCGGTGAAGCAGTACAGATGCTGATCGAACAGATGCTGTCGACGGATCATCCCGACGGAAAGACGAATCTGCAGCTGGAATATGAGAGACTGCAGTCAGAAAGCAGCACAGACGCAGACAAAGCGCGGCTTGAAGTACTTGAGTATTTCATCAGCGGCGATCATGATCCGCGGCATATGTTGATCACCGTTTTCCCGGTCGTACCGCCGTCATTCCGGCCGGCAGGTTCGATACTCGAATCCCGTTATCTGCATTTTGCTGCACTCAGCCTGCCTGAGAGCCGCTGTTCCAGGAGAACACGTTTCGGCATTCCTGAGCGTCTGACAGCAGATCCGAAGAAAGCCATCCGCAGTAAAGGGCTGTATCAGGTCTGTGCCAGACGCCTGATCACGGAAATGGCCTTCCGATCCGAACCCTGATCCTCTCGAAATACTATGACCGGCATCCAGAAATGGATGCCGGTCCTTTTTTTTGTCTTTATGCCCGAAAATCACAAAGAAAAGCACCCGGAGGTGCTTTGGTCTATTCACTGTGGGCAAGTGTATGGGCAAGTGCTTTCTTCAGATACTGGCCTGTCCAGCTCTTTTCGTTTGCCGCCACGGTCTCCGGCGTTCCTTCGGCGATGATGGTTCCGCCGCCGTCGCCGCCTTCCGGACCAAGGTCAATGATCCAGTCCGCACACTTGATCACATCCAGATTGTGCTCGATGACAACGACTGTATCGCCGTTGTCCACGATCCGCTGCAGAACACTGATGAGGCGCTTGACGTCGTCGGTATGCAGACCGGTCGTCGGTTCATCCAGGATATACACGGTTTTTCCGGTCGCTTTCTTCTGCAGTTCACTGGCAAGCTTGACGCGCTGTGCTTCGCCGCCGGACAGTGTCGTGGACGACTGTCCGAGCTTGATATAGCCGAGACCGACATCATACAGCGTCTGAAGCTTGTTGCGGATCTTCATGTGATTGGCAAAGAATGTCAGGGCTTCTTCCACCGGCATTTCCAGCACATCGTAGATATTCTTGCCTTTGTACGTGCACTGCAGCGTTTCATCGTTATACCGCTTTCCGTGGCAGATCTCGCACGGTACATAGACGTCCGGCAGGAAGTTCATGGATATGACCTTGACGCCGTCGCCCTGACAGGCTTCGCATCGACCGCCTTTGACATTGAAGGAGAAACGTCCTTTGTCATAGCCGCGCAGACGGGCTTCCGGACTGTTGGCGAACACGTCGCGGATGTCATCGAAGACACCGGTGTACGTTGCCGGGTTGGAACGCGGTGTACGGCCGATCGGGTTCTGGTCGATCTGTACGAGTTTATCGATGTTCTCCAGTCCCTTGATACTGCGGTATTTGCCGGGCTTCACCTTCTGACGCCCGAGATTCTGCAGGATCGCCTTCATGAAGACTTCGTTGACCAGTGTGGACTTGCCGGAGCCGGATACGCCGGTCACCAGCACCAGTTTGCCGAGCGGGAATTTCACGTTGATATCTTTCAGGTTATGCTGGGCAGCGCCGCGGATCTCAACGTATTTGCCGCTGCCTTTGCGCCGTTCTGCCGGCAGCGGGATGATCTTCCTGCCGGACAGATAGGAACCGGTGATGGATGCCTCGCAGTCACAGATCTGCTGCGGCGTACCGGCCGCGATCACTTCGCCGCCGTGCACACCCGCACCCGGACCGATATCCACGATATAATCCGCACTCATCATCGTCTCTTCATCATGTTCGACAACGATCAGCGAATTGCCGAGGTCGCGCATGCTCTTCAGCGTCGCGATCAGCTTGGAGTTGTCGCGCTGGTGCAGGCCGATGCTCGGTTCATCCAGCACATACAGCACACCGGTCAGATGGGAGCCGATCTGCGTGGCCAGGCGGATCCGCTGTGCTTCGCCGCCGGACAGTGTACCGGCAAGGCGGTCCAGAGTCAGATATTCCAGACCGACATCCTTGAGGAACTGCAGACGGCTGCGGATCTCCTTCAGGACCATGTCCGCGATCTTTGCGTCCGTCTCGCTGAGTTCCAGCGATTCGATCCACTCCAGCGCCTTGATGACGGAAAGAGAGGTAAAGTCACGGATATTCTTATCACTGACGCGTACGCTCAGCGCCTGTTCGTTCAGACGGCTTCCGGCGCACTTCGGGCAGATGGATTCCACCATGAACGTGTGATACCAGTCTTTGGACATCGAGGAACTTGTTTCCACATAGCGGCGTTCGATCAGCCGTTTGACGCCCTCGATATAGTCGTTGCGGGAATATTTGTTTCCGCTGGACGATACAAGCGTATATTTGATCGGTTTATCGGAGCCGTACAGGATCATTTCCAGCTGTTTCTTTGTCAGATCTCTGATCGGTTTGTCCAGATCCACGCGGTATGCGCGGCACAGAGTCGCAAATGTCTGCCACTCAATGTTGTCCGTATCCACAATGTTCTTATAATAGCGGATGCCGCCCTCACGGATAGATTTGTTCCGATCCGGGATGAGGTTGTCCACATCCACTTCCTCCGTGAAACCGAGGCCGTGGCATACGTCGCACGCACCAAGCGGCGCGTTGAACGAGAACAGGCGCGGTTCCAGGACCGGTACGGAGAAGCCGCAGATCTTGCAGGCATAGTTGCTGGAGAACAGCATTTCTTCACTGCCGTTCATGACGACGCACATGCCGTCCGCGAGGTTCAGCGCGGTTTCCACAGAGTCGTGGAGACGGCTTCGGCTGTCCGTTGTCTTGATCACGCGGTCGACGATGACATCGATCTCATGACGCTTGTTTTTATCCAGGACGATCTCTTCCTCCAGCATGCGCACTTCGCCGTCCACACGCACGCGGATATACCCGTCCTTCATCAGCTTCTCAAACGTATCTTTGAACGTACCCTTACGGTTGCGGACGATCGGCGCCATAATCGTGAGACGGCTTCTGTCGTCCAGATTCATGAGCTGTTCCACGATCTCGGGGATCGTCTGTCCGGTGATCGGAATATTGTGATTCGGACAGTACGGAATGCCGACACGGGCAAACAGAAGACGCAGGTAGTCGTAGATCTCCGTGACTGTGCCCACCGTGGAGCGCGGGTTGTTCGATGTTGTTTTCTGGTCAATGGAGATCGACGGGGACAGTCCTTCGATCAGTTCCACATCCGGTTTTTCCACACCTCCCAGAAACATTCTGGCATAGGCGCTGAGGGATTCCACATAGCGTCTCTGTCCCTCGGCATAGATCGTATCAAATGCCAGGCTGGTCTTTCCCGATCCGGACAGACCGGTCATGACCACAAGCTTGTTGCGGGGGATGTCCAGTGATATATTCTTCAGGTTATTTTCCTTCGCACCGCGAATAATAATCTTATCAAGTTCCATAGCACCTCCGTTTTACGACTTCGGCAGTTTACTGGCTTCCTCGATCAGGTCGCTTAACATGACCCAGGCTTCCCGCGGCGATAATTCATCCGGGTCTGCCTGGCGCAGTTTCTCGATCAGTCTGTCCGCTTCCGGATTTTCTTTCTGCATCTCGATCAGCTGGAAGCTCTGCTGGACGACCCTCTTCTTGGACTCCAGTTCTTTCTGTATTCCTTCCGCCCGCTTCAGCACGCTGTCCGGAAGACCGGCCAGACGCGCCACGTTGATGCCGTAGGATGCCCCGGCAGCGCCGTCCTTGATGCGGTACAGGAATGTAACATTGTCATTTTCTTCTTTGACTACGACGTGTACATTGCGCACACAGTCCACGCTTTCCGTGATCGCTGTCAGTTCGTGATAGTGCGTGGAGAACATGGTCTTGGCATGTACACACGCCGCAATGTATTCGATCATTGACTGGGCCAGCGCCATGCCGTCATATGTGGATGTTCCGCGGCCGATCTCATCGAACAGAATGAGCGAGTGCTCCGTGGCTTCCTGCAGGGCGCGGTTCGCTTCTATCATTTCCACCATGAAAGTCGACTGTCCTGAAAGGATATCGTCACTGGCGCCGATCCGCGTAAAGATCCGGTCAAATACCGGCAGTATGCATTTGCGGGCAGGCACGAAACAGCCCATCTGCGCCATGATGATGATCAGTGCCGTCTGACGCATATACGTCGATTTACCGCCCATGTTAGGTCCTGTGATCAGCAGGATGCTCTTATCGTCCGTCATGACCGTGTTGTTGGATACATACCGGGGATCTTTCATCATGACATCCAGGATCGGATGCTTTCCGGCAGTGATATTCAGTTCGCTCTCGCTGAACTCGGGACGTACATATCCATTTGCGGCAGACACTTCCGCCAGCGCACCGTAACAGTCCAGTTCCGCCAGTGCCTTCGCCAGTTTCTGCAGACGCGGCAGATAACTGCGGATCTCATCAATAATACTCTGGAAGATCTCTTTCTCGATCGCGGCGGCGTGTTCTTCCGCATGCAGGATGGCATCTTCCTTTTCTTTCAGTTCGGAAGTAATAAAGCGCTCGCTGTTGGTCAGCGTCTGCTTGCGCACATATCCCCATTCATCCTGCACCTGCTGGGCAGCCGCCTTGGAGATCTCAATATAATAGCCGAATACTTTGTTATAGCCGATACGCAGTGTTTTCAGTCCGGTGCGCTCTTTTTCCTTCGCTTCCAGACCGGCAATGAACGCACGGCCGTTGCGCTGGATACTGCGCGCTTCGTCCAGTTCCCTGCTGTAGCCGTCTTTGATCATTCCGCCTTCGGAGATCAGTACCGGCGGATCCTCCACAAAAGCGGCATCCAGGTGCCGGTACAGTTCATCCAGCGGATCCATATGACGGTAGCGGTCAAATTCCTCGCACTGCACTGCCTGCAGGATCACCGGCACCTGTGCCAGTGTCCGCGACAGACGGATGCAGTCCACTGCGTTGGCGTGGTTCATCGCACAGCGCGCAATCAGCCGCTGCAGATCATAGATCTGTCCGAACGCTTCCCGCAGTTTTCTTCTCTGCATGAAATGCTTCATCAGCCAGGCGACGCGGTCATAGCGCGCTTCGATCTCTTTCCGGTCTACCAGCGGCTTTTCGATCCACCGGCGCAGTTCTCTTGAACCCATCGCCGATCTGCAAGTATCCAGGAACGACCACAGGGTGATCGCCTTGCCGGAAGTACGCATCGGCACCGTCAGTTCCAGATTCTGCTGGGTGGAAAAGTCCATATACAGGCGGTCATCCTCGTTCTCGATGACAGCGCTCTGCAGATGACTCAGCAGGTGTTTCTGCGTTTCTTCCAGATAATGCACCATGCGTCCGTAGGCACAGCGCTCATAATCTTTCTGTATTTCTTCCGCCAGCGGTTCATACTGAGCCGGTATGGAGTCTTCGTCGCAGTAGGATATGACGACCTGCATCTCCCGCAGTGTCTGAATGATCTTCAGACGGAAGTCTTTCGGCACGACCACTTCCCGTACATTGTTCTTCATGATCGTCTGTACGAGGGCATTGTCTCTGTGGGCAATGTCTTCCACAAAGTTCTCACCCGTACTCATTTCCGCAAATGCCACGGAATAGCCGTATTTATAGTCATGCACTGCCGCCAGGAACACACTGGCTTTCTCATCCGTGATCTCATCCATGACCGTTCCCGGCGTGATGACGCGGATGACATCCCGTTCCACCAGACCGACAGCTTCTTTCGGATCCTGCAGCTGCTCGCATATAGCGACTTTGTAGCCGCGCTGCACCAGTCTCTGCACATAACCCGAAACAGCATGATGGGGAACACCGCACATCGGTACGCGTTCTTCCGGTCCGCCTGCTTTCCCGGTCAGTACAAGATCCAGTTCCCGCGATGCGGTCTTCGCATCGTCAAAAAACATCTCATAGAAGTCTCCGACACGATAAAACAGCAGTGTTGAGGGATACTGCTCTTTCATCTTCAGATAGTGCTGCATCATCGGTGTATATTTCTCTGCCATAGTATCACTTCCAAAAGCCTGTACATTATAGCACGAAGACTGTATTTCCTTGTGAAAGACACAGTGATTTCCGCAAAAAAGATCCGTACTTTCCCAATCTGTGAGAAAGTACGGATCTTACTTCTTTTTCCGGCACATATCTGAGTTCTCAGGCAAGCAGAGAGAACAGTACGAACAGCCAGTGCGCCGCAATTCCCGCACACAGTCCGCCGATCGTATGACTCAGGATCGCCTTGCCGATCAGGGGCTTGCAGTTGAGAGAATCCATCATGGATGCGTGTGTGCTCAGATAACCGCTCCAGCACATGCACATGGCAGTAAATACAGCGATATCATTCGGCTGCGCCAGTCCCTGCTTCACCAGGCTTGCCGTCAGAGACAGCGCCGCTCCGGCAGCGCCAAGGGACGTGACAGGTACACCGATGGCTTCCGGAGATGTGAAACCGAACATCGGTTTCAGGATGAAATCGATCTTTGACGCCAGCATCGGCAGAAGGCGTATGCCTTCGTACGCTGCCCCGGTATATTCCCCGCTCGCCGACGGACCGTCGATCAGCATCATCACGATCGTACAGATGACCAGTACGCCCGGCACGATACTGATGCCCATTTTTACGCCGGACTTACCGCCGTCCAGCACCGCTGCCATCATCCGGCTGCCGATGCCGCCGTGGCGGATCTGCCGCATATTCTCCGGAACCGCGGAACTTCCTTCCGCCAGGCACATCTCCTCAGCTTCTTCCCCGTAGTATTTCCCGGTAAATACAAGCATGAGGCGCGTACTGACGATACTGCCGATAACTGCTCCGAGCAGACCGGTGCCGACAGCGGCGCCAAGCGGCTTCCCCATCGCCGGGGACAGACTGTACATATACGTGCAGACTATCATCCCCATGCCGAACGCCGTGCCGAGATTGGTAAGCGCAGGAAACTGGTATCTGCGGAAATACCTGCGGAAACGCGTATCTTCCGTTAATGTCAGGATGGCTGGGTTATCCGACAGAAATGTCGTGACAACACCAAGCGCAGCTGCCCCGGGCATCCGGAACACCGGCTTCATCAGCGGCTGCAGGACCCTGTTTGCCAGTGATACAAAGCCGAATTCCGATAACAGCGACGACACCGCGCCCATGATCACGCACACCGCTGTAATATACAGCACTGTGTCGATCAGCAGGCGGTACGCCGTATTCATGATCGTATTCAGCGTATTTGCCAGGCCCATCTGCACTGCAAACAAAGCAAAAAAACCGGCAAAGAAAAGCGGAAAGATAAATGTTTCCGGGCACAGTTCTTTTACAAACGAACCGCCCTCTTTCTCCTGTGGATCCATTCTGTATGTCCTCCGGACCCTTCCCCAGGCGTCCAAAGGTAATCATACCTTACCGGGCAGAGAAAATAAACACATGATTCATTTTGTCGAAAAAAGACAGTATCTGTTTCTGCAGATACTGTCTTCCTGTCCTGTTTTTGCGCTGCTTACCGGATAAATGCGTCCAGGAATTCGGCGGTCAGCTCCATTGCTTTCGCGTCGTCTTCCCCGGTAAATCCATGTCCCGCGCCTTCCAGCAGATCGATCATGCACGGTGTACGCACTCTGTCATAGGCACGCTTGGCGTCCTTCGAATAGTTGTAATCCACAATGGTGTCGCCGGTTCCGTGAATGATGAGTACCGGACGGTTGTAGAGCGTGATCTCTTCGTAGACATTCATGTTAATGACGGAGCGGGCATAGTCACCGCTGAGCTGCCATTTGCCTTCACCGATCACATCCGGGATATTCTCAGGATCGAATTTGATCCCGCGCATATCGCCTCTGCGGGCATGATCCGGAATGCACAGCGCCGGATAGAACATGACCAGCGCATGTACACGGTCATCGTATTCCGCCGCTGTCAGTGCCGATACGAAGCCGCCCTGTGAGCAGCCCATCAGCACCAGCTGGTCCGGGTCGATGGAATTGTCTTTCCGTACATAATTCATGACTGCCACAAGGTCCTCAACTTCTGTCAGAGGCGTCATATCCTTATGGAAGTCGCCGTCACTGGTGGTATTCCAGCCGCCGCCGCAGAAATCAAAGATATACGCATGATATCCGCGTCCGGCAAGGAATTCCGCATATTTCGCAACTGAAGTCATATCGGCAGTAAATCCGTGCGAGATGATGACCGGTGCGAGCCTTCTTTCCGCATTCTCCGGGAAATACTCTTTTCCCCGGATCGTCAGTTCGTCTCTTTTGCATTCAAACGGACGTACAATTATTGTCATAGTTTTGAATTCTCCTGTTCGTTGTCCTATATTATAGCAAAGTCGCTATCATACGAAAAGACACGATGCATGGTTCTGGTGCACCGTGTCTTTTTCTGTTTTAATCCCAGCGGTCGATATATACGTCGGTAACGCCGTACTTCGTCGTTACGCGCAGGATCATATCGATCTCTTTATCGCCGGTGATCAGACCGCAGGCGTTCGGCTCGCTCACTCTGTCGATATAGCCGCGTTTCGAATACGCTTCAATCGTGGAACGGACTTCCCGCAGTTCTTTCTTCAGGCATTCCGGGAATAATGCCAGGCCGCTCGGACGGTTGACATCATGGCAGTCTTTCAGGATCAGACATACTCCGATACCCTGGTACTCAAATCCCGGCTGCCAGCAGCACGGCTTCAGGGTAACTGCCTCCACCTCTGTGAATGTGTTTGCCTTCAGATTCCAGTCAGCCGGCAGAGATCCGTTCACATACAGATACCAGGAGAACGGGTTGCGGTGTTCTCTGGAGTCCCACTGCAGAATCGGTTCGGAGTCCGGAACCGCTGCCGTGACCAGAGCGCCGTAGCTTGTCCGTTTCGACGGTACATAGTATTCGATCTTCGTTGCCTCTTTCAGCATTGTACGCGCGAACTTTTCCCATGTCATAACGACATCTTTCACCGGGGTTTTCGACGGTTCGGAACGCTTTTCACGGTATGGAACATCTTTGAACACGCCTTCGGAAGCTTCCTTCTGCTTTTCCGGTTTCCAGATCGTTTCGATCTCATCCAGACGGGCGAAGCGGCGCTTCAGGCTGTCTTCCAGATTCAGTCTGCGGATGATCTCTTCCGCACGTTCCACATTCTGCTTCTTCGGCAGCTCTGTCGGACGCTGGTACTTCAGCGGGTGCATCTTTTCCATGAAGCGGCGCTCGATCGCTCTCTGCGAATATCCGGCATGGATGTCCGCCAGCAGAGTGCCGATCATATTGTTGGAGAAGTGGCAGTAGCCGGTCTTCGCTGTCGCAGCGGCATACCACAGCACCTCGTTACGACGCTTTGCTTTCTCTGCTTTCTGCTGCAGATCCAGCAGCCATTCCGCATTGTCGAGGAATTTCTTCTCGTGCGACAGCCGTCCGGATTTGAGCATATTGATGGCCTGCAGGATCTCGTCCTTCGTATACTTCGTGATCGTATCCTTCAGCATGCGGTACTCTTCGTTCTTCTCCGCAGCTGCCTGTTTTGCCGTATACAGGCAGGAAGAATAACGAAGTTCAGCCGGGACACGGACTGCCATATGTTTCCATTCACCGGTCTCTTCTGTACCGAGCATGTCTTCACCGGTATAGAAAATACCTTTGATCTCTGCGTGACGGATCCGGTCGATGATCATCTCTGTACCTTTCCGGTACAGTTCCGGAACATCTTCCGACCACATCACCGGCGTGCGCTTTCCGTGTTCATCCAGTGTTACAAGGCCGCCGTAACGGTTCACGAACGAACGGCAGTGCGAACAGTTGTAGATCTGGCGCAGCGGCGCCGGAAGGCCTTCAAGAAACAGATCGTACAGATCAGCAGCGTCAGTCATAAACAGCGGTGTCTGTGAGTTGTCTTCGTAGTTATGACGGATCCGTTTCAGAAGATGCGGATACTGAGCTCTTTCTTCTGTGAGAAGCTCCGTGTTTTCATTTGTCATTGTCAGGTCTGTCATTTGATACCTCCTTGTAAGTATCAGTATACAGACCGGTAATTACAGTCCCGTACAGGGGGATGAAAAGCAGCTCCGGTGCATAGTACCGTTTCACATAAAACTCCCCAAAAGCCCTGTTCAGCTTTCCGGGGAGCGATTGAAACTGTATCGGTTTTGTAATCAGAATCCTCCGAACTGGATCGTCGGATCATATTCCGTGATCTTTCCGGCGAATCTCTCGTAGATCTCCTGGTGATTGCTGAGCTGGCTGTCATCGATCAGAGCCAGCGGGATGACCTGGAAGTTCTTGAAGTTTCCGTCATAGTACGTATAGATCAGATCTGCCTTGACGTCGGAGATCCGGATATCTGTCGCTTCGCCCTGTACGGTCTTGGTGATCTTCAGAGCACCGATCATGCCAATCAGATTCTCCAGATTGAGCTGGGCGCTGATCACGTTGCCCATCGCATAGAAGCAGATAGCATTGCCGATATGTTCGATCGGCTGAATGACATGCGGATGGTTTCCGATAATGATATCGGCTCCGGCATCCACCATCTGCTGTGCCAGTTCTCTCTGTTCATCGCTGGCTTCCATGCTGTATTCCACGCCCCAGTGGATCGCCATGATGACAACGTCGGACTTGGCGTCCGCCTGGCGGATCTGGTCGAGCATCTCGTCGATTCTTCCTTCGTAATGGTTGACCAAGTACTCTTCACCTTCCGGCAGATCCATGCCGTTGAGGCTGAATGTCCAGGAAAGGAATGTATAGGTGATGCCGTTGACCTCATAGACCGGGATCTCCCGCTGTTCTTCCCAGGAGTCGTATGTACCGGCCATGTGCACATTCGGTTTCGAATGCCAGAACGCGTTGGATCCGTGAATACCGGCGGCGAAGCGGTCAAAGGAATGGTTGTTTGCCGTGGATACCAGGTTGAAGCCGTATGTATCCGCCATCACATCGCCGAATGCCTGCGGACTGTTGAACATCGGATAGCCGGAATACCCGAACTCTTCACCGGCCAGGATCGTCTCCTGGTTGTAATAGCGCAGATCATACGAGGATGCCAGCGCTCCGATATAGGACATCTGGTCCGCAAACCGGTAGTTTCCGTTTGCGTCCAGATCTTTCCACACCGTTCCGTGCAGAAGCGCGTCCCCTGTCAGAAACAGCGAAGCTTCATATACGACCGGCGGCTCCGGCGTGGGTTCCGGCGTCGGTTCCGCAGCGGCGGAAGAACTCGTTCCGGTTCCGCTGCATCCGCCGAGCGTCATCACGCACAGTGCTGCGCATATAGCTTTGATCCATGTTCTGCTCATGTTACTCCCCTTTGTTCTTTTTCGCGTACAGCGCATGTACGACTTTCCGCCGGACCTTATTTACGCCCCGGCGTTCCAGGTCAAACCGTCTGTATCTGTTTGCCTTGAATACGGCATCGAACTGTCCCAGACGTTCGATATATTCCGGTCCGAAGGAACTCTTGTAGAAATAGAGTCCGTACTCCGGATCGTCTTTTGTTGTCACGCCGCTGAAGCCAACCATATCATAGTGCAGCACGCCGTGTTTCTTCATGTCTTCCATCGCCAGCGCATGGATCGCGTCCACGGAGTTCAGGAAATTGAAATCCTTATGGTTATAGGTATAAAGATCCCAGGAATTGGCGCCGAAGCGAATAAACAGGCCGGCTGCGATATCCACTTTCGAACCGTAGAGCACCCGCAGTTCCTTTGCCTTTTCCATCGTCTTTTCCACACCCTGTCTTGCCTCCGGATCTTTCCGGTATTTCTTTCCGGTCAGTTCCCTGGCGGTGTTTTCCAGCATGCGGTCCAGGTCCACCGAAGCGACATAGATGACTGCGTCTTTTCCGAACGCATCCAGCAGACTCTGGAAGAATTCGCGCTTATGCGGACAGAAGCCGTCCTGTTCCGACAGCTGCTTTTCAAAGTCCATCAGTACCGGCAGATCCGAGGCATCTCCGATTCGTGACGTGACCGCCCACAGCTCATGCCGGTTGATCGCACGCCGTCTCGGTGCGCTGAAACGCTTCTTGATCGTTTCCATGTCCGGACTCAGATCGACCATGAGCGTATACCGGTTCGTCCAGCTGCCGTCGTAGGCATACCCGTATCCCTTATGCCGGTACCCTGTCTCTTTCAGGATCTCCGTGACATATTCATGATTAAAGCCTTCCAGTACATTGCCCTGGATATCATGCGGTACACGTACGACATTCGGATCCGTGCGCAGGAATACCGCACCTTCCGACTGTGCGTAGTCTTTCAGGAGCGCGAACGCTTCTTTGACTGTCTCCGCGTTTTCGTAATCAATGCACGGTCCCCACGGCACATAGATATATTTATGTGTCATCCATCTGCCGATGAGTACCATGGCTGTGCCGCATATGCCGTCATCCCCGGTATATACGAGCATCTTCCAGTCGGTATGTTCTGTCTTCTTTTTATATTCTCCCCACATAGGCGTCTTCATATAGTGCCCGTACGGGTGGTTTCTGACAAAGGCAGTAAACTGTTCTCTGTCCTGTGTTTCAATCAGCCGCATATCTTATAATTCTCCTAAAGCCATCGCCATATTGAAGTTGATCCGCTTCGCTGTAACGGCGTCTTCTGTGATCTCCACTTCCATGAAGCAGCGCGGACTCTCGTCCCGGTTCCGGTAAATGGAACCCGGATTCAGCATTCTTACGCCGTTCACTGTACCATCATAATACAGATGCGTGTGTCCGTAAAACACTGCGTCGCATCCCTGCTGCTTCGCCGCCGCAGCCAGCAGATCATGATCGGCACGGTAGGAAGGAAACAGCATATGTCCATGCAGGACCAGGATCCTGTGCCCTTCGATCTCCAGTACGATCTCCGGCGGATAGTCCCAGAAGTCCATATTGCCTGCCACAGCCGTAAATCCCTCCATCTGTTCCGGAAGAAGACCGTTGTCGCCGCAGTGCACGCGGTACGGCAGATCCGCATATTTCTTCTGAATATAATGAATGCTGTAAAGATCCCGGTGATTGTCGCTTAACAGTACGATTTTCATTCTTCCCCCTGCTTTCTTCCCGTCTTTTCATATGTCCAGGCATCGACTTCCTGCCGCAGTTCCTGCATGAACGCAGAGTACTTCATGTTTTCCTGTCCGTAGGTATACTGCAGATCGTATTCCAGCGGCAGCCATGTGGACAGATCGGATTCGTTGTGGGATATGAGTGCTTCCAGCTTATCCAGCGCCTTATACGTTTTCGCTTCTTTTGTTTCCTGCGCGTTCATTTCCGCCAGCAGATCCTGCCAGTCCGTGCGCATGTCTTCGGGAAACGATGCGGTCCATTCCGCAAACAGCCGGTCTTCCGTACTGGTGTCACTGCCGGTCTTTTCAAATGTCGGTATGTCACCGGTGAACGACTCGCCGAGATCATGGATCAGACACATGCGGATGACTTTGTCCATGTCGGTATCGCGGAATTCCTCCACCCCTCTCAGCATCATTGCCATGAGAGCGGTACGCCAGCTGTGGTCCGCCACGCTTTCCCGGCGGTCTTCGTCTGTCCAGCAGTGACGCGGGACCTGTTTCAGTTTTCCTGCCTGACGCAGAATGCGCAGATATTCTTTCGGTGCCATATCCTTAATTATATACAAAAATCTGCCGGAAATTCGCTGTGTGCCATCCTCCCCGTCTCCGTCCGGTCATGGTTTGTGATATATTCAGACAAGGGGGAATTTCTATGTCTCATATCAAGGAACGGTTCAGCATACAGCTTGCGAAAAACCCCAGCCGCGTCATTCTGGTAATGATCCTGCTGGCCAACATTCTCTTTATCTGTTTCAGTGCCCTTCTGATCTCCATACTGGCGCCGAAGTCCCTGCATGCGCACGGCTTCTGGGCATGTGTGTATTATACGATCACGATGGTCCTGGATGCCGGCTGTATCAGTTACGTCATTGAGGAAGTCGGAACTGCCAGCGTCACGATCATCATTGTATGCGTACTGATCGTTCTCATCGGCATGGTCATCTTCACCGGTGCGGTCATTGGTTATGTAACGAACTATATTTCCGAGTTCATCAGCGATGCCAACAACGGCGCCAACCGTCTGCACATTTCCGGACATACGATCATTCTGAACTGGAATTCCCGCGGATCCGAGATCGTGAATGACCTTCTGTTCTCCGATGACCCGGAGACAGTGATCATCCTGACGCCGTCCAGCCGTGAAACGGTTCTGTCCGAGATCAATGAACGTCTGCAGTCGACGATCGACGCGGAAGAGAGGCTGAACGGACCGGCGAAGCATTCCCTGTTCCGCCGCCGCGATTCCCTGAGAAACCGTGTGACGGTCATCGTCCGCGAAGGAAATACCTACTCCACCAAGCAGCTCACGGATATCTGCATCAAAGAAGCCAAGGCTGTCATCCTGCTGGGACAGGAAACTGCCAATGACGTATGCAAATACAACGCCGCAGTCCTGAAGGAAGAAAACAGCCGCGGCAATTCCAACATCGTCAAGACGCTGATCCAGGTCGCTTCCCTGACCGGTGCACAGGACTCCGCCGACAATCAGCGCATCGTCGTGGAGATCACCGAGCCCTATACCGAACGCCTGATCGAAAAGATCATTGAGCACAAGGAAAACCTGGGTAAATGCAACATTGTTCCGCTCCGTGTCAACCGTCTGCTCGGCCAGCTGCTTTCCCAGTTCACGATCATGCCGGAGCTCAACGCCGTATACAGCGATCTGTTCTCCAACCGCGGCGGATCGTTCTACTGTGAGAATAAGACGTCGGATCTCGACATCCTGTCCTACCGCAGCGAATACATGAAAACGCACTTTGACGCCGTGCCTCTGGATACGATGAAACCGGTCAACGGTGACGGCATCGAAGTCTTCTATATGGCCGCTGCCCAGAACAATATCCATACCCGTTCATCCATCACACCGGCACCGATCGATCTGAAGATCAATCCGGACTTCTGGATGAAACGCAAGAATATTATTATCCTCGGCCATGACAGCAACATCGATTCCATCCTGGAAGGCTATATGTCCTACCGCAATGAATGGAATTTCATCAATCAGTCCCAGATCGAGGAAAACTACAGTTATGAGATCCTGAATCTGTTCATTATCGATACCGAGCAGAGTCTCAGAGAACATGACTATTACAGACAGTACCCGTTCGTCACCGTGCACAGTGCCGATATCTTCGACCGTGAGCTGATCACCGACCTGATCAACAGCTTCGTGGATATCACGGAGGATGACACAAGTATCCTCATTCTGTCGGATGACCGCGTTTCCCGCGAAGACCTGGACGCTTCGGTCCTCATCTATCTGATCTATGTCTATGACATCATCAGCGCACGTCTGAAGCAGGATGCGGACTTCGATATCAGCCGGATCGATGTGATCGTGGAGATCCAGGATCCGAAGAACTTCGATATCGTATCCAACTACAGCATCAATAACATCGTCATATCCAACCGCTACATCAGTAAGATGATCGGTCAGATCAGCGCCAAGGATACGATCTATTACTTCTATGAGGATATCCTGACGTATGATGATGCCAATAATATTGACTTCTCAAGCAACGAGTTATATATCAAAACTGTCGGAGAATTCCTGACGGCATGGCCGGCGGAGTGCACAGCATCCCAGCTGATCCGCGCCGTCTACGAAAACAGCCCCGAAAACAATAAATCCGTGGTCCTCGGCTATGTGCCGCGGGACACCGAAAAGGTCGTATTATTCTACGGCCATCAGGAAGACTACATTGTGCGGCTGACACCGCGTGACAAACTTGTGATCTTCTCGAATCACTGAGGAGGAAAGACTATGGCTTCCAAATGCCCGAAATGCGGAGAACAGCTTCCCCGCGACAACATGAAATACTGTCCCAAATGCGGTGAACAGCTCCCGCAGCCGGAGATCACGGAAGATGTGATCGAGGAAAAGGTCAGTATCGTACTGGTTCTGATCATCGTGCTTCTGCTGATGTTACTGGTCGGTCTCGGTGTCTATTATCTGAAACCGGACTGGTTCGGAGGGAAAGATGTCGTTCCGGGCGGTGAGCCTTCCGCCGAAGTCACGCCGACGCCGGAGACCACCCCGTCTCCCGTACCGGAAGTGACTCCGACACCGGATCCGGCTCAGCCGTCGGTGATCGGTACATTTGTTCCAAACATCTCCAATCTGCGCCGCCGTTCCGGACACTCCACATCAGCTTCCGTTCTGGATCCGCAGTGGGTCGTCAAAGGCCAGATGTATGACGTCTATGAAGTCTACGGACCGGATGCGGCAGGCTATACCTGGTACCGCATCGGTGAAGATGTGTGGGTCGCCAACAACAGCAGCAGTGACTACGGTTCCTATACACCGCGCGGACAATGAAACGTACATATATATTCGCAGGCACCGCAGCGGCTCTTGTTCTGACAGCCGCCGCCGGATTCCTTCTTTACCGGCATGAATACCATTCCGCCTGGCAGGAAACCTATGATTCTCTTGTATGCTCGATCGACGAAACAAAGATGACCGCGGAATACGGTTATCCATATGATATTGAAAATGCCGTCAGATACACCGGTGATGCGGTATTTGAAGGCACAGTGGATACGTCGACTGTCGGCGAACAGACCGTTACGCTGCATCTATCTGCCAAAGACCGCCATGACCGCGAAGTCACGCGTGACTGGCCGCTCACAGTAACAGTCAGAGATACCGCCAGTGCTCTCATCTGGCTGAAGGATACGTCATTTACAATTCCTTCCGGCACAGAATTACCGCTGTCGGAGATCCTTGATGTGGCGGATCGGGTGGACGGACCGCTTGTTTACAGTGAAACACTCACACCGGGCACCTATACGGTAACTGGTATGCCGGACACTTCCGTGCCGGGTACTGCAAAGGTCGCCGTGGAAGCCTGTGACCGCAACGGCAATCTGACATCGGGACAGTTCACCGTATCTGTATACAACGCGGACGCAGAATATCCCTTCCGCATCCGCATCAACCGTGAGCTCAACAACGTTACGATCTACGGCATGGACAGCGAAGGCGAATACAGCATCCCGGTGAAAGCCATGGTATGCTCGACCGGAGCCGCGACACCGCTCGGAACATATCGTACCGACGTACAGTACCGCTGGCGCGCTCTGTTCGGCAATGTCTACGGACAGTACGCGATCCGTATCGTCGGAAATATCCTGTTCCACTCCGTCCCGTACTATTCCATGTCCCTGGATGATCTGGAATACGAGGAATACAACAAACTCGGCACCGCTGCCTCCATGGGCTGTATCCGCCTCTGCGTCCGCGATGTGAAGTGGATCTATGACAACTGTCCGCTCGGCACAGAAGTGGAACTGTACGATGATCCGGACGACCCGGGACCGCTTGGCAAACCGGTGCCGATCACGATCGACCTCACATCCCCCAACAGAGGATGGGATCCGACCGATCCCGACCCGGCAAACCCGTGGAATTCCTGAATTCTATCCCGTCCCGGAAACAGGATGGAAATATGCTAATGTATAGATATACAGGAGGAACATTATGAACAAAACAGCAAAGATCGTGCTTGGTATATTCTTAGCTCTCAGTATTATCGGTACCGGTTTCGGGTTATTCTATACCGCATCGCCGGAGTACGCTCTGAAGCAGACCATCAAGGATGTACAGGAACGCGGCTCGGAAGGCCTCAAGGACCATGTGACCGATACACTTCGTACAGAGATCGAAGTCATGGAAATGATATCCTCCAACCCGCTTATTTCCTACATCGCCGGTACTGTCAGCGATCAGGAAGCCACCCAGATGATCCTGTCAGAGATCCAGGAGATCGACTGGACGGTCGACGATGTCATCCGTTCCCAGAAACAGGCACAGGTGATCATGCGGTTTCAGTACAAAGACAGTTTAAAGGGAACGATTCCCATCAAGATGATCAAGGACTCCGGAAAATGGAAGATCAGCGGAATCGGCATACCAAAGATCGAATCCATTCTCCCTTCCGGAGAACAGAAATCCGCCTGAAACGGCAATACCGGCAGTTATGCCGGTATTTTTCTTTTATCGAGCAAATGTATATACGCCGGCTGATATCCCTGCGATCACAGCAAAGAGCACAATGACCCACAGTACTGTCGCTGTCTTTGTCTGGCGGTATACCATAAAGAACGGATACGGTCCCACCACGACTTTTTTAATATTCAGCCATATCATGATCAGTCCGTATGTCAGGGTCAGAAGCGGCGGCACACCGATCCATGCGGCGCTGACATGGTTTTCCAGCAGGATATAGGATACGGTATTCAGAAGCGGACATACAACGTGCAGGAAGAAGCCGGTGCGTGACAGCAGAAGCATATGCACATCTTTCACCGCCGGCACAAGCACGCACACCGTGACCAGGAACGTCATGATAAGCATGCATACGGCAAGATAGCGCAGACCTGTCACAAACCATCCGCCGCCGGTCACCAGCAGGAGGACTGCGGAGCCCAGAGCGGTCACATTGGACAGCTGCGTATAGAAGATCAGGGTCCTCCGGACACCTCGGAAGCCGAATTCTGTAAGACCCCATAATTCACACGCGATGATCACGCACATCGCGATACTAAGCAGCGGCATCTTCCGCACCTCCCTGTTCTGACTGTATTGTGACGCGGATCGGCATGTCTGAAAAGAAATACGCTTTTCTTCCTGTGATTTTCTTTGATTTTCAACATTTTCCGGAATATGATGAATATGTAAATGAACACGTTCATTTAATGGAGGAACGTATGCCGAAGATCATACCGGGACTGCGGGAACAGATCCTGGAAACTGCCAGAACCATCCTGCTGGAAGAAGACGACAGTCGTTTTTCCATGCGCGTGATCGCCGACCGGTGCAGCATCGCCTCCGGCACGATCTATAACTATTTCCCCGGAAAAGACGCAATGCTTGCGGCGATCCTGATGAGCGACTGGACCGGTGTTCTGCAGCGCATGCAGGATTCCGCATCCGAAGCGGATACCTTCAGCAGCGGCATCCGCGGCATATACGATGCCATGACGGAGTACATCGACCGCTACCGCAGTATCTGGATCCGCTATTCCGGAACCGCCCGGGATATTCCCATGCAGGACAAGCGGCACGAACAGATGATCGTGCAGATCGAAGACAGCGTGAAGATCCTGCTGAAGCGGCATGCCGGCAGAAAGGAAATGATCCTGTCCCGTCTGCTGAGCGAATCGGTGCTGAGCGCAGCCATGCACAAAAGTATTACATGGGATGAACTGCACACATTGTGCACATATATCGTAAAGGAGTAATTCACATGAGCAGCTTTAAAGATTTACGTATCGTAGACAACTTCTACCAGACATCACTGTTTTTCCCGATGCCGGTCGTACTCGTCAGCACCCTGACAGAAGACGGAAAGACAACATGCGGACCGTACTCACTCGTACAGCCTTTCTACATTGCCGGCAAGGACTACTATGCCATGATGCTGTGCTGCAGAAATTCCAGCAACACCGCCCAGAACATCATTGCCCGCAAGAAATGCGTTATAAACTTCCTGCCGGATGACCGGAAGACCTTCAAGGAGATCGTGCGTCTCGGCTGGCCGGGAGATACGCCGACGGAAAAGATGAAAGACTTCAAGTTCGATCTGGAACCGGGACTGCGTGCCGAAGCCGATCCGAACGGCGTTTATCCGCTCGTCATCAAACAGGCTTTCCAGGCAATGGAATGCACATGGATGGACAATCTGGAAGGCTGCGAGAATACGCCGCTTCTGCCGGAAGGCGAAGACCACTATGTCCAGGACAGCTACCATGACTTCAACGGCATTACTTCTCCGTACGGTGCTCATTTTGTCCTGCGTGTCGACAAGATCCTGATGAAGGAAAAATACTACAATGCCATCATCAACGGCGTGAGAGGACGCGATTTCCCGCCATGCCCGGTCGACTACGGCTACCGTGATTCCAAGAACTTCTGGTATCACAAGCACAGACGCATGATCCCGGAATTACTGCCGGTGCGCGCCACGACGGTCGCAAGCGTCCGCTATGCCGCAGACCGCATCGACCCGTCCATTAAGTTCACCGACGACGCCTGCGAAAAGATCGTCAATGTACCGCGGATCTTCCTGCCGACTGTCCTGAAGGGATGCATCAAGTGGGCAAAGGAAAACAACGTCACTACGATCACTGCGAAAGAGATGGACATCATCAACGACAAGCGCAGCAAAGAGAAGAAAAAATGATGCATTCCAGCATGGCATGCAGTAGAATATAAACGTACCTCCGGACTCGGAAAGAGTCGAAGTGCAGTGTGCAGGAAAGAGGCAGATGGGATGAATCGTACGTATAAAGTACGGACTGCCTCTTTCCATTTTTTTTGCTTGTACTACAATAGAACACAGTCTGATGACTGGGGAGGTGAAAGAATGTGGCTTTGGTTCATTGCAGCATTTGCGGCATTCTTCGTTAAAGGAGTATGCGGATTCGCCAATACACTGGTATTCACTTCCATTATGGCTTTCGGTACAGCCAACCGTTCCATCTCTCCGGTGGAGCTTCTGATCGGTTTCCCGGCAAACTTTGTGCTGGCCTGGCGCGGACGGAAACGTCTGAACCGGAAGATCGTTCTGCTGTGTTCGTTGTTCATGATGCTTGGCGGCATTCCCGGCGCGCTGTTTCTGAAAACGGCGGACGTATCCGCAGTACGTGTCTTTTTCGGCTTTGTGGTTCTGCTTACTGCCGGGGAAATACTGCTGTGCAAAGAACAGACGCCTCGTTCCGGCTCCGGACTGCCAGTCCTTCTGATCGGCCTCTTCTCCGGATTTCTCAGCGGAATGTTCGGCGTCGGCGCACTCATGGCCGCCTGTATTGAACAGATGTCAGAAGATATGGAGTCATTCAAAGCCAATGCCTCTGCAGTATTCTTTCTGGAGAATATCATGCGCATCCCGCTTTATGCATTTACCGGCATCCTGACGATGGAGTCACTCAAGCTGGCCGCGATGATCCTGCCAGCGTGTCTGCTGGGACTCTATGGCGGGATCTATGTAAGTTCCCTGTTAAAAGAAAGTGTCTCAAGAAAGATCGTGATCCTGCCGCTGATCGCATCCGGTATCTCAATGATCCTGATGAATCTTTAAAACAGAACAAATGACCGGACGCCCTGAGCGTCTTTTTTTTCGAAAAAATCACATGGGCGGATCTTTACAGATCATTGATAACAAGCGAATCATATGTGATTCGCCTCAGCCTGTTGACAAAGTAAGACAAACCAAATCAAAGGTGGTAAGATAGAAAAGGCAAGAAGAGCACGTATATATTCTCCTGTCGCCAACAGAGAATTTGTGCCTCTTGCCTTTTATTATCGGAAATAGAACATGCAGG
>JAFWNG010000005.1 GCA_017510405.1 Solobacterium sp.
CCACAATGCTTATCTTTTGGTCTTTGGTTCGGAATAGTGTAGTGCTGGCGGTCTATCTCTTGTTTTCGGTTGCTTGCTTCCTTACCGTACATGAGCATTCGCGCCGGGGTTATCGTTGCCGTAACCCTCCAGCAGGTTGATGGCACCCCAGATGCCAAGACCGGCACCAAGCGCCACAACGAGAGTCTGCAGTACGCCGACTGCACTGTTGAAAAATGCCATACAGGCCTCCTTAGATGTTCCCCCGCAGGGGTGGAATCGGTTTTGCCTGACTTGTCCGGTCCATTGCCATACCCCTCGTACTCATTCGCCTCTACAGGCAGTGGGTGCGTCTGGCCTTCATTCAGACAACAAGCGGCCCGGAAACGGATCCGGACCGCTATGTATCGGCAGCCCGTAGGCTGCCTTAGGCCTGTTTACAGATCTTTGCATTCTTCCATGAAGAATTTGGCTCTTTCTCTCCAATCCATATCCAAAGAAGAGAGCCACTGATAATCCATGAATCCGTGCCAGTAGTAATTCAGGTAGGAATCAATTACCAGATCCAAATCTTCTTTCAACTGCCTTAACGCTGCATCAGGATCCGTCGGAACGTCTTCATAATGAACAACACGGATGTCTACGTTGTCATGAAATGCTTCATTGAACCGAATGTCGATATCCCCGGTCCGATAAACAGCAATTCTCATGTTTTCTCCGTATCGGCCAAAATTGAAATAACGGTTCTTACCATTCATGTTCATACGGATTGAACACTTCTCAGTTCTGTCTGTAAGGTGCTTCCCGATACTTTCCAGCACGAGGTTTGCTGCCGCGTCGATGAAATCGTTCTTGGCTTTGGTTTCAAGTTTCTTTTGCTCTGCTTTTGTCATAAGTCCTCCTTTAAGCTTCTTAGATTTCCTCTGCAGAGTCTGCAGAAAAGAAAAAAGCCCGGTCACCGTCGTAAAACAGTCACCGGGCTATGTAATGGAGGCTTATTCTTCTGAAAAGACAAAGACGCCCGGCAGAAAGAACTCTCTGCTGAACGTCTCAGAAAAGGATAAAACCGGATTAGAATGACCAGATTCGGTTAAAAACCTTCAATCGAACCGAATCACAATCATGGGCTGTGCGAAGCTTCTCGGAAAGCTTCAGAGCCGTTTTTCGGACGGGAGACATGACGCTTTTCAATCCGCGAAAACCGACTTTTTACTTTCCTTCAGTTAGCCCATCTGTTAACTAAAAAGGGGCCAAAATGGGTCGAAAATCGCCGGTTAGCCCATCGTTAACTACAAAATTTCCGTCAGAATCCGTGAAAATCCATGAAATCCAATCAAAGATTTTCGGGCATGAAAAAACCCTGGAAACGTTGAATTTCCAGGGTTTTTCGCATCTCTCTTGGTCTCGATTAACGCTTCGAGAACTGCGGAGCACGACGTGCCGCTTTGAGGCCGTACTTCTTTCTTTCCTTCATACGTGCATCACGTGTCAGGAATCCAGCCTTCTTCAGGATCGGTCTGTAATCAGCACTTGCTTCGAGCAGAGCTCTGGCAATACCATGACGCATTGCACCGGCCTGGCCTGTATAGCCGCCGCCTGCAACGTTGATCTTGATATCGAACTGATCTTTTGTTTCTGTTAAAACGAGCGGTGAGTTGACGACCATGCGCAGTGTTGCCTGCGGCAGGTAATCCTCAAGTGTACGTCCGTTAACTGTGATCACACCTGTACCCGGAGTCATAAAGACACGGGCAACGGACTTCTTACGACGTCCTGTACCTACATAGGTGACTGTTTTCTTCTTAGCTACCATTTGTCTTTATCCTCCCTTACTTGACCTTCAGTTCTACCGGCTTCTGAGCAGCATGCGGGTGATCCGGACCTGTGTAAACAAATACATGCTTACGCTGTACATCACCGAGCTTGTTGTGCGGTAACATACCTCTGATTGCCTTTTCTACCCATTCAACCGTATACTTCTCACGCATGAGCTTTGTGCTTCTGGTCTTCAGTCCGCCCGGGAACATGGAGTGTCTGTAATAGAACTTCTTGAAATCCTGGTCTCCGGAGATCTTGACCTTATCGGCATTGACGATGATGACATAGTCACCACAGTCAACATGAGGTGTATAGGTTGGCTTATGCTTGCCCTTTAAGATCGTGGCGACCTGAGTGGCAAGACGGCCCAGTGTGCAGTCTGTTGCATCAACGACATACCATTGACGAACAACTTCTGCGGGCTTTAACATCGTTGTCTGACGCATTTTTTTATCCTCCATATGTAGTTTAACCGGGACTACATTTGGCATGTGCCAACAAATATTCTACTGATTGCGCATATGTTCGTCAATCATTTTTTTACTTGTTTTCAGCATGTTTCTGCAGCTTTTCGGCATTCTTTTTCCACCTGTGCGGAAAGCGTGTCCATCACAGTGCGGCATCCCTCTTCATCTAACGGCATAACAAGTGCCTGCAGGTCCGGTTTTTCTTCCAGTTTCAGCCATCCGAGCGTCTTCTGGCTGTGTCTTCCGGTGATGACATACCAGCGCGGAACTGCCTTTGTACGGATCATTTCCTCCAGTTCTTCGAGCGTATATCCTTCCGGCAGAGTATCTCCGGGCAGGAATTCCCGGATCATGCCGGTCTCGCTCAGCGCGAACATCTCAAAGTATTCCACTTTCTTCAGTGTCAGTCCCTGCGGCACGGCATTGAAGCGGACAGCGGTCTTGGACTTCTTCTCCAGGATCGTTCGTATATCCGCCGGGGTCAGGCTGCCCTTCCCCGCTTCGATCAGCACCGCGCTCATCATGCGCACCTGATAGCGCAGGAATCCTTTGCCGGTAAATGACAGCGTGATCATGTCACCGTCTTCCGTGACGCTGATCCGGTCGATCGTACGCACCTGGTCCGCCTTCTCCGCCAGCGTATTCTTGTTCAGAGACGTGAAATCGTGCGTACCGGTCAGTTCTTTGGCCGCAGTGCGCATGGCCTCTGCATCCAGTTTAAACGGGCACTGGTACGCAGTGTCTTTTGTAAAGACATCATACTCCCCGGTATGAATGCGGTAGATATATGTCTTTCTCTTAACGTTGTAGCGGGCATGGAAGCGTTCATCTGTCTCTTCGGCATCCATGATGTGGATGTCCTTCGGCAGACCGCCGTTCAGCGCGCCTTTCCACTGGTAGGCGCTCATACTCCGTTCGGTATCGAACATGAACACCTGACCGGCCGCATTGACGCCGGCGTCAGTCCTGCCGGAAGCCGTGATCGGAACGCGGTGACCTTCGATCCTTTCCAGAACCGCTTCGATCTGTTCCTGTACGGAGGTGCCGCGCAATTGCGACTGCCAGCCCTCATAGGCGCTTCCGACGTATGAGACCGTGCAGCGGATGCGCTTCATATCACCCATGCAAGAACTGCCATCGCAGTGCCGGTGATCAGCGCGCCGGCAAGAAGTATGTAGTCTCTTCCTGCCATCTTGAGCACTTTGTAGCGTGTGCGCGGTTCACCGGGCATATAGCCTCTTGCCTCCATGGCATTGGCCAGGTCTTCCGCCCGCTGGAATGCCGATACGAATAACGGCACGATCAGCGACAGGATCGCCTGGATCTTTTCCTTGAGCTTGCCTTCCTGCATATCGACGCCGCGTGATTCCTGCGCCTTGATGATGCGCTGCGTCTCGTCGATCAGATCCGGGATGAAACGCAGGGCGATACTGATCAGCATCGCGATCTCATGGGCAGGCACATGGATCTTTTCAAAAGGCTTGAGCAGATCCTCGATGCCCAGGGTCATATCCAGCGGCTTGGTGGTCGCGGTCAGACAGGTCGTAAACATGATCATCAGAAGCAGTCGGACGGCTATGTAAAGCGTCTGCGTCACTGCGTCCAGATGTATTTCAAAGCTGCCGATCGCGGCAAGCACCGGTCCGGTCTTGACGACAAGGATATTGATGATCAGCAGGAACACGAGCATGAACAGCATCGGCCGCATGGCGCGCCAGATAAAGCCGACTTCCAGCTTTGCGAGCAGGATCATCATTGCCGCAACAGCGAACATGATGCCGTAGCCGATCCATCCGGACGGGAAGAAGATCGCGATCAGCATGATCAGCATGGCCATGATCTTGGCGCGGGGATCCATCTTATGGATCGGTGAATCCAGCGGCAGATACCGTCCGAGTGCGATATTACCCATGTTTCACCTCCCGGCCGATCCACTCAGCCAGCTGTTCTTCGGACGTAATGCCGTCCGGCACATTGAAGCCGAATTCACGCATCATCTCAATAAAGCGGATCAGTGACGGCGGCAGCATGCCCATTTCGTTGCACCGGCGGGCATCCCGGAAGAATTCCGCGGTCGTTTCCTTTTCCCGGATCCTGCCGTTTTCAACAACGACCACTTCGTCGCAGTACCGGTATACCTGTTCCATATCGTGCGTGACGATCAGGATGGTCTTGTTCATCTTCTTGTTCAGATCGCTGAACAGTTTCATCATGGATGCCGTACCGGCCGGATCAAGTCCCGCCGTCGGTTCATCCAGTACCAGGATCTTCGGATCCATCGCCAGTATGCCGGCAATGGCAACACGCCGCTTCTGTCCGCCGGACAGTTCCAGCGGGCTTCTTTCGTAGAACTCCGGGCCGATGCCGGTCAGAGTCAGCGCCTGTCTTGCCCGGTTCGCGGCTTCTTCCGCCGTGCAGCCGAAGTTCTTCGGGCCGAATGCCGTATCCCTCAGAACGGTCTCTTCGAAGAGCTGATATTCCGGAAACTGGAACACCAGGCCGACGGCGCCGCGCAGTGATTTCAGCTTCTTCGGCTTCTCTTTGGCGCTGATCGTACGGTCCATGATATACACAGTCCCCTCCGTCGGCAGTAAAAGCGCGTTGAGATGCTGAACGAGCGTGCTTTTGCCGGAGCCGGTCTTACCGACGATCGCTGTCATTTTTCCTTCGGATATTTCCAGATCGACATGATCGAGGGCGCGGTACTCATAGGGAGTGCCCGCACTGTATACATGACTTACATCTTTGAATGCAATTGGCATAATTCCCCTACCAGTCCTTTCATCGTCATATGATTCTTTACCGTGACGCCGTGCTTTGCCAGCAGTTTTCCAAGTCTGGTGCTGTACGGCAGTTCCAGACGGATGTCCGTAATGGTCTTCTCATCGGCGAATACTTCATGCGGCGTCCCCATCAGGGCGATCTTTCCGCCGTTCAGCGCCAGCACAAAGTCGCTTTCCGCCACTTCGTCGATATCATGCGTAATGGATATGATGGTCAGGTCGCGTTCTTCGTGCAGTTCACGGATCACTTTCTTGATCTCCGCCTTGCCCTGCGGATCCAGCATGGCTGTCGCTTCGTCAAAGATGAGGATCTCCGGCTTCATCGCCAGTACGCCGGCAATGGCAACACGCTGTTTCTGACCGCCGGAAAGATGTGTCGGCTCCGAATTCAGATATTTCGTCATACCGACTTTTTCCGCAAATTTCTCGATGATCGGATCCATTTCCGGCTGCGGGATCCGGTGGTTTTCCAGTCCGAAGGCAATATCATCCCGCACGGTGGAGCCGATGAACTGGTTGTCCGGGTTCTGGAATACGATGCCGATCGTATTCCGCAGTACCGGCAGATTCTCTTCGTTCAGCTCTTTGCCGTTGATCAGGATCTTTCCGCTTTCCGCTTCCAGCAGTCCTGCCAGCAGCTTCGCCAGCGTGGACTTCCCGCTTCCGTTATGTCCGATGATCGTTACATACATTCCCTTTTCTATCGTAAAAGAAACGTTGTCGATCGTCTTGATTCCTTCCTCATAGGAGAAGTTCAGGTTTTCTGTACGTATCTGTTCCATAGTCAAATACTCCTGCAGTTTCCTTACTATATCACACTTTTCCGCACGCATGACGCTGATGAACCGTTCCGCACGCAAAAAAGAGGCTGGATGCCTCTTTGTCCGCTGTCACAGCGCTTTACAGTTCCCGGATGTCCCGGCTGAACAGCATGAGTACGGCTGTGACGGTGAATCCCAGCGTGCAGGAAGCCAGCAGTGCAGTACTGCCGAAGCTGCCGAGGATCACGCCGGCCAGTACCGACGCGACGGGCGTCATGCCCTGGGAACCGAAACTGATCAGGCTGCTGACCTTGCTGAGCATATCACGGTCGGTCATGCGCATGACGGCAGTATTGACGGGAATGTTGAAGCTGGCGATCAGAAAGCCGATCACCAGACTGCCGAGGCTGAATGCAACAAGGAAACGGTTCACATTTTCACCGTGATCCACATCCCAGGCATAGCAGACCGTAATGACGATCATCACCGCCGCGACCATGCACAGAAGACGGGAGATCTTCTTACCGCATTTATCCTCCTGCGGACGGGCGCTCAGGATCGCTGCGCCGAGCAGTGAACTGATGCCGAAGCACACATTGAACACGGAAGACCACAGTTCCGGCGTCAGGATATTGTCCAGCAGATAGGACGGCGCCTGCGCCAGATCCGTTCTCACAAAGTACGGAACGAAGTTTCCAATGACCGGGCTGAAGAAAAAGTTGATGAACACGACTGCCGCAAGCAGTGCCAGGATGGCCTTCTTCGTCTTCAGATACCGGATTCCCTCCCGCATATCACTGACTGCCGAGCGCAGGGTAAGCGGTTCATCCGAAGCGTGATGTTCACAGCGGATCAGCATTTCCGATATTCCGGAAGCGATATAGCAGCTGCCGACCAGAAAGAACAGCGTACTCACCGGCAGAGACGCATACAGGACGCCGGCCAGAACGATTCCCAGAATGCTTTCCAGAGAGCTCTTCATGGTAAAGTACGCGTTTGCCTGCTGCAGCTGGTCTTCTTTTACGATATGCGGAAACAGCGCGCTCGCCGCCGGATTGAATATGCCGCTGACCGCGTTTCCCAGGATGCCGAGGAGAAACAGGATCGTGATATGCGCGTCCGGCGTACGCAGCACCAGCATGAGCACAGTCGCGAGAAGGATCAGACCGCCCTTCACATAATCGCAGAGAAACATGATCACAGCTTTGTTGAACCGGTCGCCGATCACGCCGCCGACCGGTGTGAATACAAGCATGGCCGCGCTGCTCAGCGCCAGATACAGTCCCTGCAGAAAGGCATTGTTTCCGCTGATCTGCAGAATGTAGAAACTGACGGCGAAGCTGTACAGGATCGCGCCGAGTTCCGAGACCAGCGCGCCGAAGAAGACAAGCCGGAAATTCCGGTTCCGGAATACATTGTCTGTTTTCATAACCGCATCATTCATTTTCTGTCAGTTCCTTCCATTCCTGCGCCAGTTCCGCATCCCCGAGAAGACGCAGCAGCTCCGCAATACTGTCGGAAGCGGAAGCACCGAGGATATCGAAAGCGACGGACTGTTCCGTATGATCCGCAAAACGCATGTTTGTCAGACTGTAGTCCGGTCTGGAATCAAACCGCCGGGAAAGATCACGGGCTTTTTTCAGTGCGTCACGGGATTCTGCGGACATTCCTGCTTCTTTCTGTACATATGCCAGCATTACCAGCATTTCCGCATGCGTCTTCGCAAGAACGTCCGGCGTATCTCCTCTTTTCAGGCCGGTGAGAATGTCCAGTCCCAGATTCAGTATGTCGACCGCCGATCTCCATTCTTTTCGGGACCGGTATACGAATACATAGCCGAGTATGGCAGTGAGCAGGTTCGACATTCCCGCCGTCAGAGCTTCTGACAGAAACGTTTCCGCTTCCGCAGGATCGTTATCACTGACGGCCAGCAGTGAACCGATCTCGCCGCTGAAAATGCCTCCTGCATTGTTCTGCTTCAGCAGTTCCAGACTCTTTTCCTTTTCATCCAGCAGGAAAAGCGCGGTTGCCATATCTCCGCTGATGGTCACTGCACTGATGCGGGGATCCTCATTCTGGGGAAGCAGCACCCTTGCCCGTTCCAGAAGCTCCAGGGCGCGTCTCAGCAGATGCGGATCACGGCCGGCAGCGCCGTATACCATGAAGATGACGGAACAGTAATACACAGCCTTGAAAGAATGCGGATATCTGCCCAGTATCTTTTCCGCTTCCGTGATGGCTTCCGGATCCAGTGTCCTGCAGCAGGCATTCAGACGGTTCAGGGAAGAATCCAGGCGGTTGTCCTGCATCCTGTATCCAAGCAGCACATCCACGGATGTATCAAAGAAATCCGCCAGCTCCACGACCAGATTCAGTTCCGGCTGTGACTGTCCGCTTTCCCACTTATACACGGCGCCGACCGTCACACCCAGTGCCTCCGCCAGCTTTTCCTGCGTCATCCTGCGCTCTTTCCGCAGTCTTCGTATGTTTTCAGGAAGTGATAATTTCATCGTTTTATCCTCCTTGTTTCTTTCCACTGTCAATATACCCGATATTCCCCGCTGCAGGAAGACACTGCTAATACTGAAACATTATTATTTTTTATACTGTCAGTATGGGTTTTGCACCATAAAAAATGAGATCCGGACATCACCGGATCTCATTCGTATTCTGTTCAGTACAGTTCTTTTACCAGGGCTTCCATCTCTTCCGTGCTGACCGGATGATTCTGTACGCCGAGATAGTAGCTGTATTCCCCGTCATACCAGGTTGCCAGAGAGATCGTGTCATTATTGCCTTTCGTTGTTACTTCCAGGTCGCCGACATCGATGATCTCGGTCTTCCGGTATGCTGTCTTGTCCCCGCACAGTTCCTGTTCGCCTTTTCCCTTTGCCGCAACGGCTTTCAGTTTGCCGCTGCTGTCTTTGAACTGGATCTCGATGATCTGCTTGCCGAAGACATTGAATTCCATCGTATTGCACTTTTCTTCCAGAACCACCGGATAGTGGATGGGATACTCCGCAACGATCTCTGCCTGCTGCTGGTTGGCAAGCGTCACCCATGTCGGGATCGGCTCCTGGCCGAACGGAGAAACGATCGTATCATCTCTTCCGGACCCGGAGCGCTTCGGCAGGACGACCGCAAAGATGACCAGCGCGATGACGGCGACGACCAGGGCAATACGGTTCTGCATGATCAGTTCGATCAGATCCGTTTTCTTTTTTCCCGTTTCCGGCGTTCTGTTTTCTTCACTCATCGGTCAATACCTCCATGAAGGACAAAAGCAGGAGAATTGCTTCTCCTGTTTACTGATATACGTCGTAGTCTTTGTACGTTCCGCTCAGGACCGCTGCCTGGTTGGCAACGTTCAGAATATCGGAGACGATCGCGCCGTCTTCGGTAAAGAGTTTCTTCTTAGCGGTGACAGTGCCGTCTTTCTCACTGCAGCTGTAACCGGAAGATTCGAGAATATCCGTAAATTTTTCTTTTCCCGCCGTGTCTTTGAAGGAAACGGTATGTTCCAGATTGACTAACGTGTCTTCTTCATAGAGGGCATTCAGATCGTCGTTCTTTCCCAGTACTGTCTCGACAAAGTCCGGATCCAGGTAAGGATACACTGCACAGACTTTGCGGACTTCCTCACTGCGGTCGGAAGCGTCGAACATCTGCGGTTCTTCGTCATCGTCTTTGATCGTAATGAAGCGGACTTCCTCGTCGTCTTCTTCTTTTTCTTCCTTGTTGAGAAGGGTTCTTAAAATAAATGCCGTGCCTACGCTTGCTGCGACAGCAAGGGCACCGAATATCGTTCTGCGGATCATAATACTGCACTGCTCCTTTATCAGAAGTATTCTAACACATTATCTCTCATCGATGTACTGCATAATGGAGACGGCGTTGGCAGCTGCGCCTTTGCGGATCTGGTCGCCGCAGCACCACAGTGTCAGACCGTTTTCACATGTCAGATCTTCACGCACGCGGCCGACATATACGATATCCTGGTTGGATGTCTCGATCGGCGTCGGCGTATGGTCTTCGACCAGACGAACGCCCGGATATTTAGCGATCGCGCGCTTTGCCTCTTCGACAGTAAGATGGTCGGCTGTCTCGACGGAAACAGCGATGGAATGGGAACGGAAGACCGGTACGCGCACGCAGGTGCAGGTGACCTTCAGACCCGGTTCATGCATGATCTTGCGGCCTTCGTTCTGCATTTTCATTTCTTCTGTGGTATAGCCGTTGTCCAGGAAGGAACCGATCTCAGCGATGCAGTTGTATGCGATCTGCGTCGGGAATACCTTTGCTTCGACCGGCTCATTGTTTTCCAGTGCCTTCACCTGTCCGCTCAGTTCACGGAAGCCGTTGATGCCGGCGCCGCTGACTGCCTGGTAAGTGACGGCAGTGATCTTCTTGAGCGGGCTCAGGGAAGCGATGCCTGCCAGTGCCATATAGGTGATGATGGTGGAGCAGTTCGGGTTGGCGATCGTGCCGTGGTGGCGGAATGCGTCTTCACCGTTGATCTCCGGAACGACGAGCGGTACGCCGTCTTCCAGACGGAACGCGCTGGAGTTGTCGATATAGACCGCTCCGGCCTTCTCGATCATCGGACGGAATACTTTCGACATGGCGTTGGATACAGCGCCAAGCACATAATCCAGGCCGTCAAAGGAACCTTCTTCTGCGACCTGCAGGGCAATTTCCTGTCCCTTGAACGGCAGGGTCGTGCCGCGGGAACGCTCACTGGCGAACAGACGCAGTTCCTCTACATCGATATTCCGTTCTTCTATACATTCGATCATCTGTCTTCCAACGGCGCCGGTTGCGCCTACGATTCCGATTTTCATATCATTTTCCTTTCTTCAGCTATGAATTTGTCGTAAATGCAGCGGATTGCTTTTTCAAAGTCGCGGTTGTCAACGCCGACAACGATGGAAAGTTCATCCGCACTCTGGTTGATTACTTTGATATTGATCTGGTTGCGTCCGAATTCGGACAGCAGGCGACCGGATATGCCGGGCACTGCCTTCATGCCGCGGCCTACGACAGCGACAAGCGCCAGGTGGTCTTCGATCCGGAGGTCATCCGGATTGATCTCCTTGCGCAGACGGGCGACGATCTCGTACAGATACTGGTCGATGAGTGATGTCTGTACGATGACGGAGAATGTATCAACGGTCGTCGGCACACTCTCGATCGATACATGGAATTCCTCAAATACCGACAGGATGCGGCGCAGGAACCCCGCTTCCGCCGAAGCGTGGCTGCGGGTCAGCGTGATCACCGTATAATCCTTGCGGCCGGTAATGCCGGTCACCGCGTGCGGCGGTTCCACGGCGTCCATCTCGCTGCAGTCGTTCAGGATCAGGGTACCGGGATTGTCCGGATCATTCGTATTTCGGATATTGATCGGGATATTCTTCGTCTTGACCGGGAAGACCGCGTCATCGTGCAGGACGTTGGCGCCCATGTAGCTCATGTTGCGCAGTTCGCTGTAGTTGATGCGCGGGATCCGCATCGGCTTCTTGATAATGCGCGGATCGGCGACCAGGAAGCCGCTGACATCCGTCCAGTTCTCATATACATCCGCATCCACGAGATTGGCAATGACCGATCCGGTGATGTCGGAGCCGCCTCTGCTCATGACGCGGATCACGCCGTTGGGCAGAGCGCCGTAGAAGCCCGGGATCAGGATGCGGCGTTCGGTGTTGCCGGAGTACTGTTCCAGCAGCTGACCGGTGCGCTCCATGTCGATCTCTCCGTCATAGCGGTAGATGATCACTTTCGCAGCGTCCACGAACTCGGCATCGAGATATTCCGCCAGGCAGAGACCGGTAAGATACTCACCGCGGCTGACCAGGTAGTCCACGGAGGGATCACGGGAGATCACCCGTTCGATCATATCAAATTCTTTCTCCAGGTCAACTGTCAGACCAAGATCTGCCTTGATGCGCATGTATTTGTCCTTGATCATTTTGAAGATCGACTCGTACGATACGCCGTACCGGATATGCGCATGGCACAGATACAGCAGGTCTGTTACTTTATGATCTTCGTGGGATTCCTTGCCGCAGGCGCTGGTCACGACAAACTTGCGGGAAGGATCGGATACCACGATATTTTTTACTTTGCGGAACTGTTCCGCGTTGGCGACGGAAGAGCCGCCGAATTTCACTACTTTGATCATTCCGCTACCTCCGCGATAAACAGCGTTTCATCCACAGCGCTCTTGATTGCCATATCCGCCTGTACCAGCGAGATGCGGCGGGTCAGGAACGCGTCTTCCGAGATCCGCTTATCCATGATATCGGCAAACAGCGCCGGCTTCTTTGTCCGGATATAGAAGACGCCGGTATGCAGGGTGTTGTCGATCGGACGGATGAACTTGTCGTTGATCTCCGGATCCTGGTTTTTCCAGATATCGATCAGATTCTGAACGACGGCATGCGCGGTCGGCAGAGAACCTGCGCCCTGGCCGACGAACGTTGCCGGTCCGAGTGTTTTCGAGCTGCTTTCGATCGCATTGAAGTTCAGCGGGATATTGGAGAAGACGTCGTCCTTCTTCAGGAACATCGGCATGACGCAGGCGCTGATGAAGTCGCCGTGGTAGGTACCGGTGCCGATGAGCTTGCACGCGTAGTTGTTCTCTTTGGCCCAGTCGAGGTCTTCGCAGCGGATGTTCCGGATGCCGTATGTCACGATATCCTGGATATCCTGAAGCGTATCGAAAGCCTTCACGCAGGACAGCGATACCTTGTATTTCACGTCGTGTCCGTCGATATCATCGGAAGGATCTCTTTCCGCATAGCCGAGATCCTGCGCCTCTTTCAGCATTTCCGCAAAGTCGGTTCCTTCGGCGTACATGCGGCTCAGGATATAGTTCGTCGTACCGTTGAAGATTCCCCGGAAGGAATCGATATCGTCGACACGGCGCGTGCGGTCCAGCGATGCCATCCACGGGATGCCGCCGCCGCAGGAAGCTTCGTAATGCACTGTCACGCCGTTTTCACGCGCTGTCTCGAACAGGTCCTCGCAGTATGTCGCAAGCATCTTCTTGTTGGATGTCACAACATGCTTGCCTTTCTGAAGAGCTTTCTTCAGGAATGTATGCGCCGGCTCCAGGCCGCCCATGCACTCCGCAATCACTTCGATGGAAGGATCATTCAGTATATCATCCGCATTCAGTGTGGTACGGGGGTCTGTCAGTTCCGATTCGTCCTTCACCAGGATCTTTGCGACCTCCAGTTCGCGGACTTCCCATGTCGCTCCGTCATCGATGATTTTGCGGACACCGCCGCCGACAACACCGTGTCCCAATAGTCCAATCTTCATGCCAAATCCTTTCTATGTTTCTCATTTGAATACACTTGTTTTTAAAACACGAACATAGTATCATTTTTGGGTAATCTTTACAAGGAGGAATTCACCCATGAAATATATCAGTTCCAGAAACCGTTCCTGCCGGATGGACTCGCACGAAGCGATCATTCGCGGTCTGTCGGAGGACGGCGGCCTGTTCACGCCGGAGTCTTTTCCGGATGAAATTCAGCCGGAAGATATACTGAATAAGGATTACCGGGGCATTGCAGAAGTGATTCTGAAAGCCATGCTGGATGACTACAGCAGCGAAGAGATCCGCCATTGCGTGGACAGTGCATATGATGAAAAATTTGATACGCCCGAGATCGTTCCGCTGACGCCGGTCCATGACGGATGGCTGATGGAACTGTGGCACGGACCTACCAGCGCGTTCAAGGATCTGGCCCTTACCATCCTTCCTCATCTGCTTACGACAGCGTATGCGAAAGATGACCGGAGCGATGTCGTTTCGATCCTGACCGCAACTTCCGGCGATACCGGCAAAGCTGCTCTGTCCGGATTTGCGGACGTACCGAATACTGCCATCACCGTATTCTATCCGGAGATCGGCGTGTCTGCCGTACAGAAGCGGCAGATGAATACAAGCAAAGGCAATAACGTGGAAGTCATCGCCGTCAAGGGAAACTTCGACGACTGCCAGCGCATGGTCAAGGAAGCCTGCGCCAGTGAAGAAGTGCTCGCCGCATGCAGAGGCGTCACGATCTCCAGCGCGAATTCCATCAATGCCGGCCGTCTGATCCCGCAGATCGTCTACTATTTCCATTCCTACGCACAGCTGGTGCAGCAGGGAACGATCGCATGGGGCGACCCGGTGAACTTCTCGGTACCGACCGGCAACTTCGGCGACATTCTCGCCGGCTGGCTGGCAAAGCAGATCGGACTGCCGGTGAACCGTCTCATCTGTGCTTCAAATACCAACAATGTTCTCACGGACTTCCTTGCGACCGGAACCTATTCTCTGGACCGCAAGTTCCATACAACGATGTCCCCTTCCATGGATATCCTGATCTCCAGCAATCTGGAGCGCCTTCTGTTCCTGCTGAGCGGCCAGGATGACCGGCAGATCGCCGCCTGGATGAAGCAGCTGAAAGAAGAAGGCAGCTACACCGTCGGTCCGGAGATCCACGAGAAACTGAAAGCCGACTTTGCCGGCGCCTGGACAAGCGAAGAGGAATGCGCCGCCGTCATCCACGATCTGTGGCACGACGAACATGTACTGATCGATCCGCATACCGCCGTGGCGCTCTCCGCCATGCGCAGATACCGCGAAAAGACCGGTGACATGACACCGTGCATCGTCCTGTCCACCGCTTCTCCGTACAAGTTCTGCCACGATGTGCTGGAATGCATCAGCGGAAAGAACATCCCGGATGATTTCGAAGCGATGGAAGTACTGCATGAAGTGACCGGCATGCCGATCCCGGTCAATCTGAGAAACCTGAAAGAACTGCCTGTCCGCTTCACCCGTTCTATTGCCATCGAAGACGGCATGCACGTGATCGCGGACCGGATGCGTTCGCTCGGCCATGTACAGGATTAAAATACCGGCCACCAGCGCCAACCTCGGCCCCGGATTCGACTGCCTCGGCATTGCCCTGGATCTGTACGATACGTTCGACGTTGAACGGTGCGGCCGTGATGTTCTCGAGAATACGGAAGAACGTTTCCGTACGCCCGACAATCTGTTTCTGAAAGCATACCGCCACGGCTGCGAAAAGATCGGCTGTGAGGATCACATCCGCGTCATATTCCATGCGGATATCCCGGCTGGAAGAGGTCTTGGCACCAGTGCCGCGATCATTGCCGGCGGTCTCTCGGCCGCCTCCGTGCTGCATGACGATGCGCTGTCACCGGAAGAGATCTTTCATCTCGCGGCGGAAATGGAAGGCCACCCGGACAATGCCGCGCCGGCAGTATACGGCGGTCTGTGCCTGTGTCTGGAAGCGGAAGGCCGCACCGAAGTCGTCCGCATGAATGTTCCGGACACCTGGATCTTTACCGCCCTTGTCCCGGATTATGAAGTACATACCGAAGCCGCCCGCTCTGCCCTGCCGCAGACCTATGACCGACCTGTCATCGCGTGGACTTCATCGCACCTGTTCGCAATGATCGAAGCACTGCGGAACGGCGACATGGCGCTGCTCAGGAAAGCCGCGCACGACCGTGTCCACGAACCGTACCGGAAAGACCTGATCGCGGACTATTCCCTTCTGCGGAAGACCGCGTGTGAAGATACCGGCGGCGTGCTTCTGATCAGCGGCTCAGGTTCAACATGTCTTCTGATCTCACAGCGTCCATTATCGCCGGAAGCGAAACAAAAGATACAAACAGAAGCCTCCGCATCCTGGAAGTTTCATCAGCTGGCAGTGTCCGAAGGACCTGTCACAGAAAGGATCCAGTTATGAGTTCTGATTTTCTGATCGTCAAAAAAGATATCCTGCCGGATTATCTGGAAAAAGTGATCTATGCCCGCAACCTGCTCAATTCCCATGAAGCAGCGACGATCACCGAAGCAGTGCGTCTTGCCGGCATATCCCGCAATACCTACTACAAATACAAGGACTGCGTCTTCTCCGTGACCGAGACCGCTTCGCCGCGCCACGCTGTCATATCGCTGATCCTGAAGGACGAGAACGGTTCCCTGTCCGCGGTGCTGCAGAAGCTCTCGGAATGCGGCACGGGCATCCTGACGATCTCGCAGGCAATTCCAATTGCCGGCAAGGCGAATGTCCTGATCTCACTGGATACCACGTCCATGAATGTGCCCATGGAATCCCTTCTGAAGGAGCTTAAATCCCTTCCGCCGGTACGAAGTGCGCATCTGGATGCCATGGAATAGGATTTGTGGTACCATTGAGTATGCGAGGCTGAAGAATGAAAAACACTCTGAAAAGTATATTATCCGGTGTCATGATCTTCGGTGATCTCCTTCTGATGGCATTCTTCCTGGGAGATCTGCTGTACGGCTATGATGTTGGCATCGATCTGTTCATGGTTCTGTTCCTGGGCGTGGATATGCTGCTGTCGATGGACTACATCGGCAAGCTGCACAAACAGTCCAAGGAAACAGCGATCATTGAGGAAGAAGAACGCGTGAAGCGTCTGCGCCGCGCCCGGCGTCCGGCAAGGCCGCAGATGACTGCGGAAGATGAAGACGCACGGATGGCCGCAGAGATCCGCCGCCGTGACGAAGCAAACGCCGAGGAGATCGATCCGGAGGAGCTGGCGGAAATGCTTTCCGACAAAAACAGCCCCTCTTCCCAGAGCCAGCCAAAGTGAACACCCGGAAAACTGCTGAACGGCAGTTTTCTTTTGCTTTTTCAGGGAATCGTGCGTACCATTGATACGATGACAAGGAGGTGCCGCCATGGCTGTCCGTGATGAATTACTGAAGATGCTCGCTTCCGTTCCGGGACAATGGGTATCCGGGGAAATGTTCGCACAGCAGAATCATGTATCCCGCGCAGCGGTGTGGAAGGCAGTCCGAAGCCTGCAGAGCAGCGGCTATCATATCGATTCTTCCCCTTCCCAGGGATACCGCCTCTGCGATGACACGAACATCCTCAGCGCCGAGCTGATCCGCGCCTATGAGCCGCAGATCACCGCGCCTGTCTATGTCTTCGAAGAGATCGATTCCACCAACAACAAAGCCAAGATGCTGGCAGCTTCTCCGTGCGAGAACGGCACGCTGGTCACCGCTGATTCCCAGACGGCCGGACGCGGACGCCAGGGACATACGTTCTATTCGCCGAAGAAGACCGGCCTGTATTTCTCCCTGATCGTTCATCCGAAGGATATGCAGTATATCTCCCGCATCACGCCCGCCGCGGCAGTATCCGCAGCCGAAGCGATTGCCGAAGTCACCGGCATCCGTCCCGGCATCAAGTGGGTCAATGACCTGTTCTATGAAGACCGCAAGATCGCCGGCATCCTGACGGAAGCCATTACCGACTTCGAGACCGGACGGATCCACACGGTGGTGATCGGCATCGGCATCAACTGCAGCACAGAGGTCTTCCCGGAAGAACTGCACGGCATCGCCTCTTCCCTGCATGCCGAAGGTATTTCCAGAAGCCGGCTTGCGGCAGTGCTCCGCCGCCAGCTGCTGTATCATATGGAACATCTGGATGATCCGGCAATGATGCAGAAATACCGGGATGATTCCATCGTCCTCGGCTATGAAATCACCTATGTAAAAAACGGCACTGCGTATACCGCATATGCCGCTGATATCAACGAAGAAGGAAACCTCATCGCCGAGCTTCCCGATCACACCAGGGAAGTACTCCAGTCCGGAGAGATCTCCGTCCGCAGGACATAGTTCCTGCGTTTTTATTTCCGGATCTTTTCCAGCCGCGGTGCGAGCAGTGCGGCGGCAGCGATCTTCAGAGCGTCTCCGGGGAGAAACGGAAGAACGCAGGCCGAAAGAGAGGCTGCCGGCCCCATGCCCGTATATGCCATGAACCATACGGTTCCAAGGACATATAAAACAAGTGTTCCAAGCAGTGCACCTGTGATCAGCTTCGTATAGGAATACGGCGTACATTTCGCCGCTGCTGCAGCTGCTCTGCCAGTGATCCACGCCAGCGGCAGATAGCCGATAATATAGCCGCCGGTCATACCGAAGACAACGGATGCGCCGGAAGACCACCCGGCAAATACCGGCATCCCGATCATTCCCAGCACGATATAGATTACGACTGCCAGTGTTCCGTATTTTTCTTTGAGCACGATACCGGCAAGCATTACTGCCAGGGTCGCAAGCGAGATCGGCACCTGGCCGGCCAGCGGCACCGCCAGCGGAGAAAGCACCGCGATCACCGCTGCCATCAGGGCAGTCTCTGTCATATTTCTAACATTCATACTATCGCCTTTTGTAAACCTGTTTAATATATTTGGTTAACGATGTATACGATACTACGTTATGCTTTGTCCGTAAAGAACCAATTCTCAGTCTTTCCGGTTCTTAAAAGGATTTCGGGAATCCGGAAGCAGTTCTTCTGCGATCTTCCGGTCTTTTTCTGTAATATAACGAAGATACTCCAGCCGCTCCTGTGCCTGTTTCACTTCCTCTTCCGCCTTTTCGCAATAACGCTTAAGCAGCCGGTACCGTTCTTTCACCGCTTCGTCCCCTTCCGCAAAGCACAGATCGTGATAGTAACGGATATCCTTCAGAGAAAGACCAAGCTGACGGAAATAGACTGTCCCTTTGAGCCATTCTACAGCTTCCTCATCAAATTCACGGTAATTATTCTCTGCCCGGCGAATATTCGGTATCATGCCCATATCGGTATAATAGCGGACTGTATGTTCCGGAATTCCAAGCAGAAGGGATACTTCTTTCACTGACATTGTCTGATCCATACACATGTATTCCTTTTTTCTTATTTTATTCAATTTTGCCTCTTGCCTTCAAGTTACTTGAGCCTTTTAAGATAAATGCGTCGGAGGAAAACAGGATGAATAAAGAAATCTGGACACGTGATTATATCTATGCGATTCTCGTCCTTCTGTGCGTACATACAGGACCATATCTGCTTCTGGCGGTAATTACAGTATTTGGAAAAATGCTGAGCGGATCCGATACACTTGCCGGAATGATGGCTTCGGTATTTGCACTGAGCGGACTTGCGGCACGATTTCTGTCCGCATGGCTGCTGGACCGCTATCCGCTGAAGAAAGTACTGCTGGTTTTTACTGCCCTGATGGCACTGGCTTCTTTCCTGTATATCTTTACAGGCAGTTATGTGCAGGCATTTATCCTGCGCGGGATACAGGGCATCGCATATGGTGTGACATGCACTGCCATGAGCACCTATATCGTGAGGCTTCTGGATCCAGCTCACCGACTGGAAGGAATCGGTTATTCTTCCCTCACCGGAAATATTGCCAATGCATTCGGACCGGCTGCGGCATATGCACTCCTGGGACCGGATACTGACCGTTTTCAACTGCTTTTCCTTGCTGTGTTCCTGTCTGTTGCGCTGTCCTTTGTCATGATCCTGTTTATCAAGGCACCGCAGGAAAGCAGCCTGCCAAAGAAAGCCGAACAGGAAAGCAGCGGACTCAGGACAGTCCTGACACCGTTTCTGATCTGGATGATCCTGGCGTTTGCCATGAGTGCTGCCTCAGCATTTCTGTCACTGTCCGCACTGGAAAAGGGATTCGGCAATATTGGGCTGTACTTTACGATAAACGTCATCGGGCTAGTACTGTCCCGTTTCACTATGAAAAAGATCATTGATCTGCTGTCCGAGAGGACAACAGTACTTCTGATGATCGTGATCATTGCCCTTTCACTGGCAGGAATCGGCATTGTAAGAGAAGTATGGCAGCTGTTCTGCATTGCCCTTCCATTTGGTTTCGCAAACGGATGTCTTGCGCCGGTGATCAATACGCAGATGATCAACACACTTCCGGAAACGAAGAGCGGATTTGCCAACGCAGCTTTTTTCGCAGCCGGTGACGCAGGGTTTATCCTCGGTCCCACACTGTGGGGAATCGCAGCCGGCCTGACCGGTTATACCGGAGTCTTCCTGATCGCCGCACTCATTTCCCTGCTCGCGGCAGTTCCGGAATTGTTTATGAGAAAGAAGGTGACAGTATGACTTATCCCGCATTCGAAGAACTGGTGCGCACACGTCGCTCTGTCCGCTCCTTTTCCTCAGAGCATATACCTGATGAACTCATCTCAAAGATTCTTGAAGCTGCCGCCTATGCGCCGTCCTCCTGGGGCGGGCATCCGATGGAATACATTGTCATCCGTGACCGCGATACCATGAAAAAACTAGCCGCATGCAAACAAATGGGAGCCGGTCCGCTTGGGTACGGGGACGCCGCCATTGTACCTGTCATTGACCGCAGAAATCTGGAACTGTGGGTGGAAGACGCAGCCGTCGCATCCGCATATATTCTGCTGGCAGCGGAATACTACGGCGTCGGTGCCTGCTGGATCCATATGAAAGACCGAGTCGGACATACCGGCAGTGCGGAGGAAGATATCCGTGCCCTTCTCGGCATTCCGGAATACTACGGCATTCTCAATGCTGTATCCCTCGGCATGCCCAAGGACAAAGGAAAAAAGCGGTCCCTGACGCCTGTCATACATTACGGAAAGTTCTGAAAAAACGCAGGGTGAATTATTTCACTCTGCGTCTGCTGTTATTCTGAGCAGTTTTTTTCCGTTCATTTCCCGGGATTTTTTTCCTGTCCGGACGGCTGTTCTGCGGCCTGCCCGGTCTCTGTGCCCGAATGAGGCATCCCGGACCGCTGCCGATCAGGTCTTCCCGGTGTTCTTTTACCAGCGCTTCATGGACCAGATCGTAGTTCTTCGGATCCCGGAACTGGATCAGAGCTCTCTGCATCGCTTTCTCGTGCGGATTACGCGCCACATAGACCGGCTTCATCGTTTCCGGATCCAATCCGGTATAGTACATGCAGGTCGAGATCGTTCCCGGCGTCGGATAGAAATCCGATACCTGCTGCGGTGACAGATGATGTTTGTTGAGGTACTCAGCCAGCGCAATGGCATCTTTCAGCGTGCTTCCCGGATGTGAAGACATCAGGTACGGCACATTGTACTGTTCGAGACCAAGCTCATGATTCATCTTATCGAATTCCGAAACAAAGCGGTTATATACCGAGACCTCCGGCTTTCCCATCTTTGACAGCACACTGTCGCGGATATGTTCCGGAGCGACGCGCAGCTGTCCGCTGATATGATACTGGCAAAGTTCTTTGAGGAATGTTTTATCCGGGTCCGCCAGCAGATAGTCGAAGCGGATGCCGGAGCGTACAAAGACTTTTTTCACGCCCGGCAGATTCCGCAGCTTCCGCAGCAGTTCCAGATAATCACTGTGATCGACTTCCAGATTGGGACACGGTTTGGGATACAGGCATTTCCTGTGCATGCACGTACCGTATTTCAGCTGTTTCTGACAGGACGGCTTCCGGAACTGTGCCGTCGGCCCGCCGACATCATGGATGTAGCCTTTGAAATCAGGATCCTTGATGCAGATCTCTGCTTCACGCAGAATGGACTCATGACTGCGCACCTGCACGATACGTCCCTGGTGGAACGTCAGCGCGCAGAAGTTGCATTCACCGAAACATCCCCGGTTGGATGTCAGGGAGAATTTGATCTCCTGCAGGGCGGGGATGCCGCCTTCTTTTTCATAGGAAGGATGATAGCGGCGGGTATAGGGCAGTGCGTACACCGCGTCCATTTCATCCACCGTCAGCGGCTTTGAAGGCGGATTCTGCACGATAAACAGTTTGCCGTCATATGTCTCATACAGTCGTTTTGCCGTAAACGGATCGGTATTGCGGTACTGTATCGCAAAGCTTTTCGCATATGTTTCTTTGTTGTCGCGCACTTCCTCATAATCCGGCAGACGCACGCCTTCAAAGATCGAGGATTCATCCCGCGTTTTGTACACCGTGCCGTCGATAAATGTGATATCCCGTACATCCAGGCCGCTGTCCAGCGCTTCGGCGATCTCGATGATGCTGTGTTCTCCCATGCCGTATGAGATCAGATCCGCACCGGAATCCAGCAGGATCGAACGGCGCACTTTATCCGCCCAGTAGTCATAATGGGAAAGACGGCGCAGACTTGCTTCGATCCCGCCGATGATGATCGGCGTATGCTTGTAGGTGCGCCGGATCAGGTTGCAGTAGACGACCACCGCATGGTCGGGGCGCTTTCCAATCACGCCGCCGGGGGAATAGGCATCCATCTGACGGCGCTTCTTTGCGACCGTATAATGATTGACCATGGAATCCATATTGCCGGAAGACACCATGAAACCAAGACGCGGTTCGCCGAATTCAGCTATACTTGCGTCATTGTTCCAGTCGGGCTGGCAGACCATTGCGACCTTGAAATTATGGGCTTCCAGCAGACGGCAGATGATCGCTGCGCCGAAGCTGGAATGATCCACGAACGCGTCGCCGCATACATAGACAAAATCAGGACGTTCCCAGCCTTTTTCCAGCATCTCCTTCCGGGTCATCGGAAAGAACGGATTTTCCCTGTTATTTCTCTTCATATTCCTATAGTAACATGAAAACCTGCGGTATATTGGAAGTACACAGGAGGATATTCCATGAAAACAATTGCTGTCATTACCGGTGCATCCAGCGGTCTGGGAAAGGAGTTTGTCCGCCAGATCGTACTGCGCGGTGCGCCGAATGAGATATGGATCATTGCCCGCCGCAAAGAGCGTCTGGAAGAGATCGCGTCTTCTTTCCCCTGCGCCATCGTACCGATCGCCCTGGATCTTACCGACCCGGCAAGCTACGACGTCCTCGCGGAGAAACTGGCGGCGGAAAACCCGCATATTTCGTATCTTGTCTGCGCAGCCGGCATGGGACGCATCGGTCTCACCGAAGATATGACCGCAGACGATATCGACCGGATAATCGAACTCAACTGCCGTGCGCTTGCCCGTGTCACCCAGGCATGTCTGCCGTATATGTCCGCCGGCAGCCGCATCCTTGAGATTGCTTCAGTGGCAGGCTTCCAGCCGCTTCCCGCCTTCAACCTGTATGCGGCATCCAAGGCATTTGTAGTCAGCTATACAAAGACGCTGCACTATGAACTGCGTAAAAAAGGCATACATGTCACCGCTGTATGCCCGTACTGGGTCAAAGATACCGAATTCATTCCGACCGCCAGCAATGAGACCGATGGCGGGTACCGTCATTTCCCGTTTGCTCAGAAATGCGCGGACGTAGTACGGCGTGCGCTTGATGCGGCCGATCAGAACAGATGCATCTGTACGCCGGGATTCGTTCCGTCCCTGGACCGCGTGATGGCCAAAACCATTCCTCACGGTCTGCTGATCCGCGGACTGGACGTTTTCCGCAGATTGTAGTCTTTCCGGATCCACGCCATCAGCAGGCGCACGATCTTTTCCTGCTGTATATCGGTGAGCGGTTTTCCCTGCTCCACGCGATACCATTTATACAGACAGCCCCGGCAGCAGCACCCGGTCGCATGCTGGGCAATGAATACCGGATGTCCCTTCATGGGAGTCTGTTTCACGTCGTTTGCCGGATAAGCCGGCGCAAGACGCTCACGCACGAAATCCCGTGCGTGTTTTTCAATTGTCTCCCATCCCTGCTTATCAATGTAGTCGATCTGTTCCGCTTTCAGATGGAAGGAGGAACGGAAGCGGGATTTCTCCAGTTTCCCAAGTGCCTGTTCAACTGTCTGCATGTCCTCTCCTTTCCATCCACAGGCTGATGGATCTTCCCGTGCCGTACGAGAATACGGCAACGGCGGTCAGGTATACCATGATCTCCACCGTATTGCCGAAACGGACGGCGATATCATGGAAGACCGGCTGCTGTGTCACGATATACGGAGATATATAGAACATATCCGGGAGGGCACCGGATCCTGCCGCAGCAGTCCCGACCGAATTGATGATCTCTGCCGCACATGCCAGCACCAGCAGAAGAAGCACAGTATGGCTATGGTCCTGCCATTTGCGCACAGGACACAGGGACAATGCAATGAGTCCGGTATAGATCATGATGCCGTGCCACAGGAACCCGTGCAGGGTCAGCAGCGGCCATATCCGCAGCATATCCACCGGAAAGGCCAGCGCGCATACTGCCGCGAAGATCCCGCAGCTGCCCAGAAACCGCAGGACCGCTGTTTCCATCTCTCTCCGGCAGAGCGGAAGGAGCAGGCACAGATACATCGGCATACTGCAGAGCTGGAACGGGAAATACCACCAGCTGTACACTTCTTTGGACACATTGAACCAGAGAAACAGCTGTTTCCATACTTCGCTTACCGCCAGCACTGCGCCGGCTGTGAACAGCCGTTTCTTCTTTTTTTCCGCTGTAAGGGAAAGGTCATGCCGGTACAGCACGATCGCCGCAAGAATCATCGCTGCACTCATGGTACAATGAAACCAGCCGAACAGTTTCGGTGCTTCCCACGTATAGGCCATCCCGCGGAACAGATTCCGCAGGATCTCAGTCAGTACTTCCATCATATTCTCAGTATACCGCACGAAGAGGGATCCCTATGATCAAAGCTGTATTTTTCGACCTCGGACGCACCCTTGTGCTGCCTGCGTCCAACGACTGGTATTTTACCCCGCTGTTTTACCGTCTCGTCCCGCAGATCACCCCGGATGCGATCCGCCGGGAACCGGTGCAGAGTGCCTTCCGGAAGGCATATCAGCCGCTTCTTGAATATCCCCGCACACGGGACGTTCCCCATCAGATCACACGTTTCACAGCCTTCTACGACGCCCTGCTGGATAACTGCGGCATTCCGCACGATGAGTCCCTGCCGCGCATTCTGGCAGAAGACCATGCGGGCAATATGAACAACATGGTGCTGGTGCCGACTGCCCGGGAGACCCTTCATGCCCTGCATGAGGCCGGGATCTGGCTCGGTGTCATCTCCGATACCTGGCCGATGATCATGGACCAGCTCAGGGCACTGCAGATCCATCAGTACTTCGATGCGTTCACGCTGAGCTATGAGCTCGGCACGAACAAACCAAGCCCCGCCATGTTCCACGACGCTTTATCCAAAGCCTCCCTGCCGCCGCACCAGTGCCTGTTTGTCGATGATGTCGCGGAATACCTGCGTATTGCCGAAGAATTCCGCATCCCGGCGATCCAGTCGGTACCGGATGATACGGTCATCCGTGATGACCGGTATCCCTGTATCCGGTGTCCGGCAGAGATCCTGCCGTATCTATGAGCATAAGAAAAACGGAGCACAGCGCTCCGTTTTACTTTGTATTTCTTTTCTGAATTACTTCGTGATGGATTCGAGCCATGCCGGATCCGGTTCATAGCCGAGGATCTTGACGACTGTGGACGCAACGTTTGCGAGTCCGAAGCTGTCGCCTTCCTTCATCTCGGTGCCTTCCGGTCCGTTGTAGATCGCGAACGGAACCGGTGCCAGAGTATGGCTGGTCTTTGCTTTCGGTGTACCGTCATCATTGCGGCCCTTGTCATACATCTGGTCGGAGTTGCCGTGGTCAGCAGTAACGACCAGTGTGTAGTCCATCTTTCTGCACGCATCCATGACTCTCTTCAGCATCAGGTCAACAGACTCAACGCCGATCAGGGTAGCTTCATAGTTTCCGGTATGACCGACCATGTCGCCGTTCGGATAGTTGCAGCGGAGGAACTGGTACTTGCCGGATTCGATCGCAGCGACCATCTTGTCCGTGATCTCGGTTGCCTTCATCCACGGCTTCAGTTCGAACGGAATGATATCGGACGGGATCTCTTCCCATGTCTCATTTGCGAACTTCTCGGATCTGTTGCCGTTCCAGAAATATGTAACATGTCCGAACTTCTGTGTTTCAGAGCATGCATAGCAGTTCACGCCCTTGTCGAGCAGGAATTCGCTCAGTGTGTGCTCAATGTGCGGCGGTTCAACCAGGAAGTTTGCCGGAAGCTTGAGGTCTCCGTCATACTGCAGCATGCCCGCGTAGAATACGTTCGGCTTGCGGACCTGATCAAATGCATCGAAGCCCTTGTTCATGTAGTCGAATGCCTTGGAGATTTCAACTGCGCGGTCGCCTCTGAAGTTGAACAGGATCACGGAGTCACCGTCGTCGATCGTGCCGACCGGTGTATCACCGTCTGCGACAACGAAGCCCGGCAGGAACTGGTCTGTTCCTTCGCTTTCCGGATACAGCGCCTGGATCGCTTCCTGAGCAGACGGGAACTTTCTGCCGTCGCCCAGTACGTGGATATGCCAGCCTCTTTCAACCATGGACCAGTCAGCTTCGTAACGGTCCATCGTGATGACCATACGGCCGCCGCCGGAAGCGATGCGGCTGTCAAATGTATCGTCATTGAGTTCCGCCATTACATTTTCGAGCTGTTCGATATATTTCGGAGCGGACATTTCCGGAACGTCACGGCCGTCGAGAAGAACGTGCGCTCTGACTTTAGCGATGCCTTCCTTCTTGCACTGTCTGATCATCGCGATCAGATGGGAAATGTTGGAGTGAACGTTGCCGTCGGAAAGCAGGCCGAGGAAATGCATCTTGCCGCCGTGCTCCTTAGCGAAATCCACAGCGCCCTTCCATGCGGCGGATTCAAAGATGAGGCCGCTTTCAATGGACTCATTGACAAGCTTTGCGCCCTGCGAGTAGACCTGGCCGCAGCCGAGAGCGTTATGTCCGACTTCGGAGTTACCCATATCTGTATCATCCGGAAGACCAACTGCCGTACCATGAGCCTTGATCGTTGTATGAGGCCACTTTGTCATCAGTTCTTCGATCTGAGGTTTGTACGCATGCAGAACAGCGTTGCCCATGTCTTTCTCAGTCCAGCCGACACCGTCCATTACTACCAATACTACTGGTTTTGCCATATATTATTTCTCCTTTTTCTTCTTTCTTTTACTATACCAAAAAACAGCCCCGCCTGATGAACAAACATCTCGGAGGAGCTGTAAAAAATGACAATCAGCTGATATGATCCGCCAGCTGGATATCTTTTCTGCGGATGTACAGGTACAGCAGTACGGTCAGGGCTGTATAGCCAAGTCCGAACACCGCCGTCATGACCGGTATGCTCATATGAAGCAGGAAGCCTGCCAGACCGATGAGGATGAGATTGCCCATACTGAAGCCGATCGGGATCAGTGTGCGCATATTGTTTTTGACCACTTCCATCTCATTGTTCCATTCCAGTTTCGGACTCTTCAGATCAAACAGCAGGATGCCGCCGTGCAGGAACGCGAACGGAATGCATACCGCTGCCATCGGCAGAAGCAGAGAAAGCGGGAAGCCGAACAGCAGTCCCATCAGCAGGGCGACAACGAGATAGATGATGAGCGTCATAAGGATGTCCGGCACCGCCTTGTAGATCAGCTGCTTGTAGAACGGTACGGGGATCGTCTTCATGAACGCTGCGTCATGTCCGTCCTTGGAGATTGCCACGGAGGACAGGAAGCTGTACATGGCCGAGAAGAACATCGCGATCAGTCCGCCGTAGAAGAAGTACTGCCGCATTTCCGGATCCATCAGGATCGTCCGCAGTGCCTCCGCCATATTCATTCCTTCCTCTGCCATTGCCTTGTTGAAGGAGAAATAGAATGTGAATGCCAGGAATACCGGCACGATCAGACACGGGAGAACCAGCTGTACCAGATAGATGGGCTTGCGGATATATGTCCGGATCTCCTTGCCGATATACGCAGCGGCAATGCCTCTGGAACGGTATGCCGTCTGTTCGTTGATCTTCTTCTTACTGACGCCGGAAGAAGAGAACAGAGAGCCTACCATGCCCTTATAATACAGTTTCTGTGAGAACAGGATCATGAGCACGTACGACAGGATACTGACCAGACCCAGCAGGATCAGCGACAGCATGTCGAACCGGTTCAGGGCATCGGCTGCCAGCGAAGCGGTCGGGAAATATCTTCCCAGGACCGTTGCCAGGCCGTTGGGACGGATCAGATCGATGATCATGGTATCCTGGTTCCCGCTGTTGATCCAGAAGGAGAAGCCCATGACGAACACGAGCGAGATCACTGTCGTAACTGCCTGCACTGCCTTCTTGTTGCGGACTTTGCCGGTGAAGCTCATTAGTGCCATGATCAGCAGGGATGAGATCATAGCCGGCAGGATCGGCAGGAAGAACAGTACGAGCAGAGCGATCAGATAGAAATACCACGGCTGTCCCGTCATCACGGCATATACACCGAGCGGGATCACACCGAGGAGCACCGCTTCGAGATACTCATAGATCAGCAGGGAATTGAGCCTGGCCGAAACAAGTTCCATCGGCCGGATCGGCATGGGCAGCAGCGCCGCGTTGTCTTCCGAAAAATAGAGCATGTTCAGGCTGGCGATGAGCGTCGTGAACAGCGTCAGCATGATATTCGCCAGAACGACCAGGGTGACAAATGCCTTTGCCTGACGTGCGGACGAAAGCAGATCCACCAGGTAGTAGGATCCGAAGCCGATCACGCCCATCACATACACATACAGAAGCCCGTACAGAAGGATGCGGGTCCATTTCTTCTTTGACTTCCCGGTTCCGGTATGGAAGGAAGACTTCAGAAAGACGACGGTCAGACTATAGATTCGTTTCAGCATGATCTGTGATCTCCAGGAACAGCTGTTCGAGCGATGTGTTCTCTTTGAACTGTTCGCGCATTTCCGCCAGCGTGCCGACGAAGAGCAGCTTGCCGTTGTTGATGATGCCGACGCGGTCGCAGATCTTTTCCGCAACATCCAGCACATGAGTGGAGAAGAAGACGCACTTGCCGCTGTCTGCGTGCGCACGCATCATTTCCTTCAGGTCAAATGCCGAGCGCGGATCCAGACCGGTCATCGGTTCATCCAGGATCCAGTTGACCGGATCGTGCAGCAGTGCGCCGCACAGCACGAGTTTCTGCCGCATACCGTGGGAATAGCTCTCGATCTGGTTGTTCAGCGCATTGTAGATCTCAAACTTTTCCGTCAGGGACCGGATCTTCTCGGCACGGTCGCTCACGTCGTAGATATCTGCTATGAAGTTCAGGTATTCGATCCCCTTCATGCTCAGGAACTGATCCGGACTGTCCGGTACATAGCCGAAGGAACGCTTCGCGGCGATCGGCTCAGTCGTGATGTCATGGCCTTCGCTCAGGATCTTTCCCTCATCGATATTCAGGATGCCTGTCAGCATTCTTATAGTCGTACTTTTCCCGGCGCCGTTCGGTCCGAGGAAGCCGAAGATCTCTCCGTTATTTACGGTCATGTTCAGACCGTCTACAGCTTTACTGCCTTTTTTGTAAGATTTACTTACATTCTGAAATTCGATCATAATAACCTCCGATCTTTCCAATTATAAAACGGACCGCTCATCTACTTCAATGACCTGTAATTTCCCGGGAATTTAAAAGAGCCCGGACAGGATCCGGGCTGCGCAGTTTTATTCGGACAGGTCTTCGCCGTTTGTCGCGATGACCTTCTTATACCAGAAGAAGGAATCCTTGCGGTAACGGTTCAGAGTCTTCAGATCGAATTCATCACGGTCAACATAGATGAAGCCGTAGCGCTTCTTCATGCCTTCATGCGTGGAGATGAGGTCGACTGCGCTCCATGGGCAGTAGCCCATCATCTCGACATCGTCGGTGATGGCAAGACGCATCTGCTTGATGTGTTCCTGATAGTAACGGATCCGGTACGGGTCATGGACTTTGCCGTCTTCGGTCAGCGTATCGTATGCGCCGAGACCGTTCTCTGTGATAATGATCGGCAGTCTGTAGCGACTGTATACTTCACGCAGTGTATTGCGGAAACCGACCGGGTCGATCTCCCAGCCGAATTCGGTCTTCATGAGGTTCGGGTTCTTGACATTCTTTGCGACACCCGGAAGACCTCTGGAACTCTGCTGGTCGCCGCCTCCCTGCTCTGTGCCGTCGCTCTCTTCGACGGTGCCGGTGGAATAGTAGTTGAAGCCGATGAAGTCCGGATGGCCGTTTGCCAGCGCTTCAGCGTCGCCCTCATGGAATTCCGGCGTTGCGTCATTCTCTTCCAGATAGCTCCATACAAGGTTGTTGTATTTGCCGTATACTGCCATATCCAGATAGAGCCAGTTGCGGATCGCGTTCATGTTCTGGGCAGCGATCGTATCTTCCGGCTTGTTGGAATTCGGATAGATCAGGGAAATATTCGGTGCCGGTCCGATCTTCGCATCCGGCAGCATCTCATGGCACAGCGCCATTGCCTTTGCCTGGGCAACAAGCATATGGTGGTTCTGCTGGTAGATCTCTTTCAGCACATTGGTGCAGCCTTCCGGCAGATGCAGCGTACCGATCATCGGTCCGACCAGCGTCAGCATATTCTGTTCGTTGATCGTCAGCCAGTATTTGACGCGGTCGCCGAAGTTCTCGAACATCGTGCGGGCGAATTCCAGGAACCAGTCGACCGAATCCGGGTTGCCCCAGCTTCCTCTTTCGTCGAGAGCTGCCGGCATATCGAAGTGGAACATTGTTACTAACGGAATGATATTGTACTTCAGGCATTCATTGATCACATTGTTGTAATACTCAATACCCTTCGGATTGACTTCGCCGGTTCCCTTTGGAAGAATACGTGTCCAGGCGATGGAGAAACGGTATACTTTGAATCCCATCTCCGCCATCAGGGCGATGTCTTCTTTGTAGCGGTGGTACTGGTCTGCGCAGACATCCAGTTCAGATGTTCCTTCCGGCACTTTCTTGACATCCTGGCAGGAAGGTCCCTTGCCGTCGGTAAGATTCGCACCTTCGACCTGGTATGCGGATGTGGAAGCACCCCATAAGAAGTCCTGCGGGAACGGTTTTAATGATTTGTGAAACATATTATCCTCCTTGCTTGTATCTTTTCTGTCTATATTATCTCCGTTTCTGCAGTCCATCGTCAAGACGCGGTCAGTATGCCTGCATAGAAAAAGCACCTGACGGTCTCAGATGCTTTCAGTCATTTTGAAGCTGAAGATTATACTCTTTTTTCATGCCGTGAGAACCGAAGATCTGCCAGTCTCCCATGCCGAGCCGGTTCATGATCGCCTGCCGTTCCGCCGCGCACAGTTTCGGATCGGTATCGACGGAAGACAGCAGGACCGGGGCATAGCGGTTGTATTCTGCCTGTTCCTTCGTGACGGCATGGACGTTGAAATAAACATCGCCGGTAAAAGCGATCCGGTGTTCGTAATCGATCAGGACGGTCTCGCCCGGAACATGTCCGCCTTTGCCTTCATACACTTCGAAGTGCATTTCACCGACATCGAAGAAACCCACCTGCGTCAGAAGTCCTTCCAGGGTATCGAAGTGTTTCCACGGAGTAGTGATCTTGTCCGGATCGCACGGCTGATAGTGTGTCAGCGCCTTGCATATGCGGATATACGGCTTGTGCTCCGGCAGCTGTTCCCGGTAACCGTCTTTTCCTTCGTGTTCCAGTTCGATGCAGTGCTTTGTCCGCTTTGTCGCAATCACTTCGTCAAACAGATCCAGAAGACCGCAGTGGTCAAGGTCCGCATGCGTCAGGAAGATCCTTTTTTTCATATGATCGAAGTCCGGCAGCAGCTTCCGCAGGATCCGCAGCATCTCTTCCCGGTACAGCGCATAGCCGCAGTCGATGAGCAGTACTTCGTCCAGGCTGCGCAGGATCATCGTATTGGATCCGCACGGCGGCTCGATCAGCGTCAGTACGGTATGTTCCGCCAGACGGTGCTCGGTAATGCGCGGCTGGAAAGCAGCGCCTCTGGCTTCGGCAAGCAGCTCGGCAAACCGGCTGATGCTTTCGAAGGTGCGGTACGGGGACTGTCCGGTCTCGTCTTTCATCTGCATGATGCGGTTGCTCATAACGAGCAGTTCATCCCGTCTGTCCTCCGGCAGTTCACCGGTCTCCATCAGTCCCGATACAAAGGAACGGTAGAAGATACTGTTGTCATAGATCTTCTCGGAATGGTTGTATTCCAGCACATGCACAGGACAGAGCAGTTCCGCTTTGTGCAGGAAATCATCAAGCTGCTGTTCCGTCCGGATCATCAGGCCGATCCGGATATTCCGCAGACTGCCGCTGTGGTGCTGCGTGCTGATATACGAAATATTCAGTTCGCAGTCATTGATCAGCCGGAGCAGTTCCGTGACCATCCCGGGCTTGTCTTTCAGCGTGAACTCCAGCAGGACAACGCTCTTCTCATGCCCTTCGTAATCCAGATAGCCAAGTTCTTTCAGCTTTTCATCCGCCTGCTCCAGCTGCTCTGCGGTACCGTTCACATCCATGAAGAGCGTATGCGAATCGACGGCTTTGTTGTAGCTGATGCGGGTGATATTGATGCCGAGTCCGGACAGGCATTCACTGGCTTTCAGAAACGCCCCGATCTTATTCGGCATCATCGCTATGTACGTCTTTTTCATAGGTTTATCCGAATACTTTCTCCAGTTCGGCGCGAATGGCGTCCAGCGGTGCCGCAAACGATCCCTGGATATATTCCGGCTTACCGCCGCCGCGTCCGTTCAGCGCACTGTTCAGCGTCTTCGCATACGGCCGCAGATCCACGCTCCGGCTGCAGATCAGATACGTAAAGCGGTCTTCACCGGTACGATTCAGCACCGCCGCCACACGGGCATGCTTTTCTTCCAGAAGCCGCTCTGCCAGTTTGCCCAGCAGCGTGCGTTCAATATCTTCTTCCGCGCAGATGACCAGCGGAGCACCGTCTTCCACGGCATCCACGACCGTGTCCAGGTACCGCACGGTCATGGCGTAGAGCGCTCTCTTCCGGTCTTCGTTTTCCTGCTTCAGCCGGACGACCGCAGCGTGTGTCTTCTGCATTTCGGCGGACAGTTCCGCCGAGATCTTATGATTCTCATCATATACTGCAATGACTTCCTCCAATGCGTCCAGACCGGCTTTCATGAAAATGCGTACACCGTCTTTGTGCTTCTCGAATCCCAGGATTTTGACCAGGCCGACCTCTCCGGCCGTCTTCACATGTGTTCCGCAGCATGCGCACAGGTCTGCGCCGGGAATACTGATCAGGCGGACCTTTCCGCTCAGTTCCTTTTTCGAGCGGTAGTCGGTCACCGCCAGTTCCTCCGCCGACGGGAATGTCTCCTGCACCGGCGTATTGTTCATGATAATACGGTTGGCTTCCAGTTCCACTTCCCGGATCTGCTCTGCGCTCATCGGCCCGTTGAAATCGATCTGGATCTCTTTTCCCATATGGAAGCCGACGTTGTCATAACCGGTCTTCTGATGGATCAGACCGGAAACGATATGCTCTCCGGTATGATTCTGCATATGCCGGAATCGCCGTTCCCAGTCGATCTTTCCGCTCACGGTCTTTCCTTCTTCCAGCGGTCCGTCCGTCTCGTGCCAGATCACGCCGTCTCTGCGGTGAACGTCCAGCACGTTCACGTCATCCAGTACGCCGTGGTCCGCCGGCTGTCCGCCGCCTTCCGGATAGAACGCCGTATCGTCCAGGGCAACTGCCCAGCCGTTCTTTCGCTTCTCACAAGCTGTGACGACAGCCTGGAATTCCCGGCAGTACGGTTCCCGGTAGAACCGCTCGGTCATTTCTTCCATTATGCGTCCTGCCCCATGGAGCGAACCATTTCAAAGACAAGTCCGGCGCAGATGTTGGCGGAATGATTTTCAAATTCTTCGTAGGTCACGCCGGCGTCGTCATCCGCCTGATCGGAGATCGCACGGATGATCACAAACGGGATCTGATTCAGCGTGCAGGCATGCGCAATAGCACAGCCTTCCATCTCTGTGCAGTCGCCATGGAATGTATCACGGATCCACTCTTTGCGCTTCTTTTCCGCAATGAACTGGTCGCCGGTCGCAATACGTCCCCGGATGACCCGGATGGACGGGTCTTCCTTCTGCAGAATGTTCATGGCACACGCGGCCATCTGCTCATCCGCTTTGAACGTCAGTGTACCCGCCCCCGGCATGACGCCGATCGGATAGCCGAAGTACACGGCATCCACATCGTGATACAGCGCTTCACTGGAAACAACGATATCCCCGATCCGCAGACTGTCATTGAGTGAGCCGGCGATCCCGGTATTGATGATATGCGTGACATTGTAGCGGTCTGCCAGGATCTGTACGCACAGCGCCGCCGCCACCTTGCCGATGCCGCTGCGGCAGATCACTGCTTCTGTATCGCCGATCCTGCCGGTATTGAATTCCATACCGGCAAAGACCTCTGTCTTCTCAACATGTGCTTTTTCTTTCAGCAGAGCGATCTCAATGTCCATCGCTCCGATAATTCCGATCCGCATACTGTATTTCTCCTCTTCTATTCCGGGTATACCATATGTGCTTCATCGATCCCGTACAGCGTCCGTTCCAGATATCTTTTTGCCTGCCAGCGCGCCATATCCAGATTCATATCCAGGTAATTGCCGCAGTCCCGCGGAGAAGCACCCGGAATGTCGCCTTCGTAATCGCGGATAAACTCAAATGTACGCTGTACCAGGCCGACCACGTCTTTTGACGACAGATCCCCTTCCAGCACCAGATAGAAGCCTGTGCGGCATCCCATCGGTCCGAAATATACCGTCCGGTCCGCATACTGCGGATCATTGCGCAGATACGTCGCACCGAGATGTTCAATGGCATGTATTTCCGCTGTGTTGATGACCGGCTCTCTGTTGGGAGCGGTCATGCGCAGGTCAAACGTCGTGATCACGACGTCTTTAAATGTATCTTTCCGGGATACATAGATCCCCGGTTCCAGAACCAGGTGGTTCACTGTAAAACTTGCTATTTTCTTTAAAGCCATGGCATACCTCCGTATCATTTCCTGTTCACCGAGAATTATACCGTACGTTTCTTTCCCCGTTGAAGGCAAATACACCAAATTCAAAAAAGCCGCATGACTGCATCATGGAGGATACAGTGCATACGGCTTTTATAATACCGATTTAGATCAGGAAGTACTTCAGAACGAAGAGTACTGCCAGGATGTACATCAGCGGGCTCAGATCCTTTGTCTTGCCAGTCAGAAGGTGCTGGATGACATAAGTGATGATACCGAAGGAGATACCATCGGAAATGGAGTAAGCGAAGCCCATCATTGTGATCGCTACGAAGCACGGAATTGCATCTGTGAGGTCTTCCCAGTCGATCTTTGTGACCTGCTGCATCATCAGGAATCCGACAACGATCAGAGCCGGTGCTGTTGCGAAGCTCGGGATCGTGAGGAATAACGGTGTCAGGAACAGTGCAACCAGGAACAGAACGCCTGTTGTTGCGGCAACCAGACCTGTACGTCCGCCTTCGGAGATACCGGAGGAAGATTCAACGAATGTTGTGATCGTAGATGTACCGAGGCAGGAACCTACGGTTGTACCGATCGCGTCAGCGAGCAGGACTTCCTTGATGCCGTCCAGAGAACCGTCTTCATTCAGCATATCTGCTTTTGCAGCACAGCCGATGACTGTTCCCAGTGTATCGAACATATCGACAAACAGGAAGGAGAAGCACATTACGATGAAGTCTGCTGTATGTGCTGTGATGAATCCGAAGTCGAACTTCAGGAATGTCGAAGACATCGAAGCCGGCATGGAGAAGAACGCTGTCGGAATAACAGAATAGAAGCCTGCTTCCGGATTCGGCTGATAGAGACCTACCAGCTGGCATACGATGCCGAGGCCCCATGTCAGCAGCATGCCGAACAGCATGTAGCCCTTGACGCCGCGGATCAGCAGATAAGCGGTGATGATAACACCGATCAGAGCGAGGATCGCTGTGATGCCTGCTGTGGAGAATGTACCGTCTGCGATCATTGCCTTCGGCGAGAACAGGCCTACCAGTGTAGCACCGTCAACGATGACACCTGCGTTCTGCAGACCGATGAAAGTAATGAAGAAACCGATGCCGACGGATACCGCAATCTTGATCGGCTTCGGAATGGCATTGAAGATCGCCTCGCGTGCATTGGTCAGTGACAGGACGATGAAGAGAAGACCTTCAAATAATACTGCTGTCAGAGCGACCGGCCAGTCATATCCCATCTGTCCGCAAATCGTATATGCGAAGTACGCATTCAGACCCAGACCGGCAGACAGTGCAAACGGTTTGTTTGCCATCAGTGCCATGGCGAAGCATGCGATTGCAGAAGCGACTGCTGTAGCTGTCAGGACTGCGCCTGCATCCATACCGGAAGCACTCAGGATACTCGGGTTTACAGCCAGAATGTAAACCATGGTCATGAAAGTGGTAACGCCGGCCATCAGTTCTGTCTTGACCGTTGTACCGTTCTCATGAAGTTTAAATACTTTTTCGAACATTATGTTCCCCCTTTTCCGGAATCTCCATAACCCCTTAAAAACAAAACCTTCTGCAGCGGCATACCGGCCGCACACAGAAGTGCTTTTGAAAAACCGATCGTAGTCCCGTTGTTGCGGCAACAGGGTAGAAACACTCCCGCCAATTCGAAAGCCTATACGATTATGAAGAACAGTGCTATTATATGCACACTTTCCCCTTTTGTTAAGCGGTTTTTAGATTGTATGCGCTTACAATTCTGTTATTTTAGCGTTTTATAAAATTCATGCCGGGCAAAGAAAAAGTACCGTTTCCGGTACTCTTTTACGTTAGTCTTCTACGTACGGCAGCAGTGCCATTACACGTGCGCGCTTGATTGCTGTAGCAAGTGCACGCTGGTACTTGGCGCGGGTTCCTGTAACGCGGCGCGGAGTGATCTTTCCGTTTGCACTGATGAATCTCTTCAGCAGTTCAACATCCTTGTAGTCGATATACTGGATGTTATTCTTTGTGAAGTAGCAAACCTTTCTGCGGCCCATTCTCTGTTTTCTGAATGCCATGGTTTTTCTCCTTTTTTAGAATGGCAGATCGTCGCTGGAAATATCCAGTCCGCCGTCTGCACTGTAGTCGTCATTCCCGTTTCCTGCAGAATTGCTGTTGTAGCCGCCGTTGTTATTGTAGCTGTTGTAGCTGTTATTGCTGTATCCGCCGTTATTTCCGTATCCGGAGTTATTGCTGTTGTATCCGGAATTGGCATAACTGTTGTAGTCATTCTGCGGCGCATACTGCTGCTGGTTCTGGAACGGCTGCTGGAAGCTGTTCTGCTGTGACTGCTGAGCGCGGTTCTGCGACTGGCTTCTCGATTCGAGAAGCTGCACAGAGTCTGCCACGACCTCTGTCACATACACACGGCGTCCGTCCTGCCCGTCATAGCTTCTTGTCTGGATCCTTCCGTCAACGCCTACCATGGCGCCTTTCTTTGCATACATACCGAGGAAATCCGCGGTCTGTCTCCAGGCAGTGCAGTTGATGAAATCAGCTGTCTGCTGGCCGTTCTCATCATTGCGGGAACGGTTTCTGTCGCATGCAACGGTGAATCCTGCTACGGACAGACCGGTATTTGTCTTACGGACTTCAACGTCCTTGGTCAGTCTGCCTACGAGCACGACACGGTTGATCATTACTTAGCCTCCTTGGCTGGAGCTTCATCACGTGTGATCATGAAACGAACGACATTCGGATTGATCCGCATCAGACGGTCGAATTCGTTAACGACCTTGTTGTCTGCTTCGAACTTCACAACAACGTAGTAGCCCTTTGTCATATCATCAATCTCGTATGCGAAATCGCGCATACCCCATTCATCTGTCTTTGTGACATTTCCGCCTTCTCTTGTGATGATCTCAGCAAGAGCTTCGATCAGTTCAGCGCGCTTGTCTGCTTCGACAGAGTCCTTGATGATGTACATGACTTCATACTTTCTCATTCTGTACACCTCCTTCTGGTCTAACGGCCGTTTCCGGCAAGGAGCGGAGTTTCATCCACTCGCCATGAAAGTCTATCATTTTTGCGGGCGGAAGTAAACACAAATTTGCCTGTGTCATACGCTTTTTTCCGCTTTTCCGCACCGCTGAAAAAGGCCTCCGAAAAGGCCTTTCTAAGATCACGGTGTTACCAGCTGACGGTCGTCTTCTTCCTGTTCAAATTCCAGGATCACGCCGTTGCTCTTGTACTTTTTCAGGACAAAGCACGTAACAGTCGCCTGTACGCCTTCCAGCGGTGCGAGCTTCTGACCGACGAAGTCCGAAACTTCCCGCATCGTTCTGCCGCTGACACTGACGAAGAACTCGGATTTTCCGCTCATCAGATACATATCGGAAACTTCCGGAAAACGTGCAATACGCTCGGCGATCTTATCATATCCGCTGGAACGCTCCGGCTTGGCAGATACTTCGATGATCGCGTCAACGTGGTCGTTGTTGGCGCGGTCCCAGTTGATCACGGTGTGATAGCCGACAATGATCTTGTTGTCTTCGAGATACCGGATGGTATTCTGTACTTCTTTTTCCGTCTCGCCCAGGATGTCCGCCAGATCGGTCACGGAGCGTCTGGCGTCGTTTTCCAGACAGTGCAGTAACATGATTCCGTTCATGAGTTCTTCTCCTCCTTCAATTCTTTCAGGAATTCTTCAATGCGCTTCATTGCTTCGCGCAGATGGTCGATGCTGTAGGCATAACTGATGCGGGCAAATCCTTCGCCGCAGTCGCCGAATGCCGTTCCCGGCACGATGGCAACGTGCTTGCGCTCCAGCAGTTTCGCGCAGAAATCATCACTGCTCATACCGCTGGACGAGATGTCAGGGAAGACGTAGAACGCGCCGAACGGTTCAAACGTATGCAGTCCCATTTCATTCAGTTTGCGCACGCAGTATTTGCGGCGGATATCGTATTCCCTGCGCATATGTTCCACATCGTCGTCGCAGTCGCGCAGCGCCACGATGCCGGCATACTGGCTGGTTGTCGGGGCGGCCATGATGCAGCTCTGGTGGATCTTGATCATGACGTCCATGATCGGCTTCGGGCCGACCGCATAGCCGAGACGCCATCCGGTCATGGAGAACGCCTTGGAGAATCCGTTGATCGTGATCGTCCGCTCATACATGCCCGGCAGGGATGCAATCGACTCATGTCTGCCGTTGTAAACCAGCTCAGCGTAGATCTCATCGGATAATACGATAATATCGTGCTTCTTTACCACTTCGGCAATCGCTTCAAGATCCTCATGGCGCAGCACGGCACCGGTCGGATTGTTCGGATATGCCAGCACGAGCATCTTCGTGCGTTCCGTGATCGCCGCCTCGATCTCTTCCGCCTGCACACGGAAATCGTTTTCTTCCCGGGTAGTAATATGCACCGGTACGCCGCCGGTCAGCGTCGTGATCGGTTCATACGAAACGTAGCACGGTTCGCAGATGATCACTTCATCCCCCGGACCGACAAGCGCGCGGATCGCCAGGTCGATGGCTTCGCTGCCGCCGACAGTCACAAATACTTCATCCATCTGTGCCGGAATATTGTATTTGCGGTGCACATACCGGCAGATCTCTTCCCGGAGACCTTTCAGGCCGGCATTGGCAGTATATTTCGTACGACCGCGTTCCAGCGAATTGATCGCCGCGTCACGGATATCCCACGGTGTCTGAAAATCCGGTTCACCGACACCGAGCGAGATGCACTCCGGCATCTCCGCCACAAGATCAAAGAACTTGCGGATCCCGGACGGCCGCATTTCCTTTGCCTGTTTTGTCAGAAGTCTCTCATAATCCATAGATCACCTCTTAAGATATTTAATCAATACTATAGCATAAGCACCCTGTTCCCCGCTTCTTTTTTTTGTCGTACACCCGTTCCATTTCGCCGATTGCATTCCCTCTGATACGTAGTATGATGAATTACGGGATGAGAAAGGAGCCCTGATCACTATGAATCTGGAAACGATTAAAAAAGCTGCGCTCGTTCTGGCGGCTGTCTGGGTCGTTCTGCGGGTGCTCGGATGGATCATACCGGCTGTACTGAGCGTGCTCGGTCTGGTCATTAAGATCATCTTCTGGGCTGCCATCGCACTGTTTGTGTGGGCAGTTGCCGCAACGATCATGGAAAACAAGAAGAGCAGTTAAAACTGTGTCAGCTTCAGAAAAGGTCTTATTCACGGCTTGTGAATAAGACCTTTTATCATGCATGGAACTCACTCCGATTTGAGTTCGAAGATCATATCGCGCAGCTCGGCTGCCCGTTCGAAGTCCAGAGCGCGGGCTGCTTCCCGCATTTCCGCTTCCATATCGCGGATCAGCTGTTCGCGGTCCTGCGCGCTCATGCGGTTCTTCTTGCGTACATACTCCCTCGCCATCTCCCTGGTCTCTTTGCCGTGGATTGCTTCGGCGACTGCCTTGACGACAGTGTGCGGAGTAATGCCGTTTACTTCGTTGTATTTTTCCTGAATACTGCGGCGGCGGTTCGTTTCCCGGATCGCCTTGTCCATGGAATCGGTGATCTCATCCGCGTACATGATGACTTCGCCGTGTTCATTTCGCGCGGCGCGGCCGATCGTCTGGATCAGCGACCGTTCGGAACGCAGGAAGCCCTCCTTGTCGGCGTCAAGAATGCAGATGAGCGATACTTCCGGAATATCCAGACCTTCCCGCAGGAGGTTGATGCCGATGACAGCGTCGACTTTACCGAGACGCAGATCACGGATGATCTCCGTACGTTCCAGTGTTTTCAGTTCATGATGGAGATACGCAACATTATAATTTCTCTGCTTCAGATACTCGGTGAGATCTTCCGCCATCCTTACCGTCAGGGTCGTGATCAGAACTCTTTCGTTCCGTTCGATCCGCTTTGTCAGCTGCTCGCAGATATCATCGATCTGTCCCAGAGTCGGCTTGACGGTGACCAGCGGATCCAGAAGTCCGGTCGGACGGATGATCTGTTCGACGACTTCATGATTCGTATGTTCCAGTTCATAATCGCCCGGCGTGGCGCTGCAGTAGATGACCTGCGGCACCATTTTTTCAAACTCGTCGAAACGCATCGGCCGGTTGTCCAGCGCGGAAGGAAGACGGAAGCCGTACTGAACGAGCACTTCCTTTCTCTGCCGGTCGCCGTTGTACATGCCGCGGATCTGCGGCAGGGATACGTGCGATTCGTCCACGATCAGCAGGAAGTCTTTCGGGAAGTAGTCAAACAGGTTCCAGGGTCTCTGTCCCGGCACTCTGCCGTCGATATGCATCGAATAGTTTTCAATGCCGGCGCAGTAGCCGTTTTCCCGCAGGGATTCCAGATCGAACAGCGTGCGCTGTTCCAGACGTTCCTTTTCGAGCGGTTTTCCTTCTTTGTCGAAATACTCCAGCCTTTCTTTCAGCTCCGCTTCGATGGCATCGCATGCCTTCATCATCTGCGATTTCGAACGGGCATAGCCGCTTGCCGGAAAGATGTTGTAGAACGAATAGCTTTCCAGCGTCCGGCCGGTGAGCGGATCGATCTCGCTGATGCGGTCGATCTCATCTCCGAACATTTCGATTCGGATATTGAACTGGTCCGTATAGGACGGCGTAATGTCGATCACATCGCCGCGCACACGGATCGTACCGCGCGACTGCTCGATGTCATTGCGGGAATACTGAAGGCTGATGAATTTCCGCATCAGTTCCGTACGGTCATATTCCTCCCCGACGCGCAGTGTAAAGAACATGTCTTTGTACTGGCGCGGATCACTGGCGGCGTAAATGCACGCGACCGAAGCAACGACGATCGTGTCCCGGCGCTCCAGCAGTGAATTCAGCGCGGATTCCCGGAACATATCCAGTTCTTCGTTGATGGCTGCCGTCTTTTCGATATACATGTCGTTTTTCGGCATATAGGCTTCCGGCTGATAATAATCAAAGTTGGAAACAAAGAACTCCACGCGGTTGTTCGGGAAAAGCGCCTTGAACTCGGCATACAGCTGACCCGCCAGCGTCTTGTTGTGCGAGAACACCAGCGTCGGCTTATTGATCTCTTTGATCACATTGGCCATGGTGAAGGTCTTGCCGGTTCCGGTAGCGCCTTCCAGCACCTGTTCTTTTTTTCCCTGGCGGAGGCCTTCCACCAGCGCGGCAATTGCCTGCGGCTGATCACCGGTCGGAACAAAGTCCGAAACAAGTTCAAAATGATCACTCATGCAGTATCTCCTGCGCACGCTGAAGCTGGAGATCATGCGTATCCGTAAGACTCCAGTCACGTGTGACTGCGGACGCTATTGCGCTGTAAAGCGTCTTGTCCAGTCCGTCCGACGCAGCGATGTCATAATCACTGCGGAAGGCTGCGAACGCTGCGTCCGTCTGTGCGGAATAGTAGCCGTCTGTCCGTCCCGGCGCATAGCCGAGATAATCCAGGCACAGCTGCATATCCTGAACTGCCGTGGACACTTCGTCCGGATGAATGACCTGGTCATCTTCCAGTCCGGCATACGGCCGGTAAAGCGCTTCATGAAGACGGACGGTCTCATCCGGTTCGATGCCGACCTGATTGACCCATACTTCATTCGGCGAGATCCATTTTGAAGTGGTGAACTTAAGTGCCGATCCGTCGTTGAACGACTGCGTGATCTGCACGGTTCCCTTGCCGTATGTTGTCGTTCCGACGATCACAACATCATCTCTCTGTTCTTTGAGCGCCAGTGTGAGTACTTCAGAGGCACTTGCCGTGTTTTCGTTGACAAGTATGACGATGCCTTTGAAATTCTCATACATTCCGTCTTTCGCCCGGATCTCAGACTTCTGACCGTTGGAGTATTCCTGCTTCATGACGACGGTCCCCTTCGGAAGCAGATAGCTTGCGACATCCGTCAGTGCGGTCAGATAGCCGCCGCCGTTATCTCTCAGATCAATGATCAGCTTTGTCGCACCCTGTGCTTTCATATCATCGAAATAGCCTTTGACTTCTTTGCCGGTACCCTCTCCGAACTGGTAGAGTTCCAGGTAGCCGGTGCCGTCATCCAGCACTTTTCCGAATGCCGTCGCACTGATCTTGCCGCGGGTGATCGTCAGAACGACCGGTTCTCCCTGGCGCAGGAACTCAATGGTAACATCGGTTCCTTCATCTCCCATGACCCGTTCCTTGATCTCTGCAGAGTTCATGCCGTCAGCGATCTCACCGTTGATCTTATGGATGATGTCACCGGAAAGAACGCCTGCTTTCTCTGCCGGAGAATCCCGGAATACTTTTTCGATCATATTCAGTCCGTTATCGGACAGGAACTGTACGCCGATCCCGACAAAATTCCGGTTGATGGACTGGGTAAAGTCCTGGACTTCTTCCGCTGACATATATTCTGTGTGCAGATCTTCTTCGTTACTCGTGATCCCGCGCAGCGCCTGGTCGGTCAGCCGGCTGTCAAGATCTTCGATCCCGGCACCGAAATACCAGTCGTTTTCCATGATCGTCAGGATCGTCTCGATCTTTTTGGTGGAATCCATCGGGATGAGAGTGGAGATCCCGTTCTGTACAGGCCGCAGAGCCGCCAGCGGCAGAATGGAGCCCAGCAGCCAGCCCATGATCAGCGCGGCGACGACACCGCAAATACCGATAATGCGCGAGGCTTTCAGTTTCTTTTTTGTATCGCGAAGTTCAACTTCTTCCGGCCACAGATGCCGGCGCACACGGATCGTTTTCGTATCCGCAAACTGCTCCGTCTCTTTTGTTTCCGGGCTGTCATTGTAATTGCTCATAGGATCCTCCGAGCGTTTTTCGCTCTTCCTGAAAAGAGTTTCGGTTCCAATCACCGAAACTCTTCCCGATCAGTTAAATACCGATTCCGGACGGATACGGCACGGTGCACCGACACCGCTTTCGCAGCGTCTGGACAGGGCGTTATATCCCCATCCGCATCCGAAGGCAAGATCGCCGTTCCATGTCTGTGCGTAATTGGAGAAATTCGATGCACTTCCAAGATAGAAAATTTCAATGTGACAGTGCGGTCCGCTGCTGTTGCCGGAAGAGCCGACTCTGCCGACGATATCACCGCCGGATACGATCGTACCGTTCCGAATCGGCGTGCCGGCCAGCATATGCAGATATTTGACCGCGTAGAGACTGCCGTTAACGGTCGTCAGCAGGTATACCTGGTTTCCGCCGCCGGATGAACCGCCGTACTGCGAACCGCACGAACTGCCCAGATACCCGTACGGACAGCCGTCCGCGCGGTTGATCACGATGCCGTTGCCCACCGCATAGATATTCGTTCCTACCGGTGCGGCAAAGTCATATCCCAGGTGAACGCCGCCGCCCGGATAATACCAGGTCCCGGCACTGCGTCTTGAACCCGGCACCGGGAATACCCAGCCGCCGGAAGACGTAATGGCATCCATTCCACCCGCCTTGGCGATCTCTTTCATAAGATTGTTCAGACCGCTGATATTGGACGCATAGCGGTTGCCCTGTGCCTCCAGCTCAGCCTTCTGTTTCCGGTATTCTTCTTCGATGACCTGCGCCTGGTATTTGAGATTCAGCAGTTCGCCCTTTTCGGCGACCAGTTCGCCTTTCTGCACTTCCAGTTCATCCTGCTGCGCTTCCAGCTGGCTGCGGACTTCTTCCAGTTCCGCCTTGACCTTTTCCAGTTCTTTCTTGGCGGCTTCCAGCTCTGCTTTCGCCTTATTCAGAAGCTCGATCAGGGCCCGCAGTTCATCCATGATGTGTTTGTCGTATTCACTGATGGCAAGCATTCCTTCCGTCATTCGCAGAAGCTGCGAGAAGGACTCTGCGCCCATCAGGATATCCAGATAACGGTTGACGCGCATGAACGGCTGGGTCGAGACCATGCGTTCACGCAGTTTCTCGCGGATCGCATCGACTTCCGCCTGCCGGTCTTCGATCTCCTTGACCTTGGCATCGATCTCTTCCTGTTTTGCCTGGATCTCCAGTTCTTTGCCGTCGATCTTCTGCTGGGTCGCATTGATCTCTGCCTGTTTTTCGGCGATACGGCCTTCAATGACATTGATCTCAGCCTGTTTGGAATCGGCCTGAGCCTGGTACTCGGAGACCTCTGCCGCATATTTCTGTATATTCGCGGAAATCTCCGAACGTCTTCCTTCGATCTCCTTCAGCTTGGTATTGTTCTGACTGATCTGATACTGCACATATGCCTTGCAGGCGGTAACATCGGCTTCACTCAGACTCTGGTAATCCGCGCATTTTCCGGCCCAGTAGCCGGTATCGGTATAATCCGGCTCGGCATGAGAATGCATCGTGAAGCAGCCGACTGTCAATAACGCCGCAAGCATTGCCCGGGTCAACCGTTTTTTCATCTCCTTACCCTCAGTCTCTTGGTGACGGAAAGGAAGCTTCCCACAAGTCCGACCAGCATTCCGGTCACCAGCAGGATGCCCGATACATACAGTACGAACGGCATCGGCTGGACCATCCGGAACATGCTCGACAGGAGAATTCCTCCGGTCAGGCTGTACAGATACATATAACTCCAGATCGTTACGATGATCGGCAGGATCGCGCCCATTACACCGATGATAATGCCTTCCATCAGGAACGGCATGCGGATAAAGCGGTTGTTCGCACCGACATACTGCATGATCTTGATCTCGTCTTCACGCGCCATGATCGTCAGCTGGATCGTATTCTGGATCAGGAAAATCGCCAGCAGACTCAGCGCAATGACGATGAACAGACCGCCTCTGCGGACCGAAGCCATGGCATGTACAAGACTCAGCGTGCTTTCGCCGCCGTAGTTGACCTTATCGATTCCTTCGATCTTTCCGACCGCTTCGGCCACCGGCTGAATGCGCGCGCCTTCTTCTGTCTCAATATAGAACGCTGCGTGCATCGGGTTATACTCATCATCCGGCGCATAGATCTCTTTGATCGCCTCGTCATCGAAGCTGTCCAGCCAGTATTCCAGTTCCTCTTCCTTGCTGTAATAGGTCACTTTACTGACGCCGCTGATCGCGAGTATCTCTTTCTTGATATCCGCCATTTTCTCCGGCGACTCATAATCGTAATCAATGCCGGCATAGATCTGTACGCTCTGTTCCACATTCTGCGTGAAGCGGCGGACATTGGCGGAGAACATCAGGAACAGACTGATGATCAGCAGGGTGATCGTAACGGCGATCGCACTGTACAGCGACATCGCCCAGTGACGTCCGACACCGCGGAAGCCTTCTTTTATGATTCTACTGATCATGCTGTACATAGCCTCCTTCCGCAAGATCGGCATTGATATGTCCGTGATCCAGCAGGACAGTCCGCTTGCGGTGCTTGTTGACCAGCGTCAGGTCGTGGGTGACCATCAGGATCGTTGTTCCGTATTCACGGTTGATCTTTTCCAGCAGATACATGATATCGTCGGATTTTGCCGGGTCGAGGTTTCCGGTCGGCTCATCCGCGATCAGCACTTTCGGACGGTTGGCGATGGCACGGGCGATTGCCACACGCTGCTGCTGGCCGCCGGACAGTTCATTCGGGAACGCATTTCCTTTTTCCTTCAGGCCGACGACTTCCATGACTTCCTCGGTACGCTTCTGGACCTGCGATTTGCGCATATTGATCACTTCCAGCGCATAGGAAATATTCTCAAAGACGGTCTTAGTCGGCAGAAGACGGTAATCCTGGAATACGACGCCGATATTTCTGCGGTAGATCGGGATCTGTCTTCTCTTCAGTTTTCCGACATCGATGCCGACCACCTTGATCGTTCCCTTCGTCGGCACTTCCTCGCCGTCAAGCAGCTTGATCAGTGTCGATTTGCCGGATCCGGTCGGTCCGATAATATAAACAAATTCGCCCTGTTCGACTTTGATGTTGATATCGTACAGAGCATTTGTTCCCTTCTTATATCGTTTGTATACATGAGTACATTCGATCATAGTGTACCCTCCTGTTTCCATATACCGGCCTTTCAGCCGGTACTCACTATATCATAAACTTGAAATATCAGAGATTTGGTGAAGCATACGTGAAACCTTCACCATGCATGTCAGTCGCATCGGTCGTGATGACGAACGATCCGGCATCGACTTTCCGGATGATCTCCAGAAGACGGGTGTACTGGTGGCCGGAAACAACACAGAGTATGACATTCTTTTCATCTCCGTGATAGCCGCCTTTCCCCTGCAGGATCGTACAGCCGCGCCGCAGCTGCTTATCGATCTCATTGCGGATCTCCATCCAGTGATCGGAGATGATCGTTACCGACTTGGCGTTCATACCGACGCCCGCGCTCAGGACCTTATCGATCGCATATCCGCACGCGAATACCGAGACAAGACCTACCAGCGCCGAAGATATATCGTAGGCAATAACGCCCAGGGAGACCGTCAGCGCGTCAGTGATCATGACCAGGGTCGCGACCTTAACACCGGTCAGACGGCTCAGAACAAGCGGAGGAATGTCCATTCCGCCGGTACTTGCACCGGTCCTCATGACCAGACCGATGCCGATGCCGCCGAGCAGTCCGGAATAGAAGGATGCCAGGACCGGATCGATCGACAGCTGCGCCTGCCACGTCGACATCCACGATGTAAATACCGGATACAGCGCCGAAGACAGCACCGTATTCAGCGCGAACTCTTTGCCGAGGAACATCCAGCCCACAAAGAACAGCGAAACTGTCAGGCAGTTTGCCAGCAGAGTCTTATTAATGTGAAACAGCGGCTCCATCGCAACCGCAATACCGGCAACTCCTCCGGACAGGATATTGAACGGAATAATAAACAGTTCTACAGAGAGGGACAGGATAAAAGTCCCTAATACAATGTGTGCAATATTACCCAATATTTTTTTCGTCATACCGGTTTATTATAACACGCATGGCAGGAAGTTAGTAGACGACAGTCCGGAAATACGTACAACTCCGAAGGGTTTTTCTGAAAAGCGGGAAGATACGAAATCTTCCCGAAATTCTCAGTAAAAGATGGTCTCCGGGCGTACCCGGCACGGTGCTCCCACACCGTTTTCACACAGTCTGCTCAGAGCGTTGTAATACCACCCGCAGCCGAATGCCAGATCGCCGTTCCAGTTCAGGGCAAAGTTTGAGAAACCGCCGGAATCCCCCAGGTAGAAGACTTCCACATGCGTATGCGGACCGGTGACATTGCCGGTCGCACCGACTCTGCCGATGTATTCCCCGGCGCTCACGATCGTTCCTGTCGCGATCGGCGTACCGGCCTGCATATGCAGGTATTTGATCACATACATACTGCCGTTCATCTTCGTCAGCAGATATACCTGGTTTCCGCCGCCGCTCGAACCGCCGTATCCCGCGCATGTGCTGCCGAGATAACCGACGGTGCATCCGTCCGCGCTCTTCAGGACCACGCCGTTTCCGGCTGCCCGGATCGTTGAGCCGACTGCCGCTGCGTAATCCGCACCGAGATGAACGCCGCCGCTGCTGTAATACCACGTGCCGGCGCTTCTTCTTGCGCCTGCGACCGGTGCGACCCAGCCGCCGCCGGATCCGCTCGGCTTCGGCGTCGGTGTCGGAGTCGGCGCAGGTGTCGGGGTGGGCGTCGGCACCGGTGTCGGTACGGGCGTCGGGGCCGGTTCATCCGAAGGACTTCCCGGATCCGGGGTCGGCTCCGGTGTAGGAACCGGTGTAGGCACCGGCGTCGGTACAGGTGTCGGAACAGGTGTGGGCTCCGGTTCCGGAACCGTACCGGTATCCGGAATATCATCCAGTTTGCCGAGTTCCGCCAGCCGCTTCATGATGCGGCGTACCTGATCGATATCCTGGGCGATCCGGTTTCCTTTGGATTCCAGTTCCGCTGCCTGTTTTTCATATTCGTCCTGAATGACCTGTGCCTGCGCTTTCAGCAGAACGAGTTTTTTCCGCTGTTCTTCCTGCTGCGCTTTCTCGGCAACCAGTTCTTTCTGCGTTTCTTCCAGATACTTCTGCCGTTCTTCCAGTTCTTTGCGGTCTTCGTTCAGCTTCCGCATCTGCTCAGCCAGCGCCTGCATATTGAAGCGGTCATACTGCGCCGTGGCATTGTATCCCATCAGAAGCCGCAGAAGATCGGGGAACGTCTTGATCCCCATCAGCACATCGATCATGGAATTGATCCGCATGGCCGGCTGTGCTGCCGACAGACGCCGGCTCACTTTTTCCCGCAGCCTGCCGGTCTCTTCTTCCTGGGTCTCGATCTCCGTCTGCTTGGCTTCGATCTCAGCTTCCACATCTTCGATTGCCTGTGCCATGGCGCGGATCTTGGTATCCGTCTCTTTCATCGATTCACTGACTTCGCCGATCGACTGCTGGTATTCCTTGATCTTATCCGCATATGCCGTAATGTTCTGCGCGATCTTATCCCGCTCCGCCTCGATCTCTGCCAGTTCTTTTGACAGGTCGGCGGACTGTTCCGTCATGTAGTTCAGATATGCCTGACACGCATTAAAATCCTCTTCCGAAACAGAGGAGGCACTCAGACATTTCTCATACCAGTAATCATCATCGCTGAAGTCCGGTTCCGCATAGACGGAAAGCGGCGCCAATATTCCCGCCGCCAGAGATAAAACACAGATGTATTTGACTGCTTTCTGTAACATAGTACGCATTATAAAACACTTTGCCGGAAATTCAAATACGTGTCAGAGGCGCCGTCGCGCCGTCCGTGACACGCAGAAGATCTTCCACTGCGATCTCCATCTGCAGACCGATCCTTCCGGCCGATACCATGATCTGCTCAAACAGCACGACCGTCTCGTCAAACACCGTCACAAACGGTTTCTTCATGCCTACCGGACTGCATCCGCCGTGCACATATCCTGTGGTCTTCAGCAGATCCTTCTGCGGGATCATTTCCACATTCTTGACGCCGACCGCTTTTGCGCACGCTTTCAGATCCAGCATTTCGCCGACCGGGATGACGAATACATAGTGTTCCCCGTCATTTCCGACGGTCACAAGTGTCTTATAGACCTGTTCCGGATCTTCGCCGCACTTTTCCGCAACGGAAATACCGTCCAGTCTGCCGTCTTCCGTATCATAGGTGTGCTCGGTATATGCAATGCCCTGCGCATCCAGAATACGAAGGGCATTGGTCTTGGTCTCTTTCTTTGCCATGGATGCCTCAGAGGATCCCGAAGAATACCAGCACATACCAGATGATGCCGGCTACGACCGCAAGCTTCAGAAGCTTCCACATGCTTTTGATCACTGCAAGAATGATCAGCACTGCAAGGATGGCGGTAAATATCATTGTGTATCCCGATAATGGTGTCATATTCTTTCTCTCCTATATATACATTTATACATATTTCTCAGAAGTTCCCTTCTGCGGGGGTTCATTTGTCTGCACTGCGGCGGATATCTTCCTGATACCGGCGGGAGATCTCCAGCATCTTCCGGTACCAGTCTTCAAAATACGGACGCAGTTCCTCCTGTTCCAGGCGTTCGCTGTTCTTCCGGAGGATCTCCTCTTCACGGCTTCTGTCCTGTACAGCCATGCCGTTTTCCATCTTCCAGCCGATCACATCCCTGACCGCAAGAAAACGTTTTACAAACAGCTTCACAAGTTCTGCATCGGCCTCATCGATCTCTTTTCTTGCCTTTTCCAGTGTGTTCATGCATGCCTCCGTTTTCTCTGTGCAGCTATATTATATGTTTTTTTCATAATTATTTTCTGAAAATATAATCAAAACGCTTATTTTCGCTGTTCTTTGTGCTAAAATCGTACCAAGGAAGGTAGCTTATATGGGAAAAAACTTTGTATTTATTTCACCGACATTCCCCAAAAACTATTATCAGTTCCCGAAGGCCTGGAAACAGCTGGGCGGAACATCTCTGTGTGTCGGCGAAGACAGCTATGATTCTCTCCCGCAGGAAATGAAAGATGCCTGTGACGAATATTATCAGGTCGGTTCTCTGATGGACTATGACCAGGTCTACCGTGCCGTTGCGTGGTTTGCTCACAAGCACGGAAAGATCGACTGGCTCGAATCCAACAACGAATTCTGGCTGGAACAGGATGCCCGTCTGCGTACGGATTTCAACATCACGACCGGCGACAAATCCGAGGATGTACTTCGCTATAAGTACAAATCCAACATGAAGGCATTCTATGAAAAGGCAGGCGTTCCGACCGCCCGTTATCACCTGACAACAACACTGGAAGAAGGCAGAAAGTTCATCGAAAAGGTCGGTTATCCGGTCATCGTCAAGCCGGACAACGGCGTCGGCGCCAACGCGACCTGGAAGATCAGCGACGATGCCGGTCTGGAGGACTTCTACAGTCAGGATCTCGGCACCCAGTATATTATGGAAGAATTCCTGCCGGGCTATATCGTCTCGTTTGACGGCATCGCCGATCAGAACAACGAGATCATCTTCAAGACAAGCCACACATTCCCGGAACCGATCATGGACATCGTCAACTCCAAGGACGAAGTCGTTTACTGGTCCGAGCGCGAGATCCCGGAAGACCTCGAAAAGATGGGAACGGCTGTCATCCATTCGTTCAATATCCGCGGCCGTTTCTTCCACACTGAGTATTTCCGCCTCACCGAAGACAAACCGGGTCTGGCAAAGAAAGGCGACCTGGTAGGACTTGAAGTCAACATGCGTCCGCCGGGAGGCTATACGCCGGATATGATGAATTACGCCAACGATATCAACGTGTACCTGATCTACGCATCCATGTGCATGAACAACGACGGCAACTACAGCACGGAAAGACCGTACCACGCGGTCTATACCGGAAAACGCGACAAGTTCACCTATGTGAACGATCCTGCAGCCGTCTACACCTATTACGGACAGAACATCGTCATGCACGACAGAATGCCCGACCTGCTCGGTGAAGCAATGGGCAATGAGTTTTATATCGCCCGGTTCAGGACCGTTGAGGAATGCAAGCAGTTCGCTAAAATGGTCTTTGAGAAACCGGAGGATAAAGAGTGAAAACAGAATACTACAAAGAATACAGCAGCAACCTTGGCAGAGACATGGAATTCAAAGTCTACGGACACGCAGGAAAACCGATGCTGGTCTTCCCGTGCCAGGACGGCATGTTCTTTGACTTTGAAGACCGCGGCATGGTTGCGGCGGCATCGCAATACATCGACAGCGGCAGACTTCAGCTGTTCTGCTGCGGATCCAACGACCAGAATTCCTGGTCACGTCTCAACGACTGGGACAACCGTGACCGCATCCTGCAGCAGGAAGCCTACTATCACTACATCGTGGACGAACTCGTTCCGCGCATCTTCAGCATCAATGCCGAAAGCAACGGCGGCTACTACGCAGAAGGCATCCTGACGACAGGCTGTTCCATGGGCGGCACACATGCCCTGAACTTCCTGCTCCGCCGTCCGGACATCTTTGCCGGCTGTATCGCCATGTCCGGCGCCTACAATGCCCGCCTGTTCTTCCCGAACTACAGCGATGATCTCGTCTACGCCAACTCACCGGTCGATTATATCGACGGCATGCCGTACGACCACCCATATGTGGAAATGTACCGTCACCGCGATATCATCATCGTCTGCGGAAGAGGCGCATGGGAACATCCGATGCAGGAAGACGCAGCCCGCATGAAGGAACTGTTCGCCTACAAGAACATCCCTGCATGGGTGGATTTCTGGGGCAACGACGTCGCTCACGACTGGCCGTGGTGGCTGAAGGAGTTCCCCTACTATCTGAACTTTGTGTGCTAGGAACGGATCTTCTCCGTTCCTTTACTTTTCCGTTTTGTCTGTTAAACTATCAGTACGCGGATATGGCGGAATTGGCAGACGCGACAGATTTAGGAATATACGCGCTTCAAATGGGGATATGGCGGAATTGGCAGACGCATCGGATTTAGGATTATACGCGCTTCAAATGGGGATATGGCGGAATTGGTAGACGCCTCGGATTTAGGATCCGATGGGGTGACCCGTGCAGGTTCGAGTCCTGTTATCCTCACTGTTTAAGGGCAAATTTGAGATTCTGAACTTCTTAAGCGGAAGATTGGGATCTCATTTTTGTTTGCACTAGATCCTAACGCGTCTGATCCACATTTCCTGAGGATCTTACGCGTCGAAACCGTTTCAAAAATGACGATTTCAGGAGGACAAAATGAAGAAAAGAATCGGCAAAATCAACAAAAACATTGAAGAACTGAACAGCTTGGAAAAAATGCCATCTGAGCTTCTTGATCTGTTTCTGCAGGAGAAGGAAGCCTTCAATGCTTCAACAGAAACAATCAAACAGTATCGCTATCATTGCGTGCAATTCATCCATTCCATCGAAAATGCGGACAGACTTCCCGGATACAAAGTTCTTACTTTAGAAAGCTATAAGAACTACATTATCGAATTGAAAAAACGGGATATCAAAGATGTTTCCATTGCTTGTATCGCACGCTCCCTTCGAGCCTGGTTATATTGGTTAATGGAAAACAATTATATTAATCCTTTCCACGTCAAGATTCCAAAGTATCAGAAAGTAGTTGCGGAAACATATACGGATGAAGAACTGGCCATTCTGCTGGAAAAACCAGGTCGTAATTGCAGTGAAGTCGAATATGAAACATGGGTATTCATCAATGTCGCAATAGCTACCGGATTAAGGCTGTCATCTATCCTCAATATAAAGGTCCAGGATATTCACTTCAGTGAAAACACTATCGTGGTAAACAAAACAAAAAACAGAGCAGCTTTAAGCCTTGTCGCAAATGATGAGCTGCTTGCAATCCTGAAAAGATACGTCAAACTGTTTGATCTGTATCCGGAGGATTATCTTTTCTGTACCGGAGAAAAAGGCAAATTAGCCAACCGAACAATGGAAGACTTTGTAAAACGCTACAACGCAAAACGCGGTGTGCAGAAAAAGAAAATCGTCCACGCATTTCGCCATACGTTTGCCAGGAATCATTATCTTCAGAATCACGACATGTACAGGCTGAAAAATCTGATGGGGCATACACTTATTTCTACGACTGAGCATTATCTTGGCACCCTCGGATTGAATACGTCAGATAAAATCGAATACAACCCACAGGCTCAATTTATCAAAAAACCGAAACAAACACGGAACAGAAGACAATCCATCCACAAGAAATGACAACTATCTCTAAAACTTTATCGGGTACAATTTAATGGATCGGTTGATAATCAGAGAGATGTATTTCATCATGTAGATTCCAAGCCTCAGCGTTTGGCGGTGATGTCACTATTTTCTTTCATATGATTTTATGTTTCGAAGTATTGTCCAAAGAGAAAAAGCGTCTTCCAATTTATGGCAGGACGCTTTGCAATTATAGGGTGACTTTCTGTATTTCCCTGCTCTTATTCAACAATGCCATTCACATCTTCGATGTAGCCGATATATTCCACATGTGGTGTCAGGCTTTCATAGATCTTTGCCATATGTTCCGGTGTCTTTTCCAGTTCAAACTGATGTGAATAGATCTTTTTACATACAAATGTCAGTTCGGCTTCCTCAAAGCCCACACCATGAGTGAGTGCCTTCGGTGTTAAGGTTGTCTGCTCAATCTTGTTTCCGTCACGTCCGGATGTTCTGCCAAGCACGATGACATCTTTTTTATGGCTTTCCGGGAAGAAGGAAACTGTGAAGTAATCATTCTCTTCGAGGAATTTGTAAGTATGTCTGTCAGGGCTGACATAGATTGTTAATGCAGAACCCGGGTGTCCCCAGATATTGCCCATCATACCCCATCCGATGGTCATGGAATTGAAATTGTCCATGTCACCGGCAGTAACTACTGCAAGCTGTTTGTTGAATTTTGCGAATACATCGATCTTTGCTTCCACAAGGTTTTCCATATTGATTTCTGCCATTTCTTTTTCCTCCTTATCTTTCATGTTGGATATGGCTATTGTGATATCCTTTTTCATAAACTGCTCAGGGATATGCCTGAACGGAGCACTATCATTACTGATTCCGGAAAGAATATCCAGAAGCGCCGGCATCTGAGAAGAAATGATATCCATTTCAATTTCCTGATCATTGATCCGTCTGATCAGCCCTTCATCAAATTCCCAGTCAGCGAGTGTTTCCGTCAGTTCTTTCTGCTTTTCTGCAGACATTGTAATTCTGACAATCATCGATTTCTCCTAATTTCTTGTTCCTTTGAATACAGGACCGGTTGCCACCTGATCAAGCATTTTGTCGATTTCCTGCACTTCTTCTCTGCTTAATGCAATTTTACACGAATCGAAGTTTTCCTGCAGGTATTTCGGGTTGGTGCTGCCAGGAATTGGAACGATATCAATATCCTTGTTTTCCATCCATGCCAGGGAAATCTGACTCATCGTTGCGTTTTTCTTTTCAGCAAGATCGGATACATAGGCAAGCAGTTTTTCATTTGCTTTATAGCCTTCCTCTGTAAACTGCGGCATCATGGCGCGGAAGTCACCTTTTTCTGTGTAATTTCCTGACGCATTATATTTGCCTGTCAGGAATCCATTCGCCATCGGGGAGAAGGCGACGAATGTGACACCAAGTTCTCTGCATGTGTCAAAGATGTACTCCTCTTCTCTTGCCAGCATCGAATATCTCAGCTGGACAGCGGAAACTGGGAATACCGCATGGGCTCTTCTTAATGTATCCGCATCACACTGGGAAATGCCCCATGCCCTGATCTTGCCTGCCTCAAACAGTTCCTTCATTGTTTCAGCTACTGTTTCGATCGGCGTATTCGGATCAACACTGTGCAGGTAGTACAGATCAACATAGTCTGTCTGCAGTCTTTCCAGGCTTTCCTCCAGGGAAGATTTGATCGTTTCCGGACTCGCGTCCAGTGTGCGGACGCCATCGATCATGGAAATGCCGCATTTTGTCGCGATGACCACCTTGTCACGGATATCTTTCAGCGCCATGCCGACAACAGTTTCATTATAAAGTGTGTTCCCGTTTTCGTCTTCGCCTGTATAGCGCTGGGCTGTATCGAAGAATGTATAGCCCATATCATATGCCGAGCGGATCAGTTTTGCAGCTTCTGTTTCATCCATTGGTGCACCATAAGCGTGTGTGAATCCCATGCAGCCAAGACCTACCGGGCTGATTTCAATATCCGTGTTTCCAAGATATACTTTTTTCATTTTTACTTTCCTCTTTTCTCTGATTACAGAATACTTGTTAAGAAAAGAAAAATGAAATATCATTCAGATATAAGTTTATAACTTTTATGCATAAAGTCGGAGAAAGTATGGATTATAATCAATTGCTTTATTTTGTGACAGTTGCCGAAGAAAAAACGATATTGAGAGCTTCAGAAAAACTGCTGATTTCCCAGCCAGCCATCACCAGATCAATTCAGAATCTGGAAAATGAACTTGGATATCCTCTTTTTCGAAGGGAAAAGAAAAGACTGATTCTCAATGAAGAAGGGGAAATCGCTCTTCAGGAAGCAAAGAAAGTCCTGCGCTCATTTGAGCATATGCAGAAAGTGCTGGATGCCCATAAGAGGTCAAAGGAAAAGATATCTTTTGCCGGGCTGACACCGGCACCTTTGTGGGGTATCAGTTCAATTGCGAAAAAGCGCATGCCTGAAAACACTTTTTCTTCAGAAGTCATTAATGATACCGGGAAACTGATCGAAGGTCTGCGTGACTATGCATATCAGTTTGTGATTCTTGATTTTCCATATAACAAAGAAGGTTTTGTCTCACAGCCATTGTTTAAAGAACAGCTGTATATTGCCCTGGAAAAGAACCATCCGCTGGCTGAAAAAGAAAGTGTTTCAGTGAAAGATCTTGAAAATACTGTCTTTCTTTTGCTGAAGAATACCGGATACTGGGAGGAACTTTGTCTCGAAGCAATGCCAAAAGCAGAATTTCTCTTTCAGGAAGAGGCATCTGCCTATGCCACGATCCTGAAGGCTTCCAATCTTGTCACATTCCGGTCCAACCTGACAATACCAAGGTTTGAAAAAACAGAGGACCGGGAATACATACCGATTTCCGATCCAGAATTCACATTAACATATTATGCCGTTTACGCTGATCCCCCATCCCGAAGCGTCACAGATCTCCTTGATCATGTCAGTGACATTGCGTGGGATCAGTACCGTGACAGAGCTTCTGACTGATCAGATGCCCAGATCCTTGAAATTATGGTTGATCACTTCGACGAGGTCAAATGTTCCCTCGAAATAAAGAAACTTCATAATCGCACAGTTGCCCAGTCTTCGGCCGTCATGTTTCAGTTCGCTAGTAGCCTGTGTTCCCCTGATAACAAATGCACATGATACGCCATGGCTGACCACAAGAACATTCTCGTGGTCTTCTTTTTCCATGATTTCATTCAGTGCCTTCAGCATCCTTTTCTGCAGATCAGAATCGCTTTCCCCACCATATCTGACAAATGCATCACCGAAAGGAACAGGCGGATTCAGAAAGGAGTCCTTTCCTTCAAAGGAACCGAAGTTTAACTCCTTCAGATCTTTTCTTCTTGTATACGGGATCCTGTTTTCAGTGATGATTTCCAGAGTGTCACAGGCACGCTCACTGGTAGAACTGTATGCATGATCAAAAATAATTCCCTCTTTTTTGAAATAATCTCTGGCAGCTTCTGCCTGTTTGATGCCTTTTTCAGTCAGTGGTGCATCCCACGATCCCTGATTCTTGTGCTCCACATTAAGCCATGTTTCACCATGTCTAACAAGATACAGTGTTTTCATTCAGCAATTATCCCTCCTTGATTTCATATTATCTTCAGCGAGGATATCTTTCCTCAGAACTGTTACCTATTTGAAACATCTCTTAACATTATTATATTCGAATATCGTGACACGAAAAGAGATACCGTCTCTAATACTATCTGGAAACATTCTGATACGATCAAAGTGGATATTGCAGATAAAATGCATGAAACAGGACAAAACATAATGGAATTAATCTACGTTGCCAAAATGAATATCAGCAGGAAGAAAAAAACACTGAATACTCATTGATCTAAGTTGTTTAAATTCATTCGATTTCTTCTTTTTGACCGATATTCATCCATAGAATCTGATACATGTTTTCGCTGTGGGTTATACTCGATGCTTTCCGTCAGAGCACAGCCAAGTGATTTAAGATAATGCTCTGTCATGGACAGATTACAGTGCCCCAGAATTTCCTTTAGCTTGTAGACATCATGCGTAGTCAGATAATAGTTTTTTGCGAATGTATGCCGGAAAGCATGAACTTTTCGTGCTTTCACTATTTGCCTTTTCGTCAGATATTGTTCGATATAATCCTGAATCGTCCTGGATGCATAGGGTGTTCCGGCTCCACTGCAGAACATATAATCATTCGGTTTCAGATTGAGCCGAGCAATAAAATCAAGCAAAATTGCACATAATTCAGGATTGATTGGAAGCGGAATAGGTAATCTGTTTTTCGTTGTATTGACTCGCAGCAGACATTCATTATATGAAAAATCCCTTACCTTCAAAGCCTTCAGCGATCCTAAACGCATGCCTGTCGCAATCAAGACATTGACCATTACCCAGGTAATATATTCAACTTCTGTGCAGCCAGATTGCGGATGTTTCAATAAAACTACCAGTTCTTCATCCGAATACGTCTCTCGAAGCGTTTCCTGATACTTTGGTATATGCATATGATATTGTCCGATCCAGCCCTTTTCCATCATCCAGTTGAACCATGCTTTTATTGATCGCATATAGCTTGCGGCTGTGATATCCTTGATCTGTTTTTCATCTAACAGAAAACGTATAAAATCGTAATAATTGGATTCGGTGCACCCTTCCGATATATCCTTTTTTCCACATTCAGCACAGAATTGAATAAATTTATAACCATGCCCTCTGTATGTGGAGATGGTTGTTTCTGCTGCATTAATTGCTCTTTTTTCGCGCAGAAACAATTCCAGACTTCTATTCAGTTCCATGTTCCACCTCCTTTCATTTTCAGCGGTCCTGTCCGATTGAAGGACGCTCCCTACGCATTTTATGTGCCATGTTTGTATAATTTTTCTTCCATCGGTCTGCTTCCTCCCGGTTCTCAAATCCTCTTCGAATCGGCACCTCATCTTTACCATCCAGGAAAACAACCATAAACAGATCTTCATCGCGACTGTCGGCAACAACCTTCAGTAACTTGGGATCATATCTGTTTCCCTCTTTGACAAGTCTGACGATTCCTGAAGAAGTTCGTGCATCAGGAAATTCTGGTATCTGGCCTTTCATATCATCGAAACCTAATAAATCCATGAGCCATGTGCCCGCTTTTTCTGCAAGACTCATGAATTTCCTCTTCCAAATATCAGCCTGTTCTTTCCAATGCTCAAGAGCAGCAGTGAGCTGTTCGATCAGACTGTCTTTTGTTTGGATTGCTGTCCGAAGCTCAGTAACTTCTTTTCGGATGGTTTCATATGTTTCTACATCCGGCGCATCTGTCAGTTGCATCAGTTTCTTCTCATACTCTTTTCTGATCTCATATGCTTTAGAAGAATGCTCTGTGTACTCTATCCTGGCTGCCTCTGTCAGTTCCTTCATTTTTTCCAGGTTCTGTTTTTCTTCTGCCAGGTCACCAATCTGATTTGTGATCTGCTCAAGTTCGTTTCTGGCAGTTTGCACTTTTTCTGAAATCTTTTCTGCTTTATATTCCTGTTCTGTCAGATGTTTTTTCTTTGAACCTTCTTTGATCGGTTCCAGACATTCCAGCTGTTGACCTGTATTCTTTGAATTCCATTGACTGATCCATTTCATCGTATAGTCCTGACTGTCCGTTTGGAGTGATTTCAAGAATGTCCTGTTCAATATATTCTTAGCCTGCAGTCTACCCTCTTTCATAGGCATCCACACATATGTAGCGTGTGGTGTCGTTTCGTCAAGATGAATACAGACGCTCAGCATACTTCCCTCATCAACCCCAGCATTCTGCTGAAGATATTCTGCATACCATCTTGCCTTTTCCCAAAAATATTTATTGCAGGCATCTGCACTCCAGCTGACAGGAACTGACTCCACCGTACTGCAAAGAACAACTGCATCTTTCCGGACACTTTTACCAGTTGAGGCAACTGTTTTCTCTTTTGCCTGTCGGACATAGCGGTACCAGTCAGAACCTCCTGGAGCCAATTCAATGTAGCTGTTTCTGTCCGACATTTCCGGATGAACATCGTTTCGGTATAGTTCGGCATTTGAATATTCCCTGAACTGTTCTTTATGGATTCCGCCGATGTCACTCTGCTTATATTTTTCATTGTGAAAGTTATATTGCATGCACACTCCTTTTCGGCAGACGGGCTGTCGCCCTCGAAGCTGCCGTCTTTCTAAAATCCCCCCTGCCTGGCGGCAAACACAATCCTTTCCCTTTCGCTTTATGAAATATCATCCTGATCATAAGCAAAGCGACGGCGGGAAAGTATAGCCCACTATACTTTGTAAACAAAGCAGTGGGCTCTCCGAGGGCTCCTGCAGAGAGCTGCTGCCTCCGGCGGCACCTGTGCGGTGAGCACTTCTGTCTGGCCACAGAAGCAAGGCCACCTCAGGCAGACGAACTATCGTCCACAAAGCCGTCACGCTTTTCTTCATTGTGAATAGGTTGCGGATGTTTCTGTCTGAAATATCGCACCTGGATATCACTTGTGATCCAGGCAAATAATGTATCGCTGTCTGTTCCTATAAGCTCTGCAGCCTGTTCAAGTCTGTCCGATATTTCCCATCTTTTCAGCAATTCATCTTTGCGTGAGTCTGCCTCTTTCAGAAATTCCGCTTCCGCGCGCATCACTCTTTTCTCTTTTGCCTGCAATTCTCTCAGCAGCTTCTTTTCTGCAGCCGTCATCTTTTCCATATAGGTCTCCATTATGTCCTGTATCTTGAAATATAAATGCCGGAGTGGCTTCACGATATACTCACATCGTTTCAGTTCACTCCGGCGGTCAGTTCCGTTCATATGTCGGACTATTTGCGGTAGTTAGTGTCTCTATTTCTTTGATTCTTTTATAGCCTCAGCAACCTGTTTTTTAACATCATCCCAGGAAATACGTACCAGTTCTTTCTTTGAATTTTTTACTTCAAGATCCACACGGCCATTTTCAATGATGACATCGCAAAAGCGGGATGGGATCTGCTTTTTTTCCTTAAAATTTCGTATTGGATGTCTCATCCTTTCACTCACCTTTCTTGATCTTCATCAGCCATTTCAAATAGTCTTCTTCTGTTATAGAACCGTATTTAATCATTCCCAGCATGTTCTTGTTTTCCCGCTGCAGATATGTAAGTCGCTTCTGATATTCAGGATCATCCGGATGTCTTCTGAGTGCCATCTTGAGTGAAAGATACGTATTTCTATACGCACGTGTCAACACATCATTTTTTTCTTTGCGGCTTCTGGTATTCTTCGCTCCGACATCGCGACATGTTATTACTGAGCTGCGAGTTAATGGATACTGGCAATACTTTGCATCCGATCTTCCAGCAGGCACAAAATAGTTACCGCAATTCTGACATTTAACCAGTATAGTGTGATCTTTAATACAATTGGATATATCAAAAATAAACAGTGAAACAAGTGAATTGCAGGAGTATGTGGGCATTAGTTGGCCATCGATTCTGACAATCCTGTAATCAATTCTTTGCATTTCGATCAACTCGTCAAAAAAAGCAGAAATAACAGGACTGTCTTCAATATCTCTACCAGAAGCCCTTATTTCACAAAATTCAACAAACGTTTTTTTCAAGAATTCAAAAGAGTGAACAAAATACAGATATGCGCTCAGCATAAGCTGCAGCATTGTTTCGCCACCAGGTGATGTATAACCAGTTCCGTCAAATACACTCTTTCGGAATTCTTCAGTACCGTAACTATTGAACTGATTAACAAAATCCTCTTTAACCTCATAAGTAACTGCATCCATCCAAATGGTGATAACATTTGAAAATTCACAAAAAAGGATTTGCTGAATAATCGGAGAAGGATAAAAAATTTTAGAGAATCCCTTAAAATCCTGCATTGCTGCAAATGCGCTTTTTATAGAAAACTTATCATCCAGAAAATCACACTGCATGACAATTTCTTTAATTAAACTCGGTTCCATTCTGAATAATTCACATAGGATTTCTCCGGTTCTGTATTCGCGAAGCTCATCTTTTAAAGGCAAATAATATGTATTTTTGTTATATATCAATGTAACTCCAGAACCCGAACTGATTTCCGATATAGTTGACACCATCTTAGCCCCCAATTTTGTTATCATTCGTTAGATTATATATCTATTGTTAACACCATAGTAATAGAGATGTAAATCAAAGTCAAATAAAACGTGAGACTGTATTGCAGCCTCACTTCAAGCCTATTCAATCGATGTAGATGATTTAGAAAGATCATTCGGTTTATTCTGGTATGATTTTATTCTGTGTAGCTGATTGGGCTTATTGGATTTTCCATCCTCACTCCATCCGGTGTTTTATAATCCAAGAAAGTTACTTCTCTAGTTACTCTGTTAACACTAACTTTTGCAAAAGCCGACCATAAATCATCATTTTCAAAGCCGAGAAAATACATCATGTCCACATCATCGCCTTCTGAATATGCTTCACATGATTTCTCGATATGATTCTTGAAATAATCCATGCCAAAAAGCTGTGCTATAGCATAACATGCATTATAAACCGGTGGACTTTCCGTACTGAATGTGAAGCCACCCTAAATTATGCGCATTATAGATACGGTTAATACCGTATTGAGGAGAACAAATCGTGCACGCCTCGGCATCACGAACAATACCATTCGGGTCCCACTCACAGTCTGGGACTTCTGAAATAACACCCGGTGTTTTTTTACATTTCACCGGTATCATCAATGATTTCTTTGATCACTCTTGCCGGAACACCTGCGACGACACAGTTGTCTGGCACATCTTTTGTGACCACTGCACCGGCAGCAACTACCACATTGTTTCCAATCGTGACACCGGGGAGAACTATGGCACCTGCACCCATCCAGAAATCATTTCCGATCGTGACTGGCTTTGCAATGCCGATATGTTTTCTTCTTTCTTTCGGAGACAGCGGATGGCCTACTGTAATGATCTTGGATCCCGGTCCCAGCATGGCATAATCACCGATATGAACAGGTGCGATGTCAAGAATCGTGACGCCATAGTTGGCAATGAAATCATCGCCTACATGAATATTCAATCCATTGTCACAGTTGAATACCGGATCAACACAGGGATCGCTCCCGGCTGAGCCGAACAGTTCCTGGATCACCGGAACCTTGGCTGCTTCGTCATTGGGATCCATCGCATTCAGTTTTCTTGTAAGAGTGATTGCGCGCTTTCTTCTGGCATTGACTTCACTGTCCCAGAAATCATATGGCAGTCCTGCGTCGAGTTTTTCAATTTCTTTCATATTCTTTTATCCCTCCTGACCGGAAACCATAATTCTGCTTCCTATATATGCTTTGTTTTTACTGTTTTCTTTTTTCAGCAGCATGGCCGTTTCAATTGCTACAGCCACAAGCATGATGAGAATGCCGGCAAAGGCAATCATTCTGACGCCGAACTGATCGATCAGGATACCGCTGTAGGAAAGTGCAATGATCGCGGAGAAGTTGTTATATGCAGCATCAGCGACATTATGGGCAATGTTCCTGACGGAAGGATCGATATGCTTTTCAACGATCTCACGTTGTGTCGGCAGCATCACCGAGAATGAGATATTCCAGAAGATGGAACCGAGAATGATCATGAACGGAGAGACCGCGAAGTAGATCAGTAACATGTCCGCCAATAATGCGGAAGACATGATCAGCAGTCTGACTTTGACAGGGATCCTGGTGAATCTGCCTGAGACAAAGATCAGGACCGCCTGCAGCGTGACGCCGATAAAACTGTCTAAGCCAAGCATTGAGACATCGCCGCCGACATTCTGAATGAAGACTGTCTTCATGTTGTTGACAGGTGAAACAGCCAGACCGCCAAGGAACAGAAGAACGATCAGGATCATATACAAAGGACTTCTGAGAAGAAGCTTTGCATTCCCCTTTTCTGTCTTTTTATCTGTTTCTCCAAACGGGAGTTCTTTCAGGAAGAATGCCATGATGAGAGTCAGAACACCGGTGATGATCTGCAGCGGCTGGATCATACTGTAGCCGAATGTATTGATGATCATACCGGCCGCAAGAGCTGTCAATGAATAACCAAGCGACCCGATTGCCCTTGCCTTGCCATAGAGCGTTCCGTCTTTGTGAAAGTTTCTCAGCATCCAGGCATCCAGATTGGAGCCGAGTGAGGAAAGCAAGAATCCCATGACAGGATAGAGCGCAATGGCAAGATTCACATTGAGGGGTGTGATCACCGTGATGATCCCGGCAATCAGGATGACTGCCGCAAAAGAAGCGATGAATACCTTTCTGTTTGTCTTCAGCTTATCGCAGACACCTCCCCAAAAAAGCGCTCCTGCAAAACAGGTGATCATATATACCGCCAGCATTGTGCTCAGTTTCGAAGCACTTAAACCGCATGCCAGGAAATAGGATGTAATGAATCCCGTAAAGGATGCGCACCATGCGTAGAACAGTCCGTCCATCATTCCATATCTGAGAAACCCTTCTGTTTTCATGTCATTCCCTCTTTTCTTTACGGTTTCATTCTATTGATCCGGGGATTGCATTAATACCATAAATATACGTTTTACATAATATATTTAATATCATTTTGCAGTAAAACAGATTCATTGGTTCCCTGAACCGCCGAATCTGTTTTTCTGTTATGCAAATGTTTTTCAGCTATACTGCAGCAGCCAGAATGACAAAGCCGACAATCGTGATGAGTGTATAGAAAGATAAGACAGTCGCCGCGAAAGAGCTTTCCTTTGTGTTTTTAATAAAGATTGGCGTAATGAACTGCGGAGGCAGAATCGCGTACAGCAGCACAGCTGTCATAAGCTGATCCGAAATGATCAGAAAACGGCCGGTTGTCAAAAGAACAAGAGTGATCAATGCATTAATCAGCAGCCGGATGATACTTACTGTACCTACATCTTTTAATAAAGCAGGATCCAGTTCGAGCTCATACCCTACTGACATCAATATCAGTGCACTGACAGGTGAAGTGACCATGTTTATGACTGCGGTATAAAGGGAACCAATCTGTGATGACATCAGCCATTTACCAATTCCCATCACATTCAGCACAAGCGCAATCGCCACAACACTTACCAAAGGTGTTTTTAAAGAATCCACGATCACCTTCTTCGTGTCCTTTTCATCGGAATTTGCCATCTTGATCAGAACAATAAAGAATGTGAAGGCAAACAGGATATTTCCCAGGTCAACTTCCATGAGAGTGGCAAGTGCCTCACTTCCGAATAAACTGGTATACAATGCATACCCCATCATGCCACCTTCGGCGCCAAGCATGAGAAAGCCTGACATCCTGTATTTCAGTCTTGGTGAAATAAACTTCAGCACCAGAAACAGCGCTATGGTATACAGCACATAAACAAGCAGTGAAAGACTCAGACTGCGCATGCTGAACTGCATGGCCAACAATGCATTGAATATCACGACGGGAAGAAGGGCACCGGAAATCAGGCCTTTGATGCCGGTAACTGTTTCCGCAGAAATAATCTTCTTTATTGCAAAAATCTTTCCGAGTGCCAGCATTATAATCACCGGCATGACTGTTTTAAGAATATCCATGTCTGTAACCTCCAGTTATTCAGCAATTATTCCCTGATAATGATTTATTCAGTCAAAAACATCTTTGACTTTTTCCAGAAGAGTCCGGATGGGCAGATGCTGGGGACATGATGTCTCGCAGCGTCCACATTGGATACAATCCGATGCTCTTGCATGATCCCCGGAAACAGCTGCTTTGTAATATCCTCTTGCACGATTGTTGTCGCCATACATGGTATAGCTGTTCATTGCCCTGAATAGTTCCGGAATTGTAATTCTCATCGGGCATCCGTCCACGCAGTACCGGCACGCCGTGCAGCCGATTGCCGGCTTATCCAGCATAGACGAAACAACTTCATGAACTGCCTTATTCTCCTGATCATTGAGAGGATGAAAATCAGATACTGTACGCATGTTGTCATTCATCTGATCCATGGAACTCATTCCGGACAGTACAGTAAGCATTCCTTCATGACTCAGCACAAAACGGATTGCCCAGGAAGCAGTACTGCCATCCGGATTGACCTTTCGCAGTATCTCTGTTTCTTTTTCAGGCAAAGCAGCCAGTGTGCCGCCCTTGACAGGCTCCATGACATTCACATAAACACCATGTTTACGGCAGACGTCATAATTGGCATGTGCCTGGACAACGGGATTTTCCCAGTCCAGGTAATTCATCTGGATCTGCACGAATTCAACTTCCGGATGGGCAGTCAATATCATGTCAAGCAGTTCAGGATCATCATGATAGCTGAAACCGAAATGACGGATCAATCCTTCTTCTTTCTTTTTCAGCGCCCAATTAAAACAGTCATATTTTTCATAGATCGGATACCATTGCTTTTCCACACTGTGGAGCAAATAAAAATCAAAAAAACCTGCACCTGTTCTTTCCAGCTGTTCATTGAAGATTCTTTCAACATCTTCCTTTTCGTGCAGTGACCACGCCGGCAGTTTGTCCGCAAGCAGGAAGGATTCCCTGTCATACCGGTTTACCAGCACTTCCTTAACAGCTCTTTCCGAATAACCTTTATGATACGGATAAGCTGTATCAAAGTATGTAAAACCATGTTCCATAAATACATCCGCCATTCTGCAGACCTGTTCAATATCGATGTTAGTCACATCATCCGGATCTAGCAGAGGGAGCCTCATCATCCCAAACCCGAAATGCGGGACATCATTCAGATTTTCAATTACCATCGTTATCTCCTCCTCGGTACCAGCATATAGAAAAGCTCGTTCCTTAAATATCAAATATATTAGATTTACATCATATATTTACTGAATCAGATTTGCTGGATATAATCTGTACAGGAGTCACGATTATGAAAACAACCATTGACCAGGCACTTCAGGAAACATTCTTCACAAACCGCGAGAATGATATTCATCATTCGACTTACGATGAAGAGATGCTGCAGTATACCCTTTTGAAAAACGGTGACAGGCGCGCCATAAAAGAATGCCGCAAAATGTTCCGCAGCGCACTGGAAGGCATCCTGTCCAAAGACCCTCTGCGCCACTGGAAATACATGTTTGTGGCCTCCACAACGCTGTGCTGCAGATTTGCCATGGACGGTGGTGTGGAATCTGAAACTGCCTATAATATCTCTGATCTTTATATTCAGCGATGTGATACGGCATCTTCAAAAGAGGAAATCTTTCAGATTCATGATGAAATGGTAAAAGCATATCTTGAGCGCACTTCGTCACTTCAGAATGAGAATATCTTTTCCCGTCCAGTATTAAGGACAATTGATTATGTTGACCGGCATCTGCACAGCACAATCCGGCTGAATGACATTGCCGAAGAGGCAGATGTTACACCGAACTACCTTTCCGCACTGTTTGCAAAAGAAATGAAAATGACGATATCCAGGTATATCAGAAAAAGAAGAATCGAAGCATCTGAAGCCCTTCTGCAATATTATGATTACAGCATTACCGAGATTGCCGAATACTTTGATTTCTCCTCTGTTTCCCATTTCATCAAAATCTTCAAAGAAGAGACCGGGATGACACCTGCAGTGTATAAGCAGACAAAGTTCCGCCGCTGGAAGGATTAGCATTTTATCTGCAACATCTTATTTCCCAGCGTGTTATAATCTTACGTGTTGAAACGGTAAAAATCTTACGCGATATATTGTGCATCCATCGCAAAAGATCAGCATTTATCAGTGCTTTCGACAAATAAGATTCTTTCAGGAATTGATCTTACGCACTTAAGAGATTTAGGATCCGATGGGGTGACCCGTGCAGGTTCGAGCCCTGTTATCCTCACTGTTTATGTGCAAATATGAGATCCTGGACTTCTGAGTAAGGATGACTGGGATCTCATTTTTGTTGGTGTCAGATCTTAAGCTCCATTTGATCAGTTTCTGAATAATCTTACGCGCTTAAGTAAGATCCTCAGGAGATTGAAGATAATGAAGAGAATCGGAAAATCAACACGGACACCATCGTATTCAGCAACACAGACAAAGCCGCAGAAGAACTGCTGGAACTGTACCTTCAGGAAGAAATGGCCTTCAATCTGTCTAACGAAACAATCAGTCTGTACCGCTGTATTGATCATAACCCACGGTATATATTCAACTTTCGTACTGCCAGATTGCGGTCTGGCCAGCAGCGATTACTCTTCATCTGAATAAGTTTCACGCAGTGTTAGAGAAAAGTTCAGGCCTTGTGGAAAAAGACGCCATGTTGTTTTTAGCCCGCTGAACAGCATGAATTGTTCTCATATTCAGAATTCATCGCATGGCCGTTCCCGGAGAAACAGTCAACCGTAAGTCATGAACAGTTTTTTTATTCTTTTCATTGTGTCCGGAACTGTGATCCATTGCCGAACAAAAAGATGCCTGTAAAAATAAAGGGTTCCTTACGGAACCCCGTGCAGGCAACCCCCACTTCGCATAGAATGCTGTCTCTGCTGCACACCCAGAAAATAGCATACAGTCTGTACAAAAAAACGAACCCGGAAATATGTATTTCCAGGTTCTTTCCATTTTATCAGCTCCAGATCAACCAGTTGAATGCCGCGCCGCCGATCGCAGCAACCAGCGTAAACGGTACACCGATCCGCATAAAGTCCTTTGTGGATACACTGTAGCCGTTCTTCTGCAGGATGCCGATGCCGGCGATATTTGCCGAAGCACCGACCGGTGTGATATTTCCGCCCAGAGTAGCTCCGATCAGCAGACCGAAGTCAAACAGATACGGCGGGATGCCCATCAGAGCGGAGATGCCGTTGACGACCGGCAGCATCGTTGCTACATACGGGATATTGTCGATGAATGCGCTGAGTGCGACCGATACTGCGACGATCAGTACATACATCATTAATACAGAGCCGTTGCCCATCTTTACGAACAGTTCCGCAGCCGCCTCAATGACGCCGGCATTGGTAATGCCCTGAATGACCATAAACAGACCGGATAACAGCAGCAGTGTCTGATAATCGATCGCAGATGAAACACTCTTGAATACGTCTGTGGATTTCTGACGGAGCCATTCATACAGCATTCCGATCACACCAAAGCCGATGCACAGGAAGCCGTTTGTCAGTTCCGGTTTATTCGGGAACTGCGATGCAACGATCAGGGAAATGATCGTACTGAGAAGCAGAATACCCGGAACATAGTCTGTGACTTTTGTTGTGACTTCTGATTCGACTCTCGCTGTTTCTTTCCGGAACAGGATCATCAGTACCGGAACCGTCAGCAGCGCGCCGATCTCAACAGAGAATGCAATGCCCGGTTTTCCCAGGAACCAGAAGAAGTCATTGAATCCCATCTTTGCATAGTTTGCAAGCAGGATGGATGTTGTATCACCGACCAGTGTCGCAGCACCCTGCAGGTTGCTGGATACCGCGATGGAGATCAGTACCGGAACCGGATTGGTCTTCAGTTTCTTTGCGACTGCAAGACCTACCGGAGCGACCATCAGTACCGTTGCCACGTTATCAACGAATGCAGAGATCAGTCCGGACAGCAGGCTCAGCGCGATAACTGCCCACTTTACATTCGGTGTGATCTGCAGAAGTTTCTCCGACATCAGTGCCGGCATCCTGCTCTGGATGAACAGTTCCACTGTCATCATCGTTCCTGCCAGCATCATCAGTACATTATAGTTGATCGCACCAAGCGCCTCCGTTATTCCCAGAATACCGGTGATCAGAAACACGCCGGCAGCGATCAGCGCCGTCTTCCATCTGTGCTGCGGCCATTTCAGCAATGCCGCGTACATGATGGCAAATAGAATTAATGCCAATGTCATCTGATTCATTTTCTTTTTTCCTCCCGACAAACAAAAACAGACAGACTTTTTGCCTGCCTGTACAGTTGTACATGTACCTGCATAGCAAAAAGCTATGCACAAGTCTCACTGTTTAAAGTCAGCCGGGTATTGACCGTGTTGACGACTGTACTGCGCGATGCGCCGTTACTCCCTCATGCGTAGGTATCATAGCACACAGAAGACCTGTTTTCCTGCTTTTTTTAGCAATATTTCTTTTTTTCAGCGTCCCAGCAGATAATCGATGCGCCGCCTCGGCTGAAAGGCAGCTTCTGCCGTTTCTCCGTTCAGTTTCTTTAAAAGATATATGTACAGATCCATGGCGGCATAGATCCCTTCTTCGTTCAGTAAACCGTAATACTGCGAAGTCACGACATACATATTTGCTTCGGAATAATACCGGTTCAGTTCATCATATGCATCCTTTGTCATACCGTTTCTTGCATAAATGAACGAGCAGGCAGGCTTGCGCACAAATCCTTCCGGCGCACTGCGGAACAGCCTTTCACAGAACGCCGATGCCCGCTCTCCCGGTTTTCCGTAATATGCGGAAGAGATCACGATCAATCCGTCGTATTCCCCGCTGCGGGCAGCGATCTCATTGACTTCGTCCTCGTGAATGCATCTGCCCCTTTTGTAGCATTTGCCGCAGGATATGCAGCGTTCAAAATGATCCCTGCTGAGCCATACCAGTTCGGTATCGATCCCCTTTTCACAGAGACAGGCGCAGATCATATCGATCCCGGCTGCGATCACGGCATTTTCATTCATTTCCGTATTAACGATCAGTATTTTCATCATTTCTATCGTACCGCACACTGTACTGTTTATGCATTACTTTCTTGCGTCACAAATATCTGCAGAAATTTTGGCGTTGCTTTTCTATGTTCGCTGTATTATACTACTTAGTACATGAGTGCTTAGCTCAGCTGGGAGAGCACTTCCTTGACGTGGAAGGGGTCATGGGTTCGAGTCCCTTAGCGCTCACTTGATAACCGCTTGAAATAGCGGTTTTTTTCTGTTCGTAGAAAAATTCGTAGAAAAACTTCAGTCCTTTTTCCTGTACTTCCTGTTTCTGGATGCTTCTCTTACTTCCTCATCACTGGCAGAAGCGTACCAGTTGACGGATGTGGTTTCATAACGGTGTCCCATCAGTTTTTTTACGACTGCCGGGCTGACGTGTTCGCGATACTGATCGGATGAATAGGCTTTCCTCATCAGTGTGGAATAGAAATCCTGTTCAATCCCTGTGACTTTCTTTCTCTTGCGGCTGACTCTGCCGATATAGTCGGAAGCTTCTGTACTTGTAAACGGCTCTCCGTTATATTTGGCAAAAATAATGTCATGGATCGAATAATCCATAGCTTCTCTCATCCATTGAACACCGTCGCCATAAATAGGTATCCGCCGTACAGACCAGGGTGTTTTCGTATTCCGGATTACATTATCTTCTGTCATTGTTGTGCCTGCAGAGTGACGTACTGTAACGTCTGCACGGTCAACAAAGAAGGTCCTGTCTTCTTCCCGATCATATATTTCTTCTCTTGCAAATACAATGTCCTTCCTGGATAACCCTCTGGCTTCCTGGAGACGAATACCGGTTGCACGCATGACTTTTAACAGCAGAATCAGAATATCCCGGTTGTAGATCCTTTCAGTTTCTGTCGGCATATATCCGCCATAATGGCTCATGAATTCAATGAACGAATTAAAATCCTCTTCAGATATATTCTGCTCTGATAATGCTCTGTCAGTCACTTTGCTTGATAACGGTGTCTGTATCACTGTGGTCCAGTCTGTAGTTCCCTGTTTCAGGATCGCAGCTACCTGGAATATTCTGTGCCAGTCAGTTTTGACATTGCGGACAGTCTGCTGAACACAATAGGATGCGGCATAATTCAATGTCTTCTGCACATCTGCCATTTCAATTTCGTGAATGTCTTTATCTCCGTAAAGAGGCCGGATGTGCTTGTTATATACCATTGTGTTTTTGCGGACAGAACCTAATTTGACTGGAAAATAATCCGGTACCAGCGCGAACAATTCATTAACCGTATATGATTCCGGCTGCTCAGTATTCTTCAGACTCTTCAGGACAGGCAGAATTCTGTCTCTTTCTGCGATCGCCGCTTTTTTGGCAGCACCGGCCGTCCGGTAATCAGAAACCTTGAATGACAAACCTGCTAATATCTGTCAATACTAAAGCTGCCGGATTATAGATTTCTGTAAAACCATAACGAAAAGGCCAGATCAAGAATCTGGTTTTTAAAACCAGTGCTGCTCAGCCTTCAGTTACACTGATTATTTTGTTTTA
>JAFWNG010000035.1 GCA_017510405.1 Solobacterium sp.
TATATATATATCTTTTTCGGTTATTATTTTCGTCCCGGTCACTGTCCGGAATAAATACCGTCAGCGGGTCCGCTGCTCTTTGTGCGCACTGCCCGCGGTGAAGCTGCTGTTTCGGGCTGAACCATACAAAAAAGGAGCTCCTCCGTACCATTCAAAACGGAGAAAACTCCCATGAAACTCATTGTGTCAGCTGTATTTATTCCGGACAGATCTGTTCCAGGAATCTCAGCATGCCTTCGGGATATTCGGCCGGATCATCCAGACCGGTATCGCCAAGGCTGATCATCTTGTTTTTGCCGTGATAATCACTGCCGGCGGTCACATACAGATCATACTTCTCAGCCAATCCCAGCATCTCGTTGCGGATCCGCGGCGTAAAGCCGGAATAATACGCTTCGATGCCCTGCAGGCCGAACTTCATCAGACGCTGTATGCGTTTGTCCATCTCGTCGCCCAGGATCAGCTGGTCGCCGCTGCCGTATGCAGGATGCGCCAGCACCGGAATTCCGCCGGAACCGAGGATGCCGATGATGACATCCGCCGGATGAATATCCTTGCCGCGGACATGGAGCTTATTGATGAACTGCGTGATCGCGGTCTCTTTGGTATCCGTAAAGCCGAGACGCACCATCAGATTACCGATATGCGGCTTGCCCGGGTTATCCATGGAATACAGCGTCTCAAGATCCTTTTCCGGGAATTCAAAACCAAACTCATCCCGCAGGAAATTCAGACGGGCTTCCAGTTTCTCCATCCGGTAGCGGTGTCCCAGTTCTTCCAGCTCCCGGATGGATTCTCCCTCGGGATCATACCGGTATCCGAGAATATGATACTGTCCGAACTGGTCCCTCGCGTTAAACTCCACACCGGTAATAAAACGGGGATCCCCGGGCTGAAGAACTGCCTGGATCCTCTTTCCGCCGCCGATCGCGTTATGATCGGTCACGGAGAAAAGACGGATGCCGGCATCCCTTACTTTTCCCAGGATCTCTTCCGGCGTGTCCGTCCCGTCGGAGACAGTCGTATGCATATGCAGATCTATTTTTTCAGGAATGTACATGAAATTCCCCTTTCTGCTTCTGTTTGCGGCAGGATTCCGGGGGATCTGCCGTGTGCGCGTTTATTCGATCGTCAGGATATCGCAGAAACCTGTCACTTCAAAGATCTCCATGACCGTCTTGTTGACGTTGGTCACCTTCATCGTTCCCTGACGGTTCATGATCTTCTGCGCCGACAGCAGCACGCGCAGTCCTGCGGAAGAAATATAATCGAGCTTTTCAAAATCCAGAACAAGCTCCTCTACATCACTGATGATCTCCGACAGTTCTTTCTCCAGATCCGGAGCGGTAACTGTATCCAGTCTTCCTTCCAGAACGACCGTTGTTTTCTTTCCTTCTTCTGTCTTATTGATCTTAAGCATTATCATTCACCTCCGTGCATACTTTCCGTTCTACATACAGTATAACTATAGTTCTATTTTATATTTATTCTGCAAAGAATAGTATTATTTTCATCCGCAGGAGAAATGTTCCTCCCTCCCTGCACCTTTCGGCACACATGATATGATATGTCGGAAAGGAGAACGCTTATGCATTTCATACGCTCGGCACAATACAACAGCACATACTGTCAGTTTGATTTTCAGCTTATTGCAGGCGGCCCGGACACCGGAACACTCAACATTATCTATACGCACTCCTTTGGAGAAGAGGAAAGCACTGCCCTCTTCTTCGGTCAGGATTCCTGCCGTACGGAACATACCCTCGGTGATGACTCGTATCCGGACGGGATGATCGAAATGGATCCCCTGGATCTTCAGGTGCTGATGTCGGCATCTTCCTGTGAAGAAAGAATGCGCATGCTGAAGGACAGCTTCTGGATGAGCGGTTCTGCGGATGAGGAAGCGGCGGAGGAATACCTTTCCCGCTATGCCGGATATCTCCGCGAAACGATCACAGGCAGCTGGACGGACGCGTATATGCTGTATGCCTTCACGGATATGCTGCTCGATCCGGAAGATATTCTCATGAATGTCTTCTGCCGGAAGACCTGGCAGGAAGTACGCGACGCAGCGGAAAACTCCCATTCTGAAGAACAGCTGTTTGCCCGGCTTCGCGCTCTGGACGGGCTGCGCATGTACGACGATGATTCCCTTCACGAGATCGCCGGCTTCTTCACCGAATGCAGTTATACGCCGGACGAACGTGTGGAAGTACGCTTCACAGTGCAGGAAGACAGACTGAAAATGCGGATCCTGTGGCACTGAACCGAAAGACTCATGCCTGCAGAATCCGCTTTTTTGCGTTTCCTATCTTTTTATTTATAATGATCAGCCTTTGATACCGGTACGGAAACATGTCCGGAAGAAGATCGCCGGCAGAGTGGCGCGGTAGAATTCCGTATATACGTCACGCAGCTGTTCATCGGAACGCCGACTTTCCGATGACAGTTCCAGAATGCGGTAATCCACGCCGAATACCTCAGCCGTGACACTGGTTTTCCGGTATCCGCTGCGCAGATAGAATTCCAGTCTTCGCTCCCGCTGTGCGCGTGTCATATCATCTTCGGCAGTGTCCGGATCCTCCACTTCGCAGACCACACGGTCCGCTTCCGCAAGGCACTCCGCCAGCTGGCGCAGGAACAGTGAGCCGAGTCCTTCGTCTCTGTGATGTTCCTCCACTGCCAGGTAGTCCAGCAGATAATCCCTGCCCAGGCGGACGAAAAAAGCATATCCGAGTATCTCATCTTCGGAAAACAGGCCGTAACAGTCATAGATGCCGTTTTTCCATGCCCGCCGCATTGACGCAAGCGGTTTTATTTCATCGCGCGCGAAGTCTTTCTGCAGACGCTCGCTGTACAGGCGTTCGACCTGATCAAAAGATGTCAGTTGTTTTGTCACGCACGATCTCTGTGTATTCCCATGTTCTGTCATATCCCCTATTGTCCCATAAAGCGGATCAAATTGACACAGGCATGAAAAAAATCCCTGCATCGATTTTTACCGGTGCAGGGATCGTTCAGGTATTGCTCAGATCTTTCTTTCTTTGTGCATCAGGGAAGCAAGATCGATGCCGGCAGAAGCAAGCTTTCTCATGACAGCCGCCATGTAGACGTTGGCGTCTGTGTATGGTCCGTGCTCGCCGATCGCCGCATCCAGGAAGTCATTGTAATTGGCATTTACATGTGTTTCCCAGTGTGTGATCTCACCGTATACGTTTGTACGGATGAAGCTGTAGGCAAAGAAATCCATGAACTTGCCGTCTCTCTTCCGGTAACCGCCGAAATGCGTCTTCCACGCAACGCCTTCAATCGACGGGAACGATTCAAAGTCGATCGGTCCCCAGTTATCAAATTCCACCGAATACGACAGAGCTTCCATCGTAGCGGAGTCTTCCACAGAGATCGGATTTGTCTGCAGATCGATCATACTGTTTCCGAAATACGGAGACCAGTATTCTGCGTGTGGCGCAAATACCCATACTTCGTAAACAGCACCGTCCTTGACCGCTTTCTTGTCATACGCATGGTAGTAGGAGTCCGCAATCGCTGCGTTATTGGCGATACGCTCTTCATTTGTCAGAATTTTCTTTTCCATTTTCATCCCTTTCCTTTATCATTTTCCTAAGCAGATTTTATATTTGACATTTATCGGATAACAATGGACAGAATTCATGGATATGCAGGTTAACCGACACATTACCGCAAACTGTCAATCACCGGAGGGAATACTATGAAAGCCGATATGCGCACCGCACTTACAAAACGACTGTTCCGGGAAGGATTACTGTCTCTCATAGAGAAAAAGCCGTTCTCCCGGATCAGTGTCACCGATCTCTGCAGAGCCTCCGGCGTGAACCGGGCGACCTTTTACAACCATTATGAATCTGTTCCCATGGTCCTCCGGGAGATCGTCTGGGAATATGCGGAAAAGATCGAACAGATCTACCGTGCAGAGATCCAAGCCGGTCATACGGCCGAGAAAGCCTGCGAGAGCTGCCTGACGTATCTGCATGAAAACAGAAGCGAGATATGCATACTGTTTTCAAAGAATACGGAAAGCTATATCAGCGGTTTCGGGATGGAAGTCGTGAACGACTTTATCCGCCGCAACCGCCATGAGCTGAAAAAAAAGATCCGGGGCAGTGACGATGAGATCTATCTTTGTCTCATGACGACTGCCGGCGCCGCCTACAGCCTGATCGTGACCTGGCTTGTCAGTGATATGAAGCAGACTCCGAAAGAGATCACTGCCCTGCTCCGCCGGCTTTTCAGCATCACTTCTCTGTACGCCTGATCCGATACAGACAAGACGCAGTACCGACTCTTCTGATCACAGTGCCGGAACATCCTGCCCGGCACTGTTTTCCGTTGTGCGGTCCCTGCCGTCAGAGCAGAAAAAAACCTGTGCCGCAACCACAGTTACAGTACAGGTTTTCAATGTCAGAAGCTTATTCCCACTCGATCGTGCCGGTCGGCTTCGGTGTCAGATCGTATAATACACGGTTGATGCCATCGACCTCGTGTGTGATCCGGTATGTGATCTTCTTCAGCAGATCATACGGGATCTCTTCGATCGCAGCTTCCATGGCATCCGTCGTATTGACGGCACGGATCACGGCAAAGTATTCAAAGGAACGATTGCCGTTCTTGATGCCGGTGCTCTTGAAGTCCGGTACGATCGTGAAGTACTGCCATACCTTGCCCTGCAGGCCGGCATTGGCAAATTCTTCGCGGAGGATCGCATCGCTTTCACGCAGTGCTTCCAGACGGTCGCGTGTGATCGCACCCGGGCAGCGTACAGCAAGTCCCGGCCCCGGGAATGGCTGACGCTCTACCATGTTTTCCGGAAGACCGAGTGCCTTTCCGACAACGCGTACTTCGTCCTTGAAGAGAAGTTTGACCGGTTCGACCAGTTCCATTTCCATCTCTTCCGGCAGACCGCCTACGTTGTGATGAGCCTTGATGCCCTTCTCGCTTTCGAGAATGTCCGGATAGATCGTTCCCTGCGCGAGGAAATGAATACCTGTGAGTTTTGCGGCTTCTTCATCAAATACCTTGATGAACTCTTCACCGATAATATGACGCTTCTGTTCCGGGTCATTGACGCCGGCAACTTTTTCCAGGAAGCGCTCTGAGGCATCCACATAGATGAGGTTAGCGTTCATCTGGTTGCGGAATACTTCGATGACCTGTTCCGGTTCCCCTTTGCGCAGGAAACCATGGTTAACATGAACACAGACGAGATTCTGGCCGATTGCCCTGATCAGAAGTGCTGCGACAACGGACGAGTCGACACCGCCGGATAATGCCAGAAGGACTTTGCCGTCCTTGACCTGTTCACGGATCGCTGCGACCTGTTCTTCGATAAATGCGTCTGCGAGTTCTTTAGTGGTAATGCGGATCATGTCTTCGGGACGTTTGTTGCTGTCCATACGATTCCTCCTTTTTATGTTGATTGATTATAGCATTGTTTTTGCCGGTGCGCATTATTTCTTGGCACATCTGTTTTATATGAGTATGATGAAGCCATGAAACTGCCTGAAACATACGTACAGCATATGCAGGAACTGCTGCAGGAGGAACTCGATGACTACCTGCGCGCCATGGATGAAAAGCCGGCAAACGCCCTGCGCGTCAACACGCTGAAGATCTCCCCGGAAGAATTCCGGAAGATCGCTCCGTTTGAACTGACGCCGGTCCCCTGGTGCCGCAGCGGATTCATTTACGGAGAGAACGACCGTCCCGGAACCCATCCGTATTATTATGCCGGTCTGTATTACATGCAGGAGACAAGCGCCATGGTGCCGGCGGAGATCCTGCCGGTGGAAGACGGTGATCTTGTGCTCGACGCATGCTGTGCGCCGGGCGGAAAAAGCACTGCCCTGGCGTGCAAGCTGCGCGGGACCGGCGTCCTTCTCAGCAACGATATTTCCGCCTCCCGGCAGAATGCGACGCTGAAGAACATGGAGCGCTTCGGCATAACGAATGCGTACATTACGGCGGCGGATCTGAACGGTCTTGCGGACCGCTTTCCCGAGACATTCGACAAGATCCTGCTGGATGCCCCCTGTTCCGGGGAAGGCATGTTCCGCCGTGATCCGTCTCTGATCAGAGCATGGGAGGAAAAAGGCAGCGCGTACTATGCGCCGCTTCAGAAAGAACTCATACTGGCAGCTGCGAAGATGCTGAAAAAAGGCGGAATGATGGTCTATTCCACCTGTACGTTCGCAAAAGAAGAAGATGAGGAAGTCGTACAGCATCTGTGCGAAACAATGCCGGATCTGCATGTGATCCCCGTACCGAACCGGTATGAAGGATTCATGCCGGGCATCGTGAACGGCTGTGAAGACTGCGTGCGCCTGTATCCGCACAAACTGCGCGGCGAGGGACATTTCGCTGCCCTGCTGCAGAAAGACGACAGCTCTGGCGACACTGCTGTGAAAGCGAAAAGTGACCGGATGCCGAAAGAAGCGGAAGAGTTCATGAAGCTGCTTTCCGGACGGCTGAAGAACGGAACGCTTTCCTGCCGGAACGATCAGCTATATATACTTCCTGAGGGAATGACAGATATGCACGGGATCCGCGTGATCCGCAGCGGTCTGCATCTCGGCACGGTGAAAAACGGCCGTTTTGAACCGTCGCAGGCACTGGCCTTCGCGTGTACGCCAGAAGACTTTGCCAATTGTATCCGTCTTGACGCGGACGATCCCGCGGTCATGAAATACCTGCGCGGGGAAACGATCTTCTCGGAAGAAGGAAACAGCGGCTGGGTGCTTGTGTGCGTCGGAAGATGGCCGCTCGGCTTCGGCAGAAAACAGGAAAAAACCATCAAGAACAAAATACAGAAAGGGTATCGGATGCTGTGATCCGATACCTCTTTTACTGTCTGTGGAGACCTTCCGCATCCATGGAATACACCGTGTCTGCGGCTTCAGCGATATATTTGCGGTCATGCGATACGGCGATGACAGCACCGCGGAAACTGCGCAGGACGGAACGGATGACCGGAGAAGACAGCGGCGAAAAGTTGCGGGTCGGTTCATCCAGAATGAGCACATTGCTTTCATCCAGGATCATCTTCAGAAGCAGTACTTTCGCTTTCTGTCCGCCCGACAGGTCGCTGCAGGCGTGCGTCATTTCATCGGTCGTATAGCGCATGGAGCCAAGATAACTGCGCGCTCTTGTGACGTCTTCCCGGCTGCCGGACGGCGCAAGGAATTCGATCGGCGTGCGGGACAGGTCCAGCAGGTCTTCATAGTTCTGCGGCATATATGCCATGCGGATATCCTCGCGCATCTGCAGGATATCCCGGATCTTTTTCAGCAGCGTCGTCTTGCCGGTCCCGTTTCGGCCGAAGATGCATACATGCGCGCCGCCGAATACACTGAGATCGATCGGTCCGCTCAGGCGGGTGCCGTCCGGCGCGCACAGTTCCTGCAGATGCAGGTCCAGGATCATTTTCCCGGACGGGATCTCACAGCCGGCCGGAAAGTCAAAGAAGATCGCTTCTTCCTTCACCGGCATCTCCGTCATGTTTTCGCGCTGCTTTTCAAAGCGTTTCTCCATGGATTTGACCGCGTGCATTTTCTTTTTCAGCAGACGGCCGCCGGCAGGATCCTGGCGGCTGATCGTCGCCTGTTCGTGTTCCACCCGGTCGTGGATGCGGCGGAAGCGTTCCATGCGGGCTGCGTCTTCTTTCCGCTCACTGACAGCCATCTGCCGCTGGTGTTCCTCATCGGCGAGACGGCGGTCGATATATTCACGGTACGGAAGCGAAACGGCGGTAATGCGGCTGCTCTGTTTGCGCCGGAGCAGTTCCATGTGAATGATCCGGGTCGCCGTGCGTTCAATGAATGTTTCATCGTGGGAAACATACATGACGCCTTTGTCCGTCTCATTCAGCCACCGTTCCATCCATTCCAGCGTTTCGATATCGAGATCGTTGGTCGGTTCATCCAGCAGAAGGATCGTTGCGGCAGAGGCAAGAATACGGGCCATGCGGATCTTCACCTTTTCACCGCCCGACAGCGTATTCATTTTCTGATCCGACCAGAACCGTTCCGAGGGAATGCCGGTCTGCCGTGAGATCTCCGTGATCTCATGCGCCGTCAGTTCAAAGAAGCGCTCTTCTTCCGAAAGAAATTCAAAAATCGTCTTGTCCCGGTCTTTTTCTTCCAGCTCCTGGGAAAGATATCCCAGAACTTCCCCGGGCATCGTGCGTGTCCCCTCTGCGTCGGCATACCCGCTGATCAGCGAAGGATCATAGATCCACTTCAGCAAAGTGCTTTTTCCGTTGCCTTCTTCGCCGATGACGACCGTCCGGTCACCCCGGTTCAGAGTATACGAAAAATCATCGATCAGGACCCGGAGGTCCTTTTGATATGTAATTGTCAGATTCCGGATCTGAAGCATTTATTCTCCTAACGGCGCGATCCTGCGGACGATGACATTCAGCCACCGTTCGCTTCTCCTTTCTTTCCGCACATCATGGCTTACCCAGCAGTCCAGCAGAGTGCATCCGGACAGCGGCAGGATCAGAGAAGCAGCCCGGCTGATATCAAGATCGGTAAACCACCGGCCGTTCCGCATTCCTTCAAAATCACCGAACTTGAATGACGCATAGAAGATCCCTTCCAGTTTCACCGCACGCGCCATGCGGGGAAGGATACTGCGCAGTTCGTCCATCGTGCAGTGCAGCAGCGACGCGCATGCCCAGATGCCTTCGTATTTGTTTTCCGCATCCAGTTCGTCAAAGCGCATCACCGATGCATGTACACCGGTCTTTTCGTTCGCAAGACGCACCATTTCCTTCGATGCGTCCACAGCATCCACCGTGAAGCCTTTTGACGCGAAATACGCGGCGTCTCTGCCGCTTCCGCAGCCGAAGTCCAGCAGTCTTCCCTCTTTCGGAAGAAAGAACAGAAAACGGTCATAGGCATATTTCATGTCAGCGTTGACAGTGTCTTCGTAGTAGGCTTCTGCGTTTGCATCGTAATATTCTATCGTCTCATTCATTTCTTCCTCCTATGACGGCATTTCGGAAACATCCCGTTTCAGGGATTCCGGTTCCTCCAGGATCCGCTTCAGTACGATCCTTTCCGCTTCATCCAGTTCTTCCGCGCTTTTGTATTCCATGCACATTTTCCACCAGAGCGTGTCGGTCATGTCACAGTCCGGACATGTGCGCGGTGAAACAACTTTGTACTTTCCCATGTGCGGCGGATAATCCCAGCCTTCCAGGAACGCTTTCTCGCTGTCTTTGTACCAGCCGATCCGCCCGCATTTTTCACATACATAGCGCCATACTTTTGCCATAGTTCCATCATATCCCATTCGAAAAGAAAACGGCAGGTGCCGTTTTCAGGAAAGTCTCTTATACATCCAGTTGCCGAGCATCTGCACCAGCTGTACGAAGATGATCAGGATGATCGAACAGATGATCAGATATTCGGTATTGTAGGACTGGTAGCCGTAGCGGATGGCAATATCGCCGAGTCCCCCGCCGCCGACGGTTCCCGCCATGGCGGAATAGCCGACCAGGCTGATCGTGAGCAGAATGACGCCGTTCAGCATGCGCGGAATGGATTCCTTGATATAGACCCTGAACAGGATCTGCCAGTCACCGGCGCCGAATGAACGGGCTGCCTCAATGACGCCGGGATCCGTTTCCCGCAGGCTTGTTTCAAAGACACGCGCAATGTAGGGGATCGCAGATACCGTTAACGGCACGATGGCAGCGGTCGTTCCGATGGAGCGGCCGGCAACGAAGCGCGTAAACGGAATGATCAGAACAAGCAGGATGATAAACGGGAACGAGCGGAATACATTCACGATGAAGCTCAGCGTCTCGTATACCGGCTTGTTCGGACGCAGGCCGTCCGGTGCCGTCAGGGTCAGGATGATCGCTGGCAGGAAGCCCAGGATCACCGACAGAAGCGTGGACCAGAACACCATATACAGGGTCTGACCGGTCGCTTTCAGAATAATATCCATCATGATTCAAGTACCTCCCACGCAACGTGCATGCGGTCCAGATATTCCAGGACTTCGTCTTTGTCATCCTCGCGGATATTGATCACCAGGCTGCCGTAGACATTCGAGCGGAAGTCTTCCAGCTTGCCCCAGCAGATGCTGAAGTCGATATTGAGCTGGCGCGCCATCATGGTAATGACCGGATCTTTGGAACGGTCGGTGAAGAACAGCTGGATATTGACGCCTCTTCCCGGCAGCATACCGCTTTCTTCCTGCAGGAACGCCTTGACTTCCCTGATCGGCCGGATGAACAGTTCTTCCGGTCTTCCTTCCGCCAGTACAGTTCCGTCTTTCAGGAAGGATACCCGCTGGCAGATCTGTTTGACGACTTCCATCTGGTGGGTAACGACGATGATCGTGATGCCCATCTCTTCGTTGATCTTCTGCAGCAGCGTCAGGATCTCCCGCGTGATCGCCGGATCCAGCGCGGACGTCGCTTCATCGCACAGCAGGATGCCGGGATCCAGGACAAGCGACCGGGCAATGGCGACGCGCTGTTTCTGTCCGCCGGAAAGCTCGCTCGGACGGGAGTGGACCTTGTCTTCGAGACCGACCAGTTTCAGCAGCGACAGGATCTTTTCTTTCGCTTCCGGCGTCTTTGTCTTCATGCCCCAGAATTTCATCGGCAGCGCGACGTTGTCATAGACGTCCAGACGGTTCAGCAGGTTGAAGTTCTGGAAGATCATTCCCATATTCTTCTGCATGAGATGCAGCTTTTTCGCGTCCTTCTGTGATACGGTCTCCCCTTCGACAGTGATCGTGCCGCCGTCGTAGGATTCCAGCCCGTTGATGCAGCGCAGCAGCGTGGATTTGCCGGCACCGCTCTGACCGATGATCCCGTAGATCTCATGATCCTGTATCGTCATGGAGATCCCCTTCAGCACTTCGAGGTCTCCGAAATTCTTTCGTACATTCTTCAGTTCTATCATGGCGTTTCCTCAGCGAATAAACAGCGGTGCGCCCGCACCGCTGTTCTATCATACCATAATCCGGCTGGATCAGTTGTTAATGGTTCCGATGTTTTCCGGTTCGATCGGAGCACCGTTCAGCAGGCCGATCGCATTCAGGAAGTCGATCGCACGGCCGTAGTTGTCGGTATCGTTCGGTACGCCGATGGACGCGCCGTCCGCCAGGTCTTTCAGATCTGTGATCTTTTTGGAATAGATTCCCATCGGTTCAATATGAACGCCTACGGAAGCGACCAGATGCAGTCCTCTTTCACTGTTCTGACCGTTCAGGTAACCGAGTGTCTGGAAGTAGTTGGCATCCAGTTCGCCTTCTTCCAGGGATGTGTTCGGCAGGACGTAGTCACTGAATTCCATGACTTTGAGTTCCCAGCCGTACTGAGCCAGCGTCGGCTTGATGATGTTGTTGAGGATCTCGGCATGCGGTACCAGAGTAGCGCCGACGGTGATGACCTTGTCATCGCCTGCCTGCGGGATCTCGCCGCCGCTTACCGGCTTGCCGTCCGCATCGATGAACGATGTGATGACTGCGCCCTTGTAGGTGTCTTCGATGTATTTCTTGACTTCCTCGGAAGTGATCGCAGCGACCAGAGCCTTCGTCTTGTCCGTGTCTTCATTGCCTTCTTTTACCGCAAGATAGTTTGTGCGGCGCACGCTTGTCTCAGCGTCGAACTCCTCGATCGCGATCGCCGGGTTTGTTTCGTTCAGCTTCGCTTCCAGCGCATAGTTGCCGTTGATCGCCGCAATGTCGAGATCCGGAAGATTGAGCGGCAGGTTGGCTGCTTCGACCGGTACGATCTCATAACCGTGCGGGTTCACGCTGTTTTTCGGCGTGCTGTCTGTTTTTGCCGATTCTGAGGATGAAGAACATCCGGCCAGTGTCAGGATAAGTGCTGCAGATGCGAGTGTTTTCAGTGTCTTTTTCATGTGTCTTTCCTCCCTGTTCTGTTCGGGGGATGAGCCGGGCCATTCGAAAGAAAAAGCCGCATCCCATAAGGACGCAGCTGTGCGTGTTACCACCTTACTTCGAAATGCCTTCCGGTCATTTCCTCCTTTGGTACGCAGATCGTTTCCTGTCATACCATATGACGTTAACGGGTCATACCGTCACAGCCTACATATCGGCTGTGCAGCTCCGGGGCCATGTTCGCGGGTGTCTTCTGTATTCCCTTTCACCAAAAGCAGGAATTCTCTGTGACAGTCCTCACCGGCTACTCTTCCCTTCTTCGCCTGTGCCTCTATGGTATCACTTCCCGGTCATAATGCAACCTGAGCGGATATTTGTTTTTTCTTATGTTCCGTTATAGATTTGTTCTATATATTACTTGCGGAACTTAAGGAATGCGAATACCCCGGCCAGTGCGACAACAGCGACGCCTGCCACAACGAGCAGAATATTGAAGCCTTTGCCGGATGTGACGGTGATCTCTGCCGTATCCTTCGGCAGTTCCAGCAGATCAACAGTAACGGTGTTTCCGTTTACGGTGCCGACATTGGATTTCGCCTTGCCCGGCATATTGATTACCATCGTCATTTCCAGACCGCTCTGCTTCAGTGCGGAGATATCCATCGAATCATCGTCAACGCCGACCGTATTCGTGATATCGTCTTCCACCGAATTCATCGGGATCACAACTTTGACTTCATTGCCGTTTACTTCTGCCTTGACGCCTTCCGGCTTGATCCCTGTGATCTCAACACCGGCATAGTTATCCTCGCCGATCTTTTCATTCACAAGTGTCATTTTGCCGTCCGGATACTCTTCCTGCAGACTCTGCTGCATATCCGCGATCATATCGTCGACATTCGCTCCCATGGATTCCACGAAGGATGTCGACACGAGCATGCGGTACGCACCGGAAATTTCGCCTTCTTTTGTTACATCAAATGTTACGCGCATTTTAAAGCATCCGGTCAGCACAAGCGCCATCGCGCAGACCAGCAGTTTCTTCATCGTTTTCATAGTCTTTCTCTCCTTTGTTTTATTTTACCGTTTTTCCCTGATTTGTACACACAGTGACATTCTGTATGCGCGCTCTGCCGGCAGGATCCGGTCACGTAAAAACGGCAAAGGGTCACTCTGCGTGACCCCTTCTTATTCAGTTATTCAGATGACTGTGCACCGCGTGCAGCGCCATGACGACCGGATCAAGATCATTGACCGATGCCGGCAGATCCGAGAGCAACGCAATGACATAGCGTCCGTTGGAAGCGTAGACGATGCCCGCATCCGTGGAACTGCGGTATCCGTAGCCGCTGATCCAGCCGGCTTTGGACCGGGTATTCACATTCCCCGGTATTACCGCGCGGATCGATGAAACATTCGGATCCTCACACAGGGAGCCGACACTGTCTCCGGCCGCGCCGGAATTGAAATACTCATCGCATACCGCCCAGAGCTTTGCCATTTCCCGGGCGGAGAGATACGCGTACATATCCGCCGTCACCGCACTGCGTACATTCGCATCTTCTCCGAATTCCGCAAACGTCGCCCCGTGGAACGTTTTCCAGAGATTGGCGTAGCCGGTATTGCTGGAAGTGTGCAGCACGTCCTCTGCCGTAGACCGCACCTGCAGGAAGCCGGTGTAATTGTATTTTGCCAGCGAAACGATATACGGCGCCTTGATCGCCGAAGCCGAATAGAACGTCATATCCGGATGGTACGAGATCCCCTTCCCGGACGTAAGATCCAGCATGACAAAGCCGATCGAATAGCCGCGTCTTTCTACGGTATTCACCGCCGTCCGCAGCATATCCGCTTCCGCAGACGTCAGGACCCAGCCGTTGAAGCCGGCGATCGAAGAAGCGGACATCGCGCTGTCCAGCGAGGCGATCGGATTGGCGAGTTCTGCCTGGATGCCTGCTTTCCGGCATCGTTCCTTGAATTCCGGAGACTTCAGGATGAGTTCCAGAAGACCGGTCCTTCCGTAGGACTGCAGTTTGTTCACATTACTGATCGTTTCCGCTTCCGAAGCGCTGCGGCCAAGGACGCCCCGGTAGAGCACCTGCACATATTCTTCATTGCTGAGAACGCGCTGCTGGAATTCCTTCGATTCCGCGAAGATGCGGATCATCTGCTTTCCGCCGAGATTCCGGAGATAGAGCAGCCGTGCATGCGTTTCCAGCCCGGAAACGTCCGCGTCTCTTCCCAGAAGACCGCGGTATACCGTAGAAACAAATTTCGTCAGTTCATAGCTGCGGTCGCGGTATGCGGTCACCGGGACCGTGCCGGGCGTCAGGCCGTTCTTCGCGCACAGCCGGATGAATTCCTGGGAACCGGCAAAGCCGTTTTCAATACTGCGGCGGGTCATGCCGACGTCCAGACGCGCCAGCCATACTGCCATTCCCGCGTCATCCGGTTCACGGTCAAAGAATACCCGGTAGCACTGCGCCGCAAACACGGCGTCACTCGTTTCCTTCTGCAGATACTCCCTGCCGGAGAAAAAGCCGTCGACGGCAGCCGCTGCCGTGATCGTTTTTGTCAGAAGATTCCTGCACCAGTTCTCGATCCGGTAGTCTTCGCCTTCCCGGCATAGCAGTTCCCTGTACATTCCCGAAACGAAACGGGTGACCGCCTGCCTCTTATCCCGGTAATACGGGGATGTCAGGGTGCCCCTGTCGATTCCGTAGGACTGACACAGTTCGCCGAATTCAACGCTGTTTGTAAAGCCGGCCAGCACAAACAGCCTGCTCATGCCGTCACTCAGCACCTGTATCCAGGTATTCAGGCCTTCCTCGTCCGCTTCCCGGTCAAGGACGGCCAGATATGCAGTGTTTATGTATTCTTCATCGGTCAGATCTCTGTCCTGCATTTCCGGACTCATGAAAAAGCCGAATGCAACATCAGCGCCGGTCATTTCCCGCCGTTCCAGCCGGCCGGTCCAGTCCGCCGCGCCTGCCTCGTCTTTTTCCCGCGCCAGCACGATCCGGTACATGCGGTCGGTAAAGCCTGCCGGTCCGCTTAATGGCTCCGGCTCCGGTTCATCTGCAGGTTCTTCTTCCCCGGGATCTTCCGGATCTTCTTCTCCAGGGTCTTCCGGATCCTCTTCCCCGGGTTCTTCCTGCGGCTCTTCCGCGCCGTTTTCTTCATCCCCGGACTGTTCCTCCGGTGTTTCTTCGCCGGCGGGTGTTTCCTCAGGGATCTCTTCATCCGGTTCTTCTTCGTCAGGAATTTCTTCCGACTGGCCGGTTTCTGCCGTCTCCGGCGTTACGCCGCTTTCTTCATTTTCCGCATATACAGGTACATGACAGAAAAAAAGACACAGCGCCATCCATATGTACAGGACTCTCTTCATCATATGGCCTCACACTTCTACAGTTAAATGCATATACTGCCCATCCATAATATCACAGAAAAAAAACTCCCGAAGGAGTTAATTCCAGAACCGGTCAAGGATCGATCCGACCCATACCTCACAGGCACGGGCCAGTTCCTTCTGTTCTTCGGAGATCGCCGCGCTTTTACGGTAGGCAGGATTATTCTCGATCTCGGGATTGTTGTATTCCACGAATCCCTGTACGGCATCGTCGTAATGACGGCGCTCATACTCCACATTCCCGGAACGCAGATGCTGTTCATAGATGGATTCCCGGTCTTTCATCATGTCTTTTCCGGTCGTCACCATATAATACGGGCCGATATGATAGCCGCTGTCGCACATCCGGATCTGGGTATCGTCAATAAACGGATAGAACGCGATCTGTCCGCAGATCCGGAAGTCTTTCTGCGAAAGCATCGCAGCCGCGCCTGTCTGCAGATAAGCGCCGGCGGAAAAACCGACAAAGGCAAAACGATGTGCGTCCGCGTGGAACTGTTCAGCATGGACCGCGGTATACATCACAGTGTCAACGATCTCCTCCTGCGGATACGGGATCTGGTGAACATCGATCTTCGTGTAGTTGATATTCATGATGACCGCTTCCCACTGGTCTTTCATCCGGTCGCAGAAGGAATCCAGCATGTCGGCGTCACCATCCATGAACGTTCCGCCGTGGCACACGAAAACGACCGGCATCTTCGCTTCCGGATGCGACGGTGTATACAGGTTGACGGCAACTCCGTCCTTCCCTTCCCGCGGAATGATCACCCGCCGGCCTCTGCGTTCGCTGTCCGTCTTGACAAACTTTGCCCGGGCATTGCGTGCCCGTTCTTCCAGTTTGCGGTCAAATGCGCCGGGATGCAGCTTGTTGTAGATCCATACGCCAAGAAACATTAACAAAAAAATACCGATAACATTGATGATAAAATTTCCCATAGTGTTCCTCTGCTCATATTATGGCATAGTTTTTCCTGTCGGTAAGTATTTTTGCTTTCATGCATGGGTTTTTTGGTACAATAAAACCAGAAATAACGGAGGAAATCATAATGGCTTTTCGCAAAGATTTTTTATGGGGCGGCGCGATCGCTGCCCATCAGGCAGAGGGTGCCTGGGACGTTGACGGCAAGGGTATTTCCATTGCGGACGTCATGACTGCCGGTGACAATGTCACCAAGAAACCGCGCCGTATTACAAGAGGCGTGCTTGAAGGAGAAGATTATCCGAACCATCTCGGCGTTGACTTCTATCATCATTACAAGGAAGATATCGCCCTTCTGGCAGAAATGGGATTCAAATCCTTCCGTACATCCATCGCCTGGACCCGTATTTATCCGAACGGCGACGATGAGACACCGAACGAAGCCGGTCTGAAATTCTATGACGACCTGTTCGACGAGTGCCTCAAATACAACATTGAGCCGGTCATTACCCTGTCCCACTTTGAGATGCCGTATCATCTGGCAGACAAGTACAACGGCTTCATGGACCGCCGCTGCATCGACTTCTTCGTCCGCTATGCAAAGACCTGCTTCGCCCGCTACAAAGGCAAGGTCAAATACTGGATGACATTCAATGAGATCAACAACCAGGCGGAGTTCCGCGTCATGGGTCCGCACCACCTCGTACAGGAAGGCGCTGTCCTCGTCAACGAAGGCGATGACATTGAAAAGCTCATGTACACATCCGCGCACCACGAACTGGTCGCTTCGGCACTGGCTGTCAAGGCATGCCACGAGATCGATCCGGATGCCATGATCGGCTGTATGATCGGCATGAACGGCGTCTACCCGGCTTCTTCCGATCCGGCGGATGTGCTCAACGCGCAGAAAGCAATGCAGCAGAAATACTACTATGCGGAAGTACATGCACGCGGCCACTACAGCAGCGTCATGCTGAAGAAGTTCGAGCGCAAAGGCTATGACTTCATTCTTCCGGGCGACAACGAGATCCTGGCGGAAGGCAAAGTCGACTACATCGGCTTCTCCTACTACATGTCCTTCGCAACCAAGTTCACAGGACGCTTCGGCGATACCTATGACTTCTCCGAAGAAGACTATGTACGCAATACCTATCTGAAGGCTTCCGACTGGGGCTGGCAGATCGACCCGATCGGCCTGAGATGGTGCCTGAACTGGTTCAATGACCGCTTCGAGCTGCCGATGATGATCGTTGAGAACGGCTTCGGCGCATACGATAAGAAGCTGGAAGACGGCACTGTCGACGACCAGTACCGCATCGACTACCTCGGCGCACATATCAAGGCAATGCGCGATGCCGTTACCTATGACGGCGTTGACCTCCTCGGCTATCAGATGTGGGCTCCGATCGACATCGTTTCCGCTTCCACCGGTGAGTATGACAAGCGCTACGGCTTCATCTACGTTGACTACAACAACGCGCACGAAGGTGATATGTCCAGAAGCCGCAAGAAATCCTTCTTCTGGTACAAGAACGTCATCGAGACCAACGGCGAAGAACTCTGAGAAGTCTCTGAAAGCATAGAAAAAGTTCCGCATCATGTGGTGCGGAACTTTTTATATCGATCAGATTACGTGGATACTGCCGCTGTCGAACTTGACGAATGCCTTGTCGCCGACATTGAAGATCTTCTTTGTCTTCGGGTTGAAGTCTGTGATCTTTACCAGTGTATCGCCGACCATGACATGGTAGTTCTGATAGCTGCCCATGAATGTGCTCAGGATGACATCGCACGGCAGCTGACCTTCATCGGCCACAACAGCCGCCTCCGGACGCAGAACGAGCGTGCATTCATCGCCGACCCTGCGGTCTTTGAGTTCATGCAGTTCGATGCGGTTGCCGTAGACTTCCGCAGCCCCATCGCTTCCGCTGAGTTCTGTGATCTTACCCTTGAGGAAGTTTGCCTCGCCGATAAAGTCCGCAACGAACTCGCTGTTCGGATGATAGTAGATCTCCTGCGGTGTGCCCATCATTGCCACAACGCCCTTGTTCATGATGATGATCTTATCGGAGATCGCCATCGCTTCAGACTGGTCGTGGGTGACGTATACAGCAGTGATGCCCGCTTCCTGCTGGATGCGGCGGATCTCGGTACGCATGGTGACACGCAGCTTGGCATCCAGGTTGGACAGCGGTTCGTCGAACAGCAGGACGCCCGGTTCAATGACCAGGGCACGCGCCAGTGCAACACGCTGCTGCTGGCCGCCGGACAGCTGGTTTGTCATACGGCTTTCCATGCCTTCCAGACCGACCAGTTTCAGGATGTTGGTAACTTTCTCCTTGATGACTTCCTTGTCCATCTTGCGCAGTTTCAGACCGTAGGCAACATTGTCGAAAATGTTGTAGTGCGGCAGAAGCGCATAGCTCTGGAATACCATCGCGGTGTCACGCTTGTTCGGCGTCAGTTCGTTGATCGGTTCGCCGCCGAGGTAGATCTCGCCTTCATCCGGGCTTTCAAAGCCGGCGATCATACGCAGTGTCGTAGTCTTGCCGCAGCCGGACGGTCCGAGCAGTGTAACGAACGATCCCGGTTCGATCTCAAGTGTCGTATCGTGTACGGCATAGAATTCTTTTTTTGTCTTAGGATCCTGATAGATCTTGGATATGTGTTCCAGACGAACACCCTTTTTTTCTTTTGCCATCTCAGTTCTCCTCTATAGCACGGCTGGTGCCGAAATGTTTGATAAATATGTTCATGAGCGTTACTGCCGTATATGTGATGATGATCAGGATCGTTGCGAACGCGCAGGCGATGCCGTACGATCCCTTTTCGGCAAACTCGTTGATCTGCACGGTGATCAGCAGGAACTTCGGCGTTACCAGCAGGATGATCGCGGAGATCGCAGTAATGCTTCGTACGAATGCCGTGACCAGACCGGACAGGAAGCTGTCCTTGATCAGCGGCAGAGTGACCGTCATGAATACCTTGAAGCTGTCTGCGCCCATGTCATAGGCGGATTCTTCAATGCTCTTATCGATCTGACGCAGAGCAGAGATACCGCTTCGCGTACCGGTCGGCAGAGAACGTACGATAAATACGATCACGAGCAGTGTGCCGGTACCGTACAGGGACTGCAGGAATCCGGTACGGAAGACACCGGCGGAGAAGCCGCGGATGTATCCGACACCGAGAACCGTTCCCGGCACAGCCATTGCCAGCATCGATACTGCTTCGATGAATCCCTTTGCCCGGAAGCTTCTCTTGACGACCAGATACGAGATGATCATGGACAGAAGCGCCGTGATCGGGGACGAGATGAACGACAGTACGAACGAGTCTTTAAATGCCTTGAGTCCCTTGTACTTCGTGAATACCTGGCTGAACCACTTGAACGTCAGATGGAAGTCATATCCCCATGTCTTGAACAGTGCGCCGAGCGGAACGCAGATATACATCAGTACGACGAACGATGCAACGATCAGGCAGAACGCGGTCAGCGGACGGGTCACGGATTTATCTGTGATCAGCATTCTCTGACGGCTTGCCTTACCGCTCAGCGTCGCAGTACTCTTGGCTTCCAGATAATACTTCTGGACGATGAACATGAACAGTGTGATCATCAGCAGGACGACCGCCATTGCCGAAGCGCCCTGCTTGTCATAGGCACCGGTGATCTGCAGATAGATGGATGTCGCCAGCGTATCATACGATCCGCCGATGATCATCGGGTTGGCGAAGTCGGCGATCGATTCAATGAACGTGACCAGGAACGCGTTGCCGAGACCCGGCAGGATCAGCGGCAGTGTAACCGTCATAAATACCTTGAACCGGGAAGCGCCCATGTCGCGCGCCGCCTCCTCCAGCGAAGGATCGATGTTGCGCAGAAGACCTTTCATCATCATGTAGCAGACCGGGAAGAACGTCAGTGTCTGTACAATGGCGATTCCCCAGAAACCGTACACGTTATTATCATAGATGTGCAGAAGATAGCGGGTAATGATACCGGCTTTTCCGAACAGCATGATCATGGAAAGCGATAATACGAACGGGGGTGATACGACCGGCAGTAAGCTGATTACTTTGAACAGACCGGACAGCACCTTCGTTTTCAGCTTTACATATTCCTCTACATAGGCAAACAGCAGTCCGACCGCTGCCGACAGGATACCGACCAGGAATCCGACCTTCAGCGTGTTGGTGATCGCCGTACGGAAACTCGGCATAGCCAGGATGCGTTTGAACACATCGAAGCTCATTCCTTTATCCGTTACGAAACTGTCAACGAGCAGGATTGCCAGAGGATAGAGGATAAACAGAGTCAGGAACACGATCAGAACCACGATCGTCGTTACCATGATAGGATCCGCAAAGAACTTCTTGCGATCAAGTTCTTTACTTTGGCTTCTTGCCATATTCAGCCTCCTCTCTTAGATCTCTTATAAGGAAATGCGGGCAGATCCGAATCCGCCCGCATCTGTATTAAACTGCGATTCCCTTACTCTGTCTTGAATCTGTCGTCGCCGCCGCCGAGTGCGTTCATGACGTCCGCAATATACTGTTCTGTATTTGCTTTTGCGTCTTCGAAGTCATAGTCCATGACATTGTTCGGATCCAGTCCGAATTCTTCTGCTTCTTTCGGCTGCTTTGCATTGTCGATGACAAGGAACTGGTAGGAGCCGTTCTTTGCGGCGAGTTCTACGCATTCCGGAGACAGTGCGTATTCGATCCACAGCTTCGCAGCATTCGGATGCTTAGCGCCCTTGAAGATCGCTGTTGCGCCGACTTCGAAGGATGTGCCGGTGGACGGAATAACGAGACCGATGTTGCCGTAGCCGTTGTCATTGATCTGGTAGATGCCGTCATGCAGGAATCCGATACCGATGACGCATTCGCCTGTACCGATGTTCTTGGACGGGCCGGAGCCGGACTTCGTGTAGACCTGAATGTTCTTATCGAGATCGACAAGATACTTGATGCCTTCGTCATGTCCGTACTTCTGGATCATTGTGTTGACAACCAGCTTGGCTGTACCGGCAGTATTATAGTTGGACAGCCAGATGAGTCCCTGGTACTTCGGATCGAGCAGATCTTTCCAGTCCTGCGGAGCTTCCAGACCTTTGCGCTCCAGTTCATCCTTGTTGACCATGAAGCCCAGGATTCCCTTGTAGATGCCATACCAGTAGCCGTCTTTGTCACGGTATGCATCACCGATCAGATGCGAAGCATTCTCTGCCGCATATGCCTCTAACAGGCCTTTGGATGCAGCGATGTTGTACGGGTCAGTCGTTCCGCCGAACCATACGTCTGCGGACGGATTGCCAGCTTCTTCTTCGATCTTGGACTGAACTTCACCGGTCGAGAGTCTCTGGTACGTCGTCTTGATTCCATAGAGTTCCTCAAAATGAGCGGTTGCGGCACTGAGGTAGTCTTCTTCACAGGAACCGTAAACGACCAGTTCACCCTCTGCCTTTGCAGCCTTGACGAGTTCAGAATCACCTTCATCGCCGGAAGCGCCACCGGCCGATCCTGAACCGCTGCACGCAACAAGACCCATGGTCATTGCGCCAGCAAGCAGCACTTTAAACAGTTTTTTCACAATTTTTCCCTCCTATTCGTTATTTTGTGTAAAAACTAAAAATTTTATGTGTACAACTGATTACTAACTAAAATTATAGCATTTGTCATTTATTTGTAAATAAACTGCAGTCCGTCAGGCATCGTACATTGAGCGGCTGAAGTGGTATAATTCTGCCATGTCCGCAGTGAAGAAAAACATCGTTCTGTTCTATGCCGTCGCCCTGCTTCAGGGCATGGTCTTTTACGCGTCTGTCGCCACCCTTTACCGCCAGGCGGCCGGAATCACGATCGCACAGATTACCCAGATCGAAAGCATCTCCTATTTACTGACAGTCATTTTTGAGGTGCCCTGGGGATTCCTGGCGGAAAAGATCGGCTATAAACGATCGATGGTATTGTGTTCTTTCCTGTATTTTGTTTCCAAGATCGTGTTCTGGAAGGCTTCCGGTTTCGGCGGATTTCTTTTCGAACGCGTACTGCTGAGTATCGTATTCTCCGGTCTTTCCGGCGTCGATACAACAATGATGTATCTGAGCGATCCGGAAAACAGCCAGAAAAACTTCGGCATTCAGCGCGCATTCGGCACCGCAGGCATGCTTGTTTCCGCGGCTGTGTACGCACTTCTGATCAAAGAGAATTACCGGCTCGCCGGTCTTCTGACGGTGTTCCCCTTCGGGCTCGCAGCCGTCCTGACGCTGTTTCTGCATGAAGTACAGGAATCCGACCGTACGCAGCGTCTGGATCTGACTATGGTGAAGAATGTCCTGTTATCGGTCCTGTCCGCCCGCCGGCTCGTATATCTGATCACAGCCGCAGGCCTGTTCAGTGAATCCATCCATATGCTTACTGTCTTCCTGAATCAGCCGAAATACATCGAAGTCGGCATGTCGCTGTCTGAGATCGGCATCCTGTTTATCCTGATCAATCTGCTGGGACTCTCGGCGGTATGGTCCGAGCGGCTTACCCGGAAGACCGGCGTACGCATGTCCGGCATCCTTCTGCTCACAGTCTCCGCGGTATCCGCATTTGTCATGGCTTATTCATCCGCGCGCATCCCGGTCGTTCTTTCCGTGATCGTAATGAGCATTGTGTTTGAACTGTTCATGCCGCTGGCCGGCACACTGGAACAGGAACTGGTGACGGTCAAAGAGCGGGCAGCCGCGCTGAGCGTGACTGCCGTATTATCGGAGATCCTGTGCGCCGGCGTGGATCTCGCCGTCGGAAAGATCACGGATCTGTCGCTTTCCGCAGCGATCGCCGCATGTGCCGTATGCTTTATCCTGTCGCTTCTTTTCTTCCTTATGAGTACATCCGGCCGGGATAAGCAAATCTGAACCCCCGGCCTTTTCTTTTTGAAAACACCGTGATAATATAATTAGGCATGTGCCCGTGGCGCAATCGGATAGCGTATTTGATTCCGAATCAAAAGGTTGTGGGTTCGAGTCCCGTCGGGCACGCCATAGAAAAGCACTATAAACAAGTGCTTTTTTTATTTTAATAATTCTGTGTCTTTTGTATTGGAATCCTGTTTTGGGGATTTTCTGGGGATACAACGCAAAAACAGACCTTCATTTGAAGATCTGTCTGTTCTTATGATCCGTGTTTCCTGCCGGTATTCACGATACAAGTAAGATCACGTTTGATCTTCTCGGAGCCGAACCGGGAAACAAACCTGAAAGCCTTGTAGCGGAACTTCGGGATACAGATGACCTTGCCTTTCATCAGTGCATCGTAGCCTTCCTGTGCCACTTCTTCCGCGCTCATCGGCCGGAACCAGGTGAACATCCGGTTGTCTGCCTTCATCTGTGCTTCCTTTTCAAAATTTGTAGCAGTCGGTCCGGGACACAGGCAGGTAATGACAACGCCGGTGCCTTCCATCTCTTTCGCGGCTGCCTGCGACAGAGAGAAGATAAATGCCTTGGAAGCGTAATACATCGGCATATACGGGCCCGGTTCCCATGCGGCGATCGAAGAAACATTCAGGATCCGTCCGCCGCCCCGCCGCTCCATATCGCTTCCGTACAGATGCATCAGCCGCATTACGGAGATCATGTTCAGTCCCGCAAGATCCCGTTCTTTCTGCCACGGGATATCGATAAATCTTCCGTAATCTCCGACGCCGGCATTATTGATCAGAACGTCGATCTCGATTCCCTTTTCTCTGATCTCATCATAGAGTTCTTCTGCCGCGCCGTCTTTAGACAGGTCTTTCTGCACCGATGTGACCGTATTGTGATACCGGGCTTCATAGTCCTCTTTCATGCGGTTCATCTTTTCAAGATTGCGGCCTGCGATCACAAGATCGTATCCCTCTTTTGCGAAGATATCCGCAAATGCCCGGCCGATCCCGCTGGCCGCGCCTGTGATCAGTACTGTTCTGTTCATTGTCTTTACCTCATTCGTTTTGCCACTTCGGCATTTCCTGTCAGTACGCCGGCGAACATATTGCGCCGGTTTCTCTGCAGAGGGAGCCTGCCGAAAAACACGGTGGAAGAAAACTCAATGATCCGTCCGGCTCCTTCTCCCGGTCTTGCCATATACGCATAATAAGTACGCTCGGTCTTCCCGGTCATATAACCGTTCTGCACGACCTGAAACCCATACCCTTCGTATTCCTTCACTGCCGCCGCAAGATCATTCACAAAGAAGCTGACATGATGCAGTCCTTCCCTGCCTTCCTTCAGAAATGCGGCATACAGGCCTTCGTCTGCTGTTGTTGTGATCAGTTCGATCTCCGTATTTCCGCAGTAGCCGACAATCAGATCAAATCCCGGATCAGCGATCCGTTTCCCCATATAATACATCTCATCATCCAGACGCTTACCGGCCCGATACCATGTCTTGATATGATAGATCTTCCCGTACTCCTCCATGGCTTTTTCCATGTCGCGCACGACAAAGCCGAGCTGATGTACATGTGAATAGTTCATTCTCTGCCTCCTTACGGATTAATACAGCCCCTGCTTTCACAGGAGCCGTAACTGCTGATTCGTTAGTGCTGCGCGGTTACAGTTCGATCACATGCGGCTGAATATCCGGATCATGGTTTGCGAGGGATTCCACACAGTCCGGATCCAGACTCTGTTCGCGGATCCACGCAAGCGACTGTTTCTGAAGCTGTTTGTCTGCGGCGATTCCGGAAGTGATCAGTTCTTCCCAGCTCTTACGGGCATAGCCGCCGTCCGAGAAGAGAAGCACGAATTTGCCTTCTTCGTTCTTCACTTTTACGGCGAAGAGACCGTCTGCGTGACCGGGTATATTGATCAGCTCGATCGATCTGTCTCCAAGCAGATCATAGGATCTTCCGACCGGTCCCTGGGTATCATTCCATTCAAATTCCGTAAGAGGTGTTTCTTTCCACCAGCCTTTGTAATACCGGATCTTATTGGTGATCTTATTCGCAAATCGGACTTCATCTGCAGATACCAGAAACTTCTTCGCTCCCTTTACCTGCACAAGACCGTTGGCGTGATCGCAGTCAAGATGGGTCAGAAGCACTGCGTCAATATCGGAATCCCTGATTCCCATTTTCAGCAGCTGTTCATCGATGCATTCGCCGGCGCCGATCCGTCCCTGATTGACCTCATACAGGATCAGGGAACCGAGTGACTTGATCTGTGCTTTCTTATCGAATTCACCGTTCGGGCTCATCTCCCGCGCCCAGCCGGTATCGACCAGGAACTTTCCTTTTGGATGTTCGATCAGGTAAGCGGATACCGGAAGCCATAACCGGTCTTCCTTCTTTCCGAATACACCGGATGCCTTGACTGCATTGCAGTCATCGCCGCCGAACGGAAGATCCGGAGCGACACAGACTTCTCCGGTATGAAATACATGGATCCTGATTTCTGACATAACTGTACGACCTGCCTTTCCTGTTCCGGCAGACAACAGCTTCCATATTTTGCGTGACCAAGAAGTATTTCTGCCTCTGACCGTAATTTACTATTCTGGTCAATGCATGATACAGTACAGATAAGGACTATGTGTCCTATTAGGACACTTTGTCGTATATTGTCCTATTCTCAGGAGATCCACATGGCGGAAAACACAGAAAAACGAAAGCGTACAAGACAAAAACTCGCAGATGCTCTGGTAGAGCTCTGCGGAGAGAAAAACTATTATGACATTACTGTATGGGATATCTGTCAGCGCGCCGGGGTATACCGGAGCACCTTCTACCGCTATTACGATACGAAAGATGAAATGCTGCGGGAGATCGAGCATGAATATGTCCGCATGACGCAGAGCCTGACGAAAAGCCTGAATGATTTCCGGGCGGATGCGCCGCCGGAAAAAATGGAGCTGTTCCGGAAAGAACTGACGGCAGATATGGAATACCACCGGCAGAACGAAAAGCTGTGCCGCTTCCTTCTTTCGCCGGCCGGCGACCTGTATTTCTATCAGAAACTTGTGGAATCGCTCGGCAGCACAGCCCGCAATAACCTGCTGAAAAACGGAAAGCATCATTCCGGACAGAAGACCGATTATATGGTCACCTATTTCGCAGCCGGTTTTGTCGCTGTGATCCAGGAGTGGCTGCTCCGAAATGACTGCACGCCGGAGGACATCGCTTCTTTTCTTCTGGATATGCTCTGCCGTTTTTACAGGTAATACGGAAAAAAGCACTCTGAACAAGTGCTTTTCTTCTACTCTTCGGTAAATGCGAGGTCGGTCTTCTGACCGTCCTTACTGATCACGGTATTGGGAAAGATCTTCTGCACTGCCTCTTTGTACTGGGCAGGATGCGGCATGGAAGGACTGTAGTGCGTCAGCCACAGTTCTTTTACATTTGCTTCTTTTGCGATCTGCGCCGCTTCGTACATCATCATGTGGCGGTTCAGTTTCGCCTTCTCCAGTTTTTCCTCTTCCCCGTACATTCCTTCCGCAATGAGCAGATCTGCGTCTTTTGCGTGTTCCGCGATCACGGGGACCGGACGGGTATCGGTCACGTAGACCAGTTTCAGACCTTTCCGCGGGGCTCCGAGCACCATCTCCGGGGTATATGTCATATCCCCGTCTGTGATCGTCTCCCCTTTCTGGAGACGGTTCCAGAATCGTACCGGTATATCCTGCGCCCGGGCGCGTTCGGCTTCGAAGCGCGGACGTCTTGCAGCATTGATCTCATAGCCCCAGCACGGCACACTGTGACGGACGCGGAACGCCGTGATCTCAAGACCGCTCATCGTAAAGCAGAATTCATTTTCTTCGTATTCCAGCAGATTGAGTTCGAACGGGATATACAGGGCGATCTTCAGAACGCCGTCAATGAAGTTTTTCAGTCCTTTCGGACCGATGATCCAGACCGGTTCCGTACGGTCGGATTTTGCCATCGACAGCAGAAGTCCGGGGATGCCGGCGGTGTGGTCGGCGTGATAATGGGTCAGCAGAACGGCATCGATCTGTTTGCAGGAAAAGCCTTCTTTGTGCAGCGCGATCTGTGTTCCTTCCCCGCTGTCAATCAGGATCGAGCTTCCCTGATAGCGGATCAGACAGGAGGTCAGCCACCGCTGCGGAAGCGGTACGGTTCCGCCTGTACCGAGCAGACATACATCGATCATAGTGTTCCCTCCTTTGCCTTAAAAGTGTAACAATTCCGCCGGCAAAGTGCAATGAAGCAGAAAAGACAGCCGCCGCTGTCTTTCCTGTCACAGTATTCAGTTCTGCTTATATTCGATGATCTCTCCGGACCATGCCTTTTCGAGAATATCCTTCATATCGCTGACCATCGGAACGCGCGGGTTGGCTGGCGAGCACTGGTCTTCATAGGCAAGATAGGCAAGTTTTTCCGTCGCTGCCATCCAGTCTTCTTCGTTCAGGTACGGCAGGCTGCTGAAATTCATCTTGATATCGCAGTCTTCGCCAAGCTGCCATACCGCCTTCGCGAATGCGGCAACGCCCTGTTCCAGCGACTGCGGTTCCTGACCGATCGCCTTCAGCAGTTCGCAGTAGCGCAGATCCGCGTTGTAGTGCTTGTACTTCGGCCATACGCCCGGCTTCATCGGCTTGGTGCCGTTGTAGCGGATGGTATACGGCAGAAGGATCGCATTGGCGAGGCCGTGCGGCACATGGAACTCCGCGCCGACTTTGTGCGCCATGGAATGGTTCATGCCGAGGAACGCGTTGGCAAATGCCATGCCGGCGATCGCCGAAGCGTTGTGCATCTTTTCTCTTGCCTCAGCGTCCTTTTCACCGTTGTGAACGGCACGCGGCAGATATTCGAATACCATCTGCACTGCCTTGAGCGCAAGAGCGTCGGTGTAGTCGGAAGCCAGTACGGATACATAGGCTTCGACTGCGTGCGTCAGGACATCCATGCCGGTAAATGCCGTGATCATCTTCGGCAGAGTCATCGTGAGTGCCGGGTCAATGATCGCGACGGTCGGTGTCAGGGAGTAGTCCGTCAGCGGATATTTGATATGTGTTTCCCTATCCGTAATGACGGCGAACGGCGTTACTTCGGAGCCGGTGCCGCTGGTAGTCGGGATGCATACCAGATTGGCTTTCTTGCCGAGTTCCGGATAGTGGAATGCACGCTTGCGGATATCCATGAACTTCTGTTTCAGGTCATTGAAGTTGACTTCCGGATTTTCATAGTACAGCCACATGCACTTGGCAGCGTCCATCGAGCTTCCGCCGCCCAGGGCAATGATCGTATCCGGTTCGAACGAGCGCATCCGCTCCAGGCCTTTGCGCACGGTCTGGATGGACGGATCCGGTTCAACGTCGCAGAACAGTTCATACGTGATCTTGTTGCGGCGCAGAGCGAGCTGGTCGGTGATCTTTCCGACATAGCCGAGCTTGACCATGCTCTGGTCGGTGACGATGAACACCTTGTTCATCTCACGCATGTCCTGCAGATATTCGATCGAGTTCTTTTCGAAGTAGATCTTGGACGGCACTTTGAACCACTGCATGTTGTTTCTCCTTTCACCGATCTTCTTGATATTGAGCAGGTTTACCGTGGAGATATTGTCGGAAACGCTGTTGTGTCCGTAGGAACCGCATCCCAGCGTCAGGGACGGAATGAAGCTGTTGTAGATGTTTCCGATTCCGCCGAATGTGGACGGGGAATTCCAGATGATGCGGCAGGCCTTGATGCGGCGGCCGAACTCTCTCACCAGATCTTCGTTGGCGGTATGGATGGCAGCGCTGTGGCCGGTGCCGTTGAACATGACCATGGCTTCCGACTTGGCAAGACCGTCTTCAATGCTGTCTGCTTTCAGCATAGCAAGCACCGGCGACAGTTTTTCACGTGTGAGCGGTTCATTTGGTCCGACCTCTTTGCACTCCGCAATAATGATCGAAGTGTCCGGATCGACCTCAAAACCGGCCTGCTGCGCGATCCAGTATGCGCTCTTGCCGGCAACGGCGCCGTTGAGACGGGCCAGTTCACAGCCTTCGGAATACGCTTCTGTACCGAACATGAACTGTTCCAGCTTCTTCTTCTCTTCTCTGTTCACATAATGAACGTTGTAGTGTCTGAACTGGTTTTTGACATCCTCGTAGATCTCTTTGTCCACGATGACTGCCTGCTCGGAAGCACATACCATACCGTGGTCGAATGCCTTGGACATGGCGACGTCATTGACGGCTTCGCGGATATCTGCCGTTGTTTCGATATATGCCGGCACATTGCCCGCACCGACGCCCAGAGCCGGTTTCCCGCAGCTGTACGCCGCTCTTACCATGGCATTTCCGCCGGTCGCCAGGATCGTGGAAACACCCGGGTGGTTCATGAGTTCACTGGTCGCTTCCATGCTCGGCTGCTCGATCCACTGGATGCAGTCCTTCGGCGCGCCGGCTTCGACGGCTGCGTCATAGACGATCTTTGCGGCTGCGGCAGAGCAGTTCTGCGCATTCGGATGGAATGCGAAAATGATCGGATTGCGGGTCTTCAGGCAGATCAGGGATTTGAAGATCGCCGTGGACGTCGGGTTGGTGACCGGTGTGATGCCGGCAACGACGCCTACCGGTTCAGCGATGTATTTCAAACCCTTGACCGGATCTTCCTCGATGATTCCGACGGTCTTCTGGTTGCGCATCTGATTGACGACATATTCGCACGCGAACAGATTCTTGGTAGCCTTGTCTTCAAAGACGCCTCTTCCCGTCTCTTCCACTGCCATCTTTGCCAGTTCACCATGGCGGTCAAGCGCCGCTACAGAGCACTTGGCAACGATATAATCGATCGTCTCCTGGTCATAGGACGCAAACGCGTCCAGCGCTTTCAGTGCTTTTTCGACCTTGAGGGCGACTTCGGACTTCTGTACAGGTTCTTCTGTAATGATTTCTTTTTTCTTTCTTTCAGCCATATAAGACTCCTTTCATTACCTTGTGACCATAAAATACCATATCCAAGTTTGTGAATCAATAATCATGCTATTTTTTTCACATATAATTCAACATTTGTCATGCTTTGTCCGCAATATTAATAACTCCCTTCTGTGAGGAATTTATACGCGTGATATAATAGGTACGTTTTTTCAAGGAGCCAAACTATGAAGAATACACCTGAACTTGTCGTAATGCTGACATATGATGACCGCACGGTCCTGAACGCAGCCGAAGTATTTGAACAGTGCCGCAATTCCAAAGCGAAATACTGGGGATTCAAGGAACAGCCGCTGCCTCTGGAGGATATGAAAAAACTGTTCGCGGTCATGAAGGAATGCGGGAAGACTACCCTTCTTGAGGTCGTTGCCTATACCGAGGAAGAATGTATGGAAGGCGCCCGCATGGCTTATGAATGCAGAACGGATTTTCTGGTGGGAACCATGTATTTTGATTCCGTGAACGACTTCTGCCGGACGCGTAATATCAAATATATGCCTTTCGTCGGCACCGTTACGCAGCGTCCATCGATCCTCGACGGCACGATCGAAGGCATGATCAGCGAAGCGAAGCAGTGTCTTGCCAAAGGCGTCTACGGCATCGATCTGCTGGGTTACCGGTATACCGGCGACGCAGCGGAGCTGATCCGCCGCTTTGTCAGAGAAGTGGATGCGCCGGTATGTGTTGCCGGCAGCGTCAACAGTTTCGAACGTCTCGATGAGCTGAAAGAGATCGGACCGTGGTCCTTCACGATCGGATCGGCTTTCTTCGATTATAAGTTCGGCGATACCGTTGCCGGACAGATCGATACCGTCTGTGATTATATGAAGCAGTAAAAAAACTGGCTCAGTACAATGAGTCAGTTTTTTACTGTTTCTGTGAATGTCAGCGGATCTGATCCTGCGGAATCTGTGAGTAATCGAACAGGACTTCGGAATGGTTGTCCCAGATCAGTTTGCGTTCGACGATCTCTCCCGTTTTCTTATCCAGTGTTTCCCGGTAGATCTTGGAGATGCGGTAATACTTATCCCCTTCCTTGTGGAAGTGGTGGTCGTCTTCGGTGATGCGGTATGTATACGGAAGTTCCTTATCCGTGCGCATTTCGCCGTAGAACACTTCGCTCTCGCACCATAACAGGATCTGGAAGGTCTGGTCGGTATTGTTCTTGCAGCAGAAATCCAGCATGTTGTAGCACACGGATGTGCCGGCGCCGAGCGGTACGCGGTGTCCGTGGTCCGGTGCCAGGGCATCGGAATGCTTGTGGAACTCCGTCACATCCATCGGTGTATCCAGAACGAGCAGATGGATCGTATTGCCAAGGTTGCATAATCCGCCGCCGAGTCCCGCGACCAGATGATTGCCTTCGATGACGCGGCCGTCTTTGTATCCCTTGCGGCGCGTCGGCTTTCCGACGGTCTGCCACAGGGAGAACGTTTCGCCCGGTTTGATGAGGATACCGCTGATCTTCGCGTTCGCCAGAGCGATGTTGTCCGCCTTGTTGTACTGCAGGACGGGGTCGATGCCCTTGCCCTTTTTGATCAGCTGCGAGCTGTTCGAGGATACCACATATGGAAGACGGTTATTGGAATGTTCGCGGGCGATCTTTTCCTTCGACGTGAGATTTTTGATATGCCGCTTGATGATCTCCTTTTTCATTGAGATCTCATATGTCAGAGGACTGATCTCACAGAATAATTTACGCTTCTTTTCTGCCATTGTTTTTCTCCTGTTTTTCGATCTGACCGAGGCGGTTGTACCGGCTGCCGTCAAGGCGGTACAGCCGGAGGATCACTTTTTCCAGCTGCCGGCGTTTGCCGATATGCTTCTCTGTATAATAGCCGATAAACTTCACGAGAATACTGCGTATGCCTGCCATGTTGGCACCGAGTATATCCGTGAATACCTGGTCGCCGATGCACAGCGTCTGCGCCTTGTCCGTGCCGAGCATTTCCACTGCTTTCTCAAAAGCAGCGGGATCCGGTTTATCCGCATTGCAGATATACAGCACGTCCATGTTTTCAACAAATGACGTCACACGGGCAATGCTGTTGTTGGAAAGCATCAGGACCCTGAAGCCGATTGCGCGGATCTCAGCCATGAGGGCATCCGCTTCCGGCGTGGACGGTTCCCCGTGCGGAACGATCGTGTTATCGATATCGAAGATCAGTCCGCGGTATCCCATCCGGTACAGTTTTCCATAGTCGATCGTCCATACGCTTTCCGCATATGCGTCCGGCCAGTATCGTGTCAGTATATTCATAACGCTACTATGATACAGGATTGTACGTGCAAAAACAAAGGAAAAAGAGAAGCGTTTTTCCAAATAACACTTCTCTTTCCTGATAACCGTTATCAGTATGTGTGAGAACCGCTGTTCCACTTGGCAAACTCTTCCTCAGTACCGAGAACAGAGTGCGTTTTTGTCAGCTGGTGCAGCGTTCCAAGGGAGTAGTCGACGCCTTCTTTTTCTTTGTCATATGTCAGCGGCACACGCACCTTTTCCACGATCGGATTCGGATGCGGTATCGCTGAGAGGAGCGAACGTGTATACGGATGGATCGGATTTTCGAAGATCTCTTCCGTTGTTCCGGTCTCCACGATATAGCCCAGATGCATGACGCCGATGCGGTCGGAGATATACTTGACCATCGACAGGTCATGGGCAATGAACATATACGTGATGCCCAGTTCATCCTGCAGGTCACGCATCAGGTTGACGACCTGCGCCTGAATGGAAACGTCCAGAGCGGAGATGGCTTCATCGGCGATGACCAGCTTCGGATTCATGACCAGAGCGCGGGCAATACCGATACGCTGTCTCTGTCCGCCGGAGAACTGCTGCGGATAACGCGTCGCATGTTCGCGGGACAGACCGACTTTATCGAGGATCGCATAGACCTTCTCATCGATCTCTTCTTTGGAACTGCACAGATGGTTGATCTCGAGTCCCTGAGCGATGATGTCGCGTACTTTCTTGCGCGGATTCAGACATGCCATCGGATCCTGGAAGATCATCTGCATGTTCTGGCGCAGGAATTTTTCGTCTTCCGCGGACAGCCTGCCGCTGATATCGTGACCGTCAAAGATGATCTTTCCGGCCGTCGGGTCATAGAGACGGATGAGTGCTCTTCCGGTTGTGGATTTTCCGGAACCGGATTCTCCTACCAGACCGTATGTCTCGCCTTCCCAGATATCAAAGCTGATGCCGTCTACGGCTTTTGTCGTATACGTTCTTGAGATGCGGAAGTGCTGCTTCAGTCCTTCGACGTGAAGAAGAGGTTCTGTGTTATAGTTGATCGACATACGTTACTCTCCTTCCTGCAGCGGTGTAATACCGGTCACGCGTTCGGATTCCGCTTTCATCTTGGCAAGACGCTCTTTCAGCTGTTCCGGCAGTTCCACTTTCGGTGCGCGCGGATCACAGAGCCAGGAAGCGACACGGTGCTGTCCGCCGACGTTGAACATCGGAGGCTCAGCCTTGTAGTCGATGGCAAGTGCGAACGGATTGCGCGGTGCGAAGGCGTCACCGACGATCTCTTCGAGAAGGTTCGGCGGCGTGCCGGGGATCGCGAACAGACGCTTGCTGTCGGTATCGGTATCCGGCATGGATGCCAGCAGGCCCCATGTATACGGATGACGCGGATCATAGAATACTTCGTTGATGTTGCCCTTTTCGATAATACGTCCGGCATACATGACGTCGACATAGTCAGCGACTTTGGCAACGACACCGAGGTCGTGCGTAATGTAGATTACGGAAATGTTGTGTTCTTTCTGCAGACGCTTGATCACTTCCAGGATCCTTGCCTGGATGGTAACGTCCAGAGCCGTTGTCGGCTCGTCGCAGATCAGGATATCCGGGTTGCATGCCAGAGCAATGGCAATGACCACACGCTGGCGCATACCGCCGGACAGCTGGTGCGGATACTGTTTGAAACGCTTCTCCGGATTCTCGATGCCGACCTCTTCCAGAAGATGGATGGCGCGGTTCTTCGCTTCTTCCTTCGAAATGTTTTCATGCAGCAGCATGCCTTCGGTGATCTGCTTGCCGATGGTCATCGTCGGGTCCAGAGAAGTCATCGGATCCTGGAATACCATGGCAATGTGCTTTCCGTTGAAACGGTAGCGGATCTCTTTCTGAGAGAGCTTGGTCATATCGACCATTTCCTGCTCTCCGTTTTCATTTGTGAATGTATAGTCGATCTTTCCGCTTTCGATCGTACCGTTGCCGGCAAGAATACCCATGATCGTCTTGACCGTTACGGATTTACCGGAACCGGACTCACCGACGATTGCGATCGTCTCGCCTTTGAACAGGTCCATACGGACACCGCGGATCGCATTGACTTTGCCGTTTGCGGTCTGGAAGGAAATGTTCAGGTCACGTACGGATAATACTCTGTCTTTCTTATCTCTTTTAGCCGTCATACATTCCTCCTAGTGTTTCTGGTTCGGATCGAACGCATCGCGCAGACCGTCCGCAAACAGGTTGAAGCTCAGCATCAGCAGCGCCAGCACGATGATCGCGCTGAAGATCATATACGGATGTACTGTCAGGGACTTGTATCCGTCCGAGATCAGCGTACCCAGGGAAGCAGCCGGAGCCGGAATACCCAGACCCATGAAGGACAGGTAAGCTTCCGTGAAGATCGCACTCGGTACGGAGAACATAGCCATTATGATCAGCTGACCGAAGATGTTCGGCAGAATATCCTTGAAGATAATTGCGAAACTCTTGGCACCGAGTGTACGGGATGCCAGGATGAACTCTGCTTCCTTCAGCTTCAGTACTTCGGCACGGGAAATACGCGACATGCCGATCCATCCGGTGATCATGAGGGCAAAGATGATGGATGACATGCCCGGAGGCAGAACCAGACCGAGCAGCGTGACCAGCACCAGTGTCGGGATACCGTTGAGGATCTCAACGAATCTCTGCATGACCATATCGACCTTTCCGCCGAAATAGCCGGAGATCAGACCGTAGGACATACCGATGATGATATCGATAATAACTGCCACGAAGGCAATGAACAGGGAGATTCTCGTACCTTCCCACACACGTGTGAAGAGGTCTCTTCCCAGAGTATCCGTACCGAACCAGTAATAGACATTGTCCAGTCCCTTTTCGGCATAGATGTTTCTGCCGTATTCATAGCCGTTCATGATGCCGATCTTTTCCAGTCCCGGAATGCGCGGCGGAAGTCCCTGGTTTGCCAGGTCCTGCGTATAGTACGTACGGCCGGAGATCATCGGTCCGATGATCGCCATCAGGATGATCACGGAAATGATGATCAGGCCGATGACCGCACCTTTATTCTTTGAGAAGTTGTTCCATACATCCCGCAGGAAGGAAGTCTGTTTGTATACCTTGTCCTTCAGCCGGACGTTTTCCTGTACAAAGACAAAGTCTTCCGGATCGTAGTCGTTTTCGATGATCGGGACATGCTTTTCATATGTATCGCTCATATTAACTGCCCTCCTTCGCAACACGAATACGCGGATCGATAATACCGTACATGATATCGATGATCAGCATCATGACAATGTACATGGCGGAATAAACGAACGCGCACGCAATGGTAACGTTGTAGTCATTACTCTGAATGGCAGTGACCATCATCGTACCGATGCCGGGAACGCCGAATACCTTTTCCACGACCATCGAACCGGTCAGAAGATTGACCAGGATCGGACCCATGATGGTAATGATAGGGATCAGAGTATTCCGCAGCGCATGTTTCATGATCAGGTCTTTCTGACGCACGCCTTTTGCCTGTACCAGAAGAATGTAATCCGAACCCAGAACATCGATCATCTCTGCCCGGGTAAAGCGTGAAACATTCGCCATCGGGCTCATGGCAAGAGCGATCATCGGTCCGACAAAGCTCGCCATGACTTTTTTCGAGTTATACAGGATCGGGATCCACCCGAGTTTGAAACCGACAAAGTACGCCAGCAGAAGCGCGAACACGTATGCCGGAACGGAAACGCCGAGAATTGAAACAACTGAGCACAGTGTATCGACCCAGGAGTTATGCTTCAGGGCAGCCGCGATACCGAGACCGAGACCGATCACTGTACCCAGCAGCATTCCCAGGGCACCGACGCGGATGGATACACCCAGCGGTCCCTTCAGCATATCCGCAACTGCCTTGTTCTTGTTCAGGACATAGGAGTTGCCGAGATCGCCTTTCAGCATGGCTGTGAGATATTTTAAAAACCGTACAAAGAACGGCTTGTCCAGACCGTACTTCGTATATAAGAGAGCTTTCTGTGCCGCTGTCAGTTTTTCATCGTTAAACGGAGAACCCGGCATGAAATCCAGCATCAGAAACAGCACGAATATGATCGCAGACAGTGTCAGGATACTGATCAGCACTCTTTTCAGTATATATTTAGACATAAACTGTTTCCTTTCTTCTATAACAATAGAAACGTAATAGAGCGGTTGGCCCCGCTCTATTACGTCAGTGGAAATTCTTAATGCTTAATCAGAAGATTATTCCTTGATCATCTGGTTCAGGTTGAGTCTCCATGCATAACCCTGAAGTCTTGTGACGAAGCCCGGATCAGACTTGTACTGGTCAACGAGATCACCTGTCAGAGTAACGACATCGGTGTTGCCCTGCTGGTAGGACAGCGCTGCAGACTGTGCTTCAGAAACGAATGTGAAGACGATCTCATCTGCGTATTTAGCCTGGTTTGCTGCATCCCAGTAGTTCGGGTTCTTTGTGAATGTGTACTCGTGGTTCTCTTCCCAGTTGGAGAATACATACGGTCCAATATAGAGCAGATCATCGAGGCTCTGAGCATATGTGTCCTTGTGAGCGTTGAAGAATTCTTCGTTCAGCGGGAAGAAGGACGGGAATGCCATCAGACCAAGTGCGAATCCGCACGGGATATCGAGTGTGACAACGAATGTGTTGTCATCAACTGCCTTGACACCCAGTTCTTCCAGCGGCAGTTCGCCTTCCTGGCATGCCTTTGCGTTCTTGACATGGATCGTGTCGAGAATGAATGCATATTCGGACTGGAGTTCCGGATCATCCAGACGTCTCCATGCGAAGACGAAGTCATTTGCTGTTAACGGAGTGCCGTTGGACCATTTAGCGTCTTTACGGAGGTGGAATGTGTATTCCAGACCGTCATCACTGATTTCCCAGGACTCTGCGAGATCTTCGACCGGCTGTGCGTTTTCGTCGAGTTTTGCCAGACCGCCGATGCAGAGAGACTGCATGATGAAGGAACCGCCGTCTGTTGCTACATGGTGATCCATTGTGTTCAGGTCAGCGTTGATTGCAACGTTGAGTGTCTTGTCATCTTTGTTAACTGTAACTTCACGATAGGAGTCAACGCCTGCGTTGTGGAACTCGATACCGGAGACTGCCGGATTGATCAGCATAGCGCTGCCGTTCTGGAATACCGGGATCAGACCCATATCATCGATGATGACTTTTTCAGCTGCGACCATGTCTGCCCATCTCTTTTCCGGATCAGCAGCGTCTTCGCCTGTCTCTGCCTTGTCGAGCAGTGCGTCGTATTCATCGTTGAAGTAGTAGTTGTTATATCCGGAAGAATGTGAATAGAACAGATCCAGATATGTCTGCGGGTCAGCGTAGTCAGGGCCCCAGCGTGTCAGACCGATTTCATAGGTCAGGGCATTCATAAGAGCAAGTCTTTCCTTCTTTGTCTTGGAAACGAGTGTAACGTTGATTCCGAGGTTGTCCTGCCACATCTGCTGGATCGCAGCACATACTTTGCCCGGAGCTTCGGAGTCTGTTTCGTACAGAAGTTCAACAGAGAAGTTGTCAACGCCGAGTTCTTTCTTAGCTTCTTCGAGCAGTTCTTTTGCCTTGGCTACATCGTATTCGATCAGATTGCCGGCTGTTTCACGGTAATCTTTTCCATCCGGACCATATGCGAAGTCTTTCGGAATGAAGCCTTCAGCTGCGATCGAGCCGTCCTTCAGGACGAGTTCTGCGATCTGGTTTCTGTCAATGGACAGCGACAGAGCCTTACGGAAGTTCAGGTTCTTGTACTGAGCACTGACATCGACTGTGGAAGCCGGTTCAGCTGCGCTGCTTGCCGGTGTGGAAGCTGCTGAAGTGCCGCCGCTGCATCCTGCGAGCATCGCAAGTGCAAGGGCTGCTGCAAGTGTTTTCCTGTAATTCATGTTCTTTCCTCCCTTTGGAAATACAAATAAAGTATATCAGTGATGAATAATCTTGCAAGAAAAAATCCCTCCGTTTTCACTGGTTTGTAAAAATATACAGAGCATTTTATGAAAATATTTTCATAAACAGATGTTAAAAAAAAAACAGCGGTTTTTACACCGCTGTCTGTGGTTCAGCCGAGGGAATAACCGGTTTCCTGTCTGACCCGGTCAAAGTACTTCTGCCTTATTCTGCCAAAGGTATTTCCGTCCTTCATACCGGCAGGCATGCCGTCGACCGTATCGGCGCGGGCGATGAGCTTGCTGGTGCTCAGGACGATGATCTCGTCCGCATCCATCAGCTCTGCCAGTGTAAAGGTACGTACGTCTGTCGGGATGCCCTCTTCCCTGCAGATGTCCATGACATGGGCACGGGAGATGGACGGAAGGATCAGCTCATTGAGCGGCGGCGCAGTCAGCACGCCGTCTTTCAGGATCACCAGAGCGCTGTGCGCACATTCCGTGACATTGTCACCGCGGTGGAAGACCGCCTCCTGGCAGCCTGCCTCCTCCGCCTTCTGTGCCGCCATGACGTTCGGAATCAGATTCAGCGTTTTGATATTGCAGTGGAAGAAACGCGTATCCTCCACGGTGACCAGTTTCAGCGGATCGCGGAAATTCGGATCTTTGAACGGCTTGACGGTCATGAGAAGTGTGGACGGCACTCCCTCTTTCGGGAAGATGTGATTGCGCGGACAGTTGCCGCGGGAAGACTGCAGATAGAGCTGGAAGCCTTCCCCTTCCTGCAGACCGGCGAGATCCATGCATCTGCGGATCTCTTCATGAAGCGTTTCCCGGTCACAGTACGGACGGATCCGCATCAGTTCCATGGAGCGGTAAAAACGGTCGATATGATCTTCCAGCGCGAACAGGATGCCGTTGTAGCCGAAGACGAAGTCGTAGACGCCGTCTCCGAAGAACATGGCGCGGTCCTGCATCGGGATCCGCATATCCTGCAGATCCCCTGCCTCGCCGTTGTAATAGCCGATAGCTCTCATTGGTATGACCTCAGATATCGCGGATGAGTTCCGAAAGCTTCGGCATCATCTGCTGTTTTCTTGAAATGATATTCGGATCGAATCCGGAATGACGGTCGAACTGTGTCTGGATCACGTCTTTCATGATGTAGGACAGCGGACCGTAGTAGACGAACAGGGAGCCGTGGCCGAGCACATGCGTAAACAGCATGACGCTGAGGTCGAGCTTCTTTTCGTTCTGCTCTTTCTTGAGCGCTTCCTTGATCGCAGGCAGGATCGCCTGGACATCTTCCATATGGTTGTAGTTGGTCTGTCCGATGGCAAATGTATACTTGCCGATCTGATAGGTCTTGATGTCGCGGTTGAGGATCTCTTCCGGCGTGGAATCCTTCAGGGCAACGGATGCACCGAGCATTTCCGCCGCATAGGCATCGATATCGTCGATGCCGGCGCGCTTTGCCAGTTCATGCGCCGTATCGATATCCAGCTTTGTTGTCGTGGCGGAGCGGAAATTGAGCGTGTCAGACAGGATGGCGCTGAGCAGCAGTCCGCTCATATCCCGGTCCGGTTCCACGCCGTATTCTTTATACAGGCCGGCAAGGATCGTACAGGTGCAGCCGCACTTCATGTTGCGGTACAGGATCGGCTTGTCGGTCGTGATGTCACCGATATGGTGATGGTCAATGATCGCCGTGATCTCGCACTGGCTGACATTGTTGATGGTCTGGTTGACCGCGCTGTGATCCACGAGCGCAAACTTTCTGCGCTTGTAGTTTCTTGTGTGATAGCGGGAGATCGCGCCGACGATGCGGTCGTTCTCATCCAGCACCGGATAGGAACGGACACGGGAATTCATCATCTTGACCGCAACGTCATCGACATATTCCGTGTCATGGAAACGGATGACATCGCGGGACATGATCTGTTCCACCGAATAGCTCTCTGTGATCACGCGGGCAGTGTTCATCGTGTCGTTGTCCGTCGTGATGACTGCGCATTTTTTCTTCTTCGCATAGGAAAGAACGGACGGGCTGATGCCCTGGCCGCAGGTGATGACCAGGCACTTCGCACCGAGGTCGATCAGCAGTTTCTGCTTTTCGTCGCCGCTGGACAGAATGACGATGCGGTCCTTCTGGTCATACATGCTCAGTTCTTTTCCTTCCAGCGTAATGATGGAGATCGCGCCGTTGCAGCCCCAGTTCCGCGGTTCATAGACGATCGAGCCGCCGATGGTCCGGGCGATATTTGCAAGACTTGCGGTGGAGATCAGGTGACGAAGCGACGTATCCGGATAGATGCGTACGCGTGAAAGGTCACTTGTGGAACAGATGCCGAGAAGTTTTCCGTCGTCGTCCTGTACGAACAGGGAGCGGTTCTGCGTCTGCAGCATGACATGCCATGCGTGGTGAACGGTCTCATTCTTCCGGATGATCGTCGGCTTATCGAGTTCGATATCCTTTAACATGGCGCGGGCGTCGGTCAGAAGAAGCGGGTTCTCCTGATTGAAGCGCTTGAGTATGAACTTTGTTTCTTCATTCAGCGGACCCTGCCGGCAGGCAATGGCTTCCTGCCCGGTCTTGCGGAGCAGATTGGCATAGGTGATCGCAGAACAGATGGAATCGCTGTCGGGATGCTTGTGTCCTGTTACATAGATAATGTCGTTGCTCATATGTCCTCCTGATGTTTCAGTATGTCAGTATTTCGTTGCCGGTCTCCGTGATCAGGATCGTATGTTCCCACTGGGCGGAGTCACTGTTGTCCTTTGTATAGATCGTCCAGCCGTTGTAGTCGTCGATATAGACGCCCGGCTTGCCGATATTGATCATCGGTTCGATCGTAATGACCATGCCCGGCACCAGCACCATGCCTTTTCCCCTGGTGCCGATGTGGGCAACAAAGGGATCCTCATGGAACTCCAGTCCGACGCCGTGTCCGCCGAGTTCGCGGACAACGCTGTAGCCGTGCGAATGGGCATACTTCGCAGTAGCGTAGCCGATATCCCCTACCGTGGCCCACGGCTGGGCAGCGGCGATGCCTGCTTCAAGGCATTTCTTTGTTTCTTCGACGAGCTTTCTGCGCGCTTCGGAAACACTGCCGATCATGAACATGCGGCTGGCGTCGGCGTAGTAGCCGTCCAGGATCGTCGTGCAGTCCACGTTGATGATGTCACCGTCATGGAGCTTGCGCAGACGCGACGGGATACCGTGGCACACTTCGTTGTTGATGGAGGTGCATACGCTCTTCGGATAGCCTTCAAACTTATACGGAGCGCAGATCGCGCCCTGGGCATGCGTGAATTCCCGCACGATGTCATCGATGTCCTGGGTGGACATTCCTGCCCGGATGTGCTTTGCGACTTCGTCCAGCACAGCGGTATTGACGGCGCCGGCGCGGCGGATGCCTTCGATCATTGTCGGTCTTTTGATATACGCAGGATCGATCAGCGGCTTGTGATGTTTCCGCATCTCCTCCATGCGTTCAAGAATATGCGCGGGGATCGGTTCTTTCTCATCGATCTCGCGCCAGAGTAATTCATCCATAGTTAACCTGCTTTCTGTTGGTCCGTACTGCCCATACCGCCGGTGCGCTCCTGATCGGTCGCATCGTCCTCGGTAATGCCGAACGGAAGGAAGATGCCCTGTACCATACCCTGTCCTTTCCGTATCTCTACGGTCTTTCCTTCCCGGGTGTCATTTGTCATCTTCACAAAAATATGCCCTTCGTTTTCCGCATTGTAATAATCGCTGTCAATGATGCCTACCGTGTTGTTGAGCTGCAGACGGTAACGGAATCCGAGCGAACTGCGCGGAAAAAGCATCAGGACATATCCTGACTTCATTTTAGCACGAATCCCTGTCGGAATACGTATTTCTTCCCCCGGCGCCAGGGTGACGTCAAACGGTGCATAGAAGTCATATCCCGCACTTCCGGCCGTTGCCCGGGCAGGAAGGACGATCGCGTCGTAGATGCTGTTTACGGTCTCTGCATCGGCTTCCGGCATGATTTTTGTCAGTGCGCCGGCAAACTGTTCCCGGCTTACTTTTTCAAATGCTGCGATCCGTTCCATATTCATTCCTCCTTCAGAAGATCGATCACGAACTCTGCGCATGCCTGCTCGAACGGATAGACCGTAAGGATCGTATTCTCCGAGAACAGCTGGTGCTCCGGCCACGCCTTCATGTGAATGAGACGGCGCAGGATGCCGGCTTTATCAAGCGTTTCCGTTACATGCGCGATTTCGGAAACGGACTGGGGAAGAACGGAAAAGTCTTCTTTCATCGCATCGCCGAAATTCTCCCGGACAAGACGGCGGAAATCACTGTAGCGGTAGATCGTTTCCGTGTCTGCGCCGCACAGCTCCAGAAGAGCGTCCGCCATGGCGTAGAAATACTCCTTTTCCCGCACGAGCCGGCGGTGCAGCCGCTGCGTCAGGATATCGGTGATATGTTCCTCGCTGCGGATCGTGCCGCTGATGCGCCCCGCCAGTTTGATGCGTGTTTCCAGCATGGCCATCTCCCGGAACCACCGGCGGAAGAACACCGGCAGCGCCTGTTTTTCAAATGTATACTTCTCCCCTTCGTAATAGCCGTATGCCTTGTATCCGTCGTTATAGCCGATCACATGGGCATGCCGGAGCTTTTCATGGTCGAAATCGAGGAAGCTGTACAGTTCCTCGTGGGGATAGATGTAGCGCACATACGGACGTCCGTAATACTGCGGATGCTGGGGAATATGGTTCAGGTCAATTGCCAGCACTTCCTCCGCGCCTTTGCGCAGTGCGTAATCGATCGGCAGATTGTCAAAATACCCGCCGTCCACATATTCCGTACCGTCGATGACCTTGACCGGAAATGCCGGATAGGCGCTGGCAGTCGCCACCAGCCAGTCCTCCCCGTGGTCTTTCATCATTTCTTTGGTCACATAGACCGGGTCATGGCTGATATGCTTCGCCGCAATACACCCGAAGTCGATCTCAGAAGCAAAAAACTTTTCCGGATCGAACGTTTCGTGAACCATGCTGTAGAACGGCGTGATGTCAACACCTTTATCCTTCAGATAAGACATCAGGGAAGGAAAGATCGCATCCCGGTCTTTCAGAATACTTCCAAGGCTCATGTTCGTCGGAACATATCCCTTAATAAACCAGTCCGCCTCCATTTTTTCGTATAAACGGCGAAGCGCCGCATAATCTTTCTGTACAATGTATACTGCATTCAGTGCTCCGACCGAAGTGCCGGTCACCAGGTTCCAGTCGTCGTGGCCGGTTTCTCTCAGTGCCCGGACGACTCCCTCCTGATAGGCGCCCTTCGTGCCGCCTCCTGCCAGTACCAGTGCTTTTTTCATAATATCTGTCTCCTGTACCACGTATTGTAGCACCCGGACGCGGACGCGTCTGTCAATTTCCGATAAATAGGATATAATACAAAGATGGAAACACGGAGGTATATCCCATGAAACTGAATATTGCAGTATTTTTCGGCGGAGAGACCGTTGAACACGAAGTCAGCATCATTTCCGCCCACCAGGCGATCGAAGCCCTGGATAAAGAGAAATACAACGTCATTCCGATCTATATTTCCAAAGACCGCAGAATGTATATATCCGATCTTCTTCTCGATATCAAAAACTATACCGATCTGAAGAAGCTCACAGACGAATGCACACAGATCTCCATCGCCCGCATTGATGACCGCGCTGTCATCCAGCCGGTGAAGGCAAAGTTGTTCGGCGCAAAGGAACTTGGCACGATCGATATCGCGATCCCGGTCATGCACGGCACCAACGGCGAAGACGGCACGATCCAGGGATTCCTGGAGATGCTGAAGATCCCGTATGCCGGATGCGATGTCTACGGCGCTGCCGTCGGTCAGGACAAAGTCATGCAGAAGAACATTCTGAGCGACAACGGCCTGCCGATCACCAACTGGTTCTGGTGCTACGGCACAGAGATCGACGACAACCGCGCCGAAGTACTGGCAAGAGTGCACCGCCTCATCTATCCGGTCATTCTGAAGCCGGCACGCACCGGTTCCAGCGTCGGCATCTCCATTGCCCACAATGACGAGGAATACATCGAATGCTTCGAGAACGCCCGTCAGTACGATGAAAAAGTCATCACGGAAAAAGTGATCCGGCCGATGCGCGAGATCAACTGCTCGGTTCTCGGCGACAGCACGCATGCCGAAGCGAGCACGCTTGAGGAAGTCGGTTCCGAGACCGGCGAACTGCTCGACTTCAACGACAAATACATGGGCGGTGGAAAGAGTTCCAAAGTCAAGGGCGGTTCCAAGGGAATGGCCAGCACGAAGCGCATCGTCCCGGCTCCGCTGACCGAAGCGCAGACCGAACAGATCCGTACGCTGGCAAAGAAGGTCTTCCGCGTCCTCGGTTCGTCCGGCGTATGCCGCATCGACTTCATCATGGACGGTGAAACAAAGCGCGTCTATGTCAATGAGATCAACACGATCCCGGGTTCCCTGGCATTCTATCTCTGGGAAGCTTCCGGCGTATCGTTTACCGAGCTCATGGACCGTCTCGTTCAGCAGGCAAGAGACCGTGAACGCAGACGTTCCCGCATGACCTTCTCCTATGACACCAACCTGCTCGCCACCTACTCCGAAGGCGGCACAAAAGGCGCCAAGGGAACAAAGCACTGATTCTGAAAAGGACGAAAGTCCTTTCCTTTTCAGCCTGTTGACAAAGTAAGACAAACCAAATCAAAGGTGGTAAGATAGAAAAGGCAAGAAGAGCACGTATATATTCTCCTGTCGCCAACAGAGAATTTGTGCCTCTTGCCTTTTATTATCGGAAATAGAACATGCAGGCA
>JAFWNG010000036.1 GCA_017510405.1 Solobacterium sp.
CCGCACTGCATTTCATGGGCAATATCTTCAATAGAAAAATGAATATAGGCCCGTCCCAGGTCATCAAACCAGCCATTTTCCACTGAGAGATAAGTTCTGTCGAGCAGCAGACCGTACAGCAGTTTTGCCATAAGACTGACACCGGCAAACTGCGGATCTGTCATGAGAGATTTCGGGATTCTGTAAAAAGCAAATTGTTCGGCTTCGCTGCCGTAAAAGTATTCAAAATGTTCTGGCATATATGTCTATTACTCTCCTGTAAGTACAGTTAAAGCAGATCCGTTTGCTGGATCTGATATATGGGCTGTACAGCGAATTATTGTTTAATGAAACGCGAATTTATGAACAGGAAGCGTAGAAAAAACGTAGAAAAAGTATATCTGTTGATAACTTTTACATGCGATTCAAATAAGGACTGCGTGAGCGTCAAGCTGATTGAATGCCTTCAAAAAGGCAGTTTTGCGCTTTGGTGGATTTCGATGCTATGTGTTAAGAAAACTTAGCGCTCACTGATTTCGGAAAGTCCTGTGAAACAGGGCTTTTTTGTTTCCTCTCATACATGATTGTCTGCTGTATCGGTAATTTCCGTGAATGGGTACATGCATAATAAAGCGATACTTTTCAGTACCGCCTGCAAGATCATGCGTTCAGTTGTGTATTGAACTCTGTACTGTCCTGAAGCCGTTGTTGATCCCTTCACTTACCGCGGCGGCAGGATCTCCAGCCAGTATCCGTCCGGATCCTGTATAAAGTAAATACCCATTGCAGGATTTTCGAAGCAGATACATCCCATCTCCTCATGAAGCTTATGGGCGCCTTCAAAGTCATCTGTGCGGAATGCCAGATGGAACTCCTCTTCCCCGATGTCATAGGGCTGAGGATGATCCCGCAGCCATGTCAGCTCCATTTCAAAATCTGTCATCTCATTGCCGATGAAAACGATGATGTGGGCCCCGTCCGCTGCCTCTTTGCGTCGTTTTTCCTTCAGCCCAAGTGCTTTCTCATAAAAAGCCAGGGACCGTTCCAGATCGGTCACGTTGTAGTTTTCATGGATCATTGTGAATTTCATACTGTAAAGCCTCCTATAATTCCCAATGGTTTTCATTCGCAGTATCCAGCAGGACGGTTCCTGCCGCTGTGCCGGCAAGTTCTCTGAAGCGGGCAATGACACTTCTGTCGTTCCAGAAATGCATCGGCAGCACATACTTCGCCCGGCACAGTTCCAGAAACAGCATCATTCCTCCGGCGTAGTTTTCCTCGAGCCTGTCATCCAGGACAACAAAGGCAGCGTCGATCGGCACACCGCTCAGCCGGCTGATCTCCCGCCGGAATACGGTCTCCTGTTCCTGCAGCCATGCAGGATCCTCGCCCGGCCAGTCCCACCAGTGCAGATCGCCGGCATGGAACAGTACCGTATCCTTTGTCCGCACGAGGAAGGCGACTCCCTCATCCGTGGATAACAGCGTCTCTACGGTGCCAAGACCGGCGATGTCATAGATCTTGTCCGCATCCACGAACCGGACGTCTCTGTCCTGCGGCACACGGTCATCCCCCTTCAGATCAAACGACAGGATGTACCGGATCGTACGCCCTTTCAGTGTGAAGATCATCGGGTTGAAATGATCTCCGTGAATGTGGCTTACAAACACATACAGAGGCTTTCCGGCCGGTTTCCGCTCCAGAACCCCCAGATCACCGCGTTCATAATCAAAAAGCATCAGCGCATCAGCTGTTTCAACAAGGAAGCCGCTGTGTCCCAGGTAGTCTATGATCATGTTCATTCCTTGTATCCTCCCTGCCGCCAGTCTGTATCACAGACCGTGATCTTCCTGATACCACTATACAGAATTACCATGTCCATATAAACCGAGACACTTTCATTTCCGCGTATAGGAAGAGCAGTCGCGGTGTTTTCGAAAGCAAATGTATGTTTCCGGAGAACCTGATCACTTTTTCATTTCAGGCTGTATGCATGAAGAGGCATTTTTATCCTTAGATAGTGTTACTATTTAGGTAATTCTATTGCAGATGAAAAATGTCAGACAGACTGACACCAGAAGGTATACAGATGGAAGAAGAAATGAAAATCAGCCTGACCAGATCAGGTGTGGACGCTGCTTCGGATACAGTACAGCAGTGGCTGGAAGAAGCAGGAAAAGAGCACAGAGATATCGCCCTGTTCCGGGTGGTTCTGGAAGATATGCTTCTGAATATCTGCGAACATACAGATGAAGCCAGGGAAGCAGAGATGTTTTTCCTCCGCAGTTTCGGCAGAGAGCAGCTGCGGATCCGTTACGCCGGTGACCGGTTTGATCCGAGAAAACCGGCAGACAACGAGATCGAGGCGTACACGGCATCACTCCTTGATCGGACCGGCATTTTTCCGGTCTGGCGGTGGCGCTTTGGCCATAATGAACTGATCCTGCCTGTATCCGCCGCCAAAAAAAGTGCGGAACTGGTTATGCTCGGCTGTATTGCTGCGGCGATCGCAGTCGGCCTGCTGGGACAGTACATCCCGGAAACGATCCGTAATTCGGTGATGGACTACGGACTTTTGTACCTGTCCGGCGGGTTTCTGAATCTTCTGAACACATTTATCGGACTGATGATCTTTCTCACGGTCATAACAGGGATCTGCGGCATCGGCAGCACAGCTGCCCTCGGCAAAGTCGGCAAGCAGATGATGATCCGGTTTCTGGTCACAACTTTTGCGACCTGCGGAGCTGTTACTGCCGGGGCATACCTGTTATTCCCGCTGGCACGGGATTCATCGGGCGGTGGTGCCGGATTCCTGACGATTCTCGACATGCTCTTCGGCATACTGCCAGCCAATCCTGTGAAGCCTTTCCTGGACGGCAATACGCTCCAGATCGTCTTTATGGCGGTACTGATCGGTATTATTCTGCTTCTGACGGGAAGCCAGACGGAGAACCTGCGAAAGATCGCCGCAGAAGCGCAGTTCGTTGTCATGCGGTGCGTGACAGCGGTATGTATGCTTCTGCCGTTCTATATCTTTTCTTCCCTTGTTACGCAGCTGTGGATCGCCGGTCCGCAGATGCTTGCCCGTTTCTGGAAACCGCTGGCTGTGTGCGTTCTCTTCTCTGTCATTCTGCTGGCGCTTTATACGGCTTATACATGCTGGAAGCTGAAAGTGAAGCCGGCTGTTCTGGCGCAGAAACTGATGCCTAGTTTTATCATCGGGCTGTCCACTTCCTCCTCCTCGGCCGCGTTTACGACATGTATGGAGATCAACGAGCAGAAACTCGGTATCGATAAGTCTCTGTCGGGAATGGGACTTCCGATCGGCAGTATCATCTTTGCCGGAAGCTATTCCATGATGTACGTTTTAGCCGGTGCGTTCATGGCGGAATGCTATGGAATACATGTGGATATTGCGTGGTGGGTCACGATGTGGATCGTATGTTCCCTGCTGGCAATCTCAACGCCGCCGGTAGCCGGAGGCAATATTTCCTGTCTCTCCGTCATGATGCTGCAGCTGCACATTCCCGCAGAAGGTCTGGCGCTCGGCGTTGCTCTGGCAATGTTCCTGGATTTTCTCTGCACCGGCACCAAAATTGCCCTCCTGCACATGGAACTTGCCTTACAGGCAGATCATATGGGTCTGCTGAATTATGAGACACTGCGGAAATGATCCTTCCGAATTATCGGATCTCCTGCAGAAAGCATCCCTCAGAATATCATCTCGTTTTCATACATGGAGGACTCTGTATGGCACCAAATGAAGAATACTTCAGATACAGAAACTGGTTTGCGGAATGCGGAAGACAGCTGTCTGAACTGATCTCCGAAGCGCAGCGTATCCCTTTTTCCGGTCGGAAAGCATGCGAAGAACTGCAGACGATACTGTCGCAGCTGATCGATCAGAGCAGACGATATGACTATGCACTCAAAACATATCAGAAGGAATATGAAGCATACTTTTCCGGCTTGGTACCGGATGATTCTGTGCTCTGCCGCTGTGAAAAAGATCTGGAACAGGTAATGCGGAGCACTCTGATGCAGACTGCGGAATGGAAGCGCAGACTGTCCGAACTCCCGTATTCCGTTTCACAGTTCCGCAATCATCGCAGTCTTATGGCCGTCCTGGAACAGATCACACGTTTTGAAAGTTCCCTGAAACAGACGCTGGCTGCGGGTATTACGCACCCGCAGATGAAACCGGCGGAACCGGATGTTTTGGAACTGAGTAAAGTACAGTTCTCCGCTGTCGCCCCAAAAGAGTTTGTCAGCGGACAGTACATGATCCTGAATATCGTCATGTACGAAGATGCCTTCCGAAGTGTTGTCGCGGATATTATGAATGACTATGACGAAAAAACACAGGAAGCCAGATCCGGAGTACTGAAAGCAGCCATGGGGTCCGGGATCCGCGTCGTTCTGACTTCCCCGGATTATACCGTCACGGAAGAAGAAACCGGCATCTGGAACGGGGAGTATCTGAATCTCAGTTTCGCCGTTGAACTGCCGGAAGACTATAAGAAGAATCAGGTTCTGTACTTCGCACAGGTATATATCAATGAAATACCGAGTGTCCGGCTGAAGTTTATCATCCGACGCTCTGCCGGCTGCGTCCAGCTGCCGTCTGTTGAACGGGAAGACTATATGTCCGCTTTTGTTTCCTATGCCAGCGAAGACAGGAAGCGGGTCGCCGGCATCATTCAGGGCATGAAAAAAGCCCGTCCGGATCTCGATATCTTCTTCGATGTCGAAAGTATCCGCAGCGGTGCAAACTGGAAAGACATTCTGTATGAGGAAATACGGAAAAGAGACATGCTGTATCTCTGCTGGTCCCGATACGCAAGGGAATCCAGATGGGTGGATGAAGAGTGGCGGTATGCTCTGAAGTACCACGGTTCCGATCATATTGATATCGTACCGCTCGATACACCGGATTCCTGCCCGCCTCCCGCCGAACTGAGAGATAAGAATTTCAACGAAAAACTTCTGTATATTATTAATTACAAACCGACCGAATAAACCGGTCACAAAACGCCGTCAGGATCCTTCCCGACGGCGATTTTCGTTTCATCTACTGCGATGCATATCCGGATACGGACTCATAATCCTTTGGCAATGGCGGAAAGGATCTCTTCTTTTGCGGCTTTTCGCGGTGTTCCGACATCCGCCTTCGCAAGTATTTTCAGAAGTTCGGTCAGTTCTTCTTCATTTCCTTTGCAATCGGTCATAAAGAAGGATCCGCCCCATTCCGCCGTGTATGGAATCGTGAACCATTCCCGGTCTTTTTTCCGGCTGTACTCTTTCTCCAGATATTCTGTTTTCCATGTTTCATACGCAGTTTCATCGACCTGACTTCTCAGTTTATCGATCTTTTCCTGCTGACAGACCGGATATTCCGGATCGTCGGCGTGTCCGAATCCGGGATTCTTCAGAAGAGCTTCCTCACTGAGCAGACTGCTATAAAACATGAATGCATTATAATTGCCGGTAAGCATCGCTTTCGTTTCCGCAGACCATCCGATCTTAAACCCTTCGCTCTGGAACTTAGCGAGCCATTCTTCTTCGTTCATACCCGGGTCATGGTAAAGCAGGTCATTCGCCATAACGGTCAGAAAGATCTCATCTTCATACAGTTCTTCCGGATCTCTGATCTGTTCGATCATGTCTGCCACAGTATCAGCCTGATACGCCGACATCAGCCGGTCGCTGAACTCTTTCTCAGCTTCCTGTGATGCATTGTCATGCAGAAACAGGAAGCGCAGGCTGTCCATCATGGATGTTTTCGAAACAAACGCAGTCAGCCATTCCCCTGTCCGCTCGACCGCAACAAACACAAGATCATTCCCGTCCGGGAACGTCATTTCTGTCAGGACTTCTTTCTGAAACGGTCCGCTTTCATCCGCCCATTTCAGGTTCACAGGTTTTCTCATATCAATACAAATCCTCCGTCAGTCCGCTCATAACTCTGTTCCGTCACGACAGCATTCGGGAACAGTTCCTTAACCGTGAATACTCTTCCGCATCCCGGACATGCACAGGTGTTCTTTCCAGGACGCAGTTCATCATAATCGATTACTGTTCTCTGACAGTCCGGACAGATTCCTTCATACCCGACCAGAAGACGGACCCGCTTTGTGCCGAGTTCCTTTCCGTCAGCGCTCATAAAGCCGTCCATTTCGACCCATTCATGGTGCGTCGCAAACTCTGCTGAAATATGATCCAGCCGGTCCTGAGAGTAGAAGGCGTAATCCGAATACCATTTGTCCGTGCCGTAGGAACAGAACGTTCCCCGGACAGCAAACGATCCTTCGGGATACGCCAGTGCAAGACTCATCGCAAATTTCAATATCATTCCCTGGTACTGCGATGCGCTGATCACATCCGCCTCTGAGTCTGTCCGGTATTCCGTTCCTTCCGTCTCGGCAGCGTTTATCAGCTGTTCTTTCTGCCAGTTTTCCGCCGGCATTGAGGAGATCACGTCTTTGATCACCTCAATCGCACCCGGCACATCCGGGAGTCCGGATAAGTCCAGAGCGTAAAAGCATCGTGTTCTCAGACGATACCGGTTGTATTCCGGATCATCCAGATCATCCGGCTGGCTGATAAACGGCACCAGCGATCCCCGGTATTCTTTCGGGACGGTATATGCAATATAGAACAGCTGATCCGCAAGCAGATCATTGCGAAGACGGATCTGATACTTTTCGGTCACCGGATCGATCACGGATACATTCAGAATAAATTCCCCGTCTCCGGGGCTCTCCAGAACAGGGACGTCATTATAGACGACCTGATTACCTGAAATGCGAAGTGAACCATCTTCGAAATCCCTCAGCTGCACTTCTCTTTCACCATGTATAAAAGCTTCCAATAATTCTTCCCAGTCTCTTACATAACGCATGAAAAAACCTCTGTCATTTCTACTCTTCATTATATTTTCTTCACCGGAATCTCTTCAACATTCTGTGACTGCCGAGAAAGAAAATCCCGCGCACTGCACGGGATCATTCACGGATCTATCTTATGCTTATTCGGGAATGAGATCGACCACGGCGTAACTGCAGTGGGATTCATTCCGGAAAGGATAATACCAGTTTCCTATGCCGGGACTGACATAAAGGTCTGTATCACCGATCCGGTAGTCATATACGACATTCAGACCGGCAAGCGTATACAGGGCACGGATCGGGAAGATCTGCCCGGCATGCGTATGCCCGGAGAACTGCAGATCTGCACCGGTTTCACGGATGTCCTCATTCTGATACGGACTGTGGTCAACCGAGATCACATACGTCCCTTCCGGACGGGCAGGCAGATCTTTTACAGAGAGCCGTGAGGAACGGCTGCTGTCTTCACGGCCAAGCAGAACGATCTCGTCACTGAACTGCACAAAGTCATCTTTCAGGATGATCACGCCGCTGTTCAGGATCGCCTGTTCAAACTCCTCTTCAGTATATTTCTTTCCGCCGATATAGTGTCCTCTGTCCTGACGGTCATGGTTGCCGTAGATGTAATAGACCGGCATGTCCAGACTTCCGAGCTGTTCAAATACCCACTGCATTTCCTCTTTTTCTGTATGTTCGTCGCAGATATCTCCGCCCAGAAGTACAAACTCCGGTGCTGCCGCAGAGATCCGCTTCAGTGCATCCTCAAAAGACTTGCGGGTCTGGGAGGAACCGTAGTGCAGGTCTGACAGGAATACAAATGTATGCTTTTCACTTAGTTTATCCGAAGAATAACTCAGATGGTCTTCCCGGATGATCTGGGAATTGATCGTTCCGTATACTGTATAAAGCAGAATAAATACTCCCAGCAGGATCGCGCGGAAATATTTACCTGTCTTCTTTTTCCGGAAGGACAGCAGAAACATCACGATATCGCAGAAACAGTCCGCCGCCAGGGCAATGTAGATTCCCATCAGCGGATATGCGAACTTCCACAAAAACGGACTTGCCCACGCGATCATCAGGAAAGCCAGTCCGGTCATTGCGATAAACTTAATGACAAATACCAGTACTTTCAGCCATTTGTTCCGAATCTTATCCACGAGAGTTCCGATCACTGCCATTACTGCAAAACCTGCCAGTACAGCTGCGATCCATTCAATATATTTTACAGGTGTCACGCGCTTTCTCCTCCGTCTCTGCGGAGTTTTTCCGGCGTTCCGATCAGAACGTCCAGATTCTTCATGATCTTGTCAAAGTACTCACCGCGTTCCTGAAGACCGTCGGTGACGCCTTTGGTAAATGTTCTTGCCAGTTCATCCACGGTCACGTCGTAACGCTTCGCAAACTGCTGGAAGATATCGATCGGTACGGAAATATTGGTAACTTCATCGTGCATGCCGGTATAACGGCCGAGTCCGTATACCTCGATCTTGATCTCGATCGGGGAAAGATCTTCACTCCACAGACTCTTCATATTCTTCAGTCTTATCTTTGCAAGACGGTTATATACAATACGGATCGCCTGCGCGATGCCGAATCCCAGCATGAACATCAGCGGCGCGGAGAAAGCCGGCGGCAGATAGGTCGCCAGTCTGTAGATATCTCTCCAGCCTCCGTTCTCTTCCCCGATCAGTACAACATTATTCAGATAAACGACTGCGTATAAATAGAACGGGATCAGGCAGAGGATGGATTCCTTCAGCGACAGTTCCAGATCTGTATCCACCGAGAACAGCAGAACCAGCGTCATGATCGGACAGACCAGGTGAAGCCAGAAGTTCATCCGTCCGAACGCAATTCCGGCACCCAGGGTCGGGAAGATCAGGAAGATGGCAAAGAGGATCGTCAGGGTCGTGCAGATCGCACCGCTGTACTGGATCAGCTGGACCCACTTCGGATAGGTAAACCGTTTTTTGCGGATGCCTTCCACTGCAAACGGAATCATGAGCGCCGCACCGATCGCTGAGAAAAAGTTCGAGTTCACGGTAAACAGTTTGAACAGTTCACTGCCGCGCTCCGGCGTCAGGACAGACGGATCTTCGATCAGTCCGCCCGCCACAGCGAACAGACAAAGCGCAAAAGTTGATACACAGGCGATCAGTGCAATAATACTGCGGGAACGGTACAGGTTGATCGTATATACACGGCTGAGACTGGAACGGTGGTGCGTTCTGCTCGCTTTCGGCATTTTCGGATTATACTTCCGCAGTGTTCTGCCGTAATATTCACAGGTGCGGAAACCGGCCAGATAAAAGACGCCTTCCAGGAAGATCAGGCCGTACGCAACCGCTCCGCCTCTTCCGAACGATCTTGCCAGCTTCATCTTCATGATTCCGGACAGGATGAATACCGCATTAAAGCAGAGAAACAGCAGCACTGTATTCACAGATAGAAGCGGGATCCGTCCGGACGCGGGAACCAGCAGATCCATAAACAGATACAAAGCACTTACAGCAGCGCCACAGCGGCCGTCCCAGCAGATATCATATAATTCCCAGTTGCCCAGAAACGGCACAAGAATGTGCCACGGCACTCTGCCTGCTTTCTTTAAGAGACGCCATTTTCCCGCCAGTGAACCGGCGATCAGTAAAGTATAGATACCGGTGATGAGCCAGAACTTCAGACTGTGAAGGTCCGGATTCCGCAGCATCTGAAATAAAAAAATCTCGATCATCATATGCATTCATTATACCGAATCCGGCAGAATGACCGTATTCTTTTGCACGATTCACAAGATCCCTGTCACTGTACATTCCATGCATTTCCAGAATCTGGTAATTCATTGTCTGTGTCTTCGGTTTTTACTAAACTGAAAATACAGCAGGATATAGAGCGAAGAAAGGAGATTCTCTATGAAAGAAAACAAAAACTACATCTACTGGTTCGTCGTCATTGCGGCATGCGGAATGATCGGCAGCAGTATCGGCCTCGGCATCAATGTTGCAGGACTGTTCTTCAGCCCGGTCGCAAATGATTTCGGGATCGGCCGCGGCAGTGTTTCTGCAACTCTGATGGTATACAATATCGTTCAGGCATTAACCGGCCTGCTCTCTCCTTTCTCCCTGCGCATGCTCGGCCTGAAAAAACTGGTGATCATCGGCACGATCGTTCAGGTTGCCTCAACGTTCATGCTGTCCATGTGTCCGAATGTCGAGATGCTTATGCTCTGCAACGGCATCCGCGGCTTTGCGTCCGGCATGATCGGCTCGGTTGCCGCAACCGTTATGATCAACTACTGGTTCAATAAAAACAACGGTCTGATGACCAGTATTGCCCTGGGATTTTCCGGTCTTGCGGCTGCGGTGCTCTCCCCGGTCCTGTCCGGCATTATCGCAAACAGCGGCTGGAGAACCGGCTATATGGCCGTCGCCGCAGCGAATTTACTGTTCAATCTGCCGGTGATCCTGTTCCCGATCGTTCTGAAACCGGAATACAAAATGATGGAGCCGTACGGCGGCAGAAAAGAAACATTTGCGGCTCATGCCTCCGAAAAAGGCGCGTTCACGATCTCTGTATCCATGATGGCGATCCTGATGGTCTTCACCGCATGTTCCGCAGCCGTCGCAGCGCTTCCCCAGCATTTCTCCGGTATCGCGGAATCCTATAACATGCTGTCGACCGGTGCTCTGATGGTCAGTGCCTGCATGATCTCCAATACTGCCGGCAAGATCCTTCTTGGCACTCTGATCGACCGTATCGGTTCAAAACTGTCTGTTTCCGTTTATGCAGCTGTTGTCGTCTGCGGTGCCCTGCTGATCGCCTTCAGCCGGAACTCCGCTGTTCTGATCGCCGCGGCCGCCATGTACGGTCTGTGCTATTCCTTAGGAACTGTATCCACGGCAATGCTTACCAGAGAGATGTTCGGAGCGGACAAATACAGTCGTGTCTATCCGAAACTGGCAATGACCACCACGTTGTCCAATGCTATCTTTACAACTGTTGTCGGAATGCTGTATGACATGAGCGGCACCTATACGACCGTCATTCTCTTCCTTGCAGTACTTGTCGCAGTCGCCTTCGCCATGGTCCAGCTCGCCTATATGAAAAAGGCGAAAATGGCAGCGGCAGCCTGAATGCCGAAATAATTTCGAATACGTTTCTATCGGGCAGTTCACTGCCCTTTTTTACTGCGTTCATTCCCTTCATTCCGCTGGTGAAATCACTGAATAAATTGACATTATACAGCGTGTGTCCATATATGGACGCACATGCTTTTCTGTCATATGATGACCCTTTCTCTGCGTCTGTAAAATGAATTCAGAAGAGCTTTTTATCATTTGTATCATTGCACAGAAAGGAGAAATAACAGCATGAACAAGTACTATCCGAATCTGTTCTCTCCGCTCCGCCTCGGACGGAGGATCGCGAAGAACCGTATTTTCATGTCGGCCATGGGTGACAACATGGGCGATCCCGACGGATCCATCAGCGAACAGCATATTGCGTATTACGCTGAACGCGCAAAAGGCGGCGTCGGAGTTATCCTGACGGGATGCGTCGGTATCGATGATCCGCAGGGAAAAGCAACGCCCAGCCAGCCAAGACTGTCCGATCCGAAGTACCAGAAGAATCTGGAGCGTCTGTCCAGAGAGATCCACCGCTATGGTGCCCTTCTGATCCCGCAGATCCTGCATGCCGGAGAGATCGCCAAATGTACAGAAGGCGTCAAGCCGGTCTCGGTATCCCCGGTCAAGGACCACGAAGACGAGTACGAAGTACTGACGATCGAAAAGATGCGTGAGATCCAGAAGAAGTTCGTCGAAGCGGCAGTGATCGCTAAACTGGCGCACTGCGACGGCGTTGAGATCCACGCCGCCCACATGTATCTGATCAGCCAGTTCCTGCTTCCCCGCTACAACCAGCGCACCGATGAATACGGCGGATCCCTGGAGAACCGTGCCCGCTTCGGTCTGGAAGTCATCCGCGCAGTCCGTGCCGCCGTCGGTCCCGACTTCGTCGTCGGCGTACGTGCGGGCATCCACTATGTCAACTTCCCGGACGGACTGACGGAAGAAGACAGCGTCCAGCTCTGTAAATGGTATGAGGAAGCCGGTGCAGACTTCATCGATGTTTCCGCCAGCCTTGCTCTGCCGGGCAACCTGATCGAAACGATGAGCCGTCCGGAAGGAAACCGTGTAGCCCTTACCGATTCCGTGCGCGGCAGTGTAAAGGTGCCGATGGGTGTTCTCGGCAAGATCCGCACCCCGGAGTTCTGCGAAGATCTGCTGGCGAACGACCGCTGCGACTTCGTGGTCATCGGCCGTCAGCTCATCTGTGATCCGTACTGGCCCAATAAGGCGAAAGCCGGCAAGGCGCAGGAGATCCTCCCCTGCCTTTCCTGCAGCGAAGGCTGTTCGAAAGAACTGAATATTCACAACTCTGTACGCTGTGTGCTCAATCCCGAAGCCGGCTATGAGTTCTATAAGAAACTGGAACCGCTGCCGGCAGTGAAAAAGAAAGTAGCCGTCGTCGGCGGCGGCATCTCCGGTATGCAGGCAGCCATCACATCAGCTTCCCGCGGTCACAGCGTCGTTCTTCTGGAATGCGCGGACCGACTCGGCGGACAGATGCATCTGGCAAAAGTATCGCCGAACAAAGAAGCCATCGGCCGGGCCGAGAAATGGTTTGAAGAAGAACTCGGACGCAGAGGCGTTGAAGTGCGTCTCGGCGTAAAGGCCGACAAAGCCGCGATCGATGCCATTGCACCGGATGCTGTCATTCTCGCGACCGGCGCAGTGCCGCTCGTTCTTCCGATCCCGGGCATTGAGAAAGGCGTTCAGGCATGGGATCTGCTCGCAGGCAAAGCAAAAGCACCGAAGGGAAAGAAAGTCGTTATTGTCGGCGGCGGTATCGTCGGCTGCGAGATCGCCGAATGCCTGATGGCGGACAACGATGTCACTATCCTCGAAATGATGCCGGGCATCGCCGGAAACCTGTTCCCGTTCTCCAAAATGGATATGATCGCCGCGTTCCAGAAATTCGGCGTCAAGCCGGTCACCGGTGCGAAGGTAAAAGAGATCTGTGACGACAAAGTCCTCTTTGAAAAAGACGGTGAAACAGCAGGCGTACCGGCTGAGTATGTCATCATCGCCCTCGGCCAGACATCCTATGGCAGGGAACTGATCGAAGAGCTGGAAGATGCAGGTTATGAAGTAACACCGGTCGGTGATCTTGCCCGTCCTTCCGACTTCCTGAACGCAACCACCTCCGGTTTCTTTGCCGGACTGAATCTGTAAAAAAGTCACCGAAGTGACCAGAGGCTGCTGCACACGGCTGCAGCAGTCTTTTTCATGCCAGATACGGTTTCAGCGATTCCGGGCAGCACAGGACCTGGTATTCCACCATCTGCCGGGGACTCTGCCGAAAACCGTTCCGGATCCACGATACCGCCATCTCGATCGTTCCGACCGTACAGAACGAAATCGCGTATTCCAGTTCATCGTCGATCTCTTTCCCGGATGCCTGGACTGCATCCCGATAGTATTTTTTGGTAAAGTCCATGAGAAACTCACGGAAACTGTTCGGGCCTTCAATATCCATGACAATGGTGTAAAATGCCTGATTGTTATAAAGAAACTCATAAACGTCCAGCATGCATTCCCGGAAGGAATCCTTGCGCTGAAAGGAAGCCCACAGTTCTTCACACTGCTTGCGGCAGATCCATACGATGAGATCGTATTTATCATAGAAGTGATTGTAAAATGTCTGTCTGCTCGCGCCGCAGTCCGCACACAGGTCTTTGACCGTGATCTGTTCAAACGGCCGCTCATTCAGCAGGCGCACCATGGAGTCCGCAAAGACTTTTTTGATATTAATTGCCATAAGTCTCTTCTGCTATTCGATGATCTCCGGTTTCAGCACGCCGATAAAAGGCAGATTCCGGTAATATTCCGCATAATCAATGCCATAGCCAACAATAAACGCATCCGGAGCTTCAAAACCCAGGTAATCCACTGTGACCGTTTTCTGCCGTCTTGCCGGCTTATCCAGAAGCGTGCAGATTCGGACATCCTTCGCACCCCGGCGATACAGATAATCCTGCAGATAATTCAGTGTATAGCCGGTATCCACAAGATCTTCCACGATCAGAACGGAACAGCCGTGAATATCATAGTCCAGATCTTTCAGGATCCGGACGATCCCGGTAGATACTGTGGAACTTCCGTAACTGGAAATCATCATGTAATCGATGCGGACCGGTCCGTCGATCCGGCGGATCAGATCGCTCATGAATATGCCGGCTCCTTTCAGAATACCGACAACGATCAGGTCTTCGTCACTATAATCCGTTGTAATCTGTCTTCCCAGTTCGGCTACTTTCGCCTGAATCTGTTCTTCTGTAAACAGAACTTTTTCAATGTCGTTTGTAATATCTCTCATATACGATGTTTCTTTGGCAGTCAGATCCGGTCAATTCTCAGGACGCACATATCATCATCTTTACTGACGCGCAGCTGCGCAGATGCCGTCAGATTCGACCGATCCACCAGATCGGTGCAGGCTTTCTTCAGTTCTGCCGTGCTTCCGAAACGAAGACGGATGCTTCCCTTCTGTGCCTGCTGCTGGGCGGAAGCGCCGACCGCTGCCGGATCGTATTTTGCAAAATAGGTGCCTGCCACATGGTGGTACTCCATCTTGAGGGAAGAAGCTTCCGGGAAGCGGATCTTCAGCCTTGCCTTGGAATTGCCGGTCTCCAGATATGCCGGTATCGCACGGTTCTTGGAGATCCATGTGTCATTGAGGCAGAAATAGTCATGTTCCAGACTTTCAACGCCTTTCTGCCAGATCAGATCATCCCATGTGCAGTCGATCCACGTCCACTCCCCTTCGATGAACGCGAAGTTCCATGCATGCGCCACCTGCTGTCCGTTCTTTACCGCGACACCCGGAACATATACGCATTCGATCCCGCTGCTGCGGCACAGAAGCTGGAACGTGCGGGCATAGCCGGCACATACGGAATTGCCGCCGAGCAGTACGCTGCTGATATTCTGGTCGCCCAGTCCGTCCGTGTCTGCGCCGGTGTTGAACGCCGTGCTCTGAACGATCGCATCGTGGAACAGCAGCGCCTTATCCCATTCGCTCTTCTTTTTCTGCGCTTCTTTCAGCACGTCTTCCACAGCCTTGAACATCTGCTGTGTCAGCTGCAGTTCATTGCCTTTCAGCTCCAGAAACGTATGCCGGTTCACTTTCCCGGTAAAGCCGTACGAATACCTTGCCGGCGTATCCGCCCACCACAGTTCCGGATGATCATCCAGAACAGCGCGGTTGGCCACGAGATAATCGTTGACAGCGATCGGATTCATCTGAAAATCCTGCTGAAACTGGCGCATATTCACCAACAGCGCGTCATAGCATGCTTTCTGGTCAGCGTTCAGAAATGAATAGTAAAACCCATGATCGGGATCAAACTTCCTTGCCATAATGATCTACTCCTGTATTACCTGAATTCATTATAGAACAGAGACCGTTGTCTCCGGCAATCATTTTACAGCCGTGAAAGAAATGCTGTATGCTAAAGACAGATACCACGGAGGAACAGCACCATGAAAACAGACGCAGTCATCTTTGATATCGACGGCACCCTGACCAACAGTATCCGTCCGATCACCGTTTCCTGGAACAGGCATCTTGCCTCACTGGGCATCTCGTACACGCCGCTCACGAAGGAAAAGGCCGCTTCCCTGATGGGAAAGACCATGGATGCATGGGCAATGGCAGTTCTTCCGGATCTTCCCTTGTCCGAAGCCAATGCGATCGCGGAAGTCATGGAACAGAAAGAAAACGAAGAGATCCTGACAAATGGCACCGATCTGTATCCGGGCGTCCGGGAGATCTTCGAAACACTCAGCCGTACCTATGACCTGTTTATCCTGTCCAACTGCGGCAAAGGCTATATTGAAGCCGTCATGACGCACGCCGGCATCGAACCGTATGTCAAAGGACATCTGTGCTACGCAGACACTCTGAAGGACAAACCGGAAAACCTGCGGCTGATGATTCAGCAGTACGATCTGAAACACCCGGTATATGTCGGCGATACGCCGCATGACAAAGCCTGCTGCGATACCGTCGGCGTCCCTTTTATCTTCGTATCCTGGGGATTCGGAGATGTTCCGGACGCGCAGTACCGGGCAGATTCCATGTATGAACTTCCCGGCGTCATACAGAAGCTCTGATCTTTCTACAGCATATGCAGAAGATATGGTTCCCGGCAGAACCGTATCTTTTTCGTTTGTGCGGCAGGTCCGTATCCGGAAACACTTCCTTCCGCACGGCATTACGATATAATACATGTACGAATGGAGACGCCTATGAAAAACAAACTGACCTTTGACTATGCCGGCATACAGATGAGCTATTCCATGATGTACGCGGGAATCGGCGCATTTATCTCCGTATTCCTTCTGGCAAACAACTTTACGAATACGGAGATCGGTCTTGTCATGTCTGCCGCAAACCTCATGACAGTACTGCTTCAGCCATCTGTGGCAGATTTCGCCGACCGTACAAAACGGTTCTTCCTGACGGATCTGATCCTGTTCATCGGCGCGGCAGTCGGTATCTTTACCGCCTTTCTGTTCTTCCTGCACGGCCGTTCGATCGTTCTGTTTGTCTTCTATGTTCTTGCCATGGGCGTGCACGGTTTCCTGCAGCCGCTGGTCAATTCCCTGCTGTTCAAAGTCGAAGCTGCCGGATACCGGCTGAACTTCGGATTGTGCCGGGCAATGGGATCGGTCGGCTACGCAGCCGTCACCGCGGTACTTGGTTCACTGGTCGAAAAATTCGGCGTCAGCGCGATTCCCGGCGCAACGGAGGTATCCCTGCTGATCCTGATCATCATGGTGCTGTTGATGAGCAGGCACTACAAACAGGCGCTGACCTCTTCCGAAGCAAAGGATGAAGCTCTGGCGCGTACGGAGACTGCCCGCGAAGACATCTCACTGACTGCGTTCATCCGGAATAATATTCCCTTTGTCATCCTGAACGTCGGTGTCATCTTCCTGTTCTTCCATCTGTACATCATCAGTTCGTTCATGATCCAGATCATTACGCCGCTCGGCGGAAACAGCGCGCAGATGGGTACGATGTTCTCCCTCTCCGCCGCCATCGAAGTACCGGCAATGATCGCAGCCGGCATCCTCGGCAGAAAGTTCAGTTCCCGCCAGCTTCTGAAGTTCTCCATGATCGGCTTCATTCTGAAAAACGTTCTGCTGTTCCTTGCCCGCAGTACATTCCTCGTCTATGTATCGCAGTGCACGCAGATCATCGGCTATGCCCTGTTCTATCCAGCCATGGTGCAGTATATCGGTGAATCGATGTCCAAAGGAGAAGCCGTCAAGGGACAGGCGCTCTTTACGATCATGATGACGATCGCCGGCGTGCTTGCCAACCTCACCGGCGGTCTGATCCTCGACAGTATCGGCGTCCGCATGCTGGTGCTGATCTGCCTGATCACCGTAGTGATCGGCGCAGTGATAATCGTCCTGATGGCGGACCGCGCCTACAAAGGAAAACGATAAAAACAACGTGCAGTCTGCATTCGGCTGCACGTTATTTATTTCTGCTTTTTCAGGATGAACAGATATTCATCCACATACAGATCCCGGCCCCGCAGATTGCGGCTGCCGCGGAATGTGTTGTAGCGGACTTCCACTGTCTGCAGCGAACCGTACCGTTCCAGCATTCCCGTGATCTCCTCTTTGGTGATAAAGCCTTCACTGTTGTAGGAAACCACGATATAGCGGGCGTCCAGGTTCTGTATGACATCTTCCAGCGCTTCGGCGGCTTTCGCTTTCCGGTTATATGCGGAATGGTTCCAGCCGCGGGGAATACCGGATACCCGGCTCAGATTCTCACCGATGCGGTACTCCGCGACCGTATTCAGCATGAAGTAGTTCGACCCGTACGGATGCTGGTTGTACGGCGGATCCAGGTAGGCGATATCGATGCCGGACAGATGCCGCACCAGTTCGTTGGTATCTTCGCAGAAGATCTTTTTTTCTGCGTCAAAGTTCGATAATACCGGCGGCTTCAGTTCGATCTCTCCTTTGATCCTTAGCAGCGCATTTTCACCGTTCCCGCCGTATTTGCCGATGCCGGTGCGGCTGTCTTTGTAGAATCCCTTGAATACGCCGGCCGTATTCGTATGCACTGACACTTCGTACAGCAGCGGTCCCAGGAAGAACTTCTGCATTTCCTGCGGGATCGTATCGATCCACTGGCGCACCGTATCGATATACACGGCGTTGCGCGGCGTAAAGAACACGCGTTCGCCCTTCTTGATCGAGTCTTCCTTCTTCGGCGCATAGTTCTCTGCAATAATGCCGGATACCGGTGTTTTCAGGTGTTCCGTCATGTCCCGGTAATACGCGTCGTAGCGGTCTCTGTCAAAGTCTTTCCGGTCGGTCAGATAGCATTCGCTGATCACCCGGCTGTAGTCTTCAAGGTCATTGACGATGAGACAGGATGCGTACTGTTTGAGCATGCGGGAAACGATGCCGGAGCCGGAAAAAAGGTCGGCACATACCGCCTTCTCCATATGTTCTTCCTGCAGGATATCCCGTATCACAGCTTCGATATACACATTCAGCTTGCGCTTGTTGCCAATATACGTAATGATCTGCTCATTTAAATACGCTTCGTTTTCTTTCATACCAGACAATTATACCCTGTCATATACCGGAGGGAAAGAAAACAGTCCGGATCATTCCGGACTGCTGATCTCCTGCAGGAAAAACCTGTCCAGGTCTTCCCATTCTGTATTGTTATGATCCGGAAGCGTCTGCAGATACGCTTCTGCTGTGCTGCATGCCTCCTGAACATATTTTAGGATCACCGGATCCTGCGGCACTTCTTCCGCTTCCCGGGATGCCGTCTTGACTGCCAGCAGCGCATTCACTGCCGGACGCACATCTTCCGGCAGAAGCCCGCACAGTGCATCAAACGGCACCGGCGGCGCTTCGTGATACTTCATGATCCACGCGCACGCTAAGAGCGGCCTAAGGACATAGAAGTATTTCTTTGCCCGCACCGTATCTTTTGCCATGACGGTGACAAGATTGCTTCTGGCGGTATTCAGATAATGATGCAGCATGCGCTCTTCGCTGAAATACTCCTTCAAAAGCGGCGCGATCCTCTCCCGGAACCCCGTCTCGCAGTATACGATCGGCGAATTCAGCCATTCGAATACCGTCGGATTGGATTTCTTCAGAAGTCCCAGCGTCTTGTTCAGATCCCATCCGCTCACATCCCATACCGCGTCGACCGGCAGTTCGATCACATCGCGGACGCGTTCCAGCTTCAGATAGTCTTCCTGCTGTCTTTTATACAGAAAGCGCACGTCGTAGTCGCTGTCGGGGGAAGCGAAGCCCCATGCCCGGCTGCCGGATTCACACGCCCAGAGTACCGTGACATGCAGGGTCTCTTCGATCTCTTTCAGTTTTTCCGGCACAAGCCGGTTCATTTCCTCCTGTGTCATCCGGTTTCTCCTTTCTCAGAACAGACCGAGTGTTTGGCAGGCGTTCCAGATCCCGTCTTTATCTGCGTCGGTCGTGATCAGGTCGGCCTTCTCCTTCAGTTCGTCACAGGCATTCCCCATGGCAACACAGGTCCATTCGTCAATAAACATGGACAGATCATTGCGGGAATCGCCGAAGACGATCACATCGGAAACCTCCCCGCCGACTTCTTTCAGCATTTTCTTTATCCCTTCTGCCTTATTGCACGGTTCGATAAAGATATATTCCTTGTGGAACCGGCACCAGGGCAGATCCTTCAGCGCCTCGATCTTAAATTCATCCGGAAAGTAACACGCCGCATATGCCTTGTACAGGACCGGATAGTTTTCCGGATCCAGTCCCGGCAGGACTTCTGTTTTCATATAGGTATCATGGGTATAATCGTAGAACCGTTCATCCGGAGCATAGCGCACTTTGGAGTTCTCTGTCTGCAGCGCCCACGGAATTCCCTTCTCCCGGCATTCCTCAACCAGCGCGATGACATTCTCGCGTACCAGCGGCGTGATCGACCGCAGCTGTCCGTTCAGCGTAATGCCGTAACCGCCGTCCGATACCATATGCTCAAAGCCGAGTTCGCCGAGGAATTCCTCCGCCATGGCATGGGATCTGCCGGTGCACAGAGCAAGGAAATGTCCGGCTTCCCGCAGTCGTTTCAGCGCTTCCTGACAGGATTCCGGTATATAGGTATTTCCATAGCCTCCGGCCGCCAGTGTGCCGTCGATATCAAAAAACAGGTACTTCTTTTTCATAGGCTCCTCCGTCCCTATCCTACAGGAAAAACAGCCGGTCAGGAATACATCCGGAACTTTCTCAGAACAAAATGACATATAACAGTTGTATCCAGTTTTATACTGTTATATACTGTTTATGTCAGAGATGGCCGCTCTGACTGTGAGGAACCACATATGCATATGATTATCAACGCTTCATCCATGGTCCCGATCTACGAACAGATCATGGAACAGATCAAGAAAGATATCGCGTCCGGCACCCTGAAGCCGGGAGACGCTCTGCCGTCCGTACGCCAGCTTGCCGGTGACCTGAAGATCAGCGCGCTGACTGTCAAAAAAGCCTATGACCGTCTGGAACAGGAAGGCTATACGACAACAGTGCACGGCAAGGGCACATACGTGACCGGTGAAAACGTCGCGATGATCCGCGAGGAACAGAGAAGACAGATCGAACAGGAACTGGATACGGTCATACAGAAAGCTCTGGCCGGCGGAATGACAAAAGAAGAAATCAGAGAATTATTGTTTCTTCTGACGGAGGACTGAAAATGATCGAGATAAAAGATCTCAGAAAAGAATATCCGGGCTTTACCCTGCAGTGTTCCCTTGCGGTGCCCGCCGGCACGATCACAGGACTGATCGGTCAGAACGGTGCCGGAAAAAGCACACTGTTCAAATCCCTGCTGCGGCTGATCCGCATCAACAGCGGGAAAGTCACAATACTTGGCAAAGATCTCTCTGAGATCAGCGAAAACGATATGCGCATGATCGGCAGTGTCATGGCGGAATCCGGCTTCTCCGGCTATCTGACCCTCCGCAGTATCCGCCGCATCATGAAAAGCTTCTATCCGGCGTTCCGGGAAGACTGGTTCACGGCGCAGTACCGCAAATTCGGGCTTCCGGATGACAGGCAGATCCGTGAGTTCTCCACCGGTATGAAGGCAAAGCTCAAGGTACTGTGCGCACTGTCCTACGGCGCGAAGCTGCTCATCCTGGATGAGCCAACATCCGGACTGGACGTTGCCGCAAGAGAAGACGTTCTCGACCTTCTGCGGGCGTATATGAAAGAAGATGAGGAACGGTCCATCCTGATCAGTTCCCACATCTCCAAGGATCTGGAAACCCTCTGTGATGACTTCTATATGATCCACGAAGGACAGATCATCCTGCATGAAGAGACCGATCGTCTGCTGTCCGACTATGCCATGCTCAAAGTCACTCCGGAGGTGTATGAAAAACTGGATAAGCAGTATATCCTGCGCACTGTCCAGGAATCCTACGGATACAGCTGTCTGACGAACCAGCGGGAATACTACCAGGAAAACTATCCGGAGATCGTTGTTGAAAAGATCGGGATCGATGAAGTCGTACTTCATGTGATCCGGGGAGGAAAAGCACAATGAAAGGCCTCATGGTCAAAGACCTGCTTCTGATGAAAGACCAGTGGAAGAGCACTCTGATCGTCCTGATGATGGGCTTCTTCATGTCTTTCAGTTTTGATTCATCTGTTACCATCATGTACATGACGATGATCGGCTGTATGCTTGCACTCGGCACCCTTGCCTATGATGAGTTTGACAACGGTTACCAGTTCCTGTTTACTCTGCCGGTCAGCCGCCGGACCTACGTGATCGAAAAGTTCGCTGTCGTGATCTGCTGGGGCATCTGCGCCATGGCTGCGGGCTTCCTCATGTCCGCCCTGACCGGCTTTCTGAAAAACGGCGTACTGCAGTCATTTTCCCTTGAGAACTGCGTCGGCGTACTGTTCTCAGCTTCGATCCTGGCTTCGATCATGATTCCGATCCGCATCAAATACGGTTCCGAAAACAGCAAGATCGTGATCTACGTCATGTTCGGAATCATCGCCGCTGCCGTATTAGCCTTCTCGAAACTCAAAGCTGCAATGAACTTTGCAAACACGGTCGGACAGTGGCTGTCCGGCGTTTCGGACACTGTGATCGCGCTTACTCTGATCGCGGTAATTATTCTGGGGATCACAGTATCCATGTTCATCTCCTTCCGTATTATCGAAAAGAAAGAATACTGATCGTATCGAGCAGTATTCTTCGAAAACCAATGTTGAGGCGGCTCTGTCCGCCTTTTTACATGAGCGGTGCAAACAGCCGCAGGACTGCGATCGTAAGTGTGCCGAACAGTCCGCTGCGTAAATCCTCTGCTTTCATTTCCCGGCATTTCGGGAACGTATCCAGGAAGTCCTGTTTGATCTCCAGGACTTTCTTTGAGTTATACAGATAGGTGCCGTTCTCAAAGTGCAGATACAGACTGCGGTAGTCCAGATTGATCGTACCGACTGTCGCGGTATTATCATCCGAGACAAACACTTTGGAATGAACGAATCCCGGCGCATACTCGTAGATCTTCACACCGCCCTCGATCAGAATCCGGTAATACGACCGGGTGATCTTCCATACCATCTTCTTATCCGGTATGCCAGGCGTAACAATGCGCACATCCACGCCGTGTTTAGCCGCCAGGATCAGCGCGTTGATCAGTTCGGTATCAATGATCAGATACGGCGTATAGATATAGCAGTAATCATTTGCCTGGTTCAGAATACCCATGTAGATGTTCTGCGAAGTGATCTCGTTGTCAAGCGGCGTCTCTCCGTACGGAGCGATGAAGCCGTCCGCTTCCCCTTCTTCTGCCTCTGCGCGGAAAACGGTATAATCCTCATCGGTCGGCCGCAGCGCGTTCCAGTGCGTCAGGAACATCACGGTATACGACCACACGGCTTCCCCCTTGATCCGGATGATATTATCTTTCCAGTGGCCGTGCTTGACGATTGCGTTGATGTATTCGTCCGCCAGATTCACGCCGCCGGAGAAAGCCGTTTTGCCGTCAATGACCATGATCTTGCGGTGATCCCGGTGATTCATGATAATGCCGAGGATCGGGTTGATCCGGTTGAACGGCACGCACTTGATTCCCTTTTCTTCCAGCTTCTTCGCGTACGATCCGGACAAGGTCATCATCGAGCCCATGTCATCGTACATGACGCGTACGTCCAGTCCCTGCTTTGCTTTTTCTTCCAGGATCTCCAGGATGCCGTTCCACATTTTCCCTTCTTCAATGATGAAGTATTCCAGGAAAATGAACTTCTCCGCTTTCCGCAGTTCCTCCAGCATGACCGGATATCCTTCATCGCCAAGTCCGTAGTAGGAGAAATCGGTATTGCGGTAGAACGGGAAACCGGCCGACTGGGAAATGTAATGGAACTGTCCCTTGTCTTCCGGCGAACTGCTGTACAGCACTTCCAGCGTATCCTCATCCTGTACGTAGTATTTCCTGGCGTCTGCCGTGCTGCGGAACAGTCTGTGGAATGTCTTGCTGGAGATCATATTTGCGCCTAAGAACAGCCACAGGATCGTTCCCGGCACCGGCATCAGGATGATCAGCAGGATCCACATCATATCCGAAGACAGATGCCGGCTGTTATTGACGATACCCAGTACGATGATCACGCTCAGAATCCGAAGCACTTCATTGATCCATTCTGCCTGTGAACCAAACCAGTGGAACAGCGAGTATAAAATGAACACTTCTAACGCAGCCATCAGAACAATAAATGTCAGACGGCTGAAGATCGTCTTCAGAATTTTCTGCATATTGGATACCTCGTATATGGTTTATCGTACAGTATTTTCACCGGCAGATAAAGCAAAGTCCCATTCACATGCTGTTTTTTTCACCCCCATATACGGTATCCCCCCTTGCTGAGGTATGCTTTTTCCAGGAGGAGATACCATGAAATCAGTAAAGATCATCACCATCAACGACGGAAAAGAAGAAGAACTTGCCAACGGCGATTTCTTCTATGCAGAGGAATACCCGCGCATGGAGGCCATGGTGGCTCAGTATCTCAACGAAGGCTGGACACTCAAACACGTCCTGAAGGACTACAATCCTGCCATCCAGGGAGAAGGCAGCTACAGCTTCTACAAAGGCGGACTGACCTTCATCTTTGAAAAAGACGAGTAACAAAAAAAAGAATGGCTCACAGTGAGTCATTCTTTTTCGTTCCGGAGAATCAGTTCGGTGCAGAGACCTTGGAGTCTACATGCATGCCCATACCGGCTGTATGAGCGGATACTTCGGAAGCCAGATACAGAACTGCATTTGCGACTTCTTCCGGCTTAGCATAGCGCTTGTCCATTGCATAGGTGCCGGCAAGCATTGCCATTGCTTCTTCGTGCGTCATCGTATCGCCGAAGAAGTCTTTTTCGATCCGGAGCATCATCGGTGTATCGACCGGACCCGGGCATACATAGTTGACATGTACGCCGACCGGACCGAGTTCCATAGCGATGCACTTTGTCAGACCGGCAACGGCATACTTGGAAGAAACATATGCGCTGTTGCCTGCTGTCGGCTCGTAAGCAGCGGCCGAAGCGACTACGACGACAGCACCGGACTTCTTCTCGATGAGTGTCGGAGCTGCATACTTCATCATTAACATGACGGAGAATACATTCAGCATATATGTCTTTTCAAACAGATCCAGTGTCATATCCTGTACCGGATGTGCTTTTCCTTCATAGCCTGCGTTCGGAACAACGATGTCGATCGTTCCGAAGTGTGCCTTTGCGTCTTCAACAAACTTCTGGATGTCTGCTTCTACGCTCATATCTGCGACAAAGCCGGCAACCTGTCCCTCTGCCGCGTTCAGCGTCGGCAGAAGAGCATCGATCTTTTCCTGTCTTGTGGAGGAGAACGCTACCTTAGCGCCTTCTTCCAGAAATGCCTTAACGATCGCAGTACCAATACCGCCTGTACCGCCTGTGACGAGAACTACTTTATCTTTTAATTTAAGATCCATATTGATCTCCTTTCTTTTTCTACAATGAAGCGTAATTGTTTATTATTTGTGAATCAAGTGCACAATGCAAACTTTGTTATTTTTTTAACAAGTTTTTTCAAAGCGAATAAATATCCACCGGCCAAGCCGGTGGTTTTTCAGTTTCGGGCATAGCCCTGCTCTCAGAGCCGCGCTTTACAGCGCAAATGTGGTCTGCGCGAGCATATTATCTCTTCTTACCCGTAAACGGATCTTCGAATTCAAGCTCCAGCTGCTCGGCTACCTTGTCTTCTTTCAATTGGTTCTGTATATACTCTGCTATCTTCTTTGTGTTTTTTCCTACTGTATCCACATAGTAGCCTCGGCAC
>JAFWNG010000037.1 GCA_017510405.1 Solobacterium sp.
AATCAGACAGTGTTTTTCAGAGCAGTTAAAGCCTTACTACTGGAAACCTTATTTCTGGAGTCTGTCGTATTTCATCGGTACTGTCAGCGACAAAACTACTGCAGTAGTTAAACATTATATTCAGCATCAAAAAGATTAAGGAAATTCATCCACGTCTGATCCAGTCGGTCAGGCGTGGTACTCTTGCCGGATTGATAGAAACAGCGTTCTTCTGCCCCCCTCCCTGTCTCTCTCATTCTTCTGATATATCCTATGGACAAGGAGGCAGCTCATGGCAAGAATGACACATGAAGAGTTTGTACGAAAACTCAGGGAACCAATGATTCCCCGGGCCGAAAAAGAGACAGAACCCGAAGACGACGATTTCCAGGCACTGCTGGAAAAAAAGTTCAATGAACTGTTTGGAGCGGTAGACGATGAGGATGACAACTGATATCATCCTCTTTTTTGTATGCTATGATTCCTGCGGAGGACAGATGTATGAAAAAGCCGTTTATACGTACTGAAGAACTGCAGAAGATCCTGCAGGAAGTCCCGACACCGTTCTATCTGTATGATGAGCACGGGATCCGCACTGCTGTACGGAAACTGCAGGATGCCTTTGCGTGGAACGAAGGATTCCGGGAATACTATGCGGTCAAGGCTGCGCCGACGCCGGCGCTCCTCGAGATCCTGAAAGAGGAAGGCTGCGGTCTGGACTGTGCCACGGAAACAGAGCTGGTCCTGGCGGAAAAATGCGGCTTCGGCGGAACGGATATCGTCTTTTCCTCAAACGATACGCCGGCAAAAGCGTATCTTCGCGCATATCATGCCGGTGCGCTCATCAATCTGGATGATATTTCGCATATCGACATGCTGGATGCGGTCCTGCCGGAATATCCGGAGAAGATGATGCTGCGGTATAATCCCGGCGGCGTGTTTTCGCTTGGAAAAAGCGGAGAGGGTTTTCAGGTCATGGATACACCGGAAGAATCGAAGTTCGGAATGACGGAAGAACAGATCATGACGGCGTGCCGTCTGCTCAGTGAACGCGGCGTACGGGAATTTGGCCTGCATGCGTTCCTTGCGTCCAATACCCTGTCGGACGAATACTATCCGGTCCTGGCGGAACGGCTGTTTCAGCTGGCGGTACGTGTGCAGAAGACGACCGGCTGCGCAGTTACGATGATCGATCTGTCTGGCGGCATAGGGATCCCCTATCGGCCGGATGAGCGGGAAAATGACATTCATGCCATCGGCGAAGGCGTAAGGAAAGCGTATCAGAACGTACTTGTGCCGGCAGGCATGGAACATGTACGCATCTGTACGGAACTCGGCCGGTATATCACCGGTCCGTACGGTGCCCTGATCACCCGTGTCATTCATAAAAAGCAGACATACCGCACATATCTCGGCACAGACAGCGGCATGCAGGATCTGATGCGTCCCGCCATGTACGGCGCCTACCACCACATCACGGTCATCGGAAAAGAAAATGACCCGTGTACGTGCATCTGTGACGTCACCGGGTCATTGTGTGAAAATAACGATAAACTGGCTGTGCAGCGGGCTTTGCCGGAAACAGGCATCGGCGATGTCCTGTTTGTTCACGACGCCGGCGCTCACGGCCATTCCATGGGATTCCAGTACAACGGACAGCTTCGCTGCGCAGAATACCTGCTCAGGGAAGACGGATCTGTCCGGCTGATCCGCCGGGCGGAAACACCGGATGATCTGTTCCAGACGGTCGTCTGGTGATCACTCTGCCAGGTACGCCTTCAGCGCGTCCAGCTGTGCCTCCATGGTCTTCCGGCCGGTCTGGTAGGCTTCCTGCATCCTTGCGACACTGTGCTCGATCTTGCCGACATTCAGCGGCTCGGGCGGACGGATGACGAACAGGTCTCCGTTCTTTTCTTTTTCCAGGATATATTCCAGCGTCTCGTTGTATACCTCATGGCGGCGCGCCATGGCATCCGCCAGCGCGGGATATTTCCGCATCAGCTTCAGCAGAACCGGATTTGCCGGCTCTTTCCGGTATTCCAGCGGACGTGTCAGGACCACGACATTGCGGTCATAGCCGATGGATTCAAAGTAGCGGAGCGGGATCGAATCGCTGACGCCGCCGTCCAGCAGTCCCTTACCGTCCAGCTGCACGGTCCGGGAAACGATCGGCATGGACGCAGAGGCGCGGATCCATTCCATTCCCTCATAGTCCGCCTTGTCGACCCGGTGATATACCGGCTCACCGGTATCCACATCGGTACATACGACATAGAATTCCACGGGACTTCTGTCAAACGCTTCTTTATCAAACGGATCGATGGAATCCGGCAGAGTGTGGTAGCAGTATTCGGCATTATACAGGTCACCGGTCCTCAGCAGGGAGCGGAAACTGCTGTATGCCGGATTCTTTGACTGCTGGGTATTGTAGCGTACGCTGCGGCCGATCTGTCCGGACTTGACATTACAGCCGAAAGCCGCACCGGCAGACACACCGATCACACCGTCAAATTCAATGCCGTTGATCATCATCAGGTCTACGGCACCGGCAGAGAACAGTCCGCGCATTGCGCCGCCTTCAAGAATGAGTCCTTTTTTCGTCATAATTGCCTCCGATCGTGTCAAGTATACTCCCTTTCCCCGGGAAATATGCGTGCCGTGCTCTCAGCAGCGGGTCACACGGCGGTAATGGATACGGCAGAGTACCGCGCAGAGGATCAGCGGAACAATGCTCAGTACGAACAGCAGGCCCGCTGCCGGCAGAGTGATGCGTCCGCGGATGTATACCGTCACCAGCAGAACGCCGGTATACAGAATATCCAGGATACCAAGCCATCCAAACAGTCCGGTCAGTTCCTGACGCTGGATCCCGTTCCTCAGTTTCGGGGTGAAACCGATGTTTGCCAGGGTCGTGAAATACCGGTTGCGCAGCGACAGTTCCGAGGAGAACTGGAACAGCAGAGCGAGCGACAGCATGATGTTCATGACGATATACGACAGCATGTACATGGCCATTTCCACCGGCTGGCCGTCTTTCATCGTCAGGGCGGAAAGCAGCAGTACAGCATCGGTAAAGTACAGGATCGTGCTCAGGCGAAGCACCTGCACATCGCTGCGCAGAAAGCCGTACGCGGCAGTATGCACCGCATCGGAACGCACGGTCCGCTTTGTCAGCAGCGGCACGATCACAGCCCCGGTGAACATATGCAGTCCGACCGCCGACATCAGAATGAACAGAAAGGCTGCGTGCGGATTGACCGCGATGAGAAATGCCGGTATGAGAAAGAGCGCTGCCGAAGCCGCTGTGCGCAGCCACGAGGGCAGACCTTCCAGATACAGCACGCCGGCCTTCTGGCCCTTTGCCAGAGCACTGGTATTGAACATCATATTTGCGGCGTTGCGGTAGGCAAAGCTCAGATTCAGCATGATGATCCAGAACACAACGAAGCCGAGAAAGACGGAAGCCATGACGATGCCGTCTTTTCCGACTGTGATCGTATACGGTACGCCCGCATACTGCGATACCAGCCGCGAAAGAAGCGGCAGGGAACACCGGCCGATGAGGATCCCCAGCGGCATTGCCAGGATCATCAGGGTCAGTGTCTGCAGCAGCAGATACATGGACAGCTGGGTGTAGGTCGCCCCGCTGATCAGGCGCACGGCAAGTTCCGGTGCCTTGCGGCGGACAAAATAACTGTTGGCATACAGGATGGCGATCATGCAGATGACGATGACCGTAACGGTGACCGCGGTCGCGAGAAAGTCGGTTCCTTCCGTCAGGAATCCCGCGGTGACCGAATCACTCATCATCATGATGAAATACAGATAGAGAAACGTCGTCGTCAGAAGCAGGGTCACCCAGTAGAAGACTGCCTGCGACCGGGAATAGCGCAGAGAGCGCAGGGCATCGCGGACGATCATTCGGACAGGACCTCGCGGCTCTCAGCCGAATTAACTTCCACGATCGTCTGGAAATAGACTTCCTGGGTCAGGCCTCCCCGTTCCACATCGGTCTCGATGCGGCCGTCTTTCAGATATACGAAGCGGGATGTATAGGACGTCACCAGGGGATCATGCGTGACCATGACGATCGTGACGCCGTTTTCTTCATTCAGCGTCCGGAGGATCTTCATCAGTTCCGCGGAGTTGGCGCTGTCAAGGTTGCCGGTCGGCTCATCCGCCATAATAATGCGCGGATGATTCACCAGGGCGCGGCAGATCGCAGCCCGCTGGCGCTGGCCGCCCGAGCATTCATTCGGATGCTTGTGCAGCAGGGTATCGATCTTCATTTTCTCCGCCAGTTCTCTGACACGCCGGTCGATGACCGCCTTGTCTACATGGGCAAGAGACAGCGGCAGAGCAATGTTTTCATACAGCGTATGTGTATCCAGCAGATTGAAATCCTGGAAGATGAATCCGAGATTCTCATAGCGGAACCTTCCCATCTGGTTCGCAGTCATCCGCCGGGTCTCGATCCCGTTGATATATACGAAGCCGGAAGTATAGGTATCGATCGTGGAGATGTTGTTTATAAAGGTGGATTTTCCGGAACCGGACGGTCCCATGATGCCGATAAACTCCCCTTCCTTCACCTGAAAATCGATCCCGTGCAGCGCTTCAAAGGCATTCGGTGTATTGGCGTTGTAGATCTTTGTCAGTTTCTTCGCTTCCAGTATGTATTCACTCATTGTCTTCCCCCTGCATCATCCGAAGCACCTGCGCCTGTATATATCGCTTCCATGCCAGATACTCCTGTACATCCTGACTGTCCGGCTGTCTTTCCGCGTTGAGCGCCGCAAAAACATGCCTGCAGGCTTCTTTATCATATACCTTTTCCGGTACGGAATTCAAACCGCTCCGGATAACTGTGCCGGTGCGGACATGACAGTATACCGCCGGTTCATCGCCGCACGCGTCGCGGATCCCGGCAAGGTGAGAAGGAAGCGGTTTTTCTTCGATCGTTACGGTCTGGTACGGAGCCAGCAGGATCTCCGCTTCTTCCTGCTTGGCATAGCTGTCCAGCAGAACGCCGAGTTCTCCGTATATCGTTTCCGGCATGATCTCGAATTCCATCAGGACAAGCTGTTTCTTGTCCGTATAACTGTTCAGGAAGCCGCCGGTGGAGGTGGAGATAAACGACGGCAGGCTGCCCTGTTCCTTCATGACACGGTAGTCCGCGAGCCGCTCCACCCGGTACGCCCTGCGGATCCCGTTCTTCGGCATCCGCCGCAGCGCATCGATCAGCGCCCGGTTCAGATCCAGGAAGCGTTCGTCATCCTCGAGGAAAGACGGATTCAGACGCCGTTTTTCCGCTGTGCGTGCCTGTTCGGTAACGATGCCGTCAAACAGGATGGCGTTCCATGTCACATACATTTTCGGATCCGACCAGAACGGATCCCCGGCACTGCCGACATCCCCTTCGTAACAGCGAAGGGCAAGAATTTCATGATCTTTCAGCATTATTCCTCCGGTATGATCTCATACGGCAGTCCCGCTGCCATGACGTTATACGCCGCTTCGCTTCCGGCATATACATGGATGATATAGGAGTACTCTTCGTCTTCATTGTAGTGTCTTTCGATGGCGCTGCTCATAGCCGTCACCGAGGCAGGAATGTAGATATCCGTCACACCGGTCAGATATTCCAGCGACCATACGCCAAGCGTCTCCACATGATCCGGAATCGTAACGACACCGGCTGCCCCCTGTGCGCATTTCAGAAGAGTTCGTCCGTCTTTGGAGAACAGGAACGGGCCTTCCGCCGTGTAATGCTCATTTCCCTCCGCCACGGTGAACGATTTGATATCGAGACCGCGCAGTGCGGTTATTTCGAGCACTGTCTTCGGCCCGATATAGAAGGAATCCTCACCGGTGCTGTACCGTTCGCTCTCCCAGTCCTTTCCCTGGAAGGCATACGGGCCGACGGTCTCCACACTGTCCGGAAGACGCAGTCCGTCATAGCCTTTCAGATAACTGAACGCGTTCTTTCCGATCGTTTTCACCGTTTCCGGCAGATGTATCGCCGTCAGGGAAGAAGACATGAACGCATTATCACTGATCACTTCCAGGCCTTCGCTGAAGTCCGCTTCCAGGATATTCGCGTTATAGAAGGCACGATCGCCGATCCGGCGCACCGACGGCGGGAAATGGACTGTCATCTCTGTTTCCTCGTCATAGAACGCATGGTCGCTGACTTCAGCGCAGCCGGCTTTGATCACGACGTCAGCCGAAGGAGATACCGCCGCGATCAGTACCTTTCCGCCGTTTCCGTACAGTATGCCGTCTTCGTACAGAAGCGAGCTGTTTTCTGTTTCAAGCTTCTGCAGATCATAGAAATGGTGGATCGAGTCAGCGTCGACCGTCTCTGTGCCGGCCGGCAGCTTCAGACTTTCCACGGTGTAATTGCGGCTGTAGGACCGGATGGTGACAGCGGTGAGAGGTACATCATTCACTTTTTCCGGCAGTTCCAGAACGGTGTCATCGCCTTCATAATCGCTCAGAACAGCGCGGTCGGAATATACCTGGTAGGTGCAGACGCCTTTGTCTGTATCGAGCTCGACGGTCTCATAAACGAGTTTTGAAATGTCTGTGATATCGTCGTGCGGGATCGAGAAGGTTTTGGAATATGCCTCCGATGCACTGCCTTCGCTGCAGTGGATCACGCACTCAAAGACCCGGTTGGAATTGTCATCATAGCCGAACGGGAATGTTTCTGCCGGGATGCGGAACAGCGAATCCGGCAAAATGAACTCTGTTTCTTCCTCAAGTTTTTCAAAGCAGTGGTCGGTCAGAGTGGTAATGCCGTCCGGTACCTGCACGATTTTGCTGTCATTGTGCGGCACAAACAGGATCGTATCTTTTGCCTTGGTAGTAATGAAGCCGCCTGCGGATGCGTAGTGACTGTTTGCATCGTCCACTTCAAAGCCTTCCGTCTTGACATTGTCGAAGGCCCGGTCACCGATAAACGATACATTTTTGCCGATGCGGACGACAGGCATTGCCGTTCGGTCGGAGAAGCCGAACAGGAAGACTGCACTGAAGGCTTCCGAACCGATGTATTCCAGCGAATCCGGCAGCTCAAGCTCTTCCAGTGCATCGTCGCCGAAGAACGCGCAGTTGCCGATCTTTTTCAGTCCTTCCGGCAGAGAGAGGTGTTTTACGGAAGCGTAGTTGAACGCTCCGTAGGCGATCTCTTCCGTTTCGGCTGAGACTTTGACATCTTCCTTCGCGCCCGGACAGCTGATCAGGATCTTTTTGTCTTTGGTGTAGAGTATCCCGTCTTCGACTGTGTAGTACGCGTTGGAAGGATCCAGCGTATACGCTTCGAAGTTTTCATTCTGGGTCATGACAGGTCCTGCGATCTTCTTTACAGAAGCAGGCAGCGCAAGCTCTGTCAGGGATGTGCAGTAGCCGAAAATACCGTGTCCGAGTGTTTCCACACCGTCCGGGATCTGTATGGACGCAAGGCTGCTGTCGCCGTAGAACGCGCGGGCGCCGATATCCCGCAGGCTTTCCGGCAGATGTATGTGTTCCAGTGCGTGCAGATTGACAAGACCGTGGTCTTCAATCACCGTTATGCCTTCCGGCAGAGTCAGTTCGGTGATCGTTTCTCCGGAACTGAACGCATACGGACCGATCCGGGTGACCGGGATACCGTCTACGGAAGCCGGAACGAAGAGCTGTGTATCTTCCCCGGAATAGTCGATCAGTGTCAGACCGTCATCGTTGCGGCGGAACTGCATGAGACCGGCCGCGGTGGCCTGCTCAATAGTTTCCTGGTGTTCCAGTGTGAGCGGGATCAGTTCCCCGGCATGCACGTCGCCGTAAATATCTTTTGCCAGGATCTGTATGCTGTAATCGGAATCGGTTTCACTTGCCTTCCGCATTTCGTAATAGAAGCTGTCATCCAGCGTATACATAAACCCGCCGTACATGCCGGCGCTTTCCCATTCATAGAAAGGCTTCATTGTGCCGTCTGCTTCTCTTGTGGGAACACGGCTGGAACCGAACCAGTTGTAGATCGCGTAATAGCGGGACATGTCCAGATCATTCTTACCGACGGCGCCGCTTTCATCGGCAGCTGCCTTGATGCTCTGCACAGAGACTTCTCCGGTCGCACGGTCACGGGCAAGGATGACGTTGACTGCTTCGTCCCAGTCAAAATCCAGATCGCTGAAGTCGCAGTTATTGCTCAGGTAGGCGGATACGCTGCGGTAAATGATCTCTTCATCTGTCCGCTCGCTTTCGATGAACATCCACGGATTCTTCCCCTGCGTCTCGCCGTGTCCGCTGACGATCAGTTCCGGATCGGCAGGAATATGCACCATTCCGTTCTCATCCGGTTCCGCATGTACATTGCACAGAGTCATGATGTATCCGTAGTTTTCATATCGTTCCAGAACGGTGTAATAGACGGACTGCATCTCCTTCTGCTGGTCAGGCGTCAGGGTGAGTACGATCTCATCATCATTCTGTACAACGTCGGACAGATCCCATATGCTCTGTTCCGGATTCAGCCAGTATTCCGCATAGGCATCCAGGAATTTCTTATATCCTTCGCTGACCGCGACATTGTCATAGTAGCTGCGCGCGCTTGTGTACAGTTCTTTATTATCCCGGGGGAAGTAGATCGAAATGCCGTTGCAGTTTGCGATATTAGCGCTGTTTGCTACGATAAACGTATCCAGCGCGCTTTGAAGCCGGCCGGCTTCTTCGGGAATCAGCGTTGTGAGGTTTTCGGCAAGATGCCGCAGGTCGATCAGATCATAGCCTTCAGAAGGCGTATCCACCGCTGTAAGGCCGAAGCCTTTCGCCGCCGCAGCGCTCTGCGATACTTTCGCATAGTCGCTTTCCAGGCGCTCTGTCACGGCTGCCGTGCAGGCGTCCAGTTCCTCTATGACTGTTGAAAGAGCGCGGAGATCGTACGCAGCCAGGGTAGCGTCCGGATCACAGAATTCCGTCTTTGTCTCTTCGTAGAAATCCGCAAAAGACGTCACGATCCCATTCAGGATCGTTTCTGTATCGGAGGTCTCGTTGAATGTCTGCAGGAAGCTGTAATTCCAGCCGTTTCCCGCTTCCAGTTCTTCCGATGCGATCATGTAATCGGCGTATTTCTGCCACAGGGCAGCGGATTCAACAGAGCCCATCAGGCAGGCGTCAAAACCGACGAAGTCGAGTTTCTGATCTTCCGCAAAGACGGTCTGATCCATGGCTTTCTGAAGTTCCAGCAGGACCAGGGAATCGCGTTTGAACAGTTCATCCGCTCCGTATCCCCATAACGGTCCGCCGCCGTGATCCCAGAAGATCAGCGCGTAGTGCTCTGCCGGATAGTTCTCCACGCAGAAATCGATGTATTCCCGCAGTTCTTCCGCGTCGGCCATGTCTCCCTTGTCTTCCGTCACAGCAACGACCATATCGTCGTCATTTCTGGACATGTCCAGTACGCTGTTCTGCCGGTTGGAAATATTGGTGTTCCAGCGGCGGGAGCCGCCGGCACAGATCAGGAGGTTTGTATCGTCATAGGAAAGACCGCTGTCACGGATCTCCTGCAGGTCAGCGGTGGCGCTGCCGTACCGGCTTTCCAGATCCGATCCGATCATGTAGATCATGATCGTATAGTTTTTCTTTTTGCCGGCCTGAAAGGACTCCGTTTTCACCAGAGCGGTGCTTCCCGGATCGACGGTTTCAGCGGTCTTCTCGCTGAAAGACCGTTTCCCTTCTTCCAGTCCGAGGATCTCCAGTTCCGGTTTTGTATTTTTCACCGACGGTGCGGCGGCAGTACAGCCGGTCAGAGCTGCGGCCAGTATCCATGCGGTCCACTTTTTCATATGCTCGCTCCTTTATCTGCTTGGAATTCGAAAAAACCGGATCACTCCGGTTTCTCTGTATTTAGTTTCTGGCGTATTTTACACCTTCCGCAACCGGTGCCATATTCATCAGTTCATTGAAGAATCCGGCATCCTTGTTTTCCGAATCACGGATATGCACGCCGGAACCAACCAGTGTAATGACGTACTTTCCGTCTTTCGTGTAGTACTCGTACTTGCCTTTCGCCGGTGTATAATCGGTGATCTCCTTGGTCGTTACATTGTACAGATAGTGCGAGATCGCATCCATGTAGTCCTGATCGGTCAGAGCTTCCATGTAGTAGTCATAGCTTTCCTGATCCAGCTGGTCTTTCGCTGCCTTCAGTTCTTCCAGCAGGTTTCCCTTGTCGTCCCATGTGGAGTCTACTTCATACCACTGATCATCCAGATTTACAACAGACCATGCGTGTCCGCCTGCGTCTGCTTTTGTTGCGCCGGCGTCACCGAGAATGACCGTTGCGTCGATGCCGCACTGCTGCAGCAGATAGACGTATGCCTGGGAGTAGCCGTCGCATACCGCATAGTTCTTATCGCCTCTGCTGTTTTCCACCAGTACGCCGTACGCTGTATGCGCGAGATCGTCACGCAGGCTGTTGTTCATGACATCGTAGTCATACGTCACGAGGTCGATGAGTTTGTCATGGATCTGCTCCGCGATCTCGTCGTCGCTCTTCTTTGTGTCGATATCCTTCAGGAATTCATCCACAGCCTTGTTGAAAGCGGCCATTTCCGTCTCGTAGTTCTTATACGGTTCTTTGAGATAGAAATAGACCGTGTTGTATTTTGTGGAAGGCTGGGTCTTCGGGACTGAAGCATACATCTCTGTTTCGATCTCGTTGTACATCCAGAACAGTTCCGCATGATCATATTCCATGGCATACAGGGCAAGTCCCCACGCATCCATGAATTCCTGGGACTTCGGATCCAGACCGGTGGTGCATACAACGATATTGTCTTCGTTGGCCGGGTCTTCGCAGACCATATACATGGCGTCATACAGCTGCTTCGCTTCGTCATCCAGCTTCTCGTAGTAATAGAAGGACTTTGCGTCATTGCGCAGAAGCGTTTCATTTGTCGGCACATATGCGCGGATCGCACGGTCGACGGAAGCCTGTTCTTCATCACTCAGTTCAGACGCTTCCCGCGGTTCCAGCGGCTGGAAAAGACCGCCGCTCGGGCTGGAAAAAGCGTTCAGCTGCTTTGGTCCGTTATCCGGCGCAGCTGTTGAAGAAGCAGATGGTTTCTCTGCCGAGCATCCTGCCGCAAGGACAAGTGCAAGAGCAGAAACTATGAATTTCTTAGACATAATGATCTCCTTTGTTATGTATCGTTTCTTCTCAACTGTTATTATACATGAATTGTTCTTTTTCCGGCCGATACATTCCGCCGCCGAAAGAAAACCGCCCGAAGGCGGTCCTATCAGGATCCGTATGCACTCTGCAGAGTGTCGTCATACTCCAGGATCCGGTATTTTTTCATCATGATCAGAGCGATGGTATAGCGTGTCCACTGATCCAGATCGAAGATCAGCCACAGCCAGAATACCGGCAGATGCAGGATCTGTCCTGCCAGGATGGAAAGCGGCACACGGACGATCCAGAGACCGGTCATACTGATCAGCATCGGTGATTTGGTGTAGCCGGCGGTACGGATGTATCCGGCACAGATCTTCTGCAGGTGCTGCGGGATCTGGGACAGGATCATCAGCCGCATATACAGGAGCGCGATCGTAACCAGTTCCTCTTTATCCGTCAGAAGATTCAGGGTGAAGCGGGACATCAGGGCAAGATACAGCATCGTGATGACGCTGATGATCAAGCCGAAGTGGACCAGCCGCCGGTAGCTGACACGGTGCGCTTCGTAGTCCCTGGCGCCGATTGCGTTGGATGAAAGGCTCAGGGCTGCGGTCATAAAGCCGGCAGACATGATATCGCAGAAGCCCTCTGCCTGTAAGCCGAGCTGGTACGCCGCATAAGTATCTTTTCCGTACAGAAGGATGACCCGGCTGATGAAGATCGTAGCGATCTGCCATGCGGATGATTCCAGCGAAGCCGGGATGCCCACGCGGTAGATCTCTTTGATCACAGGCAGGTGTACGTCCGGGAACTGCAGAAGCTTTCCTTCAAACAGACCCCGTTTTCCATACAGGAAGAAGAAGCCTGCCGTTAACATGACCACAAAGGAGATATTCTGCGACATGGCAGCGCCGCGCAGTCCGTAGCCGCCGATTCCGCCGATGCCGAAGATCAGCACATAGCCAAGGCTGATGTTCACAAAGTTGCCCATAGCGGCGATGATCATCGGCGTACGGGTATTCCCGTTTGCCTGGAAAGCGGACGCATTCAGCGCAACGACCGCCATCAGCGGATAAAACCACATTGTCTGCCGCAGGAAGTTCTGCGCTCCGTCCAGCAGTTCCGGATCACTGGTCATGATGCCGAGGATCTGCCGGGATGCGAAAAATACCATTGTAAGCAGCAGGATCGCAGCCGGGAACACGCCGGCATAGCTGTTTTTCAGCAGCCTGTGGCATTCGTCCCTGTCGCCTCTTCCCGCCGCGGCGCCGATCAGCACCAGTACGCCGACTGCTATGCCTTTGAACAGCATATAGTAGATGCCGTAGATGCGGTTCTGCAGTCCGTAGTAGCTGATCTCGGAAACCGTCAGCCGGCCGATATATCCGGTAAGGATCATGGTGGAAAGCATCATCAGTGCGTTCTCCAGGATCACCGGTATCAGGATGCGAAGGATCCTGCGGTCTGTCTCTTTCATACTTGCCTCCCCATACCAGCACAGTATTGATGTCACTCTAAATGATTCTCAGACCGATTACAACCGTGTTGCCCGAAAAAAAGAAGAGATGCCCTCATCGGACACCTCTTCCGTACTGTACTGCTTATCCGTTCAGATATTCGTCAATGGACTTGGCTGCGAGCTTGCCGGCACCCATTGCGGAGATAACGGTAGCTGCACCGGTGACAGCGTCGCCGCCGGCATAAACGCCTTTGCGTGTTGTCAGACCGTCTTCGTTGACGATGATGCCGCCTCTGCGGTTGACTTCAAGACCTGCAGTCGTGTTCTTGATCAGCGGGTTCGGGGATGTGCCGATCGCCATGACAACGGTATCGACATCGATCTCGAATTCGCTTCCCTCAATCGGTACAGGACGTCTTCTGCCGCTCTGATCCGGTTCGCCGAGTTCCATGCGGATGCACTGCATGCCGGTGACGAAGCCGTTCTTCGGGTCTCTCGGATCATCCGGGTTGTTGTATCCCAGGATCTGCAGCGGGTTGTGGAGAAGCAGGAATTCGATGCCTTCTTCCATGGCATGTTCGACTTCTTCCTTACGTGCCGGCAGTTCTTCCAGAGATCTGCGGTATACGATATATACTTTCTCAGCACCGAGACGCAGCGCTGTTCTTGCGGCATCCATCGCTACGTTTCCGCCGCCGACAACAGCTACTTTTCCGCCCTTCATGATCGGTGTTACCGGGTTCGTGCGGTATGCCTTCATGAGGTTGGAACGGGTGAGGAATTCATTTGCGGAATAAACACCCTTGAGGGATTCGCCCGGGATGTTCATGAAGTTCGGAAGACCAGCGCCGGAGCCGACGAAGATCGCTTCATATCCCATGTCGAACAGTTCGTCGATCGTCAGGGTCTTTCCGATGATGACGTTTGTTTCTACATCAACACCAAGTTCTTTCAGAGTATCGACTTCTTTTGCCACGATGGACTTCGGGAGACGGAATTCCGGAATACCGTAAACAAGTACGCCGCCTGCTGTGTGCAGTGCTTCGTAGATCGTGACCTTGTAGCCCTTCTTGGCCAGGTCGCCGGCACATGTCAGTCCGCTTGGACCGGAACCGACGATCGCTACCTTGTGGCCGTTGCTTTCCGGAGCTTCCGCCTTGATGTCTGTGCGGCTGTTGTGCAGGTCTGCAACATAGCGCTCCAGTCTGCCGATGCCGACCGGTTCGAATTTGATGCCGAGTGTGCATTTGGATTCACACTGGGATTCCTGAGGACATACACGGCCGCAGACTGCCGGAAGAGAAGACGACTTCGAAATGATCTGATATGCTTCTTCGAAGTTTCCGGTCTTGATCTGCGCAATGAATTCCGGAATGTGGATATTGACCGGGCAGCCGGCAACACACGGCTGGTTTTTGCAGTTGAGGCATCTCTGTGCTTCGGCAACAGCGATCTCTTCTGTATAACCAAGTGCTACTTCGTTGAAATTGTGAGCGCGTACCGACGCTTCCTGGGTCGGCATCTCATGTTTTTTCGGATTGATCGCCATCTTAGTTTTCTCCCTTCTTGAACAGGTTGCAGGCTTCTTCTCTTGCATGTGCTTCAAAGTCCATATACATACGGTTTCTGGACATTGCTTCGTCGAAGTCTACTTCGTAACCGTTGAAGTCCGGTCCGTCTACACAGGCGAACTTTGTGACAGCCTTGCCGTCCTGGTGGAGTGTAAGTCTGCAGCATCCGCACATGCCTGTACCGTCGATCATGATCGGGTTCATGGATACGGTGACCGGTACGTCATACGGCTTCGCTGTCAGAACAACGAATTTCATCATGATCAGCGGTCCGATCGTGATGATCATGTCAAACTTCTCACCTGCTTCAAGCATTTCCTTGAGCGGAACAGTAACGTTGCCTTTGCGGGCATAGGAACCGTCGTCTGTCATGACGAACAGACGGTCGGAACATTCTTTAAATTCATCTTCCAGGATCAGAATGTCTTTGCTGCGGAAACCGATGATGCTGGTGACTTCCGCGCCGAGACGATGGAATTCCTGAGCGACCGGCATTGCGATGGCACAGCCGACACCGCCGCCGACGATGCATACCTTCTTAATGCCGTCCGTATGTGTGGCGACACCGAGCGGACCGGCAAAGTCCTGCAGGTATTCACCTTCTTTTTTGTGGTTCAGAATCTCTGTTGTACCGCCGACGATCTGGAAAATGATCTTAACGGTACCTTTTTCCGCATCACTGCCGGCAATTGTCAGCGGAATGCGTTCACCCTCTTCATCAACGCGAAGGATGATGAACTGACCCGGTTTTGCTTTTTTTGCTACCAGCGGAGCTTCGATCTCCATCTGGGTAACGGTAGAGTTCAGGGGCTTCTTGCTTACGATACGATACATGGTGTATTGTCCTCCCTATTTCCATACAATTATAGTCAGTTTCAATGATTTTTACAGCAGAATATTAATGCATGTCTGCTACGCCGGTCTCAAGCATTTCGATCTGCAGAATGGTCTCTTCCGGTTTTACCAGCTGCGGCGCACCGTTGATGAGCGTCTCATACAGCGCGTCATAGTAGCGGGCATAGTCGCCTTTCACAGTCGGTACTTTTTCTTCGTGGTAGCCGGCTTCATCCATGTAGATGAGCGTGCCGTAGTCTTTCGGCTGATCTATGCCGAAATCTGGATGTCCTTCCGGCAGATAGAATCTCTTCAGATCTTCTTCCTGGCGGTCTTTTGCGTACTTCTCAAACATGCCTTTTTTGCCGTAGACGATAAAGGACGGACGGCTCTTCACACGGAAGTAGGATGACTTGACGGATACTTTGAGAACGCCGTAGTACAGGTCAAGATCAAAGTAGTCATTCATGCGTCCTTCGCCAAGCAGCTGGCGGACGTCATAATGGATCCTGTCCGGTTTTCCGAAATAGGAGATGACCTGGTCCAGCGTATGGCAGCCGTGACCGTAGAGGTAGGACCATTCCGGACGGAATTCATGCATATTCTCCGGAATCTCAGGACGATAGTAGTCAAAGTGCATTTCAAGTTCCAGAAGATCTCCGAGTTTACCGGATTCAATGACTTTCTGTACGGTCAGAAAATCGCTGTCAAAACGGCGGTTCTGGTAGCACTGCAGCATGACGCCTTTTTCTTCCGCCAGTGCGAACAGCTCACGTGCCTCGGCAGAAGTCGGTACGAATGGTTTTTCCACCACACAGTTTTTCCCGGCTTCCAGGACTTTTCTGGCGTAGGAAGCGTGGAACTGGTGCGGTGTCGTGACGACGATGACATCGATCTCCGGATCATTGAGCAGGCTGTCCAGATCACTGGTATATGTAACGCCTTCAATGCGCGCCCAGTCTGTCTTTTCCGGGTGGCGGGCATAAATGGTCTTGATCTGCATCGTGTCTTTGCGGGTCAGAATAAACGGGCTGTGATACCGGTTGGTGGATTTTCCGTTTCCGATGAATCCGATCATGAGTTTTCGCATAGTGTTACCTCTTCTTTCTGATATGGCTTTATTGTAGCATTATTTCCTCGTGAACCGTTTCTGATACAATGTACATGAGGAGGATGGCTATGAACATTCTTGACTATATTCTCTGGCGGGGCGATCTCTCTTTTTCAAGGGACCCTCTGAATGAGGTCGATCACCTGGTTCTGAGCGAACTTGCCTATACAAAGATGGAGAACATTGTCGGCTTTGACCGGGAAGGAAAGAAACTTCCGGAGATCCTGGAACGCTACAATGAACTGAAATACAAGCAGACGGAAGTCGGCTATGATCCGAAGCCCGCACTCGAGGCATGTGCCGGCAGTGTGCGTTTCGGTTCACTGACTGCCCGGGAATATGTCAATGTGATCGATACTGAGCCGGTCACACAGTTTTCCGCTGTAACATTCTCTCTGGACGACGGAACCGACTACATTGCGTTCCGCGGCACGGACAATACGATCATCGGCTGGCAGGAGGATTTCCACTTTGCCTGCAGCACCGGGACAGAGGGACAGCGGGAAGCAGCTGCGTACATCACATACATTGCGGACCGCACCGACCGGCCGCTGCGCATCGGCGGGCATTCCAAAGGCGGACATCTTGCCGTCTACGGCGCAGCCATGTGCCGGGAAGATATTCGTGAGCGTATTCTGGAGATCGTTTCGTGCGACGGACCGGGCTTCCGGGAAGAATTCCTGAAATCTCAGAACTTCCTGAATATCCGTGACAAAGTCCTTCTGATCGCGCCGGAATCTGCGTTTATCGGCCGGATGATGTGGATGGACTGCCCGACAAGGATCATAAAGAGCTCTGAGACGATGTTCCAGCAGCACAATCCCTATACATGGTGCGTTATCGGAAAACAGTTTGAAAGCTGCGCCAAATTCTCGGCATTCAGCAGCTATCTTGATGAAACGATCGATACGTGGCTGACGAATATTCCCGATGAGGATCGTATGGCATTCGTGGATATGATCTTCTCGTGCATTCACCGTGCCGGCATCCGTACGGTAGCGGAAATGAGCGCCAATCCGATCAAGGCCTGGAACGCGATCCTGAGTGAACTGCGCGATGTGGATCCGGAACTGCAGAAACAGGCCGGCTCCGTCATAAAAAAACTGGCGTCTGCCGGCACCAGTGTGATCTGGGATGATGTAAAAGGAATCTTTGTAAAGAAAACAGAACCGGGAAGCTGAGTGATCTCAGACCTTCCCGGTCTTTTTTGATGAACGGTATTTTGTAAACAGCAGCGGGTAGACATAGACCGCATACACGGCCGCAAGGAATCCGCGCAGAAACGATGTCAGCTGATACGGAAGAACACTGACCGGCAGGATATGGTTGAAGAGCGCAAAGAACGCAATGCCCGGCGCTCCTGCGAGAAAACGCAGTATTTTCTCTTTTTTTGTCCCTTCGGTGGAGAACCGGAGGGTATTTTCTTCAAGAATACAGCCAAGCATGGAGCCGGCAAATACGCCGATATTCAGCAGGGCATCCTTGATCATGCCGGAAGGATCCACGATGAGCTGTCCGTCCGCATAGTCCATTGGATAGGGTTTGAAGATGACATAAATGATGCCGGATACCGTCAGCACGGCTGCGGCGGTCAGGATATGTACTGCCCTGTTTTTACTGCCGGATTCATCAGCCAGAATAAACCCGATCTGTATACTGATGACGGCGATCGTCAGTCCGGCCGCGACATCCTGGGGCGTATGCACGCCGAGGAACACGCGGGATAATCCGGTCAGAAACAGCAGGAACACGCAGAGGCGCGCCGTTTTGCGGTACTTGTCCTTCAGCAGCACAGCCAGGCTGCCGTAGGCTGTGGCAGACACCTGCGTGTGGGCACTGGGAAATGAGTATCCGGACGCGGATGCGATCGCGGTTTCCGACGGTTCAACGCGCGCATCCCGGATCCACGGACGGTAGATACTGAATGTTACTTTCAGAAACTGGTTCAGATACATACTGATCGCGAGAGCGAAGATCATGCGTCTGCCGGCGTTTTTATTGCCGCACCAGTAACAGATAAACGGAATGACCGCGACTGCATACGCCAGTGTATCGGACAGCAGTGAGGCAAACAGGTCAAATCCCGGTCCCAGTGCCTGACGGATCTCCTGGAACCACAGAATTACCGAAATATCCATAATCAGTCAGATGACAGATCCGTTATACCGCTTCCGCGGGGATACCGGATCTCACCGGTAAATACTCCGTCCTCTACTTCCGGAAGAGACAGCGGGAGTTTACCAAGTGCCGGAGCGTGCCCGAATATGACGTCCAGCGCACACGGGATCATGGTTCCATACGCGCCTGCCGGGCTGCCGTCCTCAGCGACATTGGTCATCCCGACGGGGTCATAGACGCACAGGACCGCATCCGCATCCGGGAACAGAACGCTGTCATACGGCTGTCCCGAGGAGATCAGGACCACCGGTATTTCCGCTTCTTTCGCGGCGCTGATCACTCTTTCCGTCCCTCCCATGGACTCACTGGCTGCCAGATCCAGCTGGGAGACGGAGTACATGTTTGTCGTTATGATCAGCAGGTCTTTTCCTTCCAGCGCAGCGATGCATGCCTCTTTGCCATCGCCGTAGTTGAGGGAAATGCTCTCTGTGTTCACGCCTTCAGGAATCAGTCCTTCTTCCCGCAGACGCTTAATGCCGTAGTTCAGCGCAGCCGGATGGTCATTGCGCATGCCGACCATCAGGATGTTCGTATAGGCACCGGCCGGTATCGGAAGGATATCGTTGTTTTCCAGCACCGTAACAGCTTTATCACCGATCCTGCGCTCCTGTTCCAGATGTTCCGCACTGCCGATCCCGATGGTTCCTTCGTGCAGGGAGCGGCGCAGATCCGCATCATATGTTCTTCTCAGAATACCGGCTTTCTGCTTCATGTTCAGAATGCGCATGACGGATTCATCAATACGGGATTCCGGGATCGTTCCATCATTCACCATGGCGATGATATCGTCAATATACTTTGTCATGACATCGAGATCTTCGGGAGATTCGATCAGGACCGGCATCAGTATGATATCTGCGCCGGCAAGGATCGTCAGTCTGGCACTGTCTTTCGGATCAAAGTGCTTTGCGACAGAATCCATCAGCATCGAATCGGTGCAGATCACGCCCTGGAATCCCATCTTTTCCCGCAGGATGCCCGTCAGGATCTCATGGGACAGCGTTGCCGGAAGGAATACTTCCGTACCGTCGAGGATCGATGTGTAGGAAGCAGTCTCTATAGCCGGGTACTGGATATGCGCAGTCATGATCATTTCCGCACCGGCTTCGATACACGCCGCAAACGGGATCAGTTCACGTGTCATAAGTTCTTCATAGGTCAGATCCAGTTTCGGAAGTCCGGTATGGCTGTCCACGTCGGTGTCGCCATGTCCCGGGAAATGTTTCAGCGAACCGATGATCCGTTCGCTCTGCAGACCGGCAAGGAACGCGCGGCCAAAGTCGATGACGGTATTTACATCATCGGAAAAGGAACGGACGCCGATGATCGGATTGGATGGATTGGAGTTCACATCCAGTACCGGTGCAAAGTCGGTATTGAAGCCGGCTGCGCGCAGTTCCCTGGCGGTCAGAGCCGCCATTTCCCGTGCGTTTTCCGGATCCCCTGTCGCTCCCAGCGGCATGTTTCCGGGTCCGCTGACACCGTGGCTCATGCGCCAGACGGTACCGCCTTCCTGATCGATGGCAGTCACCAGCGGAATTCCGCCGGCACCGGTGACCGTCTCCTGCATATCCTCCAGAAGATCTGCGATCTGATCGTTTCCGGTAATATTCTCCCGGAACGCAATAAAGCCGCCGAAAAGATGCGCTTTCAGATACTCACCGACTGTCTCGTCCAGAACTGTGAAAGGTGCTTCGTTCCAGTTCCGTATGGACAGTATGATCATCTGTTCCACTTTTTCCTGCAGCGTCATCTGTGACAGTTTCTCCTGGACCGGGTCGACCGGTTCAGAGGAAGAAGCTGCCGGTGACGCGCAGCCGGCAAGCCCGGCAGTCAGAACGGCCGCCGCCAGTATTTCTTTTGCAAATCTTCTCATGTAATCCCTCTCGTATGTACAGCAGTGTATTTCTATTATATGAAAAAGAATGAAGCAATGCCTCATTCTTCAGTCCAGATAACCTTTGATCTGATCGTAGACGCCTTCACCGTCCAGCTTGTATTCCTTCAGCAGATCCTTGTAGTTTCCGGATTCGCCGAAGCCGTACATGCCGATCCTATGGATCCGGCGCGGGCAGTGGTCTGCCGCGATCTCACAGACAAGAGATCCGAGGCCGCCGGTAATGGAGTGTTCTTCCACCGTGAAGATACGGGAATTGTTCTTCAGGATCTCGGTAATGCCGTCTGTATCTGCCGGTTTCAGCGAGCAGACATCCACGACTGTAACGGAAATGCCTTCTTCTTCCAGTTTTTTCGCGGCTTCCAGTGTCGACTGGACCATAAGTCCGCAGCAGAATACTGCGATATCATCTTTTCCCTTGCGGAGAACATTCACTTTATTTACGTCAAACTTATAATCCGGATCAAATACGTCTTCGACCTTGGAACGGCCAAGGCGTACATAGCACGGATTCGTGCTTTCGGCTACGTGTTCGATGACTGCGCGTGTTTCATACTGATCGCACGGTACGTAGACCTCAAGGCCAGTGATCGCGCGCATGATAGCGATGTCTTCGATCGCCTGGTGTGTGACGCCGTCTTCACCGACAGTGATTCCGCTGTGGGAGCCGACGATCTTGACATTCAGGTGCGGATAGGCAATGCTGTTGCGGATCTGTTCCCATACACGGCCTGTGCAGAACATTGCAAAGGACGAAGCGAACGGAATATATCCGCTTGCCGCAAGACCTGCGGATGTGCCGATCATGCTTGCTTCGGAGATACCCATGTCAAAGAAACGCTCCGGCGCTTTTCTGCCGGCAACTGCCGCATGCGTGGATTCTGCCAGGTCGGCATCCAGGACGACGATCTTCGGATTCTTCTGAATCAGTTCGGCGAGTGTCTCACCATATGCTTCTCTCGTTGCTTTTGCCATGATTACTCTCCTTTCAGATCTGCCAGCGCGACTTTTGTCAGTTCTGCATCCGGTGCTTTTCCATGCCATCCGGCTTCGTTTTCCATGAAGGATACGCCTTTGCCTTTGACTGTTTCAGCAACGATGCAGGTCGGTTTGCCCTTGCATTCCTTTGCGGCATTGAACGCTGCCTCGATGGCATCGTAGTCATGTCCGTCAATGCAGATAACATTCCAGCCGAATGCGCGGAACTTCTCATCCAGCGGATCCGGTCCGATAACGTCGTTGATATCACCATCGATCTGGAGGTGATTGTGATCGATCACGGCGCAGAGATTGTCCAGTTTGTAATGAGCCGCTGCCATAGCTGCTTCCCATACCTGGCCTTCTTCACATTCACCGTCACCGAGCAGTGCATAGATCCGGTGGCCTTCGCCGTCCAGCTTGTTTGCCAGCGACATGCCGACAGCTGCGGAGATTCCCTGTCCGAGCGAACCGGTGCTCATATCGATTCCGTCCATCTCGTTCATGTCCGGATGACCCTGCAGTCTGGATCTCATCTTACGGAATGTAAGAAGTTCTTCTTCAGGCAGGAAGCCTTTCTCTGCCAGTACTGCATACAGAAGCGGTGATGCGTGACCTTTGGATAAAACAAAACGATCGCGATTTCTCGTGCCGACGTTCTCTTTGTTGATATCCATGACATTGAAGTATAAAACTGTCACGATATCAGCTGCGCTGAGAGATCCGCCCGGATGTCCGGAATTCGCGTTCGATACCTGTCTTATAATATTGATACGGATGTTATTCGCATGTTTCTGAAGTTCTTTTCTGTCCATTCAGGTACCCTCCATTGAATGCCATGCCATTCTATCACAGAAACGCCTATAATAAAGCACTTTTTCCTGTTTTTAAATTACTTTTTTTACGCGTAACCGTTTACATTTTGAAACAATCAGAAAAGATCAAGAAGTTCTTTCAGAAAATGGATCGTGATGATATCTGTTTCGTTCTTCCGGACTCCCTGCGTCCAGATCCACACGGGAGTCATGCCGGCATTGTACGCGCCGATCACATCTCTGGAAAACAGATCACCGACGTGTACGGCTTCTTCGGGAAGAACTCCCGCGCGTTCGCACGCTGCATGAAAAAGACGCACGTCCGGCTTGGCAAACGGCCACTCGCCGCTGACGATGATCAGGTCCTCGTCAAACATGTCATAGATACCTGCGCTCTTCAGTTTCTTTCTCTGCCCTTCTGACGGTCCGTTCGTGATAATGCCGATCTTATATTTTTTCTTCAGTTCTTCCAGCACTTCTCTGGCGTCCGGCAGTAATTCCGCAAACTCCCACAGCCGGCTGTCCCAGTATGTGTTGAAGTCTTCAAACGGCAGCTCAATATTCCACGCCTTCTTCAGCATGTCTTTGACGTATTTCTTATTAACGTTGCCTTTTTCATCCCACAGCATGCAGTCCTGCAGGATCGTTTCAAACAGGATCGGATCCTGTATGTCGGTGTTTTCCTTCAGGATCGCGCGGTAACAGTTGTATGCATAGACTTCGCGGTTCCCGAGTGTATCGTCGAAGTCGAAAAAGATCGCTTTTATATCTTTCATGGTGTTCCTCCGCCTGTTCATTATGCCACAGCAGTCTGCTCGCGACAAAAAAAGTCTCCGAAGAGACTTTTCCGGTTTTTAGCCCTTGATCTGCTTGTAGAGATCGATGAACTTGCCAGCGAGGATGCCGAATGCTTCAGCGCTCATCAGCTGGTCTTCAGCGTGAGTGAGCAGAAGAGTCATCTCAACTTTTTCACCCTGAGCCATCTTTGTGAGCAGTTCATGGTGTGCGCCATGTCCGCCGTTGAAAGCTTCCTGACCTTCTTTTACGAGGTTTTCAGCTTCTTCAAAATTGCCTGCTGCTGCTTCGTCAATTGCTGCAATGTAGCTGGAACGAGCTGTACCTACAGATGCGATGATGTTGAAAGCTACTAATTCTGTTCCTTCCATCCTGTAATTATTCTCCTAACAGTTTTTCAGCCAGAGCCAGTGTGCTCTTGCCATCCATCAGGCCATACATCTGCATCGGAATGTCAGCGAGCGGCTTGCCCGGGCAAGCAGCCTGAACCTTAGCCTTAGCATAACGAACCTGGGGTCCCAGGAGGATAACGTCAGCTACCGGTCCGTGCTGGTCGAGTTCACCCAGAGAATAAGCTGCGATCTCGTAGTCAGCTCCCTTTGCTGCTGCTGCTTCTTTCATCTTGTTAACGAGTAACGATGTGGACATGCCTGCAGCACAGAATAATGTAATTTTCTTTGCCATTTTTTGATCTCCTTTTCTATTAATATCTTATATTTATTTCAACGTGTTAGCAAGTACGGACTTTTAAGTGAAATCACCTGAAATCCGTTTTTGCGGGTGGTGAAACATCAGGAACGATCTGATTATCTTCCTCTGATGAAAAGGATTCTTTCATTTCCGGTTCCGTACATTCTGTCGACGAAACTTACTTATCCTGACAAGAAAAAATATAACATGTAAGCGCTATCATTTCAATCCTGTTTAATTAATAGGCTGAAATTTCAAAGTATTCTTCCATGCAAAGACCGGAATGGTACAGCTGATCCGCCAGATCGATGCCGACATAGCGGTAATGCCACGGCGAATACTTGATTCTGGTTATGGATTCCTTCCCGTCGGGATATCTTTCGATATAACCGTATTTCCAGCTGTTTTCTTTCAGCCAGGAATATTCAGGACGTTCTGCGAAACAGTAATCAAATGCGCAGCCCCCGTCCGTGGTGCACAGGTCAGCGCCGAGCCCGAGCTGGTGCTCGGAAGCACGCGGATGCGCATCGATGCGGTCAGCTTCTTTCTGTCCCCGATCACGAACGTAGGATTCGTAGATCTCCATCTGTTTGTCATAGGAACGGTAGCCGCAGGCAAGATACAGCTGATATCCGTCACGGGCAGCCGCCGCAAACATTTCTTCCATCGCAGCCGCAGCCTCTTCACGCATTCTCTGATCGCCGTATACCGGTACATTCGGAACACGCATATCTCCCGGGATATATGTCTGCGGTATCATATGTGACAGATTGATCACTTTCTGTATGCTTTCGGTCGTTTCCGTATCATATTCTTCTATATGCGGTGTGGGAGTGGGCGTAGGCGTCGGAACTGTCTCCGGTGTCGGGGAAGGTTCTGTTTCCGGCGTAGGCGTCGGAGTCACTTCCGGCTCCGGAGAAACCGTTATTACCGGCGTCGGCTCCGGTGTTGTTTCCGGGGTCGGAGTCGGGTCACCGGAAGGAGTGATCTCCGGTGTGACTTCGGGCGTGGGTGTTATCTCCGTTTCGGGAGTCGGCGTCACTTCCGACTGTTCCGGATCGGACGCAGCCCGGATCCGTACATCTGCACCGGTAAGAATGAGATACATCATACATCCGATGATCACCGCGCAGAGCACTACAACAACATATAATTTCCAGATAAAAGATTTATAATACGGTTTCATGATCGCCCTTATTATACACACATAACATATGCTTGCTGAAGAAAAAAAAGAGGAGAAGGATCTCCTCTAAGTGACCTGGCAACGTGCATACTTCACCATCAGGCTATGTCCGCCGCTGAAGTGCTTAACTTCTGTGTTCGGGATGGGAACAGGTGTGACCACTTCGCTATCGCC
>JAFWNG010000038.1 GCA_017510405.1 Solobacterium sp.
ACATAGTCAGCGTGGCCTGGGCAGTCAACATGTGCATAGTGTCTTGTATTTGTCTGGTATTCAACGTGCGCTGTGTTGATTGTGATACCACGAGCCTTTTCTTCCGGTGCGCCGTCGATCTTGTCATAAGCTTCGAATACTGCTTTACCAGCTTCCGGGTGCTCAGCAAGGTACTTTGTGATGGCCGCTGTCAGAGTTGTCTTACCATGGTCAACGTGTCCGATTGTACCGATATTGACATGCTCCAGAGAACGGTCAAACTTTTCTTTAGCCATAATCTTTTTTCCTCCTGGTCTTTAATGTCAGTCCGCTAACATTCTAAATGAATGTTGCTTCAATTGCAATATTTTATATTGCTTAGTCAGCGGAGATGCGGTTCTTCTCGACGATCTCCTTAGCGATGTTCTTCGGAACCTCTTCGTAGTGGTCTGTCTGCATGACGTATGTACCGCGTCCCTGCGTAAATGAACGCAGATCTACGATATATCCGAACATTTCAGATAACGGTACGAAGCTTTCCACCTTGATCGCGTTTCCTGTTTCCTCCTGAGAGCGGATCTGGCCGCGGCGTTTTACGATATCGCCGAGAACGGAACCGAGATACTCAGACGGTGCAGTGACATCCACACGCATGACCGGCTCAAGAATGACCGGTGCGCACTTCTTGGCAGCTTCCTTGAGCGCCAGCGAAGCAGCGATCTTGTATGCCTGCTCGGAGGAGTCTACATCGTGGTAGCTTCCGTCGAACAGCACTGCTTTGATATCTACAACAGGATAACCTGCGATAAGGCCGTTGCTGAGTGCTTCTTCAACACCCTGCTGTGTCGGTTTGATATATTCCTTCGGAACGGATCCGCCGATCGTAGCGTCTTCGAATTCGAAGCCCTTGCCTTCGTTCGGCTCAAACCGGATCCATACATGACCGTACTGACCGTGACCGCCTGTCTGACGTACGAACTTACCTTCGCACTCGGCTGTCTTGCGGATCGTCTCACGATATGCTACCTGCGGCGCACCTGCTGTTGCTTCAACCTTGAACTCTCTTCTCATACGGTCAAGGATGATATCCAGCTGCAGTTCACCGACACCGGCGATGATCGTCTGTCCGGTCTCGTCATCCGTATAGGTACGGAATGTCGGATCTTCTTCCGCCAGCTTGGCCAGCGCCTGATCCATCTTCTGTGCATCCTGCTTTGTCTTCGGTTCTACGGACATCTGAATAACAGGCTCCGGGAATACCATCGACTCAAGAATGATCGGGTGCTCTTCATCACACAGTGTGTCACCGGTCGTCGTGTTCTTCAGACCGACGGCACCGGCGATGTCACCGGCACGTACTTCTGTGATATCAGCACGATGGTTCGCATGCATGCGGACCAGACGGCCGAAACGTTCACGCTTTTCTTTGGACGCATTCAGAACGTAGCTTCCCGCAGTCGCTGTTCCCGAGTAGACACGGAAATATGTCAGACGGCCGACAAACGGATCAGTCGCTACCTTGAATGCAAGCGCAGAGAACGGCTCATCATCACTGGCAAGGCGTTCAGATTCTGTCCCGTCCTCAAGGTGTCCCTTAATGGAAGGAATATCCGTCGGCGCCGGCAGATAGTCGACAACTGCATCCAGCAGAAGCTGAACGCCCTTGTTCTTATATGCCGAACCGCACAGAACCGGGAAGAACTCGGCAGTCAGCACGCCTGCGCGGATCGCTGCCTTGATTTCATCGATTTCCGGCTCCTCACCTTCCAGGACCTTCATCATGAGGTCATCGTCATAGTCTGCGATCGCTTCGAGCATTGCTTCATGCAGCGTCTGTGCTTCGTCGATGAACTGGTCATCGATCTCCGTTTCCAGAATATCCGTACCGAGGTCATTCTGATACATGTACTGTTTCATTGTGACCAGGTCGATAATTCCGCGGAAGCTCTGCTCTGCGCCGATCGGCATCTGAATCGCAGCGGCTTTTGCACCTAAACGGTCGCCGATCGAGTGTACCGACATGTTGAAGTCGGCACCTGTCGCATCCATCTTATTCGAGAATACAATACGCGGTACGCGGTATTCAGTAGCCTGTCTCCATACTGTCTCTGTCTGCGGCTCAACACCTGCTTTGGAGTCCAGTACGGTAACAGCACCGTCCAGTACGCGTAAGGAACGCTCTACTTCAGCTGTAAAGTCTACATGACCTGGAGTGTCGATAATATTGATCTGACAATCCTGCCACTGTGCGGTCGTCGCTGCGGAAGTAATTGTGATACCGCGTTCCTGTTCCTGTGCCATCCAGTCCATCTGGGAGGCACCGTCATGTGTTTCACCGATCTTGTGGATCTTGCCTGTGTAATACAAGATGCGCTCCGTCGTTGTCGTCTTGCCGGCATCGATGTGCGCCATAATACCTATATTACGAATCTTATTTAACGGAAACTCTCTAGGCATCATTTCCTCCTTCCCTTTAAGTAATAAATGTTAAATGCAGAAATAGTAATATCTCCGGATTACCAGCGATAGTGAGCAAATGCCTTGTTTGCTTCTGCCATCTTGTGTGTGTCGTCTCTCTTCTTAACAGACTGACCGACACCGTTTGCTGCATCCATGATCTCGTTAGCGAGTCTCTGCTCCATTGTCGTCTCATGACGGAGTCTGGAGTAGTTAACGATCCAGCGGAGACCGAGTGTGAGCTTTCTGTCAGCGCTGACTTCTACCGGTACCTGGTAGTTTGCACCACCGACACGGCGAACTTTCAGTTCGAGCTGCGGCATAACATTGCCGAGAGCCTTCTCGAATACTTCCATCGGATTCTGACCTGTTTTCTTTTCGATGATAGCGAATGCATCGTACAGGATCGTCTGTGCTGTTCCGCGTTTGCCGTCCAGCATGATCTTGTTGATCAGCTTTGTAACCAGCTTGGAGTTATAAATCGGATCCGGCAGTACATCACGCTTAGCTATATAACCTTTTCTTGGCATGTTCTAACTTCTCCTCCTTATTTGCTCTTCGGCTTCTTCGCTCCATACAGGGAACGGCTCTGATTACGATCGTTTACACCGGCGCAGTCCAGTGTACCGCGGATGATATGGTAACGAACACCCGGCAGGTCCTTAACACGGCCGCCGCGGATCATAACGACGGAGTGTTCCTGAAGGTTGTGTCCTACACCCGGGATATACGCTGTAACTTCCATACCGTTGGATAAACGTACACGGGCATATTTACGAAGTGCAGAGTTCGGCTTCTTCGGTGTCATTGTGCCGACACGTGTGCAGACGCCTCTCTTCTGAGGACTGCTGAGGTTCGTGTTCTTCTTCTGCAGTGAGTTGAATCCTCTGTTTAATGCAGGGGATTTAGACTTGTAAACTTTGTCAGTACGGCCTTTGCGTACTAACTGGTTTATTGTTGGCATAAGTGCTGTCTCCTTTCTTTGTGCACACATAACCGGGTGTGCCGCCTGTTTGTTTAAAATTCGGGCTTCGTCCGTGACAAAGCCCCACTTCTGCTAAGCCTTACTATCTTAATCTCTGAAAAATGCCATGTCAAACACTTTTTTTCATGTTTTCAAAGATTTGCCGGAATTCCTGAAATATTGCATAAATAAACGCGTTTTTATGCCGTTTCCGTAAAAAGGACAGCGGTATTTCCGCTGTCCTGTGTGTCTGCTGAGATGCCGGATCAGTACTCCACGTACTCGACTGTTCCGTCGGAATACTTGATCTCATAGTAACCGTGGCTGCCGTCGTCACAGTTCGGATATGCGGTACGGGATACCACATAACGCGCCGGCTTCGTACCGACTTTGACGACCGCTGTTACCGGGTTTTTGATGACTTCTTCTTTGAGCACCTCTCTGGCTGCCTCGGCACCGTCGACCTTCTTGATCCGGTATGTGACGTTCTTTTCGCCGTTGACGCCTCTGACAGAAACGCTTTCGGTTCCTGCGTTCATTGAACTGTCATTCTGACGCACTGTGTCATACGGGATCGCAACGGTCTCCGTCACTTCCTCAAATACAACGCGCTGTACAACGATCCGCAGTCCTTCCGAGATCTCGGTTTCCGCAGCCGGTTCCAGGATGTCGTCGCTTCCCAATGTGATCTTGATTTCTTTCAGGAAGTCCGCAACGGTGCCGGCCTTTGCGGCAAGCTTCTCTTCCTTGCCGTCATGAACGACAGTGACGCCGTAGGAACTTTCAATGATGATCTCCATGTTGTCGGTTAACGGATCCTCATTTTTCACATTCATCGTCATGTTGTCCTTCAGCGTGATGCCTTCCTGTTTCAGCAGCTCCGCGACTGTGCCGCCGAGCATGCTGGCTTCTTTCTTTTCGCCGTCAACGCTGATCGTTACATGATGCATGCGCTTGATAATGATATCGGTAACGTCTTCGATCTTTTCGTCCAGGCCGGGTGTTACTTCATCTTCTTCACCCAGTGTGATCTCCGCCGCTTCCAGGATCTTCTTTACTGTGTTGGGGATCCTGACTTCGATCGTGGTGTCTACTTCACCGTCTTTGATCGTCAGTTCCACTTTTTTGCCGCATCCAGCAGTAACCATGACCATAAGTACGCATACAGCCAGGAACAGTTTCTTTATCGTTGCCATTTCCTACTCTCCTTTATTGACAGATGTACGGCAGATCACTTTCAGCGCGCCATCCTCTTTTAATAATACTTCCAAAGCCAGTGTCGAACCAGTCCAGTTCTCTTTTTTCAGATATGCCGTAAATCCGTTCTCACCGGTATCGTATGCATCCATGCAGAGACCGTCCACACTCACCAGGATATCCGAGCCGTCCGTGACGATACCCGGGGCGATGGTTCCGCTCAGCTGCCAGAACTCCGGATCAAACATGTTTTCCGTGATCGTGACGGATACACTGCCTTCCGCGAGTTCCTCGGTGACCGGCAGCGGGTCGGAGAAGACCGGTGCGGAAAGGATCGGCGGCGCTGTGATGTAGTCACGCAGGTTCCTTTCCACTTTCTCGAAGATGACTGTGTTGACGGGCTGCGCGTTCAGGATGTTCTCCAGGCGGTACGGCGCTTCTTTGGAGAACCACGCATGTTCGAACTGTCCCGCGACATACGGCAGAAGCGTATTGCCGAAGGAATCCCGGAACATCAGCAGAGTGCCTGTTCCCTGACCGGCAGTCTCGATCCAGCCGTCTTCCACGCTCTTCGTATCGGTCACGTAGGTATACTGTTCGGGAATGTCATAGTAGTAATTGACTTCCTTCTCTCCGTAATACGAATACAGCATGCGGTTGAGGTCGCCGTCTTCCGCTTTCCGGCGGCTGGCGGATACGTTCGCATAGGAATCGTACGGCAGTCCGGTCCTGTCCATGATCGTCCGGTACGCAAGCAGCGCGCCTTTGTTGTTCCAGTGGGAATCCCGCTTCAGATACAGGACTTCGTCTTCTGCCTTCAGCGCCGCATAGACGTCCGCGTACGGAATGCCCGCTTCGCCGCAGAGATCACTGAGATGATACAGCGTATGGTCATCCCCGACCTTGACAGACGCATAGTACGGCATATGTTCGCCGTACAGCGTGTTCTTATTCGGCGCTGCCGTGAATACAAATGTTGTTCCGCGCTGATTCAGCCACCTGCTGACCAGCGACAGATTGTTCTGGAGCGCTGTCAGTTCTCTTTCACTCATCATGCCGGTTCCGCTGTAATCCGGCAGAGTAGTCGTATAGTACAGCCATCCGTCCGTGCCGCAGATCACATTCTTTACCGAAGAGACCCCGAACAGGCCGCTCTGGATCTTACCGTCCGCCGCAACCAGCTCGTTGCGGAACGCGAAGTGCTCCGTGAAGTATTTTTCAAAGGATGAGAAGAACTGCAGGTTCAGTCCTCCCTCTTTCGCCGTCAGGGAAGGGAATTCCGACAGCCTGCGGTTCTCGGTCGTTTCTGTTGTCGGCCGCACGATCATTCCGAACAGTGGAACGGAACACAGGATCATGCACAGGGCAATATATGCAACTTTCAGTTTTTTCATATCTGCACTGCCTCCTCAGAACCGGAAATAGATAAACGGATTATACGAACCGCCGGAAAGACGGATGATGCACCAGGCAAGAAGCACGACCGATACACAGTACAGAACTGCCTGTGTGCCCTTTTCTTTCCCGGTAAGGTCTTCCGCTTCGCCTGCTGTCCGCAGTTTTTTCACGATCGTTTCTGCCGGTGCGCAGAACAGAATGCCCATCACCAGCATGAATAAGAAGTACGGCGTGACCAGCTGCATCGTCTGTGCCGTGTATGCCGGCGAGAAGTCAAACCCGCTGAACATCCGTCCGATCATTCCGACTGCTTCGCTCATGGTGTCCGCACGGAAGATGACAAAGCCGACCGTAACGACAAGCATGGTATAAATATGGCCGAGGATCCGAGGCATCTTCCTGATACCGCCGGCAAACTCCTCCAGGAAGCTGAACGCACCATGGTACAGTCCCCAGATCACAAACGTCCAGCTGGCACCGTGCCATAATCCGCACAGGAAGAATACGATGAGTTTATTCACGCCGGCACGGACCGCACCTTTGCGGTTTCCGCCGAGCGGGATATATACATAGTCTTTGAACCACGAAGACAGGGAAATGTGCCAGCGCCGCCAGAATTCCTTAATTGTGACGGACGCATACGGGAAGTTGAAATTCTCCAGGAAGTGGAAGCCGAACATCTTTCCCATACCGATGGCCATGTCGCTGTAGCCGCTGAAGTCGAAGTAGATCTGCAGCGTATACGCGATCGCTCCAAGCCATGCGCCGGCGATATTCACCGAGGCAAAACCGGCATCGAACACCGCATCCGCGCACACCGCCATCGTATTGGCAATGAGCACTTTCTTGGATAATCCGATAATAAACCGCCGCAGGCCCGCCGCTGCACCGTCCGCTGTCACGTGCCGTTCGTTGATTTCTTTTTCTATATCTTTATATTTGACGATCGGTCCGGCGATCAGCTGCGGGAAGAACGAGATGTACAGCAGTACTTTGAAGAAGTTCTTCTGTACAGCTGTCTTTCCCCGATAGACATCGATCACATAGGACAGTGCCTGGAAGGTAAAGAAGGATATGCCGATCGGCAGAGTGATCTGCGGCACCGGAATGCCGGTATGCAGGACCGCGTTGATGCTCTGTACAAAGAAACCGGTATATTTGAATACAAACAGGATCCCGATGTTGCACAGTACAGCCAGGGTCAGAAACAGCTTCGGCTGTGTTTTGTCGATCAGCCTTGCGAACAGATAGTTCATGACTGCGCTTGCGATCATCAGAAGCACGTAGACCGGTTCGCCGAACGCATAGAACAGAAGACTTGCAAGGATGAGCAGACCGTTTTTCACCTTCAGCGAAGGCACCGCGGAATGGAGAACAAAAACAATTGGCAGAAATATGCACAGAAATACCAGTGAACTGAATGTCATAGTTACTGTCTCTTCTCCTTTCTGTTATTCCTGGATCCGGACATACAGGTTCGATGTATGGCTCCGGTCCACCCACGCTTCGTACAGGGGATCGCCTTTTGTGACCAGACTGAGCTCTCTCGCAAAGAAGTTGCCGGAGTAATGCAGCGTCCACTGCGGATCGTATACCAGACCGGCGATCTCCACCCATCCGTGTCCCGTGGAATTGCTGCAGTAGATCTCTTCATAGCCGATGACCTGCGCCATCAGGGCAAAGCACGCCGCATAGCTCATGCAGTTGCCGGAACGGTTGTCGAAGCAGTGATTCGCGTACTTCTCCACCCAGTCGTCGCCGAGATAGTGCGGGATCCACGGATTGCGTTCCCGGAAGTGAAGCGTCGGGAATACATCGAAGCATACGCGCAGCTTCTGTGCTTTTGTCATGGAAGGATCGGTGATCTCATCGACCAGTGCGATCGCTTTGCGGTAAGCATTCAGATAGTCTGCCGATTTATCGCCGATCCACAGACCGTCAATGTTGAATCCGTATAGTTTCCCACCGATATTCAGGATCTCTTTCGAAGCTTTCTTTCCGTCGCCTTTGTAGTAGTACAGTTTGCCGTTGATATTCTTCCAGCCTTCCAGCACTAAGGTGCCTCTTTCGATCCCGTACTGTTCACAGAGTTTGCCGAACTCCGCCGAGTTCACGAATCCTGCCAGTGTCTCTTTTCTCGTCTTTCCGGACGTGATATACGATACCCAGCTGCTGATCTCCTGCGCACTGCCTTCCCGGTTCAGCACCGTCTGATACAGTGTCTTTACATACTGCTCATTGCTGGTGTTCTTATTCGTATATTCCGGACTCAGGAAGAATCCCACGGCCAGGTCTGCACCGGTCATGCCTTCCGTATAGACCTTCTTTGTCCATCCTTCCAGTCCGCCGACTTCTGCGCCTCTGCCCAGTACTTTCGTATATAAACGGTATACGAACGCTGTGATCTGATAGTTCCGGTCACGGTATAATCCCGTACTTCCTGCATTTCCCTTCGTGACGCCGTATGTGCTGCACAGGTTTCCGAACTCTGTTGAGTTCAGGAATCCGTTGATCACAAACTCCCGTGTCATCAGTACATTCAGGCGGTCCGTCCAGTCTTTCAGTCCCGTCGCATCCGCGTCCCGGTTCAATACTGCTTTGTACAGAAGACGCACGAATGTTTCATTATCCAGATTCCTGGCATTCATTTCCTTACTCAGGAAGAATCCCTTTACCGCAGTACTGCCGGTGATCGATCCGTCGGTGATTCCTTCTGTCCAGGTCTTATAACCGGAATCGTCCGGTTCCCTTTCCAGAACGACACGGTACAGGCGCACCACAAATCCCCGGATGCTCGCCTCGGTGTCTGATATATCTTCATAGCCTTCTTCTGTTATCTCTGTGGTTTCTTCCGTCTCTTCCGGCATTGTTTCATTTTCAGCATTCACCGGCAGACTGCACAGTCCCAGAATAAGGGACGCACTCAGCAGTGCCGTCATCGTTCTGAATCGTTTCATAGCTTTCCTTCCTGATGCATAAAGCGATATCGCTATTGTACCGCCTTTTCGATCTTCTTACATGGTTATTCTTATCATTCCTGTCTGCATAAACAGAAAAGACAGGCTTCCGAACATTGTTCAGCGCCTGTCTCCTGCCTGTTTATTCTGTATGGATCCTACAGCTTTACGTATGTATTCGAAGGAACACTGCGGTTGATCGCACCCTGGTAATTCTGGTCGCCCTGCTGACTGAGCGGACGCGCATAGTAATTGCCGGAGTGATGGAGCTGCCATTCCGGATCATAGACCAGACCGTTCATCTCTACCCAGCCATGTCCGTTATTGATGCAGTAGATGTCTTCATAGCCGATGACCTGTGCCATAAGTCCGAAACATGCCGCATAACTGATGCAGTTGCCAATATGCGTATCGAAGCAGTGATTTGCGTACTTCTCGACCCAGCCCGCTCCCATGTAGTGCGGGATCCACGGGTTCTTTTCACTGAACGAACCGAATACGTCAAAGCAGATCCGCAGCTTCCGCTCATCGGTCATGGAATCGCTCGTAATGGAATTGACCAGAGCGATCGCTTTTCCGTAAGCGTCCAGATAGCTGTCATTCTTTTCCCCGATCCAGACGCCTTTGGCATTGAAGCCGTACCGCTTTCCCTTGATCGTAAGGACTTCTCCGGCTGCCATTTTGCCGTCGCCTTTGTAGTAGTACAGCTTGCCGTTGACGTTCTTCCAGCCTTCCAGTACAAGTTTTCCCTGTTCGATTCCGTACTGTTCGCAGAGTTTTCCGAACTCTGCCGAGTTCACAAATCCTGCCAGTGTCTCTTTCCGTGTCTTTCCCGATGTGATATACGATACCCAGCTGCTGATCTCCTGCGCACTGCCTTCCCGGTTCAATACCGTCTGATACAGCGTCTTGACATACTGTTCATTGCTGGTGTTCTTATTCGTATATTCCGGACTCAGGAAGAATCCTGCAGCCAGGTCCGCACCCGTAGCGCCTTCGGTAAACACTTTCCGTGTCCACCCTTCCAGTCCGCCGACTTCTGCGCCTCTGCCCAGCACTTTTGTATATAAACGGTATACGAACGCTGTGATCTGATAGTTCCGGTCACGGTATAATCCCGTACTTCCGGTACTGCCTTTCGTGACGCCGTATGTTCTGCACAGGTTTTCAAACTCTGCGGAGTTCAGGAATCCGTTGACCACAAACTCCCGTGTCATCAGTACTGCCAGACAGTCAGTCCAGGTTTTCAGGCCGGCCGCATCCGCGTCCCGGTTCAGTACTGCCTTGTACAGAAGACGCACGAATGTTTCATTGTCCAGATTCCTGGCATTCATTTCCTTACTCAGGAAGAATCCCTTTACAGCCGTACTGCCGGTGATCGATCCGTCTGTGATCCCTTCCGTCCACGTCTTATATCCGGAATCGTCCGGTTCCCTCTGCAGAACGACACGGTACAGCCGCACCACAAATCCCCGGATACTTGCCTCGGTACTGGGAATATCCTCATAGCCTGTTTCAAGCGTATCAGCCGTCTCCTCCGGCATTGTTTCATTTTCAGCATTCACCGGCAGGCTGCACAGTCCCAGCATAAGGGACGCACTCAGCAGCGCCGTCATCGCTTTGAATCGTTTCATAGTTATCCTTCCTGATCTATCCAGTAATATCTGTTCTGTTTCTGTATGAATCTTACAGTTTTACATACGCATTCGATACGACATTGCGGTTGATCGCGCCAAGATAGTTGGGATCGCCCGCTGAGCCGGTGCCCAGAGGTCTTCCGAAGTAATTTCCTTCCCGGTGCAGCGTCCATTCCGGATCATAGACCAGACCGTTGATCTCTGCCCAGCCGTGTCCGGTGGAATTGCAGCAGTAGACGTTTTCATAGCCGAGCACTTTTGCCATAAACGCAAATGTCACGGCATAGCTGAAACAGTTGCCCGACCGCGTATCAAAGCAGTTTGACGCATAGCGCAGTTCCCAGCCGTCGCTGCGGTCATGCGGGATCCACGGATTTTTCTCTTTGAACTTCTTAAATACATCGAAGCAGGCGCGCAGCTTCTGTGTTTTTGACATGGAGCTGTTCGTCACTTCGTTTACCAGAGCGATCGCCTTTCTGAAGACATTCAGATACGCTGTGCTCTTATCACCGATCCAGACGCCGTCTTCGTCAAATGCATACTGCTTTCCGCCGATCGTCAGGATCTCTTTCGCTGCCATTTTGCCGTCGGCTTTGTAGTAGTATCTCTTGCCGTTGACGGTCTTCCAGCCTTCCAGTACAAGCTTGCCTCTTTCGATTCCATACTGTTTGCACAGATTGCCGAACTCCGCTGAGTTCACAAATCCGGCCAGTATTTCTTTTCTTGTCTTTCCTTCCGCAAGCCGTCCTGCCCAGCTGCTGATCTCTTTGGCGCTGCCTTCCCGGTTGAGCACTGCCTGGTACAGCATCCGGACATAATCCTCGTTGCTCGTATTCTTATTCTTATATTCCGGACTCAGAACGAAGCCGGCTGCCAGATCCGCACCGGTGGCGCCTTCGGTATAAACTTTCCGCGTCCATCCTTCGATTCCGCCGGCATCCGCAGTTCTGCCCAGTACTTTCACATACAGACGATATACGAACGCGGTGATCTGGTAGTTCCGGTCACGGTATGCCGATGTCCTTGCGGCGGTTCCTTTTGTGACGCCGTATGTTTCACATAAGCCCGCAAATTCTTTCGAGTTCAGGAATCCGTTGATCACATACTCCCGTGTCATCAGCACTGACAGGCAGTCCGTCCAGGTTTTCATGCCGGCCGCATCCGCGCCTCGGTTCAATACTGCCTGATACAGGAGCGTGACAAATGTTTCATTGCTCAGATTTCTGGCATTGATCTCCTTACTCAGGAAGAACCCTTTTACTGCGCTGCAGCCAGTGATCGTTCCGTTCGTGATTCCTTCTGTCCAGGTCTTATAACCGGTATCGTCCGGTTCGCGCTGCAGAACGACACGGTACAGACGCACCACGAATCCCCGGATGCTTGCCTCTGTACTGGGAATATCCTCATAGCCTTCCTCAGCGGTTTCTTCCGGCTGTTCTTCCGGTTCTTCTTCTGTTTCCTGAATAACGGTTTCCGGTGTTTCTTCTGCCGTTTCTTCCGAAAGTATTTCCGCCGACTCCGCTGTTTCCTCCGGTTTGTCTTCTTCCGCACTGACATTCAGCGGTGCGAAGGAACCGATCCCAATTACCATGCTCAGTAACAGAGCAGTCCATCTGATTCTCTTCATATTCATACAACCCCTGTCCAAATTTGAAATCTATCGTAATTGTACATTTCTGCATACAGTCAGTTCAAGATTCCTTTTGCCTTCATCAACTGAAAAACGATCTCTGACTGCTTCCCATATTTATCCCATTGTCTGAAATGACTGTGAAAATGAAGCCCCTTATACCGTTTCCTTCCCATTATGCGATATGATATAATCATGTTCCGGATATCGGAACCAGTAAGTAAAAGGAGGTACGTATGGCAAACAGCAATGTATGTGATTTCTGCCTTGCGGAATTCAAAGGTGTATTCGGCAAACCTGAAAAACTTTCGGACGGACACCGGATCTGCCGCGATTGTAAAAACATTATCCGTTCGTACGGACTTCCGGTAAAACACGATCTGTTCCAGCTTCTTGTGACTGCGCAGCCGGGCATGAAAGACATGATCATGTTCAGCTATCTTGAGAATCATAATCCGGAAGAAACGATCGACAAATTCTATCCGGCGCCGTCGATCCGCCTCCATGAAGGCGAGCACTGCATCAATGCCGTGGAAGCGATCATTACCGTTCAGAAAGACCGTCTCCCGGACAGAGAGCCGGTAACGCATATCGGCGATGTACGCAAAAAGACCATCGACAACATCCCGGACACAAATACGCGTTCCGGTGCCGTCAAGGTCAGAGGCACTCTGTATGAGACCGAGGCAGCGATCTACTTCATGAGCGATCACTTCGTCAACTGCCACCGTCTCGGCTATGTCCGCAGAAATACCGGTGAAGACGACCGTGTCATGATCGTCACTTCCAACAATACATATACCTATATGATCGAACACGCGGACCTGTTCTTCATGCGTGAGCGCTTCTTCCAGAAGTGCAATGCCGCAAAGCAGAACAAGACCCAGCATCTGATCTATATCCGCAACGATAACGAGATCACGATCACTCCGGGTATCTACGATATCCCGAAGAGCCTGCGTCCTGGCATCTACCGCGTCAAGGCGGTAAACGATGCCGGTCTGCACATCCGGGATGCCATGGGCCGTGTCACGGACTACTACGAAAACAACGAACAGATCCATCTGTCTGCCGGCGGCGTACTCGAATGTACCGGTGAGTACGAGCTGGAATGGATGGGAGAAAAACCGGAAGACTAACAAGGGAAGGCAGCCGCCTTCCCTTTTCTTATTCGTACCGTTTCAGTACCTGTTTCATATGTTCTTTGAACTCTTCCCGCAGACTTTCCGGTTCCTGGATGACCATCGCATCCATATATTCCTGCGCCAGCCACAGAATGCCTGTCTTCGGAGCCGATATGCATAATTCAAAACGATTGCCCGAAGCCGGAATAATACGCACTTCTTTGCCGAAGATATCGATCATATGACTCAGGATCGAAGCATCACAGATCAGTCTTGCGGTCATATTCTCTCCCGAGAACATGAACAGTTTATTCCGGGAATACTCATATGGATCCTGTTCCTGACTCAGTCGGGTACGTTTTTCATTCAGATGCTTTACATCTTTCATCCGGTCCAAACGATAGTGGATGAATCCGGGGTGATTCCGGCTTGTCGCGATCATATAGCCCCGCCCTTCTTCGTATACGATATAACGCGGTTCCACGATGTACGGCTCCGTCCTTCTGGGCACCAGATCCTTATTCATATCATGTGTCAGATAGGTAAATGAGATCATGCAGTTCTCCGCGATCGCCGTAGAGATCATTTCAATATTCAGAAATAATTCCTGATTCTCTGTTTTCTGATGATTGGGCAGATAGACATTCCGTACAAACTCCTGCTGTTCATACCGGCTGCGCAAAGACAGAAGCTTATCTACCAGGTCCTTGCTTGCTGTATTGGGAATAAAATGCGACGCATGCACAGCATTGCATAACAGCAGGATCTCCGAACGTTCAAATTTACGCTCCGTCAGGTAATAGCCTTTTTTGTTGTCTTCGAACTTGGAGATACTGTAGCCGAACTCTTCCAGCATCTGGATATTGGAATATAATGTTCTGCGGTCCAGCCGGATACCGGTTCTTTCTTCCACTTTCTGCAGCAATTGCGGACATGTCAGGATATGTTCTTCATCCGTTTCGTTCTCCAGAATTTCCAGTACTGCCAGTACACTATGCTTTTTTTCTGCCATATGCACCTCCCTTTTTATTATACCTGTGTGCGCTTTTTTGCACACGCAGAATTCTATCCTACAGGTGTCAGGAGGAAATCAATTTATGAAATATATCACTATTGCCGGAGCTTCCTATTATATGGGTATCGAAGCATTCCATGTCGGCCAGATCCTCACAATTGAAAAAGAACCGCGCAACAGTTTCGATGACGAAGCGATCCGTGTAGTTTCGGATAACGGTGCTACTTATGGCTATGTGGCAAATTCTACGGAAAGTGTTGCCCGCGGCACACATTCCGCCGGTTATATCTACCGGGATTTTGAATCCACAGCACGCATACGCATTTGTTTCATCCTCAGCGGGAAAGCCATTGCGGAGATCCTGGAAGCCGAATAATCCGCTGTTTCGATGCGGATAATTGCTATCTTCGCGCGAATGAAATATTCTAAAACATATAAAGGGGTATAGCTTATGACGAATATCGGTACCAGAATTCGAGAGGAACGGATGGCTGCGGCAATTTCACAAAGTGATTTTGCAAAAAGTCTCAATATATCTCAGTCTACATTGTCGAAATGGGAAAACGGCACGAATGAACCGGCTTTTTCCGATGTCATCCGTATTTCAGACGCTTTGAATATTTCACTCAGCAGACTGGCAGGTAAGAATGAACCTGTTGTCGAAGAAGAAATACCGGTCACAAATGACTATTTGATCACTGCTGCACTGTGGCTTGTTTCCATCCTTTTATCTCCCTTCGGAATCATTTTTGATATTGTTGCAATCGTATATTCTTACAGGAAGAATCTTCCAACATTTATCAAGATAATTGGCATTCTTATTCTCCCGTTTCTGATCAACCATCTGATGAGTGCCATGAATCTGTATCTGGAGATCCTGTTTCCGCAAATATTCCCGATCTGAGGGGTACAGACTGTCTTCTGAATCGTTTTCATTTATCTTGTGAAATCCGTCCATATTAACTTCAAGATACCGACCGGTATCTTTTTTAGATTGTCAGTGGTGTTATTCCGATTCGTCATGGATTATGACGATACAGAATAAGGCAAACACAACAGCTTCCAATACAATGAATTCAGAGGGTTGTGCTTCAAAATGGACTACACCATGAATGAACAGAAATTGATTAACCTGAAACTGCGGGGAAAATCCCTGGTCACAGTTCTGGACACAGATATTGTCTATGCAGAAATACTGAATCGGAAAATGAATGTTTTTACAGTTCAGGGAATTATGTATGAGCCTGTCGATATACAGCTTTATGAGTTATATGAATTCATCGATACTCATCAGTTTATATATATTAACCGTTCAACGATCGTGAATATTCAGATGATCCAAAGCATACATAAACCATTCCTTTACCTGGAAGGAACAGAACGTAGATTTGAAATATCCAGAAGAAGATACTCTGAAGTTCGCAGAGCGTACAGATCTTTGACCTGAAAAGATACCGTTCAAACCGCAAAAATGACCATTGGGACACGAGAACTTGAACCGGAACATCAGAAGAATACGATGTATATAAACAGATGCGCAGCTGTCAATGAATCGGTTTATGAAAACTCAGGAGGAATTAACTATAAATGAAAAAGAGATTCATACCTTTATTTGTGGCTGTTTGGATTATGTTTGTCTGTTTTATGCCGGCATTCAGAGCTTCAGCCTCCTACTCTAATTTTTCGATTTATTCAAATTGGACCTACGGAAACGTTTCATCCGTGAATACAAAACCAGATAATCTTCCGCAGGCGTATGTAAATTGGAATGGATCATCATCTTCTACATCTCACAAAGAATGGTTTCAGGTAGTTAGTGTTGGTGGAGCAGCTTGCGGTCCACAGGTCATTTTCAGTTATTGTACAAGTAATTACGTTGAAGAATATAGTTCTGTAAAAAAAGGAACACAGTATCGCTTACGGGCAAGAAGAGAGTTCCCTGTTGATCCTTGGACAACTGTTTGGGGAAATTGGGAATCATAATGTGATTAACGGATCAGGGCTCTTTGGATCAACAAAGGGCTCTGATCCTCGCAAAAGGTTCAAAATCATGAAATTTATCGTAAAACGGAACAGGATATTAATCATCATTTTCATCATAAGTCTTTTGATCATGCTGTATTTTATGACATCCAGTACTAATATTGAATGGATCGTCAAACAATATGTTTCAAGTGAAGAATATCGCGAATTAATATGGACCGATGATGGAATAGGAGTTTTCGTTCCTGAAGCAGAACGCTCTGTATTTCGATTGATCTGGGTTGTCCTGACTAATTTCCGTTATCAATTCGATGTATCGGTTATTTTCGGTACTGCTTTGTTCTCGATATTTCTTCCGATATTTTCAATGATCTGCACATATGATTTTTACCGGTATTATCATTCGATCTACACAAGTGCTGCTTACCGAAAAAAAGGTTACCGGTCAGATTTGAACCATACGATGCATCATAAAGCTTTGAAAATGGCCGGGACGCTGTTCCTGTCATACTTCGTATACATGTGTATTGTTCAGGCGGTCACTACTGCGCCTAACGGAGCACCGTACCGGTCACTGCTTCATGAGATCTTCAATGACAGATTTTATGGAGACCATACATTTATTTACTTCTTCGTGGAAGGTTTGATCCGGTTTTTCTGGATGCCGTACATATACTGCCGAATGGGAGAGGCTTCTGTCCTGTACGAAACGGACTGGAAAATAACGGTATTTATGCCGGCACTATATTATTATGGGCTGACTGCAGCAGGAATGGCACTGTCAAATATACTGCCGGAATTAAACATTTATCTAAGCCCAGCAGTACTGATGGCAAACGGAGATTTTGAATTCAATTCTTTTCTATTGCTGGCAGTAAACGCAATACCACTGGTGCTGGCCTGGCTTATGACCTGGCAAAGAACGAAATATGTGGAGATATAAGAGTTCAGCAGGAAATGCTTTGATCTATACGGCAGTCAGCCTGGTCTACTGCATGATCCTGAGAGGCCATACGGACACGTCGCTTTATGTACGAACATTGAACAGTTATGCACTGTCATTGCTGTTTTCAGGACTTCTCTTTGCATCGATTGGCTCATCGATTCCGCCGTCTATGGTCATGTCCAGGTATAAAGACAGGAACGCATACGACTGGTTCGAACTGAAACAGGCAATTGCGAATGCAGGTACCTTCTTTCTGACAGTCATGACGATTCAGAGTATTTTCTTTGGAATCCTGGACAAAGCATTTTCCCTTCCGTCCTATCTGTACAGGAATCTGTGTCTGTTTCTGTATATATGCATGATCTGCCGTGTATGGCTTTTAAAGGACATTGAGAAGAGGAAAAAGAGACTGGTGGTGCTCTGGGTCATGTGGAGTTTGCTGTACCTTGGCTTCATATTGACGGATGGTGTATTTGCGGCCGTATTCAGCCCATTTTCCGTTCTGAGATCCATCGATCCGGGACTGTTCATATGGCATATGAGCCTGTGGGCAACTGTTGTATTTCTCTTATGGATCAATGACCGGAAAACAGAAGACAGAAATATGGCATGGCTGAAGACTGCACTGTTTCTGCCGCTATGGACACTGATGATGTACTATCTTATCCTGCATCCGATATTTCCCGATAAGACGTATGTACAGTTAAGTACTCTCATATATATGAATTTTCCGGAATTCGGGAAATATGCCTATTCCAGGATCAATCTGACACTGATCATTCCAAATGTACTGCTGTTCCTGGTATGTATCCTGATTCAGATCCGGTCATTCGGATCAGACGGATCCATTACCCGTATGTATATTCATAAGCTCGGAAGAATGAAACTGCTGAAGAGAACCATCGATCAGACAGGTATACAGGCAGGAAAGCTGTATACCGTCATGGTCTTTACTGTCATTACAATGTCACAGTTCAGCAGAAATCAACCGGCAGAAGCGGCCGGCATACTGCTGTACGTACTGCGTTATTCACTGATCATACTGCTGTTTGTTCTCTGGTTTCAATTTGTGTCATTCGTGAATGAAGGATCACTGCCGGCGGATCGGCTGCTGGGACTGTATATTGCATTATTGACAGCGGACATGATGACCGGAACGCATTTCATATCCTATTCTGGGAGTATTATTTCCGAAGGAATATGGCTTTCAGCAGGAATACTGCTGGGATGTACGGAAGTCTGGTATTTCCGAAAACAAATACAGAATTGCAGGGAGTTTATATGATACACATCAGTCATATGACAAAACGATTTAAAGACAGAGTCATCTTTGAAGATGCCTCAGCACAGATTACAAAGCAGAAGACAAAGATCGAAGGAACCAACGGAACCGGCAAAAGCGTACTGCTGAAAATGATCGTCGGATATTCCGAACCCGACGAAGGATCCGTAACAGTGGACAATATCGTGATTGGAAAAACATGCGATTTTCTTCCGGATGCCGGAGTCAGTATCAATGCGCCGGAGTTTGTTCCGTATTGGACAGGAAAAGAAAATCTGAAATACCTTCAGGATATATTGAAAAAATGTTCCGATGAACGTCTGAACTGTCTGATACGTGCCATGGAGCTTGAAGCAGATATCAACAAGAAGTATCGTACCTATTCACTTGGCATGAAACAGAAAATGAGGCTGATTCAGGCACTGATGGATTCGCCAAAGTATCTGATCCTGGATGAACCGTTTGATGCGCTGGATACTGCAATGAAAAAACAGGTCAAACAGATGCTGGATGACTATCTGAAAGAAGACAGGACGCGGATGCTGATTTATACAAGTCACATCGAAGATGATGAAGATTATTCAGATGACATTCTGTACCTGTCAGATAGGAAACTTGTCCAGAAAAAGGATCTTTGAAACACTGAATCGATGAGACCCTGCTTAAGGTGATCAAAGGTGAAAAGATGCAGTGCAATTTGTTTACTCAACAACGCTGTCCATTACGAACACATCATTTCAGTGATCCAGCGATTACAGTACGTTTCCAAGACTAATGATTTCCGTTTTACCCTGGTTAATGTATATTCCTCCAAATCGTATATTACTGAGATAATCCGGCATTTTTTAAGGATATCCCAAAAAAAACGGCACTTCGTCCCAGATTATTTGATTTTTGAGTAATTCTTCTTCTATATTTTGGACAACAGGAGAGCTTCCCGTACTGAATCGTTATTTGTTCTTCTTTGCAGTTTGTTTATCTTTACTCCAGAAACATCATTCGACATTTCTTCCAAAATAGTTGTTCTCAGAAAGATATCCGACTCTGAAAAGCAACGCTCTGGATCAAGGGGGAGAAAGAAAAAGCAAGTGCATTAAACAATTATATTTGCTGGATCAATCCTTCATGCAGCAGTTATATCAGGAGGTGAAAATAAATGGATTAATAACCAGGTACATGATTCAGTTCATTTAAGACAATTTGACCGCTTACGGATAAACAATACCGTGAGTACTTGAAGCATTTCCATGTATTTGTTCAGGAAAGACCGAACATACATTGGATGCTTCCTGCTTAAAAAGCAAAATCATTGTAAGTTGATCTTGAAACACTCAGTTCAGCACAAAATGGAGGATTATTATGAAAAAATTATTAATTATGTTGAGTTTAGCATTCGTCACGTTCTGTTCACTTATAGTTCCAGTTTATGGATCAACAAAAGGTGCTACTTATAACTTACCTGTAATGAACTCTTGTGGTTTTAATAACGATCATTATCTTGTTACCGGAACATTTACAGTCAATGGAACAATTGATTTTTCTAAAACGACCAGATATTACATGAGTCCTGGATATGTTAATGGAGCTTATCATAACGGAGGATACATTTATATTTATACGACTACAACTGGTCAAATATATGTACCGTATGATGATGGTTATACGAATCAGAATAATGTTTATTACACAACAGCCTGCAGTGTGTGGCACTAATAATATTATTCTGTAGGTCAGGAATTAAATATGAAACTCATAAAAAGTAAAAAACATTTATTCTCAAGCCTGCTTATCCTTCTTCTTGTAACAGCATTAACATCCTGCAAGTCAAATAAAGAACTGAAGAGCGGTTCATTTACGCTTACATATCCATCAGATCTTAACATAGTAGAATACTCCGATCATATACCGCAAGAGTATCTGGACTATTATCCAGAATACCATTATCTGATGTGTCTGGAGGAGAACGCGAATTATAAAAGAGAATTCCGTTCTCCGGAGGAATGTGTATTTGAAATGGCTGTACTGATAGATCCCGGAGAAGATGGACTGAGTATAGAAGACTATACAAAAGCAAGACTGAAAAGCCTGTCCGGAAACAACAATATCTGGTCTGTGATCTCTACGATCGAAAAGAAAGAAGACAGTATCATAACCAGAGCAGCACCATATTATGAAGCAGTTCAGGATATGGGAGTACATTATTTCCGTTTCTTCAAAAAAGATGATAAAGTCGCATTGATCGACATCACTGTACGCGAAGAAGCGGATGAAAAATACCGGAAAGCTGTCGAGACGATATTAAAGACTGCAAAGTAAAAAACTGCTGCAGTTTACAGAACATTTGTACCTGTAAACACAGCAGTTTTCTTATGTTCTAAAGACAGGTTGTGATGTCTTCCAGACGTTTGGACGCAAAGTGCTTCGAAGACGGCCGGCTGTCTGCCGCGGGATAGCCGATCGGCATTAACAGGATCACATCTTCGTTCTCCGGTACAGAGAACGCTTCTTTGACTTTTGAAGGTGCGAAATAATTCACCCAGCATGTGCCAAGACCGATGTCCGCCGCTTTTAACATCATATGCGTAGCGACGATACTGACATCCTGAATACCTGCCGCATAGCCGTCTTCCAGCGGATTGACCCACTGCTCATCTCTGCACAGAGTCACCATCAGTACTACCGGTGCGTTGAATGCCATCTTTGTCAGCGAGCGGATCTTAGTAATTGCGTCTTCAGAAGACAGTATGTAGATGCGCTGCGGCTGGGCATTGACGCCGGTCGGCGCGAGCATGCCTGCTTCCAGGACTGCCTGCAGCTTTTCCGGTTCGACCGGGGTATCTGCATATTTCCGTACGGAATAGCGTTCTTTGATCAGTACATCAAATTCCATATATCAGCGGAAGTAGTCGACAGCGCCTTTGAAGATCATCTCTTCGAACTGCTTGTCCGGTACGTTGACATATAGGGAGTCGCCGGAACGCTCCGAGTGTCCCATCTTGCCGAAGATGCGGCCGTCCGGAGACGTGATGCCTTCGACTGCCAGGTAGGAGTTATTCGGGTTGAAGCGGACATTGCCGGTCGGTTCACCGTCCAGATCGACATACTGGGTAGCGATCTGACCGTTTCTGACCAGTTCTCTGAGTACGTCGCGGCTGGCAACGAAGCGGCCTTCGCCATGGCTGATGGCAACGGTATGAATGTCATCGACATTGCAGTAGCGCAGCCACGGGGACTTCACAGAAGCGACACGGGTGCGCACCAGCATGGACTGGTGACGTCCGATGGTGTTGAAGGTCAGGGTCGGGCAGGATTCATCGGTATCGATGATCTTTCCGTATGGCACCAGACCGAGCTTGATCAGTGCCTGGAAACCGTTGCAGATGCCGCACATGAGGCCTTCCCGCTTATTCAGCAGGTCTGCCACAGCAGCCTTGATCTTCGGATTGCGGAAGAATGCGGTAATGAATTTACCGGATCCGTCCGGTTCGTCACCGCCGGAGAAACCGCCCGGCAGAGCGATGATCTGCGACTGTGCGATCTTTTCCGCCACTTCGTTAACACTTGTTTCGATCTCTTCCGGCGTACGGTTGCGGATGACATAGATCTCCGCTTCGGCACCGGCTTTTTCATAAGCACGCGCAGTATCCCATTCACAGTTGGTGCCCGGGAATACCGGAATCAGCACATGGGGACGTTCACAGGTATATGAGGCATGCATGATGCCGCGCTCGGTATAGCTGACCGCTTCCCGTTTCTCATCCTTCTGTACATTCAGATACGGGAATACCGGCTGGAGTTTTTCTTCCCACAGAGACTGCAGAACTTCCATATCCAGTGTTTCATGGCAGGTAAATACATAGTCTTCACAGGTATGACCAAGCAGTACAGAACCGCCGATCTCCGTATCTTCGTCAGTCTCGATCAGGAACGCACCGGTACAGCGTGTAAACAGTTCATCGTAATAAATGCCGTCGGCAGATTTGAAGCCGATCCGGTTGCCGAGCATCATCTTAAAGAGGCCTTCTGCCGCGCCGCCGCGTTCTGTTGTCCAGACAGACAGCGCTTTACCGTCACGGATCAGGGCTTCGACAGTATCGAAGACATGTTTGACACTGGCATAGTCCGGTTCCCCGTTTTCATCATATTTCGGATAGAGACACCATACCGGGTGTCCTGCCTTCTTGAATTCCGGTGTGACGACTCTGTCGGTCTTTGTGGTGGAAACAGCGAACGAGATCAGTGTCGGCGGTACATCAAGATTCTCAAATGTACCGGACATGGAGTCCTTACCGCCGATCGCAGCGATCTTCAGGTTCATCTGTGCCTTGAGCGCACCAAGCAGTGCGGACATCGGGGAACCCCAGCGCTTCGGATCACTGGACGTGTGGCCGAAGAACTCCTGGAAGCTCATCCATGCGTGATGAGCACTGCCGCCGGCCGCGATCACTTTCGCAATTGAGGTGATCACAGCTTCCTGCGCGCCATGGTACGGCGAAGCAGAGGAAACATACGGATCATAGCCCCAGGCCATTACCGAACAGGTCTTTGTCTCGGCGTTGAGCACCGGGATCTTGCAGACCATAGCCTGCATCGGTGTCAGCTGGCGGATGCCGCCGTAAGGCATGGTGACCGTACCGGCACCGATCGTGGAGTCAAAGCGTTCGACCAGTCCCTTCTGCGAGCAGACATTGAGATCGGATACGAGTGCTTCCATGCGCTCTTTAAAGCTTCCCTGCACCGGTTCCGGCATGGCAGACGGCTGAACGATTCTGGCGTTCGCGCTCCGCTTTGCACCGTTGGTATCGAGGAAGTCTCTTGCGATATCGACGATCACCTGGCCGTCCAGTTCCATGACCAGTCTCTTTTCTTCGGTCACTTCGGCGACGATGGTGGATTCGAGGTTTTCTTCATCTGCGAGTTTCCGGAAGGCTTCTGCGTCTTCCTTTGCGGTCACGACGGCCATGCGTTCCTGAGATTCGGAGATCGCCAGTTCCGTTCCGTCCAGACCTTCGTATTTCTTCGGTACTTTGTTCAGGTCGATGTGCAGGCCGTCCGCCAGCTCACCGATGGCGACGGATACACCGCCGGCACCGAAGTCATTGCATCGTTTGATCAGCTTCGCAGCACGCGGATCGCGGAACAGTCTCTGCAGCTTGCGTTCTTCCGGGGCATTACCCTTCTGGACTTCTGCGCCGCAGGTTTCCAGCGATTCCACAGTATGGGATTTGGAGGAGCCGGTCGCGCCGCCGCATCCGTCTCTGCCGGTACGTCCGCCGAGCAGGATGACAACATCGCCCGGTTCCGGACGCATGCGCACGACATTCTCTGCCGGAGCGGCACCGAGGACAGCACCGACTTCCATACGTTTGGCTGCGTAGCCCGGATGATACAGTTCATGGACATGTCCGGTCGCCAGACCGATCTGGTTGCCGTAGGAACTGTAGCCCGCTGCTGCAGTCGTAACGATCTTGCGCTGCGGCAGTTTGCCTTTCATCGTCTGTTCGACCGGTACGAGCGGATCTGCCGCGCCGGTGATGCGCATTGCCTGATAGACATACGAACGTCCGGACAGCGGGTCGCGGATCGCACCGCCGAGGCACGTTGCGGCACCGCCGAATGGTTCGATCTCGGTCGGATGGTTGTGCGTTTCGTTCTTGAACATCAGAAGCCAGTCCTGATCTTCCCCGTCCACATCCACGGTGATGCGTACCGAGCAGGCATTGATCTCTTCCGATTCATCCATATCCTTCAGCGCACCGCTCATCTTCAGAGCTTTTCCGCCGATGGTCGCCAGATCCCACAGGGAGATCGGCTTTTCTGTCTTTCCGGCATAGATCTTTTTGCGCAGTTCGATGTAGTTGTCGAATGTACGCTGGATATATTCCGGTTCGATCTCGATATTTTCCAGGATCGTATTGAACGTGGTATGACGGCAGTGGTCGCTCCAGTACGTATCGATGACGCGTACTTCGGTCACGGTCGGATCACGTTTTTCTGTCTCTGCATAGTACTTCTGCAGGAATTCCAGGTCTGCGAGGTCCATTGCCAGTCCCATGGATGCGTGCAGCTGTTTTCTCGCTTCTTCATCCATCGTGATGAAGCCGGCGATTGCTTTGGGCAGTTCCGGTTTCGGATAGCTCATGAGGATCGTTTCCGGTTTTTCAAGCGCAGCTTCCCTGGCTTCGACCGGGTTGATCAGAGTCTCCCGGATCTTGCGGTGATCGTCTTCGTTCAGTTCTCCGGCAATGTAGTAGATGCGCGCTGTACGGACATCCGGTCTCTGACGGCATGTGGAAAGCTGGATGCACTGGGCGCAGGAATCCGCGCGCTGGTCAAACTGACCGGGCAGGTATTCCACTGCCAGCACCCATTCGTCTTCCGCCGGTGCCGGTGCTTCTTCTTCGTACAGATCATCGACCTGCGGCTCGGACAGGATGGTATAGCGGGACTGCAGATAGTCTTCGTATTCAATGTTTTCCAGATCATACCGGTTCAGAATACGCACGCCTTTGATCCGATCCGTACGCAGTGCTGTTTTCAGGTCATTCCAGACAGACCGCGCTTCGACCGCAAACTCCGGTTTCTTTTCTACAAAACAGCGATATACTGTCATGATTTTTCTCCTTGTCTTTATTTACGGCCGATATCCGTCCGGTAGTGTACCTTCTCGAACGTGATCTCCTTTACTGCCGCATAGGCTGTCTTCAGGGCATCCTGAAGAGTATCGCCGACTGCTGTGATGCCGAGCACTCTGCCGCCGTTGGTATAGTAGACGCCGTCTTCTTTCTTTGTACCGGCATGGTAGACGATGACGCCTTCATGTCCTCCGTCTGCGTCCAGACCGTGGATCGGATAGCCCTTTGTATAGGACTGGGGATAGCCGCCGCTTGCTTCAATGACGCACGCCGCAGCACCGTCGCTCCACTCCACTTCTGTCTCTGCCAGCGTGCCTTCACGGCATGCCTTCATGATCGTGAACAGATCACTCTTGAGAAGCGGCAGTACGACCTGGGTTTCCGGATCGCCGAAGCGGCAGTTGTATTCCACGACTTTCGGTCCGTTCGGAGTAAGCATCAGTCCGAAGTACAGGCATCCTTTGAACGGTCTGCCTTCTGCCTTCATTGCTTTTACCGTCGGTTCAAAGATCTCACGCATGCAGCGGGCTGCGATCTCTTCCGTATAGTACGGAGACGGTGCAATCGTTCCCATACCGCCGGTATTGAGACCTTCGTCGTTGTCATAGGCACGCTTGTGGTCCATGGAGGATACCATCGGCTTTACCGTCTCACCATCGGTGAATGCCAGTACGGATACTTCCTTGCCGGTCATGAATTCTTCTGCCACGACCTTATTGCCGGAAGCGCCGAATGCCTTGTCGATCATCAGTTCCTTTACGGCTTCCATCGCTTCTTCTTCGTTCATGGCGATGAGAACGCCTTTGCCCAGTGCCAGACCGTCAGCCTTCAGTACGATCGGATAGGTATTCTTTTCTCTGATGTACGCAGACAGTTTCTCTGCGTCATCAAATGTCTCATAGGCAGCTGTCGGGATACCGTATTTCTTCATCAGTTCCTTGGAGAATGCCTTGGACGCTTCGATGATCGCTGCGTTGGCACGCGGACCAAAGCACGGAATACCGGCTTCTTCCAGGGCATCGACCATGCCCAGTGCCAGCGGATCGTCCGGTGTGACGACACAGAAGTCGACCGGATGGCTGAGGGCGAAGTTCTTCATGCCCTCAATATCCGTTGCCTTGACATTGACGCATTCCGCCAGTGCGGAGATGCCGCCGTTGCCCGGCGCGCACCAGATCGTTTCGATCTCCTTGTTTTCTCTCAGTTTGCGGATGACCGCGTGTTCACGGCCTCCGGATCCTACTACGAGTATATTCATCGGATCACCTCCCGGTATTAGTGGTGGAACAGACGGATCTTTGTGAATGCCATGACCATGTCATAGCGGTCGCATGTTTCGATGACATTGTCATCACGGATGGATCCACCCGGCTCAGCGATGTAGCATACGCCGCTCTTGTGGGCACGCTCAATGTTGTCGCCGAACGGGAAGAATGCGTCAGAACCGAGGGCAACACCGGTGTTCTGTGCCAGCCATGCCTTCTTTTCTTCTGCGGTGAAGACGGACGGCTTCTCTGTGAACACTCTTTCCCATGCGCCGTCACGCAGTACATCTTCGTATTCCTCGCCGATGTATACGTCGATCGCATTGTCACGGTCTGCTCTGCGGATGTCTGCGCGGAACGGCAGTCCCAGTACTTTCGGGGACTGACGCAGCCACCAGTTGTCTGCCTTGTTTCCGGCAAGACGCGTGCAGTGTACGCGGGACTGCTGGCCGGCACCGACGCCGATCGCCTGTCCGTTCTTTGCGTATGCCACGGAGTTGGACTGTGTGTATTTCAGAGTGATCAGAGCAACGATCAGGTCGCGCTTTGCTTCTTCTGTCAGGTTCTTGTTCTTTGTAACGATGTCAGTGAACAGGTCTTCATTGATCTTGAGATCGTTTCTTCCCTGTTCGAATGTGATGCCGAATACCTGCTTGCGCTCGATCGGATCCGGTACATAATCCGGATCGATCTGAATGACGTTATAGCTGCCTTTGCGCTTTGCCTTCAGGATCTCCAGAGCTTCCTCTGTGTAACCCGGTGCGATAACGCCGTCGGATACTTCTTTCTTTAATAAGAGAGCCGTTGCCTTGTCGCAGACATCGCTTAATGCCGCAAAGTCACCGTAGGAGCTCATGCGGTCCGCACCGCGCGCACGTGCATATGCCGTTGCGATCGGTGTCAGTTCGACGTCGTCTGTGAAATAGATCTGCTTTTCAACATCGCTCAGCGGGATGGCGACTGCTGCGCCGGCCGGAGAGACATGCTTGAAGCTCGCCGCTGCCGGAAGTCCTGTCGCTTCTTTCAGTTCCTTAACAAGCTGCCAGCTGTTGAAAGCGTCCATGAAGTTGATATAGCCCGGTCTGCCGCTCAGTACTGTTACCGGCAGTTCACCGTTTTCCATGAAAATGCGGGACGGCTTCTGGTTCGGGTTACAGCCGTATTTGAGTTCTAATTCTTTTGCCATGTCTTACTCCTTATTTCTGATTCTTGTTGAACAGGATCGTTTCTGTTTCGCCTGTTTCGATATCGATGGAACGTACGAACAGAGAGACTTTGTTGTCTTCGTTCAGTGCTTCCCATAAGTGCTGTGCGAATGCGTCAAGCGGTTCTTTGACCATCTTGAACAGTGCCGGTTCGCCTTCGAAGGACGGGATCGGATTGCCGTTCTCTCTGTAGGTATGGATCACATGACCGTAACCCGGACGTACATTGCTGTATTCAAAGAAATAACGCTGTGCGCTTTCCGGATCACCTTCTGCGCTCTTGAGAATGGAGATCTTATAGCTGTCTTTTTCGATGACTGCGGATATGCGCGGCGTGTAGTTCGGACCATCTGGTTCGAATGTACGTGTGCGCAGTGCTTCTTCAAAGCTCTTGCCGTCTTTCATGAAGTCATAGATCGTATCGGTCTGGTCGCCGTTTGTAACGATCGTCGTATCACCGAGTACTCTGACCGGTGCGTAGATGATCAGGGACGGGTCTACCATTTTGGACGGATCGAATGCTTCGGTACGGATGCCGTTTCCTTCTTCGACAAAGACACGGTTGCGGCTGTTTGCGCTTCTTCCCATGATGAAGTAGCCGACACGGATCTTCTTTCCGCACGGTGTGCGTCCGATGACGATGCCGCGGCCCGGATATTCGTTTCCGCGCAGGTAATCAAATAAATCGTATTCTTTCATGACTGTTTTTCCTCCTCAATCATCTCTGCCAGCATCTCGGCAGCTTTCGGCAGCAGGATCCATTCGGCCTGCTCCATAACACGTCTCTGCAGGATCTCCGGCGTGTCGCCATCCTGCACTTCGACGGCTTTCTGCAGCAGGATTCTGCCGCCGTCGGGAATCTCGTTGACCAGGTGTACGGTCGCTCCGGTCACTTTCACGCCTTTGGCCAGCGCCGCTTCGTGGACCTTGAGTCCATAGTAGCCCTTGCCGCAGAAGGACGGGATCAGTGCCGGATGGATATTGATGATACGGTCCGGATATGCCTGGATGAACCGCGGTCCAAGAATACTCAGGAACCCCGCCAGGATCACCATTTCGATATCATGCTCTTTCAGTACGCTTACCAGTGCTTCGTCGTACGCGTCCTGATCGGAGTAGTCTTTCCGCCGGACTGCCGCGGAAGGAATTCCCGCTTTGGCTGCCCGCTCCAGCGCATAGGCTTTATCATTGGACGCTACGACCAGGCAGATCTTCCCGTGCGGGATCTTTCCTGCCTTTTCGTTGTCGATCAGAGCCTGCAGGTTCGTGCCGCCGCCGGATACCAGTACGCCGATGCGCGTCATGCGTTCTCCCGGAAGACCACTGTGTGGTCGCCTTTGATCATGCGGCCGATGACGGATGCTTTGATGCCGGACTCTGCCAGTGAAGCAATTGCCTTTTCCGCATCTTCCGATGCGACGAACGCCGCCATTCCGACACCCATATTGAAGGTATTGAACATATCGTGTTCCGGGATATTTCCGACTTTCTGGATCAGTTTGAAGATCGGAAGGATCTCCCATGTGCCCATCGTGATCTCTGCAGAGAGCTCTTCGCCGAAGGAACGCGGAAGATTCTCATAGAAGCCGCCGCCGGTAATATGAGAAATGGAATGCACGTTGACATCTTCCAGCAGTTTCAGAACCGGTTTGACATAGAGCTGCGTCGGTGTAAGCAGCGTCTCACCAAGTGTCTTCCCGAGTTCTTCTGCATATTTGCCCAGTACTTCTGCGTTATCGATATCAAATACTTTGCGGACAAGCGAGAAGCCGTTGGAATGTACGCCGGAGGAAGCCAGTCCGATAATCACGTCTCCCTCTTTGACATCTTCTTTGTTCAGGATCTTCTTTTCGTCCACGATACCGACGGTGAAGCCGGCCAGGTCATATTCATCGACAGGCATGAGTCCGGGATGTTCCGCTGTCTCGCCGCCAATCAGTGCGCAGCCGGACTGTACGCAGCCCTCCGCCACGCCGCTGACGATCGCCGCGATCTTTTCCGGAATGTTCTTTCCGCATGCGATGTAATCCAGGAAGAACAGCGGCTTTGCGCCGGCGCATACCACGTCGTTGACGCACATGGCCACGCAGTCGATTCCTACGGTATCATGTTTGTCCATGAGGAATGCCAGTTTGACTTTCGTGCCGACACCGTCTGTACCGGATACGAATACCGGACGTTCCATACCGGTCATGTCCGGCGCAAACAGTCCGCCGAATCCGCCGATGCTGTCCAGTACGCCAGGTACATGCGTGCGTGCAACATGTTTCTTCATCAGTTCCACGGCTTTATAGCCGGCTGTTACGTCAACACCAGCTGCCTTATAGCTGTCGCTGTAGCTCTTTTCGCTCATTTTCCCTGCATCTCCTTTACAGTATCCTGAAGCTTTGCGTCTTTTTCCAGAACGCCTTCCTGCATCGCTCTGCGGTCTTTCAGGAGGCGCTCTGCCAGTTCATCATCACTGACGGCGAGGATCTCCATGGCCAGATACGCCGCGTTTTTCGCTCCGTCGATGGCTACGGTCGCCACCGGGATGCCGCTCGGCATCATGACGGTCGAAAGCAGGGCGTCCGTTCCTTCCAGAACAGCGGACTTCAGCGGTACGCCGATGACCGGCAGAGTCGTATGTCCTGCCAGCACGCCGGCCAGCGCGGCTGCCATGCCGGCACCGGCAATGATCGCACCAAAGCCGTTCGTTCTTGCATTCTGCGCAAAGTCCGCAGCCTGTACCGGTGTGCGGTGTGCCGAATACACATGTGCTTCAAACGGTACACCATACTCCTGCAGTACCTGCATCGCTTTTTTCATGACCGGAAGATCCGAGTCACTTCCCATGATCACTGCTACTTTTTTCATAACACCTCCAAAAAAACAGCCCGCTGAAAGCGTGCTGTAGTTAGTTTCTTCCCGTTACTGCCTGTGCTTTGAAAAAACGATACGGAAAAATCCCATGGCTCTTTCTGTACTTTGCTTCATATGTCTGAACAGATGCGCAATATGCCATAGTACACCTTTCCCCGCATACGGTCTTCCGTCACGGTCAATAACGCTATTATCCTAGCAAAATTTCGTTGAATGTAAAGTGCCATGCAGATTATTTCCGTAATCTCTCATGGTCTGTCATGCTGAATGCAGAAGACAGAAGCGCATATGCCGCAATCGGCGTCCCTTTGGATACATGCAGCGCAGTGCGGTAATACAGCACCAGGCCGTCCGCTTCTGCTGTATACGTCCGCAGCAAATTCCCGTAAATATCCTCTGTATGACCGATCGTTTCACCTTTCCTTATATATGTATCCTCACAAATGCATGGAAACCACAGACCTTCTTCCTGCGCTTCCGGGTACACAGCTTCTGTATAATATGTCTTTTTACATACCGTCCGGTCCGGTGCCCGGACGATGCCGAGGCTTCCCAGTACGGCAAGGATATCTGCCATATACGCATCGATCCACTCCTGCATGCAGAGACCGCCATATCCCCGTTCCAGCAGAAGTGACGGTATTCCCAGCATGTTCGCCGCATAGCCTGCCTCGCCATGGCAGTTGTGCGAGCGCACTGCATGCGGAATATCCAGCACCTGCAGAACAGGCATGAGCTCCTTTTCCATACGATACGGTACAAAGACGCACGGCGTCAGTTTCTCCGGTATCCCGCCGCTGTGCAGATCCAGGACAAAGTCTGCCTGCGGAAACAGTTCGCCGATAAAATACCGGGCGATCTCCGCGGTCGTTCCGCTGCCGTCACCGGGATAGTCCCGGTTCAGGTTTCCCCCGTCTTCCGGCACGAACGCATCCGTTTCCCGGCGGAAACCGGACATGTTCACACACGGCAGAAAGATCACCTTACCGTGTACTGCAGAAGGATCAAGCTGTTTTGCCGCACGGCTGACTGCCGATGTCGCAGGATACTCGCCGCTGTGGATCTGAGCGGTCACCAGCACAGTCTTCCCGGGGTATTTCCCGGAAATTATGATCGCAGGAATCGGATATTCCTGCGGTCCCAGATCCATATACTGTTTACTGCCGGACTGCCCGGTACACATAGCCTTCTTCCAGTGCGCGCATTTCCACGGTCTTCCAGAAACTTACCGTTTCCCGGTGCAGCCCCGCAAACACCGGGCGTCCTGCGTCGCCTTCGATCAGCGGACTTACCACAAAAGACAGTTCATCGATCATGCCGGCTGCTTCAAACGCACCGCCGATGATCCCGCCGCCTTCCAGCAGGATATCCTCGATTCCGAACAGCGCATTCAGTTTTTCCAGTGCCAGCGGGATATCGATACGGTCTTCTCCGGCCAGGATATAGGAAATATTGCGCTCCTGCAGATACAGCAGATAGGCGTCACTGACCTGTCCGCTCAGAACTTCGATGATATGGCAGTTGTCATAGCCGGGATCTTCGTCAAAGATCGTATTGCTTTCCCATGCCAGTGATCCATATGTATCGAAGCAGACAGCATAGAACGCGAAGTCGCCTGCTTTGCGGTCCGCCCGGTCACAGACGCGTCCCTCGTATTTTGCTGTGTCCGGTTTGGCTGTGCCGGCAAAGCTTGACTGCATCGTTGCCCGTCCGCAGATGAATCCCTGAACTCCATCGTGGCGGTATTTCCGGTGCATCCGGTAGTACTCTTCCGTATACACTGCCGCGTGATCCAGAAAATGTCCGGTGACTTTCTGATCGATACTGACTGTCATGTGATAACGCACATACGGTCTTGTCATTTTTCCTCCTTCAGGCGCATGCCAAGGGCATAGCCGCCTTCATCTTCTCCGAGTATTTCAAAGCCCATCTTCTGATAGAACGCGAAAGCACGTTCGTTTTCCCTCGCAACGCCAAGCGTTACGCCGCGCACGCCCTGTTCCTTCAGTTCCTTCAGCATCTCTCCCATCAGCCGGGTGCCGTTTCCATTCCCGGTATATTCTTCCAGGATATCGATGTGCAGGTGGGCAGGATACTCTTCCGCCCGCTGCAGCAGGCTGTCCCATTCTGCTTCGGCACGCTTCTTATAGTATTCCCCGAGCGCGGTGATCTCCTCCCGCGTTTCTTTTGTTTTCTGCAGGAATGTACCGATGTCCTTCGCTGCCAGAATATAGCCGACAGCCTCCTCTTTCTCATTCATTAACATCAGTGCTTGCCATGGTCCAGATACATGTCACAGTACATTTTCTTTGTGAATTCCGCATGTACCTCATCCGTACGCGCCTTTTCGGAAGCCGTTGCGATGCAGATCTCTTCCATGCGCTGCCGGTACTCCGGCGTATACTTGCGGATCTTCCGCGTCTTTCCGTCCGTCTTCCAGACATCCTTAATATATATAACGCCTGCCACTGCATGCGACGCTGCCACATACAGCAGACCAAGTGCCGCAATACCGACAGATATGATTTTACGATCGAGCATGTTGCACCTCCTTCTCCTTATTATAATAGCAGACATTGTGATGCCTTTTCATTCCACCGTACCTGTTAAATTGGTATGATAATGGATATCAGGAGGACACGGTACAGTATGAGAAAAGCTCTTCGTTATCTCAAACCGTTCTGGCTGTCAGTCATCGGTGTCATCGCACTTGTATTTGCGCAGGTGCAGCTCGAACTGGCACTGCCGGATTACATGTCCGATATCGTTACGTATGGAATCCAGTACGGGGGCATCACGGAAGATGCCCCGAATGTCATGCGTTCTTCCACTGCCGATCTTCTGCAGTATTTCATGGATGAAGATATCCGGACAGAACTATTGAATAATGCCTATACAAAGATCGAACAGAACGATCCTGCACATATAAAGGAATATCCGGTACTTGCCGAACAGGACATCTATGTGCGCAATACGTCCTATAAAGGCGATACGGACATAGAGGCTGCTCTGCAGAAACCGTTCCTCATCGTGGGAATGCTGCAGAGAGAAGAAGTGCTCACCCAGATGGGCATCAAATCCCTGGATGAACTGAAGCTCATGCTGGAGAACGTACCCGGCGCTGCCGAAGGCATCGTATCCATGGTCGACAGCCAGATGAGCGGATTCACTTCCGACAACCTCGGTGCCGCTGAGCGCATGATGATCCGCAGTGAATACGCCTCTGCGGGTCTGGATACCGACGCGATCCAGAACGGATATATCCTGCATGAAGGTCTGATCATGCTGGGGATCGCACTGCTTGGTTCCCTGTGTGCGATCGCTTCGGCGTTCCTGGCGTCCCGCACCGCTACCGGTGCCTGCCGCAATATGCGTGCCGATGTATTCCGCCGCGTGGAATCCTTCTCCAATGAAGAGTTCTCCCGTTTCTCCACCGCATCCCTCATCACCCGCACCACGAACGACATCCAGCAGGTACAGATGTTTCTGACGATGCTGTTAAGGATCGTCCTGTTCGCACCGTTCATGGGATTCACTTCCCTGTTCAAGGTGCTCCGCTACAGACAGCTTGCCTCCGTGCTCGGCTGGACGATCCTGATCATGATCGCACTCATGATCACCGTATTCTTCTTCACCTATCCGAAGTTCAAGATCGCACAGAAGCTCGTTGACCGGCTCAATCTCGTTACCCGCGAACAGCTCGACGGCATGCTGGTCATCCGTGCCTTCAACAACGAGGATATCGAAGAAAAGCGCTTCGACGAAGTCAATACCGATATTACAAAGCTGAATATCTTCCTGAACCGGACGATGTCGGTGATCTCACCGATCATGTCGTTCCTGATGAGTTCTGTATCCGTACTGATCATCTGGATCGGTGCCAATCAGATCGATATCGGCGCCATGCAGATCGGCGATATGATGGCCTTCCTGCAGTATGCCATCCATGTCCTGATGTCCTTCATGATCGTCGCCATGATCTTCATCATGATCCCGCGTTCCTCCGTCTCTGCCAACCGTGTATTCGAAGTGCTTGAGACCGTTCCGTCCATCCATGATCCGAAAGAACCGAAGCATCTGCCGGAAGGAAACCAGATCATTACGTTTGATCATGTTCATTTCCGCTATCCGAAGGCAGAGCAGGACGTGCTGGAAGACATCAATTTCACTGCTTCTCCGGGTGAGACAGTTGCCTTCATCGGTTCCACCGGTTCCGGCAAGTCCACTCTGGTCAACCTTCTGCCGCGTTTCTTCGATGTCACCCAGGGCGCGATCCGCTACGGTGACACCGATATCCGTGACGTCACCCAGCATGAGCTGCGCGACCGGATCGGCTATGTGCCCCAGAAGGGCATCCTCTTCTCCGGAACGATCCGTTCCAACCTGCTCTATGCGGATGAAAACGCCTCCGAGGAAACACTGGACAATGCGCTGGAAGTTTCCCAGGCCCGCGAATTCGTAGACGGCCGTCCGGAAAAGATCGATGATCCGATCGCTCAGGGCGGAACCAACGTCTCCGGCGGACAGAAGCAGCGACTTTCCATTGCCCGTGCTCTGTCCAAGCAGGCCGATGTATTCATCTTCGACGATACATTCAGCGCGCTGGACTACAAGACCGACGCAAAGCTTCGTGAAGCACTGAACGCTATGATCAAAAAGACCGGCGCAACGGTGCTGATCGTTGCCCAGCGCATCAGTACGATCATGCATGCGGACAAAATCGTTGTCCTGGATCAGGGAAAGGTCGCCGGTATCGGCACCCACGAAGAACTGCTGAAAAACTGCAGTGTCTATCAGGAGATCGCATACTCCCAGCTGAATGAGGAGGAACTGGCCAAATGAGTGAAAGAAGACAGCCGCCCCGTCAGCACGGCGGTCCCCGGGGCATGATGGCCGGTGATAAGGCCAAGAATTTCAAAGGTACGGTCGTTAAGCTGATCCGCTACATGAAGCCGTACTATGTACAGATCCTGTTCATCCTCTTCTTCGCGATCGGTTCCACGGTGTTCTCCATCATTGGTCCGAAGATCCTCGGCTCTGCCACAACAAAACTTGCCGAAGGACTGTTTGCCAAGTATTCCGGAACCGGCGGGATCGACTTTGACGCCATCAAGAAGATCTTACTTACGCTTCTGACGATCTATGTCGTCTCTGCCCTGTTCAACTATGCGCAGGGATGGATCATGGCCGGCGTCACCCAGAGTGTTACATACAAACTGCGGGAAGAGATCTCCCAGAAGATCAACCGCCTGCCGCTGAAGTTCTTTGACAAGCAGACCCATGGTGAAGTGCTCTCCCGTGTGACCAATGACGTCGCTACGGTATCCCAGTCTCTCAACCAGGCAGTCCAGCAGGTATTCACTTCCGTGATCATGATCATCGGCATCCTGTACATGATGATCTCCATCTCGTGGAAACTGACGATCATGGCACTCATCGTCGTACCGCTGTCCGGCATGGCAGCCGCAGTCGTTGTCATGAACTCCCAGAAATACTTCAAAGCCCAGCAGACGACGCTCGGCAATGTCAACGGACATATCGAAGAGATGTACGGCGGTCATATCGTCATGAAGGCATTCAACGGCGAAGAGCGCTCCATCCGGGAATTCAATGAACTGAATGAGAAACTGTACGAATCCGCATGGAAAGCACAGTTCATCTCCGGAACGATGCAGCCGATCACAAGCTTCATCGGAAACCTCGGATACGTGGGATGCTGCGTACTGGGCGGCTACCTTGCTGTCCACGAAGGACTTGCCATCGGTGACATCCAGGCATTCATCTCCTACGTACGCAACTTCAACCAGCCGATCACGCAGACAGCGCAGATCATGAACATTCTGCAGTCCACTGCCGCAGCCGCGGAACGTGTCTTCGAATTCCTCGAAGAAGCAGAAGAAGTACCGGATGTCAGCGAACCGCTGTCCATCCATGATGAAAACGGCAATCTGAAGCTGAAGGGCAACGTTACATTCGAAAATGTACACTTCGGCTATGATCCGGACAATATCATCATCCACGACTTCAACGCCTATATCCGCTACGGTTCCACAGTAGCCATCGTCGGACCGACCGGTGCCGGCAAGACCACCATGGTGAAACTGCTCATGCGTTTCTATGATCTCAACGGCGGTCATATCTACGTGGACGGCAAAGATATCACAAAACTGCGCCGCCACGACCTGCGCTCTGCCTTCGGCATGGTACTGCAGGACGCATGGCTGCACTCCGGCACGATCATGGATAATATCCGCTACGGCCGTCCGGACGCTACCGATGAAGAAGTCATCGCAGCCGCAGACGCTGCCTACGTCGACCACTTCATCCGGACGCTGGAAGACGGCTACCAGACCGTGATTAACGAAGAATCCACCAACATCTCCCAGGGACAGAAGCAGCTGCTTACCATTGCCCGCGCCTTCCTGTCCGATCCGAAGATCCTGATCCTGGATGAAGCGACTTCCTCGGTCGATACCCGTACCGAGGTCCTGATCCAGAAAGGCATGGAAAACCTGATGAAGGGACGTACCTCCTTCATCATTGCCCACCGCCTTTCCACCATCCGCAACGCCGATATGATCCTGGTCATGGATCACGGCGATATCGTCGAGATCGGCACCCATCAGGAACTTCTCGACAAAGACGGCTTCTACGCCCAGCTGTACAACTCGCAGTTCGAAGAAGCGTCAGCTTAAACGTTATAAAACTCAGGCATTTCACACACCTGAGTTTTTATTTCTGTTTTTCGGTTTTCAGCAGTAATTCCAGTATCCTGCGGTCTTCTTCCAGCAGATCAAAGTTCTTCCCGTTCAGACACCACAGAACAATATTCCCGGTAAAGACAGACAGAACCGTTTTCAGCAATTCTTCCGCTGTATGATCCTGGCGAAATTCACCGGTCTTCTGGCCTTCAGCGATACTGTCCATCATTTCCTGATAGACCTTTGTGCTCACAAACATACTGTTGAACGCACCGGGCATTTCATTTCTTCGTCCGGCAATCAATACCATCAGAATATCCGGGTTCAGTTCCATGACCGGTTCTGTCAGCTGTCTGAGGATAGCGGAAAGACGTTCTGTCATTGTGACGGCGGTGATATTTTCCTGTACATCCTGCATTTTTCCGCCGACATACCAGTCGATCACATCTTCCTTACTTTCAAAATGATGGTAAAAACTGCCCTTTGTCACTCCGCACTCCGCACAGATCCGGTTGATACTGACCGCATCGTATCCATATGTCTGCCATAACCGTATGGCTGTTTGTGCCAGTTCATTCTTCATATTGTCTATTGTACACGATACTCTTGAGTCCCTGCATCCCTTCAAGTATAATGACAGCAGAAAAGCAACATACCGCGGTATGTTTTTGGAAAGGAAAATACAATGGGTAAATTAACAGGTAAAGTTGCTGTTGTGACCGGTGCGTCCAGCGGCATGGGCAAAGAGATCGTTACACTTTTTGCCAAAGAAGGTGCGAGCGTTGTCGCAGTCGCAAGAAGAAAAGAACGTCTGGAGGATCTGGCTGCGTCATTAAAGGATGAAGAAGGCACAGTACTGGCATATCCGGGTGATATCTCCAGCAAGGATGTCAACGAGGCAATGATCGACTTCGCAGTGGAAAAGTTCGGAAAGCTGGATATCCTCGTCAACAATGCCGGTATCATGGATGATATGGCAGCTGTCGGTGACTTCAATGACGACAAACTGCTGCAGGTATTCTCTGTCAATGTCTATGGTCCGTTCTATGCAACACGCAAAGCAGTCAATACCTTTAAGGCACAGGGCTCCAAAGGCTCCATCGTACACATTGCCAGTGAAGGTGCGTACAAGACATGTGCAGGTGCTGTCTACTGTGCAAGCAAATCTGCAGTTGTCACACTGTCCCGCAACACAGCCTATATGTACAAAAATGAGGGCATCCGCTCCAATGCGATCATTGCCGGCGGCTTTGTCACAGAGATCTCCACATCCATGGGTATGCCGGATATGGAAGCATATGGCAAACTGCAGCCGAATCTTGCGACATCTCCGGCTCCGGGCGACCCGGTCGAGATCGCAAAAGCAGTCGTATTCCTTGCGTCTGACGATGCCGCATATATCAGCGGTGCAGAGCTTGCAGTGGACGGCGGCTGGTGCGCAGCCTGACATAAATACAGGACGAAGCTGTGTCCGTCCGGATGCAGCTTTTTTTGTGACCGCTTGTATCCGTTTCCCGTCATAATAGGTAGAGAGGGTCCTATGGAAGACAAAGAGATCGTAGATCTGTATTTTGAGCGAAACGAAGAAGCGCTGCGGCATACCGAAGAAACCTACGGAAGTTTCTGCCGGCACCTGTCTTTTAACATACTTCACAATCGCGCCGACGCAGAGGAATGCGTCAACGATACATGGGTGCGTACATGGAACAGTATTCCTCCGGAGCGTCCGTACAGTCTGCGTGCCTACCTGGCAAAGATCACCCGCAACCTGTCCTTCGACCGCTATGAGAAGATCCACGCACAGAAGCGGGGAAACGGTGAAACAGCGGTCATCCTGGATGAACTGGCAGAGTGCATTCCCTCGGACGCCTCCGTGGAAGAAGAAGTGCATCTGCACCAGCTCACCGAAGCGATCACCCGCTTCCTTGCCGGCTGCCCCGAACAGCAGCGTGTTCTTTTTGTCCGCCGCTACTTCTTCAATGAATCACTCAGAGATATTTCTTCACGCACCGGCATCACCCGCGGAAATGCCAAAACGATCCTGTACCGCATGCGCACGGATCTGCGTGAATTCCTGAAACAGGAGGATTATATCCAATGAAAAAAGAAGATCTGTATAAAGCTGTCGGAGACATTCCGGACGGCTATATCAACGAAAGTGAAGCCTTTCAGAAAAAACGCAGATACCGGCGTTCGCTTTGGCTTCTGCCGCTCGCCGCAGCTGTCGCAATACTGCTGCTGTGGCCGAAACATACCGCTCCCGGCATAACAGACCCGGTTCTTTCACCGATGGTCCTGGCCGAAGCGGAAATGCCGGAACCGCTCACAGACATTACCGATCTGGAGCGTTTCCAGTACAGCGAGGATTTCTTTACATGGTGGGAAGACTTCAGTAAACGGCGGAACGCGTCCCTTGATGTCAATTCCCCGATCGGTTCCTTCTATGAGAACGCCATACCGGTCCTGCTGGGAAACAGCACGGAAAACCGGATCGTATCCCCGATCAATATCTGGATGGCGCTTGCCATGCTGGAGGAGACCACGGCGGGAAATACACAGAAAGAAATTCTGCAGGCACTTGGCGTGCAGGATACGAAGCAGCTGCGCACGATCGCCAACGCTGTGTGGAACGCCTGCTACGATGATACGCCTGCCCTGCAGTGCCTGCTGGCCAATTCCATGTGGCTGAACGGAGCGCGTTCCTTCCATACCGATACACTGAAGGTCCTGGCAGATACGTACAAAGCATCCTCCTATGCCGGCGACCCGTCGGATCCTGCCTTTACGAAGATGTTTCAGGACTGGCTCAACAAAAATACGAAAGAACTGCTGAAAGACGCAGTATCCGAGGAAGAGTTTTCCTCGGACATGGTCCTGACCCTGGCATCTTCTCTGTATTACAAGAACTCCTGGGCAATGCGCTTCAACGCTTCTCTGACGGATACGCAGCCGTTCCATACGCCCGAAGGCACTGTTGATACAGAATTCCTGCATAACACAGATCATTATGATCTGTATGCCGGTAATACCTGGACAGCCGTATGCCTGCCGCTGGCAGACGGCGGAAACATGTATATCTACCTGCCGGACGAAGGACATACACCGGAAGAAGTACTGCGGGATCCTGCAATATACGCTCCGATGCGGAAAACCGCAACACCGGCAAACGCTGAAAATGACCTGGTCGTCCTCAGCCTCCCTTCCTTTGATATCTCCGGCAGCCTGGATCTCTGTGAGATCCTGCAGGAACTTGGCATCCGCAGCGTATTCACCATGGAAGCTGACTTCTCGCCGCTCTGTGATGAGAAAGGACTCTGTGTTTCCGATGCCCATCACGCCGCCCGCCTCATCGTGGACGAAGAAGGTGTCACAGGCGCTGCCTATACAGAAATCGCGATTGCGGAAGGTGCCATCGAGCCGGGTGAAACCGTTGAGTTCACCGTTGACCGTCCCTTCGCCTTCACGGTCGTCCACGCTGATTCCTCGATCCTCTTCAGCGGCATCGTTACTCATCCTGAAAAATAACGCACACTGTTATCGCACCAAAAAAGCTTCTGTTTCCGGTATCCCCGGTACAGAAGCTTTTCATCAGTATACAAAGAATTCGTGGTAATCATCCAGATCCGGCAGGATCTGAACGATCGTTTCATATTCCCCGGTCCGGTTATTCATGAAGGACAGACGGTTCCGGTCAAAGGAAGGTATGTATTCTTTCAGCAGCCGCAGTCCGTCCGGTCCGCCGATGATCTCATATTCCCCGCTGTCTGTCATCTTCAGAAATGCCAGATAGCAGCCCGGTTCTGCCAGGATATCATCCTCAGCGAGATACTGTGTGTATTTCCCATCTTTCTCCAGTATCCCGCCTTTGCGGATATAGCGGCTGGATTGTGCAGTCAGTTCCTCGGAATAGGACTGATACAGTGTAAAGTAACCGCCTGTCCAGACTTCTCCGTCTTTTTCGAAACAGGTATCTGTCGTTACGATATGGATCATACCAGCCAGATCCGCTTCCCGGTACAGATCCATTCCGTCTGTTTCCGGTATACTTCCGGTCACGATGCTTTCCTCTGCCTGCAGATCTTCCAGTATATTCACTTTCCCCGGTGTAAGCGCGATCGGCTGTGTCACGATCGATCGGATGCAGTCGGTCATTTCTTTTTCACTGACATTCTTTGTCCAGATATCAAAGTGCCAGCCATCGTGGGACAGATACGCCTCGGTAAGATTCTCATACCGGAAGAGCAGAACATCCGTTCCGCTGATCTTCGACATTTCTGCCTCCTCGCTGAGTTCTGACTTTTCATACATCTCACGCGGACGTCTTTCCGCACTTTGTGAAAGGAACAGATTCAGCCACCGGTTTCCATCATTACGATCCGATGTAAATACTTGATAGGCATAGAAGTCTTCGTCTTCGGCAAGAAAAAGATGCTCTGTCCGACGGAGGTATGCTCTGAACATCGCCGCCCTCGCATCTGCATACGGCAGAACGACTTTATTCATGATCGTAAGTTCATCTTCCGTGACCGGCACAGCCAGCAGTCCCATACTGTCCGCCAGACTCGACTCTATGGATGCAGGATCTGCTTCATTGAACACGATATGATCTTCCGGTACTGTTTCTTTACTGACCGGTTTATACCCGCTCCAGTACCCGGCAGACGGCAGGATCACCGCTGTCAGCACCGCCGCTGCGGAAACAACTGGTATCCATATCTTTTTCGGTATTCGTTTTCTCTTTCCCTGCAGGACACGATTTCTGGCGTCCTGCGGCAACCCGATCTTTTTAACCGTTTCATGTATCGGATTCATCATTCAACTCCTCTCCGTATGCCTGTGCAAACGATTTCTTTGCCCTCAGAAGGCGCATCTTTACCGCCGACAGTGAGATTTTCAGCATCTCCGCGATCTCTTTCAGCGTGTAGCCTTCGGAATAGTGCAGCAGCAGTACTTCTCTGTCTTTGTACGGCAGTGTTTCGATCGTTCTGAGAACTTCCCTGTCATTGTCATCCATTGCCGGAATGTCCTCGATCAGCAGCGGAACATACCGGAACCGGAATCGCTGTATATTGCGGCATTCATTGATCATGACTTTCATCAGCCATCTTCCCGCATGCCCGCTGTCGTTGAATTCGGGATGTTTTCGCATGTATTTATACAGAGTCTCCTGTACCGCATCTTCGGTATCTTCTCTGTTTTTCAACAGCAGCAGTCCGATCCGGTACAGCTGATCTCCATATGTTTCAAGCAGTTCTTCCAGGTTCATATTTTCCTCTTTCACATTATTACACGCATGAGATCCTCAAAAAGTCACAAAAAAGTTTACGGAAGCTATTCCGCAAACTCGATGATGATTTCCTCTGATTGAAGATCAGCTTTCTGCCGGACTGTATTCATACGCACGTTCAAGAGCCAGAGCCAGTTTCTTCACAGAGATCTTGCTGTCATCTCCTCTCATAAATGCATGAAAATTACCGGGATTTGCCTCAGCCATCCTGCATAAACGATATTCCGACAGCTTCTTCTGTTTTTTCAGTTTTATCAATGCATCCCGATATGTATTCTTCAGTTCTGTTTCGTCACGGCGCATATTTGCACCTCGGAATGTTTCGCAGAACTTGACCAGATCCATATCTCCCGAACCGGACAGATACGCTGTAACAGAATCATCTGTTTTCGGTGTATTCAGTTCTCTCATCCTTACAAGATGATCGCGCAGTTTTCCGGAGAACCATGCCGGATTCGAATCGGTAAAATATGCGTATGTTAAAAGGGCAGGATACAGTCTGTGGTGTGTTTCTTCTACAGCTCTGCCCATCTCTTTTACTCTTAGATTGCCATAAAGCTTATATAAGTAATATCGGCTATATGTTTTCAAACTTAAGCTCTTCATGTCCGACTTCCTCCAGATAAAGATTGAAACGATGACAGATCCATGGAAAATCCCATGTGTTCAAAAGACTGTAATAGAGGTCGCAAATGGATTCTTTCAGTTTTGACCAATCAATTCTTTCAATTACTTCCGGATCATGCAAATGATCCACATCCTTTCCCCGCCAGGCATATATTTTGCCCGCTACAGCATCTTCCAGGGACAAAGCATAGTAGTCGATTACTTTTGTCGGTAAATCAACTTTCACAATACGGTCCATATAGTGATATGGCAAACTGTTTTCATATGTGATGATACGTGTATTCATATCGTATTTACTTAGTAAATCAGGCCCGATATTTGCGGAAAGTCTTATCAGATCAATATCATCACTGATCATTGTTCTTGTTATACCGTGAAGCATCAGTACAGAACTCCCGGCAATGATAATACGTATACGGCTATGAATGGAAAAGCCTTCTTTAATGGATATTGCTAATAGTTCACGGTCTAAACCCAGCAGTCGGTCTATAACATCCTGTGATCGTAAATGCGGGTCATAATATGCCATACTCCCTCCTATATTTTACAATATTAATACTATTATTTATATGAAATGAATTAGATTCCTATATAAAAAAGGGTAAATGCGTTCCATTTTACCCTTCCAATTATTCTTTTACCTGATCCGCAGGATAATCTTCGTCGAAAACAAAAAAAGTTTACGGAAGCAATTCCGCAAACTCGATGATGCTGTCGCACAGGCCGAATTTCACACTTTCCTCGGCGGAGAAGTAATGATCGTAGGAAGTTTCCTTTTCGATCTCTTCTTCACTTTTTCCGGTGTGCTTTGCCAGGATGTCGTTCATCATTTTCCGTGTCTCGATGAGGCTGTCGGAAATGGATCGGATGGAAGAACAGTTTCCGCCGACGCCGTTGGGGATCAGCGGTTCATGCAGCATCGATTTGCTGTGGGGAAGGATGTATCTTCCGCCCGTTCCAGCTGCCAGGAGCACTGCAGCCATGCTGTAGGCTTTGCCGGTACACACGGTTTTGATCGGTGCTTTGCTGGAACGCATGACATCGTAGATCAACATTCCTGCGTCGATCTCACCGCCCGGTGAATGGATGAGTACTGTGATCGGAAGAGAATCATCTTCCCGGTTCAGATATAATACCTGTTCCACGAAGTCACATGCTTTTTCTCCGTTGATCTCTCCCCGCAGGTAGATGATCCGGTTTGTGAGATTTCGTGTCTCCATTGGTACCAGAGAGATTCCGCTGCTGCTTTTCGATTCAATATGCATTCTGCTTACCTCCATTGCATCCATATTATAGAGTTCCGGATTTGATTCGAACGGAGGGGAGGATAATCCCGTTTTCCGGCAATATCCGCATCGGTATATTGTACTCAGCCGCAAAACGATTATACTGACCATATGAATGACGCATGGAAAGGAATCCCGCAGATGACAGCATACAGACCACATCGTTTCAATACAGCAGTCCGGTCGTTTCTGATCCCGCTGATCCTGTTGTGTCTTCTATGCGGATGCAGTGCCGGTTCCGTTTCCGAGGTACCGGAGTATTCCATTTCCTATACGGAAGCGGATATGTCCGGCTACAGGAATATGGAAGGAAAAGCCCATATGTTCCGTGAGATCACTTTTGAAACACTGATCGACCTGTTCCGTCATCAGGAATCTGCGGTGGTCTGGATCAGCCGTACAAACTGTCCGTACTGCCAGAATGCCGTATGGATCCTGAATGACGCCGCAGAAGACGCAGGTATTCCCGTATATTACATCAACGCCGACAGTCCGATGAGCCGGAACGGTACGATGGAAGAAAACCAGCGGCTGTATGAAGAACTGTGCGGATACATCCAGGAAGCGCTGCGCATGGATGACAGCGGCACCCTGTCGATGTATGTCCCTCTTCTGATGAATATACAGAGCGGGATACTCATTAACTATCATGTATCTCTGACCGATTCTTTCTCTCTGTCGGATTCCGATACGCTGAGTGAGAAAGAAACAGAGGAACTGTACAGCATCTACCGCAGTGTGCTGGAATAAGCTTATAAAATAAATATCCACCGG
>JAFWNG010000039.1 GCA_017510405.1 Solobacterium sp.
CATGATAAAAACCTTCCTCTTATTCTTTCGTTGTAGTTTCGCAGACCACACACGAAATTATAAGCCAGGAGGCTTTTTTTCATCATCTCTCCGCTAAAGCTTGGCTGGACCCCCGGACTATCCGGGGGTTTTAGTAGCCAATAAGAATGCTGTGATATGACACAGCATTTTTTCATATCCGGCAGGCAAAAGAAAAAGCGGTGCATTCTCACCGCTGCAGGCATAAGGGAAGTTCCAGCCGGCTGGATTCCAGCAGTTCTTTGTTTCGCAGGATGTCATCCGCGCTGCCGTCTGCCTGTATTTTCCCGTTTCCGATCAGAAGGACTCGGCTGCACGTATCGAGGATCATATCCAGATCGTGGGATGTGATCACCCGGGTGACCGGCATCTCTTTGATCACGCCGATGATCTGCCGCCGGTTGTACGGATCCAGGGCCGATGTCGGTTCATCCATGAGCACGGCTTTCGGCTCCATTGCCAGTACTGCCGCGATGGCAGCCATGCGCTTTTCCCCGCCGGACAGACGGTGATTGTAGCGTTCCTTCAGGTCTTCGATCTGCAGCTGCTCCAAAACAGCATCTGCCTTCGCTTCGGCTTCTTCCCGTGACAGGCCGTAGTTCACCGGGCCGAACAGCAGGTCTTCCTTTACCGTCGGCATGAACATCTGGTTGTCGGAATTCTGCAGGACGAAGCCGCATGTTCTGCGGACGTCCGCCAGCGTATCCTTCGACACCGGGATGCCGTTTACGAGCACTTCGCCGCTCTGTGGAAACAGCAGTCCCAGGATCAGTTTCATGACCGTGGATTTGCCTGCGCCGTTGGCACCGATCAGTCCTACGCTTTCCCCTTCTTCGATCTGAAAGGATATATCCTCCAGCACCGGATGAGCGGAATCATATGCAAATGTCACATGACGGAATTCGATCATAATTTTCCTCCTGTAAACAGCGCGCCGATCACGCGGATCACCGGTACGAAGCGGAATACCGCAAACATTGTCAGCCACATCAGTGCCCAGAGAATACTCTTCGGATCGGCTTTCTGCTGTTCTTCCGGGAATTCACCGGTATATCCCCGCAGCAGCATCGACGCATACAGTTCCTGCGCCCGGTCCATACTGCGCAGGATCAGCTGTCCGAGAAACGATCCCCAGGCCGCAAAGGCAATGCCTTTCTGCCGCGGCGCACGAAGATGATACGCATTGGTCATGACCGCCACTTCTTCCGTCATTACGGTCAGATACCGGTATGTCAGAAGAATGAGCGTAACGATCACGGACGGCACACGGAGTTTCCGCAAAGCGCCGCATACCGCATCGATCTTCGTAGTCCCCATCAGAAGAAACAGCGCCGATACCGTCAGGAGCGCCTTGACGATCAGTACAGCAAAGGACAGCCACCCCCGCGACACCGGGACTGTGCCGATCATAAACCAGGTGTCTTTGTTCAGGAGCGGATCAAACACGCCGACAAACAGCAGCAGCGGCAGGATATATTTCATTTTGCGCAGGCACATTCGGAACGTCAGGCCGCTCAGGGCAAAGACCAGATACGGATAAACGGCCATTGCCAGTACCCCGGTCAGGTCATACCGTCCGAAGGATAATGCGGTCAGAAGAAATACAACGGTTACGATCAGTTTGGACAAAGCAGAAAAACGATGAACCGGCGTTCTTCCGTCCGCCAGTTCATCCATTTCATGAAACTCTCTCAATGCATATTCTGCTTTGTTCATAGATCCTTTCAGGCTTTCTTTGCCCGGGAGCGCGCTGCTGTGGCGATGCCGAAGGCTGCAAGTGCCACGATGCCGGAGCCGACTATGCCGGAGACCGTCGTGCCGAGCGCACTGTCACTGTCTTTAAATGCATAGTCCGGCAGGAACGACGTCGCTTCCTGAATACCGGCCGCACCGTCTGCCGCAGCGGAGGACTTGCCGTAATTCTCTTCGTCGAGTCCCATATTCTCCGCATAGCCCTCTTCGGCGTTCCCGAATAATGCCCATTCCAGCCCGTCGGGGTTTCCGCTTGCATACAGGGACAGGCCGCCGCCGATCAGCAGGGTGACGACTGCCAGGATACTGATCGTCTGTTTCAGTGAGAATGCGCCGCCTTTACCGGAATCCTGCACATCGCACAGAAGCTCCGGACGCGCGTTATATACAAATACAAGAATCGCTGCGGTAACCAGACCTTCCACCAGACCGATCGCCAGATGGATCGGCAGCATCAGTCCGGCAAACGCGCCGAACGGCAGTTCGGTAATACCGGAAAGCTGTGTTTCCAGCACGACGGAGAACGCGCCCAGCTGCAGCGAGAACACGCTGCCGAGCACGGATGCGAGCACGATGCGCGCCGGTGTGGAAAGACTGCCGAATACCTTTCCGCGTATGATGGGACGCCACAGGAGATAATACCCCACAAAGCATCCGTAGAATGCCATGTTCCATATATTCGCCCCGAGGGCCATCAGTCCCCCGTCGGCGAAGAAAAGACACTGGATCACCAGTACTGCGATCATGGACAGGAAGCCGGCCTGCGGACCGAGCAGTGCGCTTAAGAGCATTCCGCCGCAGATATGCCCCGAAGACCCGGTTCCCGGAATCGTATAGTTGATCATCTGCCCGGCAAATACGAGCGCAGCCGATACTGCCATCACCGGAATCTTTTCGGTATCTCCTTCTTTGCGCAGTGTATGTACCGAATACCCTGCCGTTACAGCCGAAGCGGCTGCCATGGTCGCTGCCACCGAGGGCGACAGCAGTGCATCTGCCATATGCATGATGATTTCCTCCCTTATTTCAGTGCCATGGTACCATCGCAAATACCGGCATGGAAGCCCGTCAGGGGGTTATTTCTGTGCCAGTCCGGCGTTCTGCAGCGCCCGTACGATGATCGGGATCAGAATGAGATCGGTGATGATCGCCGGGAATGTTCCGACAAAATACGCGCTGATCCAGGCGGCGAAGGAATACTCGCCTGCATTCAGGATAAATCCGGTCACAAGACCGCCTACGATACGGCCGAGGATCATCGCCGGAATGAGTGACAGATAGATCTTCGCCATTCCCTTCTGTCCTTTCAGCATCTTCATAAGCAGTCCGCACACCAGGCCGTACGTACCCAGTTCCGCCATCATTGCCCACGGGCCGTTGGGCGGCAGCTGGTTGATCAGATAGCTGAGCGCCGGCGTCAGAACGCCGCACACCAGTCCCTCGACGGGACCGATGGCAAGACCGGCAAGAATGACCGGGAAATGCATCGGCGAGAACAGACGCAGGATCGGCTGGCCGCCGAAGTTCTTCAGTACGGTAACGATAACGATGCCTACGGCGATCATCATGCCGGTAAGCGTGATCGAACGTGTTTTTTTCATAAGAGATCCCCTTTCATACAAAAAAGCATGCGAAAACATGCCTTCTGTCATGTGTATATTGCCGCTTCTGCAGCAGATGCCCTTCTGGGTAATGACAGAAGTATAGCAGATACCGGGCAAAATCGTCACGCAGAATGAACCGGATGCGGTATGATAGTACCGTTATGGCAAGAGAACTTACAAGACAGCAGGAGATCGAACGCAGTATCTTCAAAAAATACAAGAGCACGCTCTGGGCACCGTTCCTCAGCGCTGTCAACCAGTATGAGCTTCTGAAGGAAGGCGACCGCGTCGCGATATGCATCTCCGGCGGAAAAGACAGCATGCTTATGGCGAAGCTGTTTCAGCTTCTGCAGAAGCACAGCACTTATCCCTTCGAACTCGTATTCCTGATGATGGATCCCGGCTACAGCCCCGCCCACCGGAAACAGATCGAAGACAACGCCGCGACTCTCGGCATCCCGCTCACTGTCTTTGAAACGAATATCTTTCTGGTCAGTGACACGATCAGCCGCAAGCCCTGTTATCTTTGCGCCCGCATGCGCCGCGGCCACCTCTACAACAAAGCACGCGAGCTGAACTGCAGCAAGATCGCCCTCGGCCATCATATGAACGACGCGGTCGAAACGACCGTCATGTCCATGTTCTGGTCCAGCAAGCTGGAAACGATCATTCCCAAGTCAAACAGTGAGAACTTCGAAGGCATGGAGCTGATCCGCCCCATGTACCGCACGCGGGAAGAAGACATTCTGAGCTGGTGCGCCTACAACGATCTGCATTTCATCCAGTGCGCTTGCTCCTTCACGGAACGCATGGCGCAGGAAGACAGTGAACTGACTTCCAAACGCAGAGAAACAAAGCTTCTGCTCAAAGAACTGAAAAAGACCAATCCGGACATCGAAGAGAATATCTTCCGTGCCCTGCATGCCGTCCAGATCGAATCCTTCCCGGGATACAAGGCCAACCATGCCATGCACAGCTTTCTCGAGAACTATTCCAGTCACGGCAGACTGATCACCAGGAACGATGACACGGAGGGATCCGAATAGGGATTCCTCCGTTTTTCTGTTTTCGAAAGAACATGGATGGTAAGATACAGACAGGAACTCGATGGAGATATGCCTATGACAATGATGAATAATGATAACAGAACAGCAGAACGCGAGATGATCGTGCGCATCTGCTGGTTTCCGAAAAGCCCGCCCGCCAAAGCCGATCCGGACACGGGCTTATACCGTGTGCGCGCCCGCTTTGACGAAGCAATCGACGCAGAGAGCGGTGAGAGGATCGGAAAAGGACAGTTCCAGTGGCTGGAATGGTCATTCCGGAAAAGGCTGTTCGGCGATCCGTTCGGCTTCACGATGAAGACCGGTTCCCTGTACCGTGTGCGCCTGCAGAAACAGGATGCGCCGGGACAGAACGGAACGGTATGGGAACTGAAGGAAATGCTGGAAAAGAATGTGAAGGACCGCCGTCTCGATCCCATTCAGAGTTTTCTGAATACCTTTGCGGAAGAAGAGACGGAACTGGTGTTTCTGAATAAGAATTCCATTTCCGGCTGGGGTGTCTTCTGGGGCTGGAAGCGCATCTGTATGACGTATATTGCGGTCCTGGACCCATCATCCGGCAAGGTCCGGAAAGAGACCGGACGGATCTTCCTGCTGGAAAAGAACGCCGACGGTATGCTCAAAACGAAACTGAAGGATCTGACCGTTTACCGTGCTTCCGTACGCCGTTCCCTGGATCAGAAGCGCACATGGCTGGCAGTGGGCCATCCGGTCAGCGAAGACGCTTCCCTCTTTGCGTCCTATATCGAAGAATACAATACGCCGGTCATTCTGGAAGATGCCCTCGGCACCTTCACGCTCAACCGGCGCTATAACTGGTTTGAAGGAACCATCCAGTGGTGCGGGCAAGACTGCAGCGTCCTTCTCGAAACCGAAGAAGGAGAAACGGACTGTTCCCGCGGCCTGGCCGTCCTGCATACAATCTCTCAGGATGCCGCCTCATTTGATGCCCGCGTCCGTGAACAGGTCGCTGATCAGACGATGGAACTTCTGGAAGACTGGTACGATGAGCCGGTGACGCGGGAAGACTATATACGCGGACTCGGCACGCCTTCCATCACCGTCGGCGTCAAAGGAGATATGGAGTTTTCCTTCGACTGCATGGAAGATGACTACTATGCCGGACATGTGCTGCTGGTGCCGGTTTCTGAGGACGGCACCGTTGGCGAAGCGTATCTCGCCGGCTGAACAGGGAAACATGAATAACGGGGTGTCCGCTTACAACTGCGGATACCCCGTTCTTTATTTCCTCACTGCAGAACTGCAGATTCCGGATCTATGGTTCAGTATGCTCTGTATACGAACGCGCGGTCGTGGGCAGCGTGCAGAGCGTCGTAGATCTGTCCGCCCTTTGCCGCGTCGCCGACCAGTACGAGATCGTCGCCGAACGCTTCCTTGAACGCTGCGTATACGGTGCGGTCCGGACGTACTCCCATCGCCAGTACAACAGTGTCTGCCTCGATCTCAGACGTTTCCTGCGTCTTCGCATCGCATACCGTGACAGTGCCGTCATTGACCGCCGCGAGCGCCTTGCCCTTGGCAATCGCGCCGCCTGCCTTCATGATCTCGGTGCAGAGATGCAGCGTCAGGCTCGGATAGAGATTTCCGCCGACCTTGTCGAGCATTTCAACAACTGTGACCTTATGGTCTTTCGACAGGAATTCCGCTGTCTCAAGGCCGGTGACACCGCCGCCGATGACAGCGACTTTCTCACCCTTCACTTCCGCTCTGCCGGCCAGTACGTCTTCTGCCGTAACTGCCTTTTCAATACCCGGCAGATCCGGTACGATCGTCTTTCCGCCGCATGCCAGGAATACGCCATCGGCGCCGAGTTCCTTCACGGCTTCGACGGTTGCCGGAGTGTTATAGCGGATCTCAACACCGTATGCCGCCAGCTCGGCTTTCTGCGTCTCGATGAACTCATTTAACATGCCCTTGTTCGGCGGCACAGCAGCCAGGTTGACCGTTCCGCCCGCTTTGTCGGAAGCTTCGAAGATGACCGGACGGAAGCCGCGCTTCGCCAGTGTGAGCGCTGCCTGCATGCCGGCCGGACCGGCGCCGACAACAGCGATCACTCTGCCGTCACCGTTGCGGACGAGCTTCTCATCGCCCCATTCAAACTCACGGCCGAGGACCGGGTTCAGCGTGCAGCCGAGCGGCAGGCCGTCGTTCAGAATGCGGAAGCACTCCATACAGCCGAGGCACTTGCGGATCTGCAGGTCCTTGCCTGCCTTTGCCTTGTTGCCCCATTCCGCGTCTGCGAGATGGCCTCTGGCAATACCGACAAAGTCGCAGTTTCCTTCTTCCAGCATCTGCTCTGCCACAGCCGGATGCTTGATATTGCAGACGGCAATGACCGGCACGCTTACTTCTTTGCGGATATTTGCGGCAAGGTGCTTCTTCCAGCCTTCCGCAAAATAGTTCGGCTCAATGATCGTGGCGCCGGAGTCGTATGTGCCGCAGCTCACGTTGATGTAGCAGACGCCGAGTTTCTCGAAATACTTCGCCTGCGCGATCGCGTCGGCTTCGTCGATGCCGTCGTCCAGATAGTCGCTTCCGTTCATGCGGATGCCGACCGGGAACTTCGGACCGCAGAAGGCGCGGATGCCCATGATGATCTCGGTCGCGAAGCGCATGCGTCCTTCGAAGCTGCCGCCGTATTTATCCGTTCTCTTGTTGGTATGCGGGGACAGGAACTGGGATACCAGATAGCCGTGCGCCGCATGGATCTCGACGCCGTCCGCGCCTGCTTTCTGTGCGATGACAGCACCGAATACGAATTTCTTTACCAGTCCTTCCACTTCTTCCGTCGTCAGGGCACGCGGCTGTTCACCGATGACCTTGCAGGTGACATCCGAAGCCGATACCGGCTGCTTTCCGCCGATCAGACGGCTCGGCGTCTGGTTGCCCGGATGATGGAGCTGAATGAACAGCTTCGTGTCATAGGCATGCAGAGTCTCTGCCAGACGGCTCAACTGGCCGACGACGTGCGTATTGGTGACGCTGAGCTGGTTCGGCGTGCCGACACCGGTCTCATCGTCGATTCTTGTGATCTCGGTAATGATCATTCCGGCACCGCCGCGGGCACGGTCCGCATAGTATTTGATCATGCGCGGACCCGGTTCCCCGGTCACTTCCGCCAGGGAACAGCCCATGGCAGGCATGACGATACGGTTGCGGATCTCAAGACCGCCGATCCGCCCCGGTTCAAATAATTTTGTGTATGGCATAGTTTCGTAACCTCCTTTTCTCTACACCTGTATCGTTACTTTCATGATAGCGCACAGGCAGACGGAAACATACTTCTTTGCCCGAAACGCCTATAATTTCTCCCCGTTGGAAGCAATGACCTTCTGATACCAGTAATAGCTGTCCTTGCGGATGCGCTCGCATTCCTTAACATCGTGTTCACCGCGGTCCACATACACAAAGCCGTAGCGCTTGCGGAATCCCTGGTGGGAGGACAGCAGGTCCATGAATGACCACGGTGAGTAGCCGAACAGATCCACGCCGTCTTCGACTGCCAGCGCGCATGCCTCGATGTGCTGCCGGAGATAGTCGATGCGGTAATCATCGTGGATCCGGCCGTCTTCCGTCAGTACGTCCGCTGTTCCAAGGCCGTTTTCCGTAATGAGCAGCGGCAGGCGGTACCGGCTCCAGTAGTCATTGAGGACGATGCGCAGTCCCATCGGATCGATCTGCGCTCCGTATTCACTGGCCGAAAGATTCGTGTTCTTCTCATCCCGGCAGTATCCGTACTGGTCAAAGTCCACTTCGTTGCCCCGGTATACGCGGCTTCCCAGCGGATGTTCCGCATCGGCGGGAAGATACGACGCGCACAGTGTCCGGTAATAGTTCAGCGCGATGTAGTCCGGCTTGCCGTATTTCAGGATCTCCGGATCCCCTGCTTCCATTACCGGAACGATATCCCGTTCTCTGAGATAGCGCATATAGATGCCGGAGTATTCCCCGTAACAGTGCATATCGAGGCAGTACACCGTCTTCATATAATCGTTCATGCGCGCCGCCCAGACATCCTTTGGCTTATTTGTCAGCGGATATGTGCAGGTGGAAGAGACGGCCGGTCCGATCTTTCCGTCCGGAACGATCTCATGACATGCCTTCACCGCCAGAGCGTGCGCCAGGAACATGTGGTAGTCCATCTGCGCCCGCATGCGGTCTGCTTTCAAGGCATCCGGTTCGCGGATGTTCATGCGCTCGTCCACCCGGATCATCAGATTCTGTTCATTGATCACCTGCCAGTACTTCACGCTGTCTCTGAACTCCTCAAAGCAGACGCGGGCATAGCGCTCAAAGGCATACACACAGCGGCGGTCTTCCCAGCCGTTGTATTTTTCCGCCAGCGCATACGGCAGGTCGAAGTGATACAGCGTCACGAACGGTTCAATGCCGTTTTCCTTCAGCAGTCGCACGACCTCGCGGTAGAACGCCAAGCCCTCCGGATTCACTTCGCCGTCGCCGTCCGGGATGATGCGCGACCACGCAAACGAGAACCGGTACATCTGCATGCCCAGTTCTTTCATCAGGGCAATATCTTCCCGGTAATGATGGTAAAAGTCGGCTGCGGTCCTGGTGTCCGCCTGTTTGTCCGACCGTTTGAATGAATTGATATCGGCGACGCTCAGGCCTTTGCCCCCTTCGTCATATCCGCCCTCGATCTGAAATGCCGAGGAAGAAGCTCCCCACAGGAAATGTTCCGGAAATCTGCTCATAATGATCTTTCTCCTTCTGTTACTGTCATTGTAGCGTACTTTGCATCAGAAAACGCATATACCGGAGTATATGCGCTGTATGTATTTACTGGTCCTTCCAGCCGGGCATGCGGTCGCGCCGCGTGCGGATAAAGTGACGGGATGTGCGTTTCTGCCAGTCTGCGTCATTGAGCAGCACGTCGGGAATGCTTTCAAACACTTCCCCGATATCACTGTGGAAACTGTCGTCCGGCAGCGCCCACATCTGCGGGATCACGCCGAACCGGAAATAGAACAGTTTCTTTCTCAGCATCTGGTTGGCGGAACAGACGCAGTACAGGTCGCAGTAGCTGCCGTCCCGGTAGATCTCCGCCGCCACATAGCATTCATCCGCGGAATTATATACTCCGTCATCCCCTTTATATTCCGTATTGATCTCCTCGCTGAGAATATCTTCCGGATCCACTCTGCCGCTTTCCAGAAGATAGCGGATCCCGGCGGAGGAAAGCGACACCGTATCGGGAATGTGCACGCTTCCGGGCACATAGAGATGGACCTGCCTGCCTTCTTTCTTCAGCTTCTCATACAGATCCATGGCAAACAGAAGACGGTCTTCAAATGCTTTGTCCGGCGTCAGGCCGTCTTTCAGCGGATGCTGGGCGGCGATCTCGATCAGATCGATGCCGCTGTCATTCTTCCGCCGGCGTGCCATACGGCGTTCCGCGGAAGCGTACCAGTTTTCCCACTGCGGACGCATCTTCTGCAGTTCGTTCACCGACTGTTCTGCTTCATCCGTACGGAACCGTTCCGGTATGCCTTCTCTCACATCAAACAGGCAGCCGCGGAACCGTGCCGTTTCCCGGATTTCCTTCACATGGGAATACAGGCTTTCCGCCAGAGAACGGTAATGGATGTTGCCGTCATCCGCAAGAGACTGCACTTCAATGCCGAGCGTACCGTCTGCCGCTTTCTTCGGCGGAATCGTTACGGACAGCCATGCCCACAGTGAATTCTTCTGTTCATTTACGGCCATGATCACGGTCTGACGGATCAGCGTGAATGTGCATCCGAAGTAAAGATGTCCGCCTTCCGTACCGCGCTGCCTTGCCTTCACGGAAGCGGTGCTGCTGATCTGACGCAGCTGGTCGCGTACGCCTTCAAACTCTCTGCTCAGGCGTCCGGCTTCTTCCTCTGCCTTTTCCAGCCATTTTTCCCTGTCACCGGCAAACTCACCGGGGAATGCCTCGATCGCGCCGACATCCCGACAGAATTCCGAATCCTTATCGGCGATCAGGAAGAATACATCCGTCCCCTGCGCCAGTGCGTCGGCCAGTGTTTCCGCAAAGTTGCGTACAAACCCGCCGTTTGTTGTGCCGACCAGCCAGATCGATTCCGGCGTTTCTTCCACAAAGCGCTTCCGGAATACTTCAGAAGACAGCGGACTGTCCTGCATGCGTACGACACCGGACTGCAGACAGTACTGCAGGATCCGGCTGTATACCGCTTCGCTTCCGATATACGGACGGGTGCCGGTCCCGTTTGCCGGACGGTCGGGATCGGACGGCTGCGCGGCTGCCCAGGACACGGCGCATTCCCTGTTTTTCACATCGTGAAGCACACTGACCAGCGCATGCGGAAGATCCTCTGCCCGGCTTTCCTGAACATTGAAGCAGATCCGGTCGGTCCCGGTCAGCTTTTCCAGAAACAGCCGGCCGCTTCTGCCGTTGTATACGATCGGGAACACCGGTTTATTCTGCAGCCAGAACGCGGAGATCTCGGATATGCAGATCACGCTGCGCAGATACGCGTCGGTCACAAATGCGATCATGAAATCACTGTCCAGCAGATTCCTGCGGATCTGTTCCGCTCTGTCCTTACCCACACCGATGCTTTCGCTGTATGTATTGAAAACGTCGTATTCCGGAAAAAGATCCGGTATGGTGCGGCTTACCGCATCCATGATCTCCGTATCATCGGAACAATGACTGATAAAAATCTTCTTTCTGCTCATATCTTCTTCATATGCCTCTCTAAGCAAAAGACCCTTGCGGGTCTTATGGTGATTACTGAATGCCGACGACGCGCTTCAGGGCGTCCGCGTCCATCGGAACACGGGAACCGTTCATGCGCACCTCGTCTTTTACAACGGTGCTGTATGCCCGCTGCAGGGTCTCCGGACTGACGTCGGTATCGGCGAATACTTTATCGATCCATGTCACAAAGGCATCGATATCGCTGAAGCCGGCAGCTTCCAGGATCGGATCCCGGTCTTCCGGCGCCGCTTCTTTTACAAAGCGTGCCAGGAACAGGCCGCATGCCTTGCCGTGAACGATACGGTCTTCGTAGGTCACGATATAGGACAGCGCGTGCGGAATGGATGTGCCGGTCTGGGCAATTGCCATGCCGGCAAATGTGGAAGCGCGCATCAGTACGCTGAAATCCGCATCGTCCGCCTTGCGTGTTCCGTCCAGGACTTCCTTGCACGGACTCCAGATCTTCAGGCCTTCGATCGCGATAGCTTTGCTGTAGGCGTCTGCCTTTTTGCTGAGATAGCTTTCCATCATATGCGCCAGAGCGTCGACCGATGTGTTGGTGATCATGGTCTGATGAGCGCCGTTCAGATACTTGCCGTCGATCAGCGCGATCGTGGGGAAGATCTTGTGCGGGATGGATTTCTTTGTTCTTTTTTCATGCAGGGTCAGCACGGATACGCCGGTCACTTCGGAGCCGGTGCCGCATGTCGTCGGAACCGCCGCCACCGGAACCGCTTCGCTGCTCATTGACGCGTCGTACAGATCCGCTGTCTGCGGGTCTTCCTGCTTCATCAGGAAAGCCGCTGCCTTGGCTGCGTCCATCGGAGAGCCGCCGCCGATGCCGATGACGAAGTCACAGCCTTCGGCCAGACCGGCAGACGCTGCCTTCCGTACGGTCTCCACGGAAGGATTCTCTTCCACGCCGGAGAACACATACCACGGCGTTCCGTACATCATCAGTACGGTGCATACGTCGTTCAGGGCACCGGAGCGCTGGGCGGACTTTTTGCCGGTCACAATCAGTGCTTTTCTGCCGAGAGAAGCAAGTTCTTCACCATGGAGCGCCACGCACTCCTGCTCATCATATACTTTTACAGGCATGTAGAATTTCATACAGTGTCCGTCCTTTCTACACGTAGAGGACCAGGGCGATGAAGTCCAGCGGTTCCTCACCGGCATTGCGGATCGCATGACCCGTTCCGGCCGGACAGATGGAAACATCCCCGGCATTCAGCGTAACGATCTCGCCGTTGTCGCTGTATTCCGCCGTTCCGTTCAGGATATAGAACAGTTCTGCGTCTTTTTCATGCACATGCCAGCCGATGCCGCATCCCTTTTCCAGATGCATATGGGAGAACAGACGTCCCTTGTCATTCAGTTCACCCGGTTCATGGATGATGTGATTCAGCTGTACAGTACCGTCGCCGCCTCTCATATGTTCGCGGTATTCGACGTTTCTGTCTTCTTTTCTGCGGATCATAGCAATACCTCCTGCTTCTCTTTCAGTGTATCAGTTTCCTGCCGGTTTTCACAGGCTGATGTGACGCACCGGAAAATCAAAATACGTGTCCGGATACGGTTCGTCCTTCAGCGTGAAATGCCACCATTCCTCAGCCAGCGGCACAAAGCCATGGCGCATCATCGTCTCTTTCAGCAGGCTTCTGTTCGCCAGCTGTTCCGCGGTCAGGTCCGTGTAATCCGAAGCGCTCGAGGGCATGAAGCTGTCAAACATACCGCCCATGTCCAGTTCCGCCAGTGTATCCGCACGCACCAGCGTCAGATCCACGGTGGAAGCGCGGGAATGGGAGGAGCGGGCAGCGATATAGCCGAGCGGGATCAGGTCCTTCTTGTCGATGTGCGGATAATATACTGCCTTGTTCCGTACATCCGCTGGATCTTCCGCCCACCGCATGAAATGGGCAACCGCGCGGCCGGGACGAAACGCGTCCCAGATCTTCAGCAGATACCCCTTCTCCTTCAGTTCCTCTTCCGCCGCTTTCAGCGCCAGCGCCGCCGGTCCGCACAGGAGCGCCGCAGCCTCCTCATAGCCGTCGATCACCGTGCCTGCAAAATTGTGATCCGAAGCATACCGTATGTCATACAGGGCATACGAAAGGACTTCGTTCAGGTCTTTCATATCTGCAGGCATGCATGTTTCTGTTCTCATCGTTTTCCTCTTTTTTAATATCATACTCCAAAGCCCGTTTTAAGGGTGCTTTCGTTTGCATTCTCCCCCTATTACTGTTACGATTGACAGGATCTGAGGAGGGTCCTTATGCTGAATAAAATCTCGGTCGTCGCAGCCGATATCGATATGACACTGACGTTCAAGGGAGAACCGCTTCCCGAGCCGGTGAAAGACGCATTTATCACACTTCATGAGAACGGCGTCCGGATCGGACTGGCCACCGGCCGCGAGATCACGGACAAGCTGCGGAATATGGGAAACAGCTGGGGTCTTCCGTTTGAGTTCGACTTCATCATCGGTATGAACGGCGGAATGCTCTACGACCGGGAAGATGACTACAGCTGGTCGGTGGATCTCATGAGCAGAGAGAAGCTGAAAGAGATCCTGACATGGATGATGCCTCTGATCGACAAATACGAGATCTCCGTTAATGCCGAAGGCGGCGGAAACAGCAACGCCATGTACATCCGCGATGAACTGCTCGCATCCGCAAAACGGCGCGGCTTCGACTTTGTCGATAAGACCGGCGATGTGGACGGCTTCTGCGAAAAAGAAGCGTACAAGCTGCTGTTCCGTTCCGAACCGGAATACGAACAGGAGATCCGCAGCCGCTTCCTGGAGAAATTCGGCGATACCTGTCAGATGATCGCTACGTTCCCGGGCACGGTGGAAGCCATGGAAAAAGGCTACGACAAGGGCTCCGGACTGCGCAAATACGCGGACCGTCACGGCATCGGACGCAATGAGATCATCGCATTCGGCGACAACGAGAACGACAATGCCCTTCTGATGGTCGCGGGCTGGGGCGTCGCGCTGATCGACGGCGCGGAAAAGACGAAGCTGATCGCAGATGACGTGACCTTCGATACCTGCCGCGACGGCGGTGTCGGCACCTATCTGAAGAAGAATTATATCGACCCGCACGGACTCGCAGAGAAATGAGGAAAATATGAAAACCTATCGTATATTAGTGATCAACCCGGGCTCCACTTCCACGAAGCTCGCTCTGTATGAAAATGACGTAAAGCAGTATGAATACGACGTCTTCCACGATTCATCCGTACTGAAGACCATTCCGACATTCAATGACCAGATCCCCTACCGCATGAAGGTCATTCAGGAATTCCTGCAGGAGAACGGGATCGACCTGACCGGCATTGACGCCATTGCCGCAAGAGGCGGCGGCTTCTACCCGGTCGAAGGCGGCACCTATGAGATCAGCGATCTGATGATCCGTCACGCGAACGAATGCGTCTGCGGCCTCTACCACGCTTCCATGCTGGGCGTGCAGATGGCCAGGGAAGTACAGAAGATCTGGGGCGGAAAGATGTATGTCATCGATCCGACCTGTTCCGATGAGTTCCAGGATCTTGCCCGCGTCACCGGCATCAAAGGCGTCTACCGCCATTCGGCAACGCACTTCCTGAATCTGAAGGCGGCCTGCCGCAAATATGCCGAATCCATCGGCCGGAAGTATTCCGACCTGAATCTGATCGCCTGCCACATCGACGGCGGGATCACCATCACTGCCCACGACCACGGCCGCATGATCGATGCCAATGACGGAGGCGGCGGCGAAGGTCCCTACACGCCTACCCGCATGGGCGGCATGGCGGTGACCGACGTCCTGCGCTTTGTCTACGATATGCCGAAAGAAGAACTGCGTTCCCTGTGTTCGCAGACCGGCGGCTTCTCGTCCTGGTTCGGCACATCGAACTCCGATACCATCCACGCCATGGTTGAAAACGGCGATCCGCAGGCAGTGCTGGTATGGAACGGCATGATCTACCGCGTAGCCAAGTGCATCGGCGAAATGTCGATGGTGCTGCACGGCAAAGTCGACGGCATCGTTCTGACCGGCGGTCTCATGCGTTTCGATGACGTCCGCGAACAGCTGAACGATTACTGCGGCTGGCTCGCTCCGATCACTGTGTACCCGGGCGAGTTCGAAATGGAAGCGCTTGCGAAAGGCGTCCTGCGCGTCCTGACCGGTGAGGAAGAAGCGAAACAGTATTCCGGCCATCCGGTATGGGAAGGCTTCGATTTCGACCGGAAATAAGCACTTTGGCCTCTGTTCATTCAGAGGCCTTTTCAATTGAAAAACGGGGAATCATCCCCGTGTGTCAGTTACTTAGGCTGTTTCCGCCAGGCGTTTGTCGCAAGCACGCCGACCGGCGCGTGCGGCACATACAGTTCTTCCAGATACTGTATTTCATCTTCCGTCAGTTCGAGATCCACTGCCTTTACGGCGCCGTCGATATGCGACGTCTTCGTGGCGCCGGCGACCGGAGCGGTCACTTTCGTCAGAAGCCATGCCAGAGAGATCTCCGTCATGGATACGCTCTTCTGTTCCGCCAGTTCGGCAACGCGCTCAATGATGCGCTGATCGGCTTCGGCGGTCGCGTCGTATTTGAACTTCGCGTAGGCGTCCAGTTCCAGGCGCTTCGACGTCTCGCCCGGTTTGCGGGACAGACGTCCGGCAGCCAGCGCGCTGTACGGCGTCATGGCAATGTTGTCTTCCCGGCAGAGATTCCGCAGTTCCCGCTCATCCTCGCGGGCAAGCAGGTTGTAGTGGCTCTGGATGGATACGAACGGTGCGAAGCCGTACTGTTCTGCCAGCGCGTTTGCCTTGGCAAGCTGCCACGCATAGCAGTTGGAGATGCCTACTGCACGCACTTTGCCGGCTTTGACGGCATCGTTCAGCGCTGCCATGGACTCATACACCGGTGTGTTATAGTCCCAGCTGTGCATGATATAGAGATCGATCCAGTCTGTTCCGAGTCTCCGAAGGGAATCGTCCAGACATTTTTCGATCCATTCCCGGCCGGTATACTGTTCCACCATCTCTCCCATGCGCGGGGAATACTTCGTGGCGATCACTGCTCTGTCACGGACATCCTTCAGCGCTCTGCCGACGAATTCCTCGCTGGTGCCGCCCTGGTATGCCATCGCCGTGTCATAGAACGTGATGCCGCTTCCCCAGGCATGATCGATGATCTTCTTCGTATCTTCGTACGGCAGGGTCCATTTGTGCATGCCCTGTTCCGCTTTTCCGAATCCCATGCATCCAAGGCAGATACGGGATACTTCCAGAGAACTGTTTCCAAGCTGTGTGTATTTCACTGCTCTGTTCCTTTCCGGATATTCAGCGGGCGATCTTTTCCAGCTTTACTGCCTGTCCGCACGGTACGGCATGCAGTCTTTCCGGGTTGACGATACGGGAACGGACGACTTCCGGATCACCGTTGAACTCTCTCCAGTCGGAACGCACGCAGCCCCAGTGGATCGGCAGGAGATAACTGTCCGGATACGCAGCTGCGAGCTTGTCCACACCGGCCAGTCCGATATGCCAGGAACCGTCGCTGATGTCCATCAGGATGAGATCCGGCTGTTCGTATGTCAGCTGTACCGGCATGAGGCGGGAATCGCCCGGCATCCAGACGCTTCCGTCCGGTGTATCGATCCGATAGCCGCAGTAGTCTTCCATCGCATAGTGACGGACAGCGGAATGCTTCGGGCTTTCGTTCTGCCATGCATGGTCTGCCGGCGTCAGGGTAACGGTGCAGTCACCAACTTTGAAAGATTCATTGATATCATGGCCTTCTGCCTTGATATCCAGCTGTTCAAACAGAGATGCGACATAGTGCGGTGCATGGAAGGAACCGCACTTTCCCTTCAGGTCTCTTAATGTATCTTTGGAAAAATGATCGTTGTCGCAGTGTGTGATCAGAACAGCGTCCGCATGCGGGATGTCTTCCGGCTGTACCGGCGCTTCGGTATAGATCGGCATGTCAAATCCCTTGAGCAGCGGATCGATGAGGATCACGGTGCCGCGGGAATTGATCATGGCGCCGCCGTTGCCGAGCCAGTATACTTCGGTATGATCGATCACTGAGAAATCACTCTGTTTCATTTCAATACGTTCTGCTTTTGCCTGTGTCATATTTTCCTCCTTGTGCATACTTCTATTATAATCCTAGAACTTAGAGTATACTCTAAGGCAAGAGGTATTTATGAAATTTTTTACGATCAAAGATGTCGCCGAGCGTACCGGCATCAGTGCGTACACTCTCCGCTATTATGACAAGGAAGGTCTGCTGGGCTTTGTCGAGCGCAGTGAATCCGGCATCCGTCTGTTTACGGAAAAGGACTTTGAACCGCTCTACACGATCACCTGCCTGAAGAAAAGCGGTATGCCCATCAAGGAGATCCGCGGCTTCATGGAACTGTTCCTGCAGGGAAATGAGACCATTCATGACCGTTATGAGCTGTTCTGCCGGCAGAAAGAATCCCTGCAGAAACAGATCGAAGAGCTGCAGGAAATGCTTGCCGTTGCGGAATACAAATGCTGGTATTTCGAAGAAGCGGAAAAGCGCGGCGACATCGACTGGTACAAAAAGCTGCCGGAAGAAGAAATCGATCCGCGCATTCTGGAATTCAACCGGAAAGTGCGTGATTTCCGCGGCGAGTGAACAAACAAAATGACGAAACCGAAAAAATCCTGTACCATAGCATAGGAAAACGGAGGAAATATAATGCGATTTGAAGATATGAAATATGAGCGTCCGGATTTTGAGACCGTCTCGGCAAAATACGGACAGCTGCTGGATGAACTGGAAAAGGCAGATCAGCCGGCATCCTTCCTGGAGACCTTCCATAAGATCCAGGATCTGAAGACGGAACTGGAGACCATGGGAACTCTCTCTTCCATCCGCCATTCGATCAATACAAAAGATGCGTTCTACGACGCGGAAAACGAATACTGGGATGAGCACGGTCCGCTGTATGAGGAATACAGCACGCGTCTTGCAAAGATCTGTGTGGAATGCCCGTTCCGCGAAGATCTGTACAGCGATATTCCGAAGACATTCTTCCTTCTGGCGGAATGCCAGCTGAAGACCTTCTCCATGGAGATCATCCCTCTTCTGCAGCTGGAAAACAAACTTGCCAGTGAATACGGCAAGCTGAAAGCATCGGCACAGATCGATTTCGACGGTGAGATCTATAACCTGTCATCGATCGCCGCAAAGATCAATTCCACCGACCGGGATATCCGTCACCGCGCCACCGACGCAAAGCTGAAATTCTACGAAGATCACGAAGCGGACTTCGACCGCATCTACGATGAACTCGTGCATGTACGCACAGAGATCGCGCATAAGCTCGGCTATCCGTCCTTCACGGAGCTTGGCTACCTGCGCATGCAGCGGCTTGACTACAACAGCGAGATGGTCGCCAACTACCGCCGCCAGATCGTATCGGATATCGTTCCGACCGTGGAATCCCTGTTTGCCCGCCAGGCAAAGCGCCTCGGCACAGAGACGGTCGCCTACTACGACGCCGGCATGGAATTCCCTGGCGGCAACCCCACCCCGAAGGGAACATACGAAGAGCTGATCGAAGCAGCCCGTACGATGTATCATGAGATGTCCGCGGAGACCGGTGAATTCATCGACGTCATGATCGAGAACGAACTGTGGGACCTGAAATCCCGCGACGGCAAGCAGATGGGCGGCTACTGCACATCCATCCCGGCTTACAAAGTTCCGTTCATCTTCTCCAACTTCAACGGCACCAGCGGCGACGTGGACGTTCTCACGCACGAAGCCGGCCATGCCTTCCAGTACTACATGTCCCGCAATATCCCGGTCACGGACGTACAGTGGCCGACGATGGAATCGGCGGAGATCGCTTCCATGTCCATGGAATTCAACGCCTGGCCTTGGTCACACCTGTTCTTTAAGGAAGATACTGCCAAATACCAGTTCCTGCACCTGTCCGGCGCGCTGAAGTTCCTGCCGTACGGCGTACTCGTGGATCACTTCCAGCATGAAGTATACGCCCATCCGGACTGGACGCCGGACGAGCGGAAACAGTGCTGGCGGACACTGGAAAAGATGTATCAGCCGTACAAGGACTACGACGGTGCGCCGATCCTGGAGAAAGGATGCTGGTGGTTCCAGCAGGGACACATCTTTGAAGCCCCGTTCTACTACATCGACTACACCCTAGCACAGGTCTGCGCGCTGCAGTTCTGGGCAAGAAACCACCGTCATGATCCGGAATCCTGGAAGGATTACACAGAGCTCTGCCGGTGCGGCGGCACCCTGTCCTTCACCGAACTGGTCCGCCATGTGAATCTGAAGGTCCCGTTCGAAGACGGATGCCTGAAAGACACTGTCAAAGAAGTCAACAGCTACCTTGACAGCGTGGATGACGCAAATCTCTGATCTATGCAAAAAGCCAGTACGATGTGTACTGACTTTTTTTGTTTCTATGCAGATAATGCGGCGATGCGTTCCTGCAGTTCCGTGATATAGACATGATCCCTGCGCAGTTTGCTTTCCCGGTACAGTTCAATTGCTTCCCGGTAATACCGGATGGCTTCCGCGGTCCTGCCATGTTTTTCCGCGATCGTTCCCCTGCTCTTGCGGCAGTGCCCCGCACCCAGCTTCGTTTCGCTTTTGTTATAGATGTGCTCAGATCCTTCCAGATACGCTTCCGCAGCCTCCCAGTCTTCCTGCAGGATCATGCATTCGGCAAGATCCTGCAGCACCATGGCAGCGGTCCCGCTTTCCTCGCCGTTGTGGCGCCGGAACAATGCCAGTGCTTCTTTCAGCAGCTGCTCCGCTTCCTTCGCGTCCCCTGCCCGATTCCGTTCACACATGAGAAGCGCCAGGTTTCGCTTGGAATACGCGGTATAGACGTTGTCTTCGCCGTAGAAGCCAAGGCGGATGCGCAGACTTTTGCGGAAGGCTTCCTCCGCTTCTTCCAGCCTGCCAAGCTTGATCAGGATATGTCCGTATTCATTGAGATGCGCTCCGATCTCGACCGATTCTTCCCCGAAGAGCCGTTTCCTTATTTCCAGTGCCTTCTCAATGTACTCCAGCCCCTCCTCATACCATCCTTCCGCGTAGGCATGGAAGGACATCTGATAGAACATCTGCGACAGTTCTTCTTCCGGCAGGATGTGCGGATCCTTTTTCACCATATCAAGGCATTCCGCAATATATTGCCCGGCAAGTTCATTCCGGCCGGCGCTCTGGGCACAGAATGCCCTGCCGGTCATGATCTTCGCGTACAGCCGCGGATTTTCGCGCTTCATCTGTGCCGGCGGAATGATCGCATTCATCCGCTCATAAATATCGTCCGTTTCATCGTAACAGCTGGCGCTGCGGGCCATCATGGCGTGATCGTTCATGACTTCCGCAAGCGTATAGACATCGTTGTCTTTCTCCATGAGTTTCTCGGCTTTCCGGTAGGCTTCCTCGCTTTCCTGCCAGTTGTTGCTCATGGAAGAGACCTTGCCGTGCCGGCTGTACAGCGGTGCAGCGGCCTGATCGTCTTCTCCGTACGGCGCAATTGTTTTTTCTGCTTCACGGCAGACCTTTTCTGCCTGGTCCTTGTTGGAGAGTCGCAGCAGTGCGTTTACAATGATCAGCGCAGCATTCAGATAATTGTTTTTATACGCCGGCAGAGCGCTGCGGAAGATCTCCGCGGCATCCTGTGCGAGCGTCAGGGCATCCGCAAAGCGGTATTCCTCCATGGCGGAAGCCGCGTATTTTTCCAGCATCCTGCCATATTCCGTATCCTGCAGAACTTCTTTCAGAAGCGGATCCCGGGTCTTTTTCAGATACGTCATAAGATTCAGAAGTTCGTACCGGTTCATCTGTTCCGGATCGTCCAGATAGGCATTCCGGCAGCCTTCCGCGATCAGTTCTCTGCCCTTCTTTTTCTCTACGCCGAATTCATACGCTTCCTCGCTGCAGAGCCAGTCGATCAGCGACAGATGGAATACCTTGAAGATGTCCTCGCGCGGGAAGTAGGATGACGTCTTGGCGCGGAACTCCTGCTTTTCAAAGGCATCCCATCCGCATGCCTTCCAGATCGTTTCCGCCGGGATGGGCTCCCTGCTTTCACAGATCGCCGCGAATACCGGCATACAGCGGTCATGATAGAGCCTGCGGTCTTCGAACGTACGGCTGAAATACGCGTAATAGAGACCGGTCAGAGAGACCGGCAGAGAATCGATATCCGTTTCCGGGATATTGCCGGCAAGCAGTCCGTCGGTAAGCAGGACGGCATACTGGAAGTTCTCTTCGCACTTGTCCTGTACCTTCCGGATGACGTCTGCAGGCATTTTTTCTTTCAGACGCAGCGCAATGTATTCATCGACGTCATTCCGGTTTTCCTGCCCGTACGCATCCAGATCGATCGTATCGAAATTCTTCAGGAACCGGGTCACTTTGGTATCGTTGCGGGATGTGATGAAGAAACGGATCCATGCCGGCAGTCCGCCGGCAAACTTCTGAATCAGCTCTGCCAGCTCGTTTTTCCAATCATAGCGGGCGCCGCTCCGGCTCTGGCGTTCGATCTCATCGATGCCGTCGATCAGGATCAGCAGAGTATTGCGGTCTCCGCCGATCAGTGAATTGGCCGGCCGCACGAACAATGTTCGGAACAGTTCGCCGGCATCGCAGTCATAGATCCTCCGGCCGTCTTCTTCCATCCTTTTTACCGCGTCCAGAACAAGGTAGCGGTAGTCCGGATAGTGCGACGCCAGCTGGAAGATCACGGAACGGATGACCGCGTCCGCGTTATTGGATTCACTGTTGTCCCATTCACAGTAGATGACCGCGCCGGCATAGGCATTGAAGATGAACTCATGACTGACAAACGCCGATTTTCCCGATCCGGGCGACCCGGTCATAAGCAGGACATTATTCTTTGTCGGATCTTTGATCCACGCGTCGGTCAGTTCTTTCAGCCATCCCCGGCCGCAGTACAGACCGTCGGTCTGCGAATTCTTGTAGGCAATGGAGAGATTCGGCCGCAGGATCTGTTTCAGATACCGGACTTCTTCTTCGTATTTTTTCGTTTCGGGATCGTTGATGACCTTCAGGATCTCCTGCAGTTTTTCCTGGTACCACGGTTCAAACTGTTTGGTTCCGTACAGTTCCTTCCAGTCGCTCATATCGATGTACTGGCGGAAGGATGCATTGGCAGGCACTTCCACTTCTTTTTCCAGCAGCACGCTCTGGATCAGGGCGCCTTTCACCGCGACCGCGATCGACAGTTCATCCCGGCATACCCCGGATTCCCTTAAGGCATGGCGGCTCGCGAAAGTGAAAAACATCTCGCTGTCGACGATGCCTTCGGCGATCTTGCGGCGCCAGTCATTGCCGCTTTCCAGACGGTCCAGGTCGACCCAGACCTCGTGTTTTTCCTTCATGACATCTTCTTTGATGCGCTGGACAATAACGCTGTTTTCATCATGCCCGTAGCTGAAAAACAATTTCATGTCATATTCCTCCAAGTGTATTTTCTGAAGAAGTGTCCGCCCGCACAGCCGGGGGAGGAGAAAAAGCCGAAATTTACTTTCCGGCCTTTTCAACGATCTTTTTATACGGCAGGATCATGCCTTCCGTCATTTTCCCGTTCAGTTTCTTTTTGAGCTTCGGACTGCGCATCATGGAACCAACTGCGTACATGCCGAGCATCATCGGCAGCTTCTTCTGCGGGAAGTCGTAGAAACCGTGCTCTTTGTAGAAACGGTGGTCTTCCTGCATCAGTCCCTGCATCTGCCAGATGAGGTCACGGAAGATCTTCATTCCGCCCACGCCGTAGAAGTTGACCGGCTGGGTGTAGTGATGCATCACGGCATATTCCAGCGTATCCGCCAGAGCGTCGATCTGCCGGTCGGTGTCTGCGGTATCGGAAACGATGCCGCACAGATAGTTTCCGCCTACCTGGGCGCGCGCTTCCATCAGAGTCATCAGATTCTTTTCTGCCGAAAGATCGCCGTCCACGAGATATCCCTGCGGCATGCCCATGGTCACGGTGCGGTGGCCGTTGCAGAACTGGCGGTCATCGTACAGTTTGAACCGGTATCCCATGGAATGGTCTTTGACCGTATAGGCATAGACGATCGCGTCCGCCGTCTGGATCTTTTCCCGCAGGAAGCGGTCAAAGCCGTCTTTGTAGATGCACGTGCCGTCCGCGGCGCAGCTGAAACAGCCAAGACAGCCGCCGGCAAACGGGAATGTACGCAGGTTGACGACAGTCACTTCCCGGTGCGCTTTTGCGGCAAAGCGGCGGATCATTGCCTGCAGGTTCCCGCTTTCCGCGTCGTTTTCATCATAGTCGGTGATGACGGCATAGCGGCCGCCCTTCTTCTCGGCCGATTCCGCTTCGGAAGCACGCACGCGCTCTGCCGAAGGTTCCGGACGCACAGCAGTCCCGTAAATATTCCTTTCCATGGACCAGAGCACGAAGCGGAACCATGCCTCTGCTTCTTTCTGCCCTTTCGCGTGCAGGAGGTCATCCATGTCCGCGGAAAGACCGCGCAGGATCTTCATGCCCAGATCGGCGCAGTTGTCTTCGATGAAGGCATGGGCGGTAATGTCATAGAAATGCTTGGAAGTGCTGATCTGGGTCACGTATTTGTCCCGCAGGTCGATGCCGCTTTCTTTTGTCAGCTCGATGAACCGGTGCAGCTGCGAAGGCACCAGGAACGTATACACCGGATAGCAGAACAGGACCAGATCCGCCCGCTCCAGCGCTTCGACGCAGGGTGCGAAGTCCTTCTCCATTTTCCGGATCTTCTGACCGGCATTCAGAAACTCATAGATATGTTCCGGAAACATTTTCTGCAGATACAGTACTGTCTGCAGGGTAATGCTGTGGTCACCGGACGGCGAACCGTTCACAACAAGAATATTCATAATATGTATTTCTCTCCGTCATTGTTCTGTTTCCAGTATAGCATTTCTTTTCCGGCCAATGAAAAAGGCATGTGACCATGCCCTTTCGTTTTTTATACCGTGATCGATCAGAACAGCAGTGTGTCAACGCTGTCGAGAAGTTCCAGGATGCGCTTTCTGCAGAACTCGATGAATACTTTCTCGGTCTCGTCTTCCAGTCCGCCTCTGCGGATGGAGCGGCGCATGATGCGCGTATAGCCGATCAGTTCTGCTTTTTCAGCGATCTTTTCGATCTTTTCCGGCGTTCTGTCGTCGAAATAATACTGCAGTGTCTTGTTCCAGAACTCGCGTCCCTGTTCATAGGTGATGCCGAGGAACCGGTGTACCGTCTCATGATCGACGCAGCTGTATCCCTGGTACGCGTTGTATGCCGAAGCAAATTCGAAGACCGGATGGCCGGTGCACAGCGTATCCATATCGATCAGGAGGACTTCGCCGTCCTGGATCATGACGTTCTTGAGGTGGTAGTCGCCGTGCAGAAGATGCGGGTCTTCCGGAACTTCCTCAACAAGGCGCACCAGTTTCTCCGCCTTCTCTTTCGGCAGATAGTCCAGCATGAACTTCGCCCACTTCAGAGCAACGCCTTTCATGGAAGGCATGTCGCCGTCCGGAACGATCGTGGAATGGATCTTCTTCAGCAGGTCCACCGACATATGCGCCACTTCATCCAGCTTCGAAGCGTCTTCCGTCAGGATCTTGGCGAATGACTTCGCATTCAGCAGTTCAAACACTGAGCCGTAGCCGTCGCCGACACGGACGACATCGTACGGGATGGCCGTCGGGATACCGAGGATCAGCGCCTTTCTGGCCAGTTCGCGCTCACGGCGGATATCCGGAAGAGAATCCGGATTGACATATACTTTGACGATCGTATCGGGATCGATCCGGTAAACGGCACCGTTGGCGCCCTGTCCGATCTGTTCGCAGCCGTCCACCGAAATGACGCGGTACGCTTTTTCCACTTTGATCATTTCCGTGAAGCCGGTCATGTCGAGGATCTCATAGACTTCCGGCGATACGTTGATGATGCGGACATCTGCCCTGCTCTTGCGGATCCGCAGGATCACGCGCAGTCCCGCGCTGGAGATGTATTTCAGATCCTGTGCGTCCAGGATCAGTTCCTTCGCGTCCGGTGCCTTGCTGCGTTCTTCCGTCGCTGCTTCTTCCACCTTTGCGGCATTGGAAGAATCGATATGACCGATCAGATACAGGGTCAGTATGTTATTTTCATATTTCGCTTTCAGGTTTTCCATTGTTTCCTCCGTGTTCTCCTCTTATCGTTCGGGTCAGTCTTCGTTCAGCAGCTTCAGTGCTTTCAGAACGCCGGCATACAGATATTCGCGTATACTCTCCGTCTTTACGATCTCCGGCATATAGGCTTCCGGGATGAACTGTGCGACTTTCTCACGCAGCGCTTCGGCGTCCGGGATCATCTTGCTGTAGTAGGCAATGCGGCGGATGCCGGTGTAGCTGTACAGTCCCGTCATATAGCGGGCAGCCAGCTCGATATTTCCTTCCGGCGTCTTTACCAGTGTATACGGATTCTGCGGGAATGTCGTCAGGGAAGTGACCGCATCCATCTGCCGGCCGCCCATATGACGTTTTCCGCGCACGGTATTGCCGTTGATCACGAGCCCGATATTCCCGACGCTGCTTCCGGTCGGCACGAAGTAGAAGGCCGTGTCGCCGCCTTCCAGCTCGATGGCGGAATAGCCGAGCGCGATCATGTCCGCATCGTTGTAGAGACGCACGCTCATATCATAGCTTTCCTTCAGGATCTCGCGTACATTGAGATCTGTGATGCCTGCATCTTCGTAGGTGAGGACGCCCTTGTTGATCATGCCCGGCGTGACCAGACAGATCGTTTTCAGTTCCGGATGCGTGCATACCGCTACCCGGATGACGTCCTGTACATCCGAGAACGAATAGGTTTCCTTGGTGATCTGGTTCTCAGCCGTGATCTCGCCGTTGTCATAGACGCGGTACGCGATCTGGCTGCGGGATTCCATGCGGATGACGGAAACGATCAGGACCGATCCCTTGCGGCGGCCCTGCAGCGCAGCAGCGGGTCCCCCCTGCTCTGTCTTTTCCGCATTCTTTTCTTCAAACAGCGTATTCAGCATCGTGATCATGCCGGCGCCGTCATATGTGGAGAAGATCTTCACCGGGATCTGAATGACGACCTTGTCCGTGAGGACTTCCTGAACGGTCTTGAGACGATAGCCGATCTGCGGCGCCAGCAGCACCGCATCTTTTGTCCCTGCTTCGTCAAACAGTTTTTCATACGGCACAGCCGTGAATTCCATATCCACGCCGAGCGTCTCAGCCGCTTCGTTGAGCTTCATCGTGAAGAACGACGTCGTCAGTCCGCAGCTGCAGCACAGCAGGATGTGTCTGGTCTCTGAGCTCGTCTGTTTGTCCAGACAGTCGCGCATTTCATGGAACAGTTCTTTTGCGTGATCCAGATCATTCAGTTCGAAATGCAGATAGAAGACATTCTCTTCCTTGCTGTTTATGATCCGGTATTCCACCACGGCAGCTTCCAGAAAGACCACGTCGATCTGTGCCGCGGCGAATTCCGTCTTCATATCCAGTCCGATGGAATTGTCTTTTTCCCAGCGGGTGATGCTGTAGTCATCTTTGTTGTTTGTTTCGATCCAGTCAAGCAGCTTGTCTGCCAGTATTCTTGCGTATGCAGCAGTTTCTGTCATTGTTCTTTCTTACTCCTGATCTTCTTTTCCATATGCAGTATATTGCGTCCGTTGATGCGGCGGTATGTGATTGCATCCATTACCCTGCGCACAAGGTAGATACCGAGGCCGCCGACCGGCCGTTCTTCCACGTTCAGCGTGATATCCGGGGCTTCCTTGGCCAGCGGATCAAACGCCGATCCCTCGTCTATGACGGTAATGGACGCCTTGCGGCTGTCCTCATCAAACGAGTACTGAACGGTGAATGTACCGTCTTTTCCGCCGTACGCGTAACGGACGATATTGCTTAATACTTCATCGAGGGCGATGTCGATCTGCATCTTTTCCCGCGTACCGAAGCCTGCTTCATCCAGCAGTCCCTCGATCACTTCTGTGATCTCCGTAATGCTTTCGCTGACAGCCGGCAGAGTCTTCTCCAGGATCGGCCTGTTTCCCTCTGCACCAAAGTATTCCAGGCAGAGCATCGTCAGGTCATCGAACAGAGGTTCTCCCTGAGTGAACTCATCCACTGCTTTCTGCATCTGTTCCAGCGTTTCCCGGACATCTGCGTCTTTATTCGCATTGAGTACTTCCAGGATACGGTCTGCTTTAAACATCTGCTGATCCGGTCCCTGCGCCTCCGGCAGACCGTCGGTATAGACGAACAGTCTCTGGTGCGGCTTCATGTGAATTTCATATTCGGAATACTCCATGCCTTCCATACCGCCGATCACAAATCCATGGCGGTCTTTATACAGCGCATACGTGCCGTCTTCCTGCTGGAGCACAGGATATTCATGTCCGGCATTGGCTGCTTTCAGGATACCGGTAGAGATCTCCAGAATACCCATCCACACGGTGATGAACATCTGCTCTTTGTTGCTGACACAGATCATGTTGTTCACGATCTCAAGAATCTCAGCCGGTGACTTGTTCGAAATCGCCTGTGTTCCGATCAGGATCTTGGATGCCATCATAAACAGCGCCGCCGGTACGCCCTTTCCGGAAACATCGGCGATCACAAGAGCAAGATGATCATCGTCGATCAGGAAGAAGTCATAGAAGTCGCCTCCGACTTCCTTGGCAGGAGTCATGGAAGCGTATATATCAAATTCCGTGCGGTCCGGGAACGGCGGGAAGATACCCGGCAGCACATCTGCCTGGATCTTGCGGGCAAGCGAAAGCTCCGTCCCGATCCGTTCTTTTTCCGCGATCGCGCCGGACAGTTTCTCCGCGTAATCTCCGAGACCGTCTTCCATGTGCGCCATGACTCTGGCCATGTTTTCCAGTTCATCGCCGGTCTCGATCTTCAGTTCGCTGAAATGCTTCGTGCCGGTTTTGCCGCTGCTGTAATCCCTGGCAAAACTCTGGGCAGCGTGGGTGATGCGGTTGACCGGGTCTACGACCATCTTTTTCATCCGTCCGCCCATCCGCTCCATCGTGTAATAAACACCTGCCATCAGAGCCAGTCCGAACAGGATCAGGAAATTCTTGATGCCGGCAAATACCTCCGACAGTGTGATATCTGCCAGAACATAACAGACCGTCACTTCATTCGCGTCGACCAGCGGTGTCCCGGCTGTGACCATGAAGCCGTACTTATCCGTACTGCCCATGTCATACAGCATGCCGTAGCCGTCCCAGTTGCTGAAACGTTCTACTTCTTTCCGTTCCACGATCTCCCATTCGCCTGGATAGAACCTGGTTTCTTCGTTTGTGTCGGTATCGCAGATATATACAAGCGCCTGGGTATCCGGATCATAATATCCGAGGTACAGATCACCGACATCACTGGAACCGTGCAGCTGGGAAAGCAGATCGTAGATCACATTGTAAGCCAGGGAATCCTCGATATCTTTAAAATGGCTGCGGTATGCCTCTGTACCGGTCATATTGCGTTCCAGCGGCTTCATGGCGCGGTAGCGGCTCATGACTTCGTTTGAGATCTGATCGTACTGAACCAGCCTCTCAAACAGCGCCGCCGCACTTCGGGTCAGATCGAAAGCATCTCCGATATACTGCATCGTCAGCATATACGTATACATGCTGAGACCGGCGATCAGAGAAATGATGCCCAGCAGGATCGACCCCGAGACTGTAGCGCTCTGTACTTTATATTCCAGAGGCCGGCCATTGAGTCTGTTCGTTATTTCTTTTCTTTTCCCGAATGCCATGAAACGCTCCCGAAGGTATAGAACATATATAACCGTATATTATATTTTATTCGATAAACACATGCCCTGCATATACCAAATCTTAAAAACAGCAGTCCCGGACTGCTGTTTCTCAGAAGTGATCAGTTGGAGCTTGGATGCGGCATGTACGCGTACAGGTTCATTGCCAGTGCGTTGATCGGCATTGTCTGCAGCCATACTCTGCCGGGACCGGTAACGATCGTGTTGAACAGGCCTTCGCCGCCGAGCAGGATATTCGTAAATCCCTTGACCTGCTGGATGTCCATCGAACAGGTGGCTTCCATCGCCGCGACATAGCCGCTGTCAACGATCAGCTGTTCGCCGGCTGCCAGTTCTCTTACCTGAACAGAACCGTCGATCTCCAGCCATGCGACGCCGTTTCCGGTGTATTTCTGCATGAGGAAGCCTTCGCCGCCGAAGAAGCCTACCATCCCCTTCTTCTGCAGGTATACTTCCATATTCACACCGGGAGTCGCAGCCAGGAACGATGTCTTCTGCGCAATGATCGGCATGGCGGAAATATCAAACGCCAGTATGTCGCCCGGGCTGTGCTTTGCCAGCGTCAGCTCACCGCCGCGGTCCGCCGTGTATTCATTCAGGGCAAGGCTTTCACCGACGATCGCCTTGCGGAACATTCCGCCGAGGCCGCCTGTTTTCGTTTCCATGTGAATGCCCGGCGTCATCCATGCCATCGCACCGCTCTGGCATTTGATCGTTTCGCCGGCTTCCATTTTCAGAGTAAGTACGGTAAACGGCTGGTTCTTGATATCGTAACGCATCAGATTTCCTCCTTATAATACAGTTTCAGCTTCTTTGCTCAGCTTGAACAGTGTGAACATCGTAACGATGGCCGCGATCAGCGCCGCAAGTCCGAGGATCAGCACGCCCATGGCAATAAATGCCACATTTTCCGGTGCCGCGACCAGGGAAAGAACTGCCAGCGCCGCATAGATGACAGCATTGAAGTACCGCAGGAAACTGAGTCTTTCGGTAACGCCGGAGTTCATATCTTCCGCCACATGGATCAGAATGCCGAAGAACAGGAAGTTGTAGACCGCCGCTGCAATCTCCGCACATGTGATCAGATACCGGATATCCATTTCCGGGTTTGCAATTCCCATGACCCACTGAACAAAAGAAGCCGCACCGATCGCCGCTGACATCCATTTCAGCCACGGCATGCTGTCTTTGTACTCTCCGAACTTGTCAAAGGCAATAAACAGCAGGATCCAGCCGATGAAGTCCGGCATGACATTCAGGGTATGACCGTTCAGCGTCAGGTTCAGATTGATCAGTGTGAACATAAACCCGAACGCTGTCATTTTCAGCGCTTTTTTAATATCCATAGTTCAAAATCTCCTTTGTTTCTACAACCATGTATTATACCTGTTCTTCTTCGGTTTCTGTATCTTTTTTCGGCAGACCGAAAAAAAAGAGAAGACTTTTCCGGTCTTCTCAGTCATACCATCCGAAGAGTGATCGACCTTCGTCCAGCGACGCGATTTTATCCATCTCCTCTTTACTCAGAACAAATGAATACAGGTCGATGTTTTCTTTCATGCGTTCTTCCCGGGAAGTCCTGGGAATCACGACGATGCCGTTCTGCACCAGATACCGCAGGGCAGTCTGCCCTGCCGTTACGCCGTGTGCGGAAGCAATCTCTTTCAGCACCGGTTCTTCAAAGATCCGACGCCTGCCTTCCGTGAAAGGCGCCCAGCTTTCCATAACCGTGCCTTTCGAAGCAAGATATTTCTGATATCCTGTCTGGGGATAATACACGTGGCTTTCCACCTGGTTGACCATTGGTACGATCTTGCATGTTTTCAGCAGTGAATCGTAATTGCGGCGGACAAGATTACTGACGCCGACAGCACGGACTTTTCCTTCTCTGTACGCGTCTTCCAGCGCCCGGTACATTTCTCTGAAGTTCGAATACGGTTCATGGACCAGAATGAAATCGATATAATCCAGTCCCATGCGCACCAGCGACGCATCCACCGCTTTTGCCGTTTTATCATAGGAATTGTACGGCCCGTTTACTTTTGTCGTTACAAAGAGTTCGCCGCGGTCTGTGCTGCAGGTGCGTACGGCGCGTCCCACAGCTTCTTCGTTATCGTACATGATCGCTGTATCGATCAGGCGGTACCCGCAGGCGATCGCTTTCTGCACGCAGGATACGCATTCCCTTCCCCGCAGATCCCATGTGCCGAAGCCTGTCATCGGCATCTTCACGCCGTTGGAAAGCGTCTTGAATTCCATTACTGTTCACCGGCTTTCCGGGAGATCCTTTCCACTGATTCCAGGCGAAGCAGTTTCATTTTCACTGTTTTCGGGGTCGTGATCTGTACGAGCATCCACTCATTGTCTGTATCCAGGACCACATTGGAACCATGCTTCGTGTTGCCGTAATTGATGATATCCGCGTCCATATGATCTTCCTTCAGTTCCAGGATCACTTCTTCGCCGATCCATTTCCGCACGACAGAACGAAGAGATGTCTGCTTCTGGGCATGCTCTGTTCCTTCGATCTTTGTCATTTCCCGTTCCAGATCATCCACGCGTTTTTTCAATGCGGAGATCTGCAGATATGCCATCAGTCCGAAAATGCCGAATACAAATCCCATGTACTCCATTATTCATCCTCCTGCACGTATTCCACGGACAGCACCGAGGATACCGGGATCAGTTTTTCAATGGTCCCTTTCTTTTTCTCGGCGCGCACTTTCATCCAGCTTCCCTCAAAGCCGACCACAGTGCATACGGTGTTATACAGATCGATGTCCGCTTCTTCATCGAAGAACTGCAGGCGCACGCGTTTGCCGACTGTCTCCTGCAGAAGCGAACTGATCCGGTATGCCGGCTCTGCAGTTCCTTCTTCTGTTACATCATCTTTCATCAGATAATCGCAGCTGACGCCGAGCAGCTCCGCAATGTCCGGAATCTTATCGATATCCGGCAGTACGCTTCCTGCCTCCCAGCGGCTGACCGTCTGCCTTGTGACGGCAAGCTGCTCCGCAAATTCGATCTGGGTCATGCCGATGTCTTTCCGCTTCCTTGCAATCTTATTTCCTAACTCATTCATATTCAGAGATCCTTTCTTTTTCGTCTTCATCATACCTGCCGGGACTGCCTGAAACAAGAAACGCTCCTGTTCAGAATGTAACACGTCAGTTTACATTTTCCTGTTTTTCCGCAAAAAAAGCGGAATTTACTCCGCTTCCTGCTGCTTTCTGCCGGTGTCGATCGTTTTGGCAAATACATAGTAGCGCTGGTACAGGAACTCCGTCGTGAAGTTCAGGATCATATTGACTGCCGTCGCGATATATTCGTTGACCCCGAGCGTCATCGTCAGATAGTGTTCCAGCATCGTTGACAGCGGTGTGAATACGATGTAGTACATCGCCACTTTGAACATAGCTGCGGGAATATTCCCGGCCGACTGGAACGTGAACTTCCTGTTCAGGGTAAAGTTCCAGAGAACGGACAGTACAAGTCCGGTCAGATAGGATACCCAGTACGGTGTATGCAGCACTTCGTTCATCAGCGTGAACGTACCGATCTCGATCAGTCCGGCGCTGATCGAGAAAAAGGTAAACTTAACAAATCTGAGCAGTTCTTTCATAGTTACCTATTATACTCCCGGACCGTAAAACCGGCACAGAAAACAGTTCTTTAATTTACACATAAATTCCACATTTCTCATGCATTCTCTGCGCAAGAGTATTTCCTGTTTTTGCTATAATAATCTTGTCAGTAAAATTTGAAAAAGGAGATCATTCAGTATGCGCAAAACAAAAATCGTATGCACGATCGGCCCGGCCAGTGAATCCGAAGAAACACTGCGGGAATTATGCCTGAACGGCATGAATGTGGCACGCCTCAACTTTTCGCACGGCACCCATGAAGAACACCAGGAACGCATCAACCGCATCAAGAAAGTCCGCCAGGAACTCGATCTTCCGATTGCGATCATGCTGGACACCAAAGGTCCGGAATTCCGCATCGGCACATTTAAGAACAATAAGATCATGCTGGAGGACGGACAGCTGTTTACGTTCACGACGGAACAGATCGAGGGTGACGAAAACATCGTTTCCGTCAGTTATGCCAATCTGGCAAATGAACTGGCTCCGGGCGACCGGATCCTGCTGAACAATGCCCTTCTGGAATTTGTCGTTCTTTCCACCGACGGCGTAAAGATCGAGACGAAGGTACTTGCCGGCGGCGAACTGTCCAGCCGCAAGTCCATGAGCTTCCCGGGCAAGCATATGCAGCAGGTATACCTCTCTGAACAGGATAAGTCAGACATTGCATTCGGTGTCGCAAACGATGTTGATTTCATTGCCTGCTCCTTCGTATCCGTCAAGCAGGATCTTGTGGATGTCCACGACTTCCTGAAGTCTCTCGGCAAGGATGATACCGTCGAACTGATTGCGAAGATCGAGAACCAGTCCGGTTATGACAACATTGACGAGATCTGCAGCGAATGCGACGGCATCATGGTAGCGCGCGGCGACATGGGCGTCGAAGTCCCGTTCGAGCGTCTGCCGGCAATGCAGAAAGACCTGATCACCCGCTGCCGCATCATCGGCAAGCGCGTCATTACAGCGACCGAAATGCTGGAATCCATGATCCACAATCCGCGTCCGACCCGGGCGGAAACATCCGACGTCGCCAACGCAGTATACGACGGCACCAGCGCAGTCATGCTGTCGGGCGAGACCGCAGCCGGCGCGTATCCGGTACAGGCAGTACAGGCAATGGCGAAGATCGCCGAAGCAGCTGAGAACTCCATCGACTATGAAAAGCGTTTCTATCAGAATGACTTCAAGATCACGAACGATATGGACGCCGTTTCCCACGCGACATGTACGATGGCTATGGACGTCAACGCAAAGATCATCGTTGCCTGCACCATGTCCGGACGCATCGCCAAGATGGTCTCCCGCTTCCGTTCACCGGTCGACATCATCGGTATGACCACGAATGAAAAGACGTGGCGTTCGCTCGCTCTGTCCTGGGCAGTAACGCCGAAGATCTGCGAAGTCGTTCCTACGACAGACGTACTCTTCTATATGGCAAGAAAAACTGCCATGGATTTCAAGCATCTGCAGAAAGGTGATAAGATCGTCATCACCGGCGGCGGAACGACCGGACAGTCCGGCAATACCAACCTCATCAAAGTCGAAAGAATCTGACACAGCATCAGATCCCTGTCCTTCCCGGCGGGGATCTTTTTCTTTCTGCAGTATTCTCCGCTCCCCTGCGTGCTGTGCTGCGTACAGTTTTCCCGAAAGAAAACCCCGGCACTTTAATGTGCCGGGGATCCCTGTTTTACTCTGCGCGGATCACTGCTTCCAGTTTTCCGCCGTCATACGAATAATTCGTTTCCGGATTGATGGCAAATACCAGTTCGTCGCCTGCCTCCACATCGTATACTTCGTCGAAGGTAACCGTCTGGGCTTCGGCAAAGTTGCCCATCGTGCCCATCCATTTCTTCTCGCCGCCGTTGATGCAGATGCGTACACAGGTTCCGTCTGCGTTCGGATCATCGCTGTTTGCATACTTCGTATAGCTTCCGCTGACCCGGATCTTTCCGGATCGTGCAGCCACCCACTTGTATCCGGCATTTACGCCGTCACCGGGATGAACGAAATCTGCTTTCAGTTCCGCTGTACCGTTCGAATACGCCTTATTATCCGCATTATAAGCAAGTTCCTGGAAGTTTGCGCCAAGCCAGTCGCATGTTCCGTAGTGCCAGCCGTTCGTTCCCTGAACGCCGCTGAAATCGTCAGCCAGTACTGCATTGTTTGTTCTCGTCGGGGTAAATGTCCAGGTGCCGGTGAAAGTGACGTCGCTTCCGCTGACCGTCTTCTTTTCCGCATCCCAGCCGTCGAAGGTCCAGGTTCCGGGTTCACCGTCCTGTGTATCCACAACTTCTGCAGGATTCGGCTGAATCGCTGTCACTTCCGCGCCGTCTTCATATTCCGTGCTGTCGCTCGGCAGAGTTGCCATGACCTCTTCGGGATATGTCCCGTCGTATTCGTAAGTGACTTTGTACGTCAGTGCCGGTTCAACGGAAGCGGCTGTGAACGTCCATGTGCCGGTGAATGTCACATTGCTTCCGCTGATCGTCTTCTTTTCTTCGTCCCAGCCGTCGAATGTCCAGGTTCCGGACTCGCCGTCCTTCTCCCCTTCGATCTCCGTTTTTTCCGGCTGAATGGCAGTTACTTCAGCACCGTCATCGTACTCCGTGCTGTCGGTCGGCAGGGTCGCCATGACAGCTTCCGGATATTCTCCGCTGTATTCATACGTTACGGTGTACTTCTCAGCAGGTTCCGGTTCACCTTCTGCGTCTTTGATCGTTACGGAAAGTCTGCCGCCGTCCAGAGCATCGCTGCCGTCCGGGTCGATTGCGAAGATCAGCTCATCGCCTGCTTTGACATCCAGTGTCTCATTGAAGCTGACGCTTCTTTCATCTGCGAAATTACCCTGGATCGTTCCGCCGTACCACTTCACCTCGCCGCCGTTCAGGAAGATGCGCATGCATGTTCCGTTCGCGGACGGATCTTCGCTGTTCGCGAACTTCACATACTCACCGCTTACGTTGATCGTGCCGTCTTTTGCGACGACCCACTTGTACGCAGCGTTTCTTCCCTGACCAGGTTCTACGAAGTCTTTCTTCAGTTCCGGCTTGCCGTTGTTGTAGTATCTCTCATTTTCAGCATCGTACTCGAGGTCGGAATAGTTTGCACTGTCCCAGTCGCACATGCCGTAGTACCAGCCGTTCTTGCCCTGCTCGCCGCTGAAGTCATCCAGAAGTACAGTGTTGTTCGTTCTGTCCGGTTCCGGTTCTTCTTCTGCGTCTTTGATCGTTACAGAAAGTCTTCCGCCGTCATAGGCGTCATTGCCGTCCGGGTCGATTGCGAAGATCAGCTCATCGCCTGCTTTGACTTCGAGTGTCTCATCGAAGCTGACGCTTCTTTCTTCGTCGAAGTTGCCCTGGATCGTTCCGCCGAACCACTTCACCTCGCCGCCGTTCAGGAAGATGCGCATGCATGTTCCGTTCGCAGACGGATCTTCGCTGTTCGCGAACTTCACATACTCACCGCTTACGTTGATCGTGCCGTTCTTTGCGACGACCCACTTGTACGCAGCGTTTCTGCCCTGGCCCGGCTCTACGAAGTCTTTCTTCAGTTCCGGTTTGCCGTTGTTGTAGTATCTCTCGTTTTCAGCATCGTATTCGAGATCGGAATAGTTCTCACTGTTCCAGTCGCACATGCCGTAGTACCAGCCGTTCTTGCCCTGCTCGCCGCTGAAGTCATCCAGAAGTACTGTGTTGTTCGTTCTGTCCGGATCTTCTTCCTGTGCAGTCTTGACTGTTACGGACAGTCTGCCGGCATCCCAGGCATTGTTGCTGTTCGGGGAAATCTGGAACGACAGGATATCGTTTGCTTTCACTTCGAGTTCGTCGAAGCTGAAGTTCAGAACAGTATCATTTCCGTCACCCTGCTTGACTGCGACTTTCTCATTCAGTTTCACTTCATCGTTGAGATAGATGATCACGGTGACGCCGTCCGGCCAGCTCGGATTGCTGTCGTTGTGTCCGAACTTCGTGTAGTTGCCGGTCACATTGACGGTTCCGTCTTCCTTGACGACCCAGCGGTAGATCGGACTCAGCGAAGCACCCGGATGGACATAGTCTTTCTTCACTTCCATGCCGCTGTCGCGTACGGATGTGTAAGCGCTCTTGTCAGCGCTCAGGTTTGTCAGCGGCTTTGCATCACTCAGTGATGTGCCTTCCATGAAGTACCAGCCGTCTGTGCCCTGTTCCACATTGGCAATGCTGCCGAGGACGGTTTCGTTGTCATCGCCCGGCTTCAGATCGATCTCAGAAGTCGGTTCCACTGCTACTGCGAGTCTGCCGGCATCCCAGGCATTGTTGTTGTCCGGGGAGATCTGGAACGACAGGATGTCATTCGCCTTCACTTCGAGACCTTCGAAGCTGAAGCTCAGGACATTGTCATTGCCGTCGCCCTGCTTGACCGGCACCTTCTTGTGCAGCAGTTCCTTGCTGTTCTGGTAGATGATCACAGTGACGCCGTCCGGATATGTCGGATTCGCGTCGTTCTGTCCGAACTTCGTATAGTTGCCGACAACGTCTACTTTGCCGTCTTCCTTGACGACCCAGCGGTAGATCGGACTCTGTACGGTACCTGTATGAACATAGTCCTTCTTCATCTCGAGGCCTGTGTCGCGTACAGATACGTATCCGCTCTTATCATCTGTCAGTTTTGTCAGCGGTTTGATATTGCTCAGTGATGTGCCTTCCATGAAGTACCAGCCGTCTGTGCCCTGAGCGATACTGTCGAGGTTTCCGAGGACTGTCCGGTTATCGTCACCCGGCTTATAATTCATTTCTACTGTCGGTTCGATCGCAACGGAGAGCTGACCGCCGTCCCACGCATTGTTATTGTCGCCGCAGATCTGGAAACTGATCTTGTCGCCGCGCTTGACAGCGACTTTGCTGAAGTCGAAGGAGGCAGTGTTGTTGTTTCCGTCGCCGCGCAGCACATTGACCTTCTTTGTAAGCAGCACCTTGTTATTGAGATAGATCTTCAGAGTAACGCCGTCCGGCCAGTTTGGATTGCTGTCTTCCTGTCCGAACTTCAGATAGGAACCGGTGATATCGACATTGCCGTTTTCTCCGGCCACAAACTGGTAGATCGGATCCAGGGCAGCACCGGTATGAACGAAGTCTTTCTTCATCACCAGGCCTTCCGTCCTTCTGGAACCGTAGCCGGTGTTGTTGTCGATCATCTTTGTGAGTACTTTTGCGTCTGCCGGAGATGTTCCTTCGAGGAACCACCAGCCGTCAGTGCCCTGCGTCATCGATGTCAGTCCGGCAAGCGACGTTGAATTGTCGTTATTGCCGACTTTGACAGTCGGTGTCTTTGCAGCGTCTTCGATCACGAAGCGGTACTTGCCGCCGTCGTAAGCGCTGTTTTCACCCGGATCGACGATCATGGTGATGCAGTCGCCGGCAACGACCGGAACATTGTTCACCGACAGATCCTTCGTCACTTCACGGTCGGTCAGCGGCGCGAAGTATTCCTTTCGGAGCAGCGTTCCGTTCTTAAACAGATACACTGTGACGCCGTCCGGCCATGACGGGTTGCCGTCTTCGTTCTTCAGCTTGGTGTACTGCAGGTCAACGTTTACAACGCCTGTTTCTGCAGCGACCCACTTGACGTTGGCAGACTTGCCGTTGGGACCCGGAACGATATAGTCTTTCTTGATCTCAACGCCGTCTTTCGTATACCACTTTTCGCCGTTCTCGCAGTTTTCAATGTTGACTGCTTTGAACGGATCCGCGTCGTAGCCGTACTGGTAGTACCAGCCGTTGTAGCCCTGCACGCCGTTGAAGTCATCCAGCGTGGATGCGAAGTTGACGCGTTTGCCGTTGAAGGTTGCCGGTACGGTCTTTTCGGTATCGCCGACAAGTCCGCTCAGGCTGTTGATGGAGAACTCGTATTTGCCGCCGTCATAAGCGTTGTTGTCAATGCCGTTGACGACCATCGTGATATAATCGCCGCGCCGTACACGGAGGGACGGGATGTCCAGCCGCTTTGTGACTTCACGGTTTCTCTCCGGGGCGAATGTCTGAGTAGCAAGTGCCTGATTGTTCAGATACAGAGTGACTCTGGTGCCGTCCGGCCATGCCGGGTTGGAGTCCTCATTCTTCATCTTTGTGTAGGATGCCTTGACGGAGACTGTGCCGTTCTGAGCGACCTTCCACTTGATAATTGCCGAACTGTCATGTTCGCCGGTATTGACGTAGTCACGCTTGATCTCCAGCCAGTTGCTGCTGAAGTAGCGGTCTTCGCTCTGATAGTACGGCGTCATGTTGTAGGCGTTGAACGGATCGTCGCCGTAGCCGCTCTGGAAGATCCAGCCGTTGCTTCCCTGCGGACCGAAGTCTGTCATGACATTGGCAACGTTCTGACGGATCTCGGATTCATCGATCACAACGGAGTTCTCATTACCGAGACCGTTGACATCAATGACGGTTACATCCAGTGCACCGCCGTCGTAGGAGGAATTTCCTTCCGGATCGACCATGAAGTACAGCCGGTCTCCGGTCGTTACACTGAGTGCCGGAATTCTGTATTTGACAAGATTCTCTCCCTTTGCCGGTACGGATACATACTGCTGCCACAGCAGCGTATTGTTTTTGAACGCCTTGATGCGTACGCCGTCCGGGAAGTTCGGGTTGCCGTCGTTCTGCTCAAACTTTGTATAGCGGATCCGCAGGTCTACGGTACCGTTTACTGCCGGAGCCCAGCCGAGGATCGCGTTATGGTTGAGGGACGGATGGATGAAGTCTTTCTTGATCGTAAGACTCGGGGATGTACCGTTGAGATATTCACCGCCGTCTATAACGTGGGATACCAGCTGTGCATCAGCCGGGCTTGTACCGAACATATACAGCCAGCCGTTGCTGCCCTGTACGCCGAAGTCGGAAACGCTGTTTGCGTTGTTATTTGACCGGCGGCCCGGTGAAGCAGACGGAGGCGCCGCATTGACATCATTGATCACGACATAGAGACTGCCGCCGTCATATGCGTTGTTAGCCTGCGGGTTTACGACAAAGTACAGACTTTCCAGTTCTTCCACTGGAACATTGTCCAGTTTGATCTGGGCAAAGTTTTCTGTCTCCGTGCTGATCGGCACATTTTCCATGCCGAGCAGTTCACTGCCTTTGTAGACGACGAGCTGAACGCCGTCCGGGAAACTCGGATTGGCATCGCCGTTGACATTCTTGACATAGGATACGGTCACATTGACTTTGCCCTTTTCAGCAGCGCGCCATTCCAGAATCGGCGAAATGCCGGTCGCGGTATGAACGAAACCGCTCTTGATCTCAAGTCCGGTCGCACCGGGCTGATAGTACTTTTCCCCGTCGAACAGCGAACAGCGCTTGGAACGTTCCGGTCTCCGGTAATCGCCGTACCGGTAGAACCATCCGTTGGTTCCCTGCTCGCCGAAGTCCACGACGTTGAACGCGTTGTTCGTGCGTGACGGATCGTCGTCGAATGCCGGTTCATCATACGCTTCGGCAACAAAGGCATCCGGCCAGAATCCCGGAATCAGTCTGGTGTCCTGTCCGCCGCCTCCGCCTCTGTTCAGTCCCATGACTGCCGCAACGAGCACCGCGACTGCCGTGATCAGCGCAGCGATAATTCCTGCAAGGCGTTTTTTGCCGAGTGCGAGGAATGCCGGAAGTGCTTTCTTGGATTTCTTTTCGTTTGTTTCAGACATAGCCTACCTCCTTCAGAGATCAGTTATAGACCGCGATATTGTCAAACGTAACGCCGGCATTGATTCCGAAGAACTGCCAGTTCGTTCCGTTCGAACGATACATTCTTGCGGACAGAGCAATTTCATCATCCAGATACAGACACGTTACGCCGCTGTCTGCCAGGACTGTCATGTGAACAGAATCCTTGCCGCTGAAGTCATAATCCATATAGGACTGCGGATATCCGTCGATCAGTTCATCTGTGTTGTAGAACTCGATCCGGTTCTCCGCTATGTTGAATACATAATTCAGAGTTCCGACATTATCCAGATCCGGTGCGAAAGCAAGGCCGAACATGTCATCTCCCTCAAAACCGGAGATATCCGCTTCTATGCGTCCGGAATCTTCAAAGGATTCAAACTGTACGATCTCATACTGCTTTCCTGCCAGTTCGAAGCCGTCTTTCAGTTTTTTAACGGTATCTGTCATGACGACCGGTTTCTCGCTGAGTTCGTGCGTCATGGTTTCTGCGATATTTTCATTTAAGATCGGCGTCAGGGTTCCGTCCGGATGCTGGCGGAGCTGATGAATGACCATATTTCCTGCCCAGTCGTAATCGTTGGCGTCATCATGATCATATTTTGTTCCGTTCCAGCCGACGATATACAGATTCGTTCCGTCGGTCTCCATTCTTCCGGCATAGAAGCCGTTGCCGTCCATCGTGTCTTTTTCCGGTTTGACGAACGGTCCGCTGATGGAGTCGGAGATCCGGTAGTGAACGACACGGTCCGGCCACTGGTCAGAGAATGACAGGTACCACTTATCGCCGTATTTCAGGAGCGTAGGACACTCCATGTTCGTACCGAAGCCCATGTCATCTGTGAAGAAGATTCCTTCATCCGTCCATTTGCTCAGGTCTTTGGAAGTGTACCGTGCGATCACGCCGGTGCCTTCGCTTCTTGTCACTACGAGCATCCAGTACTGCTGTTCCTCCGGAACATAGAATACATACGGGTCACGGAAGTCTTCCCGGGAGTATTTATCATTTGCGATAAAAGTATCTTCCGGGATCTTGGTCCAGCTCAGCATATCGCTGCTGGTCGCATGCATAACGGCTTCCTTTGGATCGTAGTAATCGTTATGACCGGTATAGAAAGCATGGTACAGACCATTCTGGTCTTTCATCACACAGCCGGTGCCGAGGGCGATATCCTGATCCGTATCCTTCTCTCCATACGGAATCACGATACCCATGTCTTCATACGTACAGAAGTCTTTTGTACGCAGCAGACCCCACGGGTGGTATCCGGTCTTTCCGTCACGCTGGTCAGCGAGGTAGAAAACGTTCATTACACCGTCATCCCAGAACGGCATGGTGTCGCCGATCAGTGCCCCGTCTGTTGTCGGGAACACCTGCACCGGTACCCTGTCCGGATCCGAAGTGCCTCCCCCCGAGGAATTGTTGGACCCGCAGGCACCAAGAAGCACGGCTGACAGCGCGGTCAAGAGTAATCTGTGTTTTCTCATAAATGCTCCTTTTTCGCTTATGCTGATTACATACGCACATTTCACTGAAGAAACTGCACTTTCAAAATTGTGCATTTGCACACATTCAGTATACCACCTTGCATATTGATTTTTGTATTATAAATATGTAATTATATGCATCCATA
>JAFWNG010000040.1 GCA_017510405.1 Solobacterium sp.
CCTGCATGTTCTATTTCCGATAATAAAAGGCAAGAGGCACAAATTCTCTGTTGGCGACAGGAGAATATATACGTGCTCTTCTTGCCTTTTCTATCTTACCACCTTTGATTTGGTTTGTCTTACTTTGTCAACAGGCTGAGGAATCAGGCAGCGCCTGATTCCTTTCAATTGGTCTGTTTGTCCGGTCCGGAATATTCCAGACACAGCATGGTCATGTCATCGAACTGTTCGGTATCTTTGACAAATACGCGGATGCTTTCCCGTACGGTCTTCAGGATCGTATCCGGGGAAGCATCTTTTGCTTCGTTGAGGGCATCGATCAGGCGGGATGTACCGAACATTTTCTTATCCGGATCCATCGCTTCGGTGATGCCGTCGGTATACAGGAAGAGCTTGTCGCCCGGATTCATCTGGATCTCGTACTGCCTGTATTTCATGTTGTCCATACCGCCGATGACGAAGCCGTGGCGGTCTTTCAGGATGTCAAACTGTTTGCCGGCACGCAGGATCGCGGGGTATTCGTGACCGGCGTTGGCAGCCAGGAGTCTGCCGGTGGAGATCTCCAGAATACCTACCCATATCGTAACGAACATTTCCAGTTCGTTGTTGGAACAGATAGCTTCATTGGTCTTGGTGAGGATATCTGCCGGGGACTGGCCGAGCATTGCGCAGCTCTGCAGGATGATCTTGGAGATCATCATGAACAGGGCGGCAGGAACGCCTTTGCCGGAGACATCCGAGATGACCAGAGCGAGGTGATCATTGTCGATCAGGAAGAAATCGTAGAAGTCACCGCCGACTTCCTTGGCCGGCTCCATGGTGGCATAGACATCGAATTCGTGGCGGTCGGGGAACGCCGGGAAGATGCCCGGCAGCATCGATGCCTGGATGCGCTGAGCCATATCCAGCTCGGTGCTGATGCGTTCTTTCTCGGCTGTAATGCGTCCGTTTTCCGCTATATACTGGTCGATCTCCTGGGTGAGAGCGACGATGTCTTCCGACAGTTCGCCGATCTCATTGTCCGGATGTACGGAGGCAAGATTATCTTTAACGGCTTTACTGTCTTTGTCAGACTGGTAGCTGCGGATATTATCCTGGATCGTTTTGAGTGGTTTCAGAACAAGACCGGTGATCAGACCAAGACAGATCAGCGACAGGATGATCAGGAACAGCACAGAGGCTACAGTGCCGTTGATCGTCATCGTTCTTTCGGCAGCGCGCAGCGAGGCAAGGCTGTAGGTCATACCAATCAGGACCGGATCACCGTTGACCGTATCCACGTAGGAATAATAATCCATGTAGTCGCCGGCATCTGCCAGGTAGGAAGAATCTTTGACGGCGTTTTCCATCGCCTGCTTCTGGCTTTCCGAGACAGTGATATTGACGCCGAGCGTATAGACTTCTTCGTAATTCGTACCGCGTATCGATCCGGGATCGGCGCCGCTGAACAGGAAGTACTGCTTTTCAAAATTGGTATTCGTCAGGACGCAGAACAGATAATCGACCCCGTAGGACTGCTTGATCTGGTCTACCCGGGTGATCAGCCATGAATAGCATATTTCTGCGTACAGTTTCTGATCTTCTATATTCAGTTTGGCGATATCCGCTTCCGTCGCGTATTTGATCTCCAGTTCCGGGACATGCTGTCTCAGCAGACGGCACTTTTCCAGCGTGGCAGTACCGGTGGTATAATCTGCGTCATATTCAATGTCCATGGTATTCGGATGGTTGTGCCAGTAGCGGATCAGCCAGTTGTATGACGGATATTCCTTCACAGCACGGGTCGTTTCATCCGCGACCTGTTCCGCGAATGTTACCGTCTGCCGGGATACGTTCAGATCTGCCAGCGAGCGCTGGGACAGGAACGTCTGAATTCCGATCACCAGTACGCCGAGGGCGAACAGGATGGCGATCTGACGCCGGATACCCCTTCTGTTCTTTTTCATATATTCCATAGATGCTGCTCCAAAACTCTTCTCTGCAATGTTAGCATGTTTCCTGTACAGATGGTGATGATGACTGTCAGGAATACATACAGATATAATAATTCAACAGCCGCAAAAGTATAATGCATGTTCTCTGTTATTCACAGTATACATTTTATGATCCGTCCGGTATACAGCCGACAGAAGTTATTGGCGGTGCGGAATACACGTTGCCGTACTGCCGCTCTGCAATTCACAGTATAATGAACACAGAGCTCACAGCAGAAGACGCAATGCCGTCGGCGGCACGGAGCGTATGGAGAATACATAATCTATGAAGACAGAGAAACTGACAATAAGACTGCATGAAAGACAGAACGCCTTACTGGCAGGAAACGGCATATGCCAGAGCATCGGTATGAATTCCTGTTACGGGATCATAGAAGAGATACGGAAAGAAAAGAATCCCGCTGCGGATCCGGAAGTGCTGGAGAAACTGCAGTTTCCGCATCAGATCGTGGCGGCGACAAATGATCATGTGGATGAAAATATGAAGCGGCTGACACAGGGAATGCTCAAAGCCGAGTATTCGGAAGAAGATACGGAATTCCTGAAAGACCTTCTGGATCATATGCCGGAGTTCATTCTTACGGCAAACTATTCCACTGAGCTGGAAAGCGCTGCTTTCGGCAGATATACCGCGTTTACCTATCGCACAAATACATGGAAGAGCGCGGAAATGCGCGGCTCGGCAGATTCCCTCGGACTGAACCGGTATACGATGATCCCCGTGGGTGAGCGGCAGAAACAGGTGTGGCATATACACGGCAATGCGATGAAGCCGACATCCATCGTCATGGGACATTACTACTACGGGAAACTCCTGCGGGAGATCGAAGAGTATATTCCCGTCTTCCTGAAGAACTATAAGATGGCAGTCAGTAAAGGTGAACAGGAAATAGCCGTTCGAAGCTGGGTGGATCTGTTCATGCTGTGCGATGTGCACATCCTGGGCTTTTCCATGGATCCGGCGGAAATGGATCTGTGGTGGCTGCTTTGCTGCAAGAAGCGTCATTTCCCGGAAACACAGGTATATTTCTATGAACCGGATCCTGCGCGTATTACAAACTCCGGTAAGGAACTCCTGATGAAAGCATATGGTGCAAACATTATCACAACACCGGATTTTACCGGGGATTACCGGCAGTACTACCGGGATACGATCCGGATGATCGGAGGAAACAGGAATGAATGAGTCTGATCTGAAACCGGGAGAACGAATTCCGTTCGGCAGATATTTCTGGGAGATCCTGGAAGTTGATCTGACAGAGAAAACGATGCTGGTCATCGCCGACAAAGAAGTAACTAAGATGGGATTCAATACTTCCTGGGAAAAGAAAAACTGGGAAGACTGCCGTCAACGTAAGTGGCTGAACAAAGACTTCCTGAACAGGGAATTTACAGAACTGGAACAGGCAGCCATTCTCAGGACCTATCTGGAAAATACAGCGGACAGGGTATATCTGCTGAATGCGGAAGAAGCACTGAAGTATTATCCCAATTATCCTTCCCGTATCTGCGGCGACGGCTGGTGGCTGCGGTTCCACAATGCGCTTGATTACCGCGTGGATTATGTCGGAAGGTACGGGGAGATCGTCAGAGACCAGATGTACCCGTCATATGAACTGGGTCTGCGTCCGGTAATGCGGATCGATCTGAAAGCGGAAGCGTGCAGATCGTTTCTCAGTGAAGCGTATCTGAACAGTATGCAGAAACCGCTTTTCGCGGTCCGTGATACAACGGTAATCGGTGCCAGCCAGTGGATCACCGCAGCGTTCATCCCCGAAGGCATTACGGAGATCGCAGATTTCTGCTTTGAAGACAGTTCGTTACTGGCATACGTTCAACTGCCTTCAACGCTGAAAAGAATAGGAATGGCAGCCTTCCGCAACTGCTGGCTATTAGACAAAATTGAAATACAGAGCGACTCTGTCGACTATGGCCCGGGTTGTTTCGATGGCTGTCAAAATCTTGAATACACTCCACAGATGTTTTTAACAAAAGGACATCTGGATGACATATTCATCAGGCATCTGGACGTCTGCGGCAGTAAAGAACTGGCATGGCTGTTCCTGTATCAGGATGAAGAAGTATGGGGAAAACCGCTGACAAAGAAGATCACAAAGGGCAATGCGTCCGATGTTCTGGATGTCCTGACAGAGCGTCTCTCAGTAATTAAGTCCGATGTAAAGAAGCCGGCATCCATAGCTGTCCGGTATGTGCTTGCCAACAGCGGAAAGCTGAAAGCAGAGTCTGTGCAGAAATTCATAAATACACTGCAGACGCTGGGACTGACGGAGGAAGTGAAGATCCTGTCCGAAGAACCGGCAGTTTCTCAGATCCTCGGGCTCAGTGAATCCGCAGATCCATACAGAAGAGTCCTGAAAACCGGCAGTATTCTGGAAGGAAATATCACGGTTCCTCTGGAAGTCGGCAGAACTATCACGTTTGGGCAGCGTTTCTGGAAGATTCTTGAGATCAATGAGACAGATAACACAATGCTCGTCATCTCCGAGCGGGAAGTATGCAGAAAACAATATCATTCGGAATCACATGTGACATGGCAGAACTGTACGCTTCGGAAATGGCTGAACGATAAATTTATCCGGGAAGAGTTTACAGATCAGGAAAAGAAGGCAGTCGTCAGAAGACACCCGGAGAGTTCTGGTGACAGGATCTTTCTGTTAAGTCAGGAAGAATCAGATAAATATTTTAAAGATGATAATGAACGCAGTACCGGCAGGCCCTGGTGGCTTATGTCGATCTCGGTCAGCGGGTACGTGCAGAGTTATGTGGATGACAAAGGCAGTTACGGACAGTCTGTAAATCATTGGGACGAATATGGTGTTCGTCCAATCATGCGGCTCAATATAGATTCAAATGCGTGCCGTAGATTTATAGCATGTGACGATTCCGGAAAACGTATGATCCGCAGCAGCGCAATGATCATCGATGGCGGCAGTCTGACGGCGGTCGATCCGGACGTCGAAGAACTGGTTCTGCCCTCTTATGTCCTTAGTATTCAGAAATTTGCGTTCCTTCACTGTCATGCACTGAAATCGGTCACATGGCCCGGCAGAGCACCTAAGATCGATACGACGGCTTTTAAGGACTGTCCGAAACTCACCCTGCCGGAGCGCTTCTATACGGGCGGAAAACTGTCGCATGATGCTTTCGCGCCGTATATGCCGCTGACGCCAGTTCTGACCGCATTCGTTCTGCTGAACAGAAAACCGAATGACAGTTATTATGATGCAGTGGTGAAACGCCTGAATGCGGAAAACGCACCGGGTGCGGCGGATGAAATGCTTCGTCGGCTGTCTTCGGGGTACAGAATGAAAGACGTTGAATCGGCCGTCCGCTTTATTCTCGCAGCCGCACCGGTGCTGGGAAAGGAGAGACTGCAGAAACTGGAAAAAGCCCTGACCGATCATCATACGCTCGCGCCTGCGTACAGAGATGCGCTGGTGCGGGAAGCGGACATGGACGCTCCGGTCGTCCCGGTCATCGGTAAAACACTGCTTCTGCGTGATATCGTTCCCTTTGAAATGCTCAGATCAGAGTGGGAAGAGCCGAAGGAACTGCCCCGGCTGGCAGTGATCATGAATGCCGTCGATACGTACGCAAAACAGTACTCCGAAGGAGAGATCCTGTATCGATACAAAACCAGGACGATATCGGAGTACAGGATAGATCCTGAGTTCAGGAAAAGAGCTGAAGGGATCGACTACTGTACATTAATGAGCCTGCTGAAGTATTGGGGAGAAACGGTCGATCTGAGATGGTATGCGCCGTACGCTGCCCTGGCAGACGACATGGATCTGGAAGATCTCATTAATGAACTGGACCGCCGGGATAAATGGCGTAACCGCGGGAAAGATACACTCCGAGTCCGCGGTGCTGTGCTGCTGAATGATTCCAGAACAGCGATGTACTATGCGGCAAAGCTCGGTTTCCTCTGGAAATACGCGGAAATGCGCGGTATGAGCGAAAATGTATTCCTGGATACGGTCTACTGTAATTTCGGTCTGGATAACGATCTGAAACGTTCCTGGACATTTGCGGGAAAAATGTATACGGCAGCGGTAAACAAAGACCTTACCGTAACGCTTTACGATGAAAGCGGCAGTGTAGTCTATTACATGCCGTGGCAGAAGAAAGCGGACAAAGAACTTAGACAGGCCAGGGCAGAGTTCAAAGAGCTGAAGAAAATGATAAAGCCTGTGGTCGGAACAATGAGCGACCGGCTTTTCGAGGATTTCCTGTCCGGTACGAAGACACCGGCTGAAGACTGGAAAGAATCCTGCCGGAGGAATCCTCTTCGGCAGATGCTGGTAAAACGGATCGTCTGGGAACAGGAAGGAAAGACATTCATCCTGGATGACAGCGGAAATGCCGTGACCGCTGACGATCGTCCGTATGCCGTCACAGACAGCCCGGTCACTCCGGCACATCCGATGGAAATGAAACAGGATGAGGTAACAGCCTGGAAGAAATACTTCCATGTGCACCGCCTGAGCCAGCCGTTTGTTCAGATGTGGGAACCGGTAATAGACCCAAAGACGATCAGACCGGACAGATACGACGGCTGTATCCTGAAGCTTTCTATGCTTCAGAACAATGAAAAACACGGAATCGTAATGAAGCGCGGTGAACTCCATATGCCGGACTGCCGGGCAGATCTTTCCAGTAAAACAAGTTATTCCCATAGAGGTGAATATGAGATCTCACAGTTTAAAATTCGTTCCTACAGCAGGAAGGTGAATCACATCGTTGGCCTGCTGGATCTCGCCACGATCGAAGGAAGGATCCGGAAAGACGATGTCCAGGTTCTTACTTTGTTCGATACCCTCACACAGGCGCAGATCACCAGGTATATCGAAATTGCCGGCAAAGCCGAAGCACATGCCGTTCTGGCAGAACTGCTGGATTACAAGAATAAACACTTTGAGACATACGATCCGTTTGATGAATTCAAACTGAATGACTGACAGATCGTTCCGACAGGTTTTACCGGGGCAGAAAACCTGCCCCTCGTCTGAGTTCGATGCTATCCCAGGATATAATACTTCGATATGGAATGTCATTCACGACAGGGAGAGTATATGGCCGATTGGAAAAACAGCAAACAGAAGGAACAGATATTACCGGATGGAAGAATACGGATCCGGAAAGCGGATGAAACAGTAAGACCCGGGGCACGGTTTATCATGGGAAAAAACAGACGGGTCTGGCGGATCCTGCACTATGATCGAAAAAAAGGCAAACTTCTTGTGATCACGGATCAGCCGGTCTGTCAGAAAGAGTTTGACAGGAAGTCCATAAACTGCACCTGGGCAGGAAGTACGCTGCGTAAATGGCTGAATAAAGAATTCCTGAAAACAGAATTCAGTAAAGAAGAGCAGAACGCGATTCTTATGAGTCCCCTTGGCAAAGGCAAATCAAACAATACAGCTTGTGCAGAAGATAAAACAATTGACAAAGTATTCCTGCTGAGTGCGGAAGAGTATGAAAAATACCGGCAATATGTCGAAGGGATAAGCGATGGGGAAAAATGTTGGCTGAGATCCTACGGGAGTCATACCGGCAGAACGATCACAGTCGATGCGGACGGAAAGCTGTTTTATAACGAACTCGCCGGCAATTCCGGTGTGAATGTATGTCCTGCACTCTGGATCGACCTGGATACGGCATATATCAGTGCTTCTCCAAATGACTGTAACGAACTGAGTTTTGGAACTCCGGAGACCGTCATGGAGATCATTGTAGAGGATGGTGTACTGGTCCATGCTTCAGAAAAGTGCACAGAGGCAGAAATACCGGCTGAGGTAAAGAAAATCAGCGCAAATGCATTCGAGAACTGTCTGGAACTGAAGACCTTCACCTGGGCAGGAGAAATGCCGGAGTTTGACCGGGAGGCATTGGTCAACTGTCCGAAACTGGTCCTTCCGAAAGAGTTCTATCAGGGGAAATCGCTTCCGGCAGACAGCTTCCGGTGGTATATGCCGGATGACACAGAGCTGATGGTGAAAATACTGCTGGAAGCACATGAAAAAAGTACATACTGGGACTTATTCATCCGGCGCCTTTCCGTTGAGAACGCAGCAGAGATCGCAGATATCCTGCTGGCGCGGATCAGAGAAATAAAGAATACAGAGCACTGTGAACGTATTCTCCGCTTTGCTCTGGCAGCCGCACCGGCCCTTGGTAAAGAGCGTTTGACAGCAGTACAGAAATACCTGAAGACCGTACGGTATACTGCAATTAACTGGCAGCCGCTCCTGCAGAGGGAAACCGAGCGAACCGATGCACCGGCAGTGATCGGAAACATCATACTGAGTAAAAAAATCGTCTCTGCGAACATCCTCGGGTCGGACTGGAAAGAACTTGGCCGGCTGCCGGGATTTGCGGCAGTTATGGACGCTGTCAGTGATTATGCGGTCCAGTATTCAGAAGACAGTTTGGAAGGCATGGATCCTGTACCGGACGCGCTCGATTATATAAAAAATAAAGAGACAGACGCAAAAATCGCCGCAATGAATCACAGCGCGTTAATGAGCCTGCTGCGGTCTTGGGCGGAACGCTTCAATTCGTGGTGGTACGCTCCGTACGCCGCGTACGCCAACGATCAGGAACTGGCGGTACTGCTTGTGGAAATCGGTTCCTGGGAAAAGAAAAAAGCGTTGCGGGAACAGGTCATCCGTGTAAGAGGGGCAGTCCTTCTGAACGAAACCGTAACCGCTAAGCGATATGCGGATGAAAGAGAACTTCTCAGCACATACGCATTCATTCACAAAATGGACGAGGATGATATCCGTGACAACATCATCAGTGACTTTGGACTGGATGCGCAAGGAAAACGTTCCTGGACACTGGCAGGAAAAACTTTTACTGCCGTCGTAAACAAAGATCTTACCGTGACACTTACCGATGAAAACGGAGCGGTTTACAGCAGTATTCCGGAGATCGGCACGAATCTGGCGGAATGTGTAAGGATCGCTGAGGAGTTCAGGGATCTGCAGGAAAACATCCTGCCGACGGCAAAGCTGCGAAACAAACGGATCTTCTGGGACTTCCTGTCCGGAAGAAAGAGAGAGGCAGGATCCTGGAAAGAAGCGTATCAGGAGAAAGCTGTACTGCGGATCCTGGCAAAACTGATCGTGTGGGATCAGAACGGCAGTACCTTCACAATGGACGACAGCGGACAGGCAGTGACTGCGGACGGCACTCCGTATACCGTCACAGACGCTCCGATCACAGTGGCTCACCCGATGGAAATGGGCAGAGAAGCCACAGAAGCGTGGCAGAAATACTTTACAGACCGGAAGCTGAAACAGCCGTTTGAACAGGTATGGGAGCCGGTAATACCGCAGCAGTTCATAAAGCCGGACCGTTATGCCGGATGCATGATATCTGTGAAATTATTCCAGAACAGGGAGAACGACGGCATTTACATGCCGGATCGGTATTCGATCGAGTTCACTGACTGTGACGCAGATGTGAAAATAAACAGGTCGGGCAGCTGTGAGATCCGGGATTTCAGATACGATGAATGGACCCGTTATGTAAACCACATCGCTGCGTATCTCGACAAATGCACGGTCAGCGGCAGGATCCGGAAAGATGATATCAGTGTCGTACAGCAGCTGGACGATTTCACCCAGGCACAGATCACGAAATTCATTGATATTGCCATTGAAGCCGAGGCGCATAATGTACTGGCGCATCTGCTCGAGTATAAGAACGCCCGTTTCGGCACCTTTGATCCGATGAAGGAATTCACACTGGATCTGTAAATACAAACGGGAAAGCAGGACCTCTGCAGGAAACGCAGAAGTCCTTTTTACGGTTCGGCGGGAACACGTATCTTTAAGACTCCTGCAGCGGAGTATAATAAATTCATATACGGAATTCATTCACGAACATACACAATGCAGAGGGAATATGTATGACAGTCTGGAAAAACAGCCAACAGAATGAACGGAAATTCCCGGACGGAACCATATGGGTCGGAAAAGCGGAAGATCCCATCATCCAAGACGGAATTCTTTTCATGGGAAAAAACGGAAGAGCCTGGCGGATCCTCGAGATCGATCAGGAGGAAAACAGAATCCTGCTGATGGCAGAAGAAGCAGTCTGTGAAAAACCGTACCATGAGGCAGACGAGCCATGTACATGGGAAACATGTTCCCTGCGTAAATGGCTCAATACGGAATTTCTGGAATCCGAGTTCAGCGAAGAGGAAGCGGAAGCAATCTGTCTGACATATATTCCCTATCCGGCGAATGAATATCCTGACAATGATGGCGGAGAGCCTACGGATGACAAATTATTCCTGCTGGATGTAAACGAGTACTTCGATACGATATACAGTCCTTCTATAGAAATGAAATTTACAGGCAGCTGGTGGCTCAGAAATCCCGGAAATAGCAGATTGTTTGCGGCCTATATAGGCAAAACCGGTTATTTTTCGAGATACGGAGACCGCTGCACCAAAGTCCTGGAAGTGCGCCCGGCATTCATGCTCAATATGAACTCTGAATTATTCCGGTCTTCCAGTGTGGTAAATGAGAAGAATGAACTCTGTTTTGTTGATCCGGAGATCGTCATAAAGAATGGGGCAGTGATCCACGGATCTGAAAAGTGCAGAAATATAGAACTTCCTCCGTATGTAAAAAAGGTAAGACAAAAAGCATTCCGGAACTGCAGGGAACTGCGCTCAGTGACCTGGGCAGGAGAAATTCCGGTCTTCGAAGCCGGAGCTTTCGAAAACTGTCCTCAGCTGATCCTGCCGGAAGAACTCTATCATGGCAGCGAATTTCCGAGAGACTGTTTTGCGGCATATATGCCTTTCAGCCTGAGCCTGATGCCGGAGGTCATGATCCGATCCAGCGGATTAGGCGGTTACTGGGAGTATTTCGGTCGATACCTCTCCGCAGAGAATGCGGTATATATCGCAGATGAAGTGCTGAAACGTGTAAAGGAAAAGAAAGACGCGGATTACTGCGAACGCCTGCTCCGCTTTGCCCTGGCATGTGCGCCGGTACTGGGGAAAGAACGTTTGAAGGCAGTACAGAAGTATCTGAGCTTTGCCCGATATACCGGTATGACCTGGCAGCCGCTCCTGCAGCGGGAAATAGAGAAGACAGAGCCGGCGGGATACATTGCAAAAGCGATCCTGAATAAGGATGTCGTGCGCGCGGAGATCATTCGCTCAGAATGGCGGGAATTTGACCGTCTGCCGTCGTTTGCGGAAATCCTTTATGCAGTCGGCGGCTATGCGGAACAATACTCGGAAGACTGCATGGACAGCATACAGCATCGTAACCCGAAGATCGATTATCAGAAAGATCCGGAAGCTGATTCATACGGTGTCAGAATGAATCACGGGGCTCTTATGAGCCTGCTGTATAAATGGAGAGAATGGATCGATCCGCGGTGGTACGCTCCGTATGCGGCATATGCGAATGATCTGGAACTGTCCATATTACTGGAAAGCATCGACGAAAGAGATGTGGAATACAACAGGCTCAGTGTGAAGAGGGCAGTTCTTCTGAACGATACCGTGACAGCTGAGCGATTCGCAGATGAGAATGATCTGCTTGGCTTATACGCAGAGATGCGCAATATGGATGAAGATGACATCCGGGATAACAGCATCAGTGATTTCGGTCTGGACGAGAACGGAAAGCGCACCTGGACACTGGCAGGAAAGACCTTTACTGCCGTTGTACACAATGATCTTACCGTAACGCTCACCGATGAAGAAGGTACGGCATACAGCGGTATACCGGAGATCGGTACAGATCTGGCGAAATGCATAGTATACGAGGCGGAATACCGGGATCTGAAGGAAAATCTACTGCCGACAGCGAAACTGAGAAATGTACGGATCTTTGAAGACTTCCTGTCCGGAAGAAAAAGAGAGGCGGGGTCCTGGAAGAAAGCGTATCTGAAGAAAGTGGTATTGCGGATCCTGGCAAAGCTGATCGTATGGGATCAGGACGGCTGTACATTTACGCTGGACAACAGCGGACAGGCAGTCACTGCGGACGGTACACCGTATACCATTACAGATGCACCGATCGCTGTCGCGCATCCGATGGAAATGGGCAGGGAGACCACCGAAGCGTGGCAGACATACTTTACCGCCCGGCAGCTGAAACAGCCTTTTGAACAGGTATGGGAACCGGTCAAAGATCCGTTAAATGTGCTCCCGGGAAGATATGACGGATATGGAATATCCCCGGAAATTCTCGAGAATAAAAAGAATCATGGAATCATCTACAGCTGGCGGGACGATTTCCAGCTAAAAGGATGTCACGCAGATCTGGGAAAAATCGAAGTTTTTGATGAGATCCGGAATTTCCGATACGATGAATGGAACCGTCAGGTAAATCATATTGTCGCGTATTTCGACAAATATCTGATCACCGGAAAAATAGAGAAGGACGATGTCGGTGAAGAGCATCTGTTTGACGGCTTTACACTGGCGCAGATCACTGAATTTATTGACCTCGCCCAGAAATACGAGGCTCATAATGCTCTGGCAGCGCTGATGGATTATAAAAATACGCACTTTGGTTCCTTCGATCCGATGGCAGAGTTTACCCTGGATCTGGACTGATACAGATCCAGTATGAGACGCAGGAGTGAACAGAATATGGCAGAAACAATGATTGAAGTAAAACTGGAACCCGGGGCGGTATTTTCGTTCGGCAGACGTTTCTGGAAGATCCTGGAGATCGATGAAACAGAGAGAACGATATTTGTTCGATCGTACGTCAGTATTGGTGAGGATGTGTATCATGATCAGGACTGCGATATCACATGGGAAAACTGCTCGCTGCGGAAATCACTCAATACACGGTTCCTTCAGGAAGAGTTCACCGAACAGGAACGGGAAGCGATCCTCGTCAGTCATGTTGAAAACAACGATCATACGGAGTTTGGAACAGAAGGCGGAAATGATACAGAGGACAGAATCTTTCTGTTAAGTCAGGAAGAAGTATACCGGTACAGGATCAATTACACTACGGACGAAACAGACTATCCCATAGATGTTGCTTCCAAGTTTCTGTTCGATCATAATTCGATGCGGCTTCGTTCGCCCGGCAGCTTCGGTAATAGAACAATGGTTTTATCCTGGCAGTTCTTCCCTTCCTTCACGATGGAAGAGAGAACTGTGGACGATCCCGCTGATCTATATCCTGCTTTCCGGCTGAATATGGATTCTGAGTCTGTCCGTTCCATTATCACAGTACAGCCTTCCGGAGAACGTACGATCCGCAGCAGAACAATGTTCATTGAAAACGGCAGAGTGACAGCAGTAAATCCCATGTTAACAGAGGCAAGCCTTCCTGCGGATGTTGTGGAAATCGCTGACTATGCCTTTTCCGACTGCAAAAATCTGAAGACGGTCACATGGCCGGGACCTGCACCGAAGTTCACACAGGCATCCTTCTTTCTCTGTCCGGAGATGAAACTGCCGGAGAGCTATTACATCGATACATGGCAGCCGCCGGAGTGGACTGCCGAGTATATGCCGGTCACTCCAAAACTGCTCGCTTTGTGCCTGTCCGACAGCGACAATATCCGCGGCAGTTTCTATACGAAACTGGTCACTTATCTGAACGAAGAAAACGCAGCAGCCACAGCAGACTGCATTCTCGAGCAGTTTCAGGAAACATACGCTGTAGCAAGTCCGGAACGCCTGCTTCGGTTTACGCTCGCAGCAGCACCGGTGCTTGGAAAAGAAAGGATGGAGAAACTGTTTGCTGTCCTGAAAACGATCTATCCGCCGGAAGCGAAGAACATGAAACTGGTGAAACGGGAGGTCCGGCTGGCGGATCAGCCCAGTACAGGAAAGATCTCAAACGGACTGCTGGATCTGGAACTGGTGCCGTATGACATCATGAACGAATACGATAATGAGCTGAAGAAACTGCCGCAGTTTGCCGCAATTCTCAATGCCGTTCTCCCGTATTATGAACAGCTCCATCGTGATGAGGATGATTTCTGGTTCTCTTCGATGGAGTGTGTCAGCGCGGATCCTTCCCTGAATGACTGTACCGGCTGGAGTATTGATCTGACCGGCTGGGTCATCGGTGAGTTTTATAAGAGAGAAGAACATAAAACACTGCTGGGAAACATGGATCACGCATCTCTGATGCATCTGCTGAAACGGTGGGCAGACCGCATCGATGACGGATGGTATATTCCTTACACAGTCTATGCCGATGATCAGGAACTGGGAGCACTTCTGAAAGAAATAAAGACATGGGACAAAAGAAGGCATCTGGAATGTATCCGGGATATATACGGTGCATTACTGATGAATGAATCTCTGACAGCAATGCGGTTTGCCGATCAGGCGGGACTTCTTCCCATGTATGCACTGATACACAAAAAAGATGAAGACGAGATGCGGGACGATCACATCTGTGATTTCGGCCTGGATCCACAGGGGAAACGTTCCTGGACACTTTCTGATAAGATCATGACTGCTTCATTGAACAAAGATCTTACCGTTACCCTTACCGATGAGAAAGGACTCGTATACCGCAGTATGCCGAAGATCGGTTCTGATGAGCAGTATTCCCAGGTAGTCAGAGAGTACAGAGACCTGGAGGAAAACATCCTGGCGACTGCCGGCGTAAGAAACGCAAGGATCTTCGATGACTTCCTGTCCGGGAGAAGAAGAACCGCATCTTACTGGAAGAAGTATTATATGGGCAACGGCCTCCTGCGGATCCTTGCGGAAAAGATCGTCTGGGATCAGGAGGGAAGCACATTCATACTGGATGAAAACGGTCAGCCGGTGACCGCGGACGGCACTCCGTATACGCTCACAGATGCGCGGATCGCCGTTGCTCATCCGATGGAAATGGGAAAAGCAGTTACCGAAACGTGGCAGAGATATGTTTTGGAGCATCGTCTGAAACAGCCCTTCGAACAGGTATGGGAACCAGTCGACGACCCGGAACAGGTAACCAGAGACAGATATGCCGGATATCCGATATCATTATCGATATTCGAGAATAAAACGCGGGACGGTATCAAACTGAAAGGACGCGAAACAGAGCTGAAGGAATGCAGAGCAAGTCTGGAACCGTACGGTGATTATATAGACTGGAAGTATGAGATCAGACAATTCACATATGATATGTGGGATCGTCAGGTAAATCACATTACTGTATATCTCAACAAATGTCTCGTTACCGCACGAATAGAAGAAGATGATATCTCTGCTATGAAATGGATCGGCTGTTTCACGCCTGTGCAGATCATTGAATTCATCAATACAGCCAATAAAGCCCAGGCTCATAATGTACTGATCTACTTACTGGATTATAAGAATACTCACTTTGGTGACTTTGATCTTACGGATGATTTTAAACTGGATGAATGAGAATATACCAGGAGGGAAGAAGGATGAAACAGAAAAAAGTGCTGATCAGCTATTGTTCCGCGGACAAAAAATATGCGGCTGCCCTGCAGAACTTTCTACATGAGAATGGTTTTCAGAACTGGCTAGATCCATACGATATTCCTCGTGAAGGCAAGTATGGAGAATCCATTAATCAAAGCATCGCAGAATGTACCTGCTGTATTCTGCTTTTTACAGATGAACCCGGGCAGTCACTCTGGCTGGCAAAAGTGATCGAAAGGATCCAGATCTGTCAAAAACCTATGATTCCGCTGAGTATTGAAGAGATCCGGCTGGAAGACGGGATCGATGAGGAATCTGAAGTACTCTCCAAAACCGTGTCCGCTCTGAGAACGATCTTCCGGATGGAAGACGAAGCAGGAAAAAGGAATAAGGGAGGATCCGGCAAAAAGACCGTGATCATGGGGGAATACTATTATGGTGTGGATAAAAGCACCCGGCCTTTAGAATGGATCGTTCTTGAGAATCGGAAAAACCGTCAGCTTCTCCTCAGTAAATATGTGATCGATAATACGAGTTATCACCTGAACGGAGAAGTACTTTCGTGGCGGCACTGTACGCTGCGAACATGGCTGAACACGACCTTTATCGATCAGGCATTCACGGAATCAGAAAAGGCTCTGTTTCTGGAAACAGAACGAACGAAAACAAAGAATATCTTTTATGACACAGAAGATGATCCGAAGTGTTCTGACAAAGTATTCCTGTTAAGTGTTGAAGAGGTTAAAAAATACTTCAGTACAAGTGAAGAGAGCGGCTGCCATCCGACTCCGTACGCGGAAGAAAAAGGCGTATTCACTTCCGGTTACTGTCTCTGGTGGCTGCGCACTCCCGGTGACGCGGTAGGGATGCAGACATATGTCAATGCCGGTGCAAAGATTTCCTATGAAGGCTGTTATCAGCAAAGACCTGCAGTTGGTCTTCGCCCGGCAGTCTGGGTCAGGAAAACCAGGTAAGCTGTTCCGCATTTTCCCGGGAAATCAAAAAGTATAACTGAAAAGATGATCGCCTCACCGGATTCAGCCGGCCTGGCGGTCATCTTTTTGGTAATGATCAATTTGCGCAGTCTGCGTTGATCCTGCATTATTCGTTGATCATGTTTCTTGTCTTATTGAGCTTTGCCCAGTTGATCAGACCAATGATAGCCATGATCAGATAAATGCTTCGCTTGGTAAGATATACAGCATCGAAATGCGCGATATACATACCGACGGAAACGATATCTGTAATGATCCACCAGACATACTGTTCCCGGTAGCGCAGCAGTTCCAGAATCGTAGCGATGATGCCGATACTGAGCGTAAATGCATCGAACCAGGCGACTTCTCCGCCGATCCGGACGAGGATCATATGGTAGAAGATGGCACCGCCGACCACCAGAGCAGCGCATACCAGGTTCTGCGGCATATCCAGCCGCTTTGTTTTCGTCTTCTGGGTGATTTCCTGGTCGCGGTGCTTTGCCCAGAAATACCAGGATATAAAGTTCATTGGAATATAGAACAGGATCTCCAGTGCTGCTGTTCCCCAGATATGCCAGTAAACGAGGTATATTGCATAGACGATGGTATTTACCGTGGCGAATAAGAAGTTACTGATGTTTGCCTTAGCGGTGAAAAAGATACAGATGACACCGCAGACAGCACTGATGAAGTTGATTACTGTAAGCCATGCCGGATTGCCGTCAGAGGATCCCTGGGTGAAGCCCTGGATCATTGCGTTGGCAGCGATGATGATCATGATGGAACCCATTAAGTATTCATACCATTTGAGTTCTTTGAAACTCTTCTTAATGTTTTCAATCATTGTATGATCCATTTTGCTCTTTCTTCCTCTTCTTTCATATTCCGGATCGCAGTACCGCTGATCGGATAATGGATCCTTTCTACATCCACCAGTCGGTGTACCGCTTCCGGGTATGCGCGGCTGAAGTAGTCACCATAGGACACTTCGCTGCTGTATACGGCATCGAGCTGACTGCCAAGCAGATTCCTGACCAGAGGTGTTTCTGCTTCCCAGTCTTCCTTACCGTCCGGTGTTCTCAGTTTCGTGGTATCGATCAAAGCGGGAATGATTTTTGCGTACTTACCGGCGTCCTCACAGATGATATTCAGCTGCCGGACTCTCTCTTCAACAGACAGATACTCTTCCGGATGTTCTTTCCGGATGATCTCCTCATCGGTGCCGCCCCAGAAAAGAATTACATATACCGTTTCACATTCCATGGCAGCAGTTTCAACGCAGTATCTGTGTCCTTTATGGAAAGGGAGAAACTTGCCGCCATACATTCCGATCTTATACGGTTTCATTCTTATCGATGTGGATCTCCTTTCCGTTAAAGCCTGCCAGAAGCCGGTTGTCAGCTGTGTAGACGAGCTGCCGGGCATACGGTGCCTTTTCAGAACCGATGCAGCGGTAATAAAAACGTACTGGTCTGCTCTTTGCATGATATGTGCCGCTGCTGCATCTGCAGTATTCATGGTCATTGAGTCTGTTCCAGATCCTGAATCGCGGATCAGCATGGAAGTCCAGACTTCCCGGATCCACATAGTTCTCTACGCAGTACATGTTGGCCGGCGCCATGCCTATGAAACTGGTATTGCTTATGTTGACATCAGCAGCAAATTCCAGGTATTCCGCGATTGCGCTGACACTGTTGATTCCGTTTTTCATCAGGATGCAGTTGAATACTACTTTGGCAGGGTCAGACAGGACAGAAACGACCTGTCGGATCTCATCCATTGATGCGACAGGAATACCGAAGACCGTATTATTCTCAGCGTCATTGATCCTGTGTCTGCTCAGATGAATGGAATCCAGGTGTATCAGATTCTTCAACTCTTTGAACCGTGTGAAATGAACACCGTTCGTAACGATGTCTGTTTCTATAGAATGATCAAAAGTCCCTGTGATGACATCTATGACATCGTCAACGAGTTCCGGGAAAAGCATCGGTTCGCCGCCGGTAATGGATATACCGCCGATATGATCTTTGATTTTATACAGGGTATCCCGGAAAGTATTAATGTCAAATGACGCATTTCCTTCGCTTCTGCATGGATTAATGCAGAAGGGACAATGCGCTGTGCATACATCGGAGATGTTTATGTACAGCCAGAGCTTGCCATCCTCTTTTGCTATATATCCATCGCCGTCACTGCAGTAATAATCTTTGATCTGTAAAACGTGATCTCCAATCGTAATGGTTTTCATGCTCAGCAGTACGGGAACAGGAACATTTCCAGACGGCGTCTTTTCTGTTCATTTTCTTCAAAATGTCCGGGCTTGCCGGCAAAGTCCTTTGCGTGCAGAGCAAGTTCCTGAAACTGCCTCTCAGCTGTATGCATTGCCCGCAGAGTCTTTGGATCCACTTTTCCGGATACTTCCGCTAAAGCAATCGTTGTAGTCAACGCGTTCTTAGCCAGGGCAATCGAATATTCATTTTTGGGGTCAAGCATGGTAAGCAGCTGCTGAAGATATAATATGAAATTTCTAGATGACATTCTGTGATCCTCCTGATATGTTTTGAAACTTATATTTGTTAACGGCTATATAGAAACGGGTGGTTGGTCCGTTTACGCTCTGTCATTTAAGAATATTATACAGCCCTTAGCAGATACCGTTATCCATGTTCCGGAAAAGAAAAATACGATCTCTAGAACAGGCAGATGCAGTGACGGCATGAATTATGTGATGTTGACAGTAAAATATCTATATCAGTAACTTATAATCTTAATAGAGATAGAAGAAAAAACAGCATTATTTGTGTTCAGAATCATATGCCGCATTTAAATACGAGGGAAATACAATGAATAGTGATTTCGTTATAGAAAATGGAGTACTGAAAAAGTATACAGGCAATGGCGGAGATGTAATCATTCCTGCAAAAGTGACAAGTATAGGCAAAGATGCCTTCTATTTCTGCGACAGTCTCACCAGTATCACGATTCCTGAAGGTGTGATAAGTATAGGCGCCGGTGCATTCAATGTGTGCAGAAGACTGAAGAGTATAATGCTTCCGGCAAGCTTAACAAGTATTGACAGCAGCGCATTCTTTGAGTGCAGCAGTCTCACAAATATCACGATTCCTGAAAGTGTAAGAAGTATTGGTCACTCAGCATTTGAGAGGTGTTTGAGCCTGACCAGCATCACAGTACCGGACGGTGTTACAAAAATTGAAAACTCAACATTTGAAGACTGCCGGGATCTGACCAGCATCATAATTCCGGAAAGTGTAAAAAAAGCATCGGCAACACAGCATTTAAAAATTGCCACAGTCTCACCAGTATCACAATTCCCACAGGTGTAACAAGCATAGGCGACAATGCGTTTGCGGACTGCAGAAGCCTGACCGGTATCACGATGCTTGTTCCCGGGAAAACTCCACGCTGGTATGCTTATGCGTCAAAAACAGACTGCGACAATTATAGTGATTTCGCAAAAAAGGGACATTGGTATGAGTATGACCTGGAACTCATTAATAACGGTCCGAAATATAAATACAAACTGTCTGCACGGCTGCTTGGCGGTTTGAGCCGTCTGCTCCACCCTATTGAGCTTACAGAAGACAACAAAGTACTATATGTTGAACTGCTTTGCAAAAATGCGAAAAAACTCGTCAGGCTGCTGGAGGAGTCAGGAGATGCAGCGAGCCTGCAGGAGTTCCTCTCCCTAAATATCCTGGATAAAAAAGCACTTAAGGCAGTGCAAAAACAAATGGCTGTTTCAACTGTGCCGGAAATTGCAGAGATGGCATCGTTGAAGATCAAAGCAGCTCCTGCAGAAAAGAAAGAAGAAAAAAAGACTCTGCCGGCTGATTCCCTGAAGGCGGTATATGCAGAGAAGCTTAAGGTGATCAAAGGCGATGAAGTCATCCGGAAAATGAAACTGGTCGGCAGAACCATGCCGGCAGTCAGGCTGGCAGACGGAACGGAAGCACCGGAGGAATTGTTCCGCTTTATTCTGGCCAGCTATGGCGTTCAGAGAATGAAGGATCGTAATGAAAAATTCCGGATAGTTCCGGAAGCGGACGAAGCAGCCGAACTGCTTTCCTATGATTCGCTCTGTGAAGCAATGGAAACAGTCAGCGATAGACTTGACTGCATTCATTATCCGAACGTTATGCCTCTGTTGTGCCGTTATGGGAACGCCAGACAAATCAGCACGCTTATAAAAGAGTACAAACACTGGGGTGATTGGAATAAATATGCGTTTAAAGGGAGAAAAACTAAGGAACTCCTGAAGGATACCATCATACTCAGCGACACCCGTGAGGCTTTCACCTGGGTGCTGAAAAACGGAAATCTGGATGACTATGCAAATATACGCGGCATATCCGTTTCAGAAGCATGTGAACGATATCTCTTTGACTTTGGGTTTGATGAGTCCGGCAAACGTGTTTTTGATCTGGGAAAGATAAAGCTTGAGGTTACTCTGTCAGACAGTCTGAAGCTTGTTTTGAAGAATTTGAATACAGGGAAACCGATAAAGACGATTCCAAGAAATGGAATCGATCCTGCTGTCCGGAAAAAGGTATCTGACGAGCTGGCAGATATGCGGCTGAACCTGAATAGAGCATGTAAAATCAAAACAGACCAGTTGTTTACTGAATATCTTGATGGTTTGGAGAATCCGGTGGAAGACTGGAAAAGACGGTATCTGAGTAATTATTTTTCACGAAAAGTGGCAGAACTGCTGATCTGGGATCAGGGCGGACATAGCTTCCTGCTTACTGAAGAAGGTCCAGTTAACTGTGAAGGGAAACAGTATACGATCGGAGAGAAGCCTGTAAAACTGGCTCATCCCATGGAAATGGACCCAAAGATAATAGTGCTCTGGCAGAGATACTTTACCGCGCATAACTTAAAACAGCCCTTCCTGCAGATATGGGAACCTGTATATGAAGAGTCAATGTTCAGAGAGAATCGATATGAATCATGCCGCATTGATCCGATCTATCTGAGAAACCAGACGAAAAGGGGAATCAGCTGCGGCTGGTTTGAAGGCAGTTATTATTCATCTATCGAGGGGTTTCATGTGACAACAGTTGAGGCTCCCTGGCAGGACACCGATGAACGCGTACACTTGATGATTACTTCTCTTCAGCCGTTAAAATGGAACCGCAGAGTCAACGATGTGATTTCTTACCTCGACCGGATCACTATGTTCGAGCGAATCAAGAACGATGATGAGAGCATCGGGAAAATGCTGCCAACCTTTAATCTGGAACAGATCACAGCGTTTATCAACGCAGCAAATAAAGCCCAGGCACACAAGTCACTGGCCGTGTTAATGGATTATAAGAACACTCACTTTGCAGACTTTGACCCAATGGATGAGTTCACACTGGAGTTTTAAAATAAGGCAGTAACAGACTTAAGGGGATCAATATGGAGAAACAATGTCTGGTCAAGTTCATAAACAATAAATCTTACTGGTATACAGGAGACTGTGAAACGGGTGATGTTGTTTTCTGTACGGGATCACAGGAAAACGTTTTGGGAAGGGTAATACAGACGTCCACCAATATGTTTGCCATGCAGAAGATCAGAGAAAAAGTTGGACATGTGGATCCGGAAAACAGAGAGGATCTTGGAGATCTGTACAGTGAATGTTCTCAGGAAGATCAGGAACGGATACTGAGGTATCTGAATATCCGGGAACCGTATTACCGGAGCAAGTTTATCGATGCAGTATCCAATCACTGGACAGAAAAAGGTTTGGAAGGAATGACATGGGGCGAATTTTTAAGATAAATTCGTACCGTTCAGCCGATTCCATCTGCAGACCTGCCGACGCCCCGGAAAACAAATACTGTCAGTTTCGATGGATATACATGGAACAGGATCGATCCGCTGCCGGAGATCGAGAAAATAGAATGTACTAATCTGTTTAACGGCGTTGTATACGGTACAGAGAAAATGATCCGGAATATTCAAAAAGACTATGTGCTGGAGGAAGTGTGGGAAGTAAAACACGGTATATTCCGCGGAAAGATCCGGGAGAATGATGAACAGCACATCCTGGAATAGTTTCCGGAATGCAAAACAGCATTTTTCTGCTTTCAGAACGGAGCGTTCCACGCAGTGTTCTCAGAAAGCGGCTATTCTTATATAACCGGCAAAAGTAAGAAGTGGCTGCAGGCAGGCAATAGTGAGTATCAATATATCAGCAAGTATTATCCGTATGAGATGTTCCGGGAAATTGCGCCGTTTTACAGTATCGGCTCACCGGTGGTATATGACGGGATGGATATGCTTCTTCAGAGTCTGGATTATGTTATTTAGAAAGACGGTCAGTATTATCAGATGACAGATATCGACTATTGGGATCCTCCTGTGAATATATACAGGCAATGGATCTGGCACTGGGTAGGAAATGCGGCAGTGATCGATTGATACGTCGGTCAGGAAAAGCATGTGGTTTTTCCGAAAACGATCAAAGAATTCCGTGTAGTTGGAATTGCGGACAGGATCGGCGGCGCAGATATTTCTTATAAAGGTACTACTTCCATAGAGATACCTGAAGGATATCGGTTTATTGGCTCATATGCATTTGCGGATTGTTCAAACCTGACAGAAGTGAATCTTCCAAACACCCTGAATATACTTAGAGACGGAGCATTCCTGAAATGCAAAAGACTTAGATCCATTGTGCTTCCAGAACATATTAAGAGTTTCTACCGCGGTTATGAATCCAAAGACGGCGGCAGCTTTGCTTTCTACGGCTGCAATGCTCTGAAAGAGGCATATCACCGTTCTAAGCGCTTCAAGTATGACTATGAAGATACCAGGGCATTCCCGCAAAAGACAGTTCTGAAACATGCAGAAGACAGAAGAATCACAGAAATAGATGTCATTCGGCATAATTCTCATAAGTAAAAGTCCCGCCAAAGCAGACAACGCAATGATCCAATGCGCTGCCCGCATAGGCGGGACTGTATTATTCTGCGGTTTGCTGTGTGCTGCTGTGAGAAGTGATTCCGGTATCCTGCGTATCCGGCATATCGATTCGAATCACCAGATTGTTCAGTTTCAGTGTGGATGTATACGTGACATCAGAAGCCATCCTCATGATCATCCGGATGCCGATATACCGGGAAGGATCCTGAATATCGGCAATAGATGCCATCTTTTTGATCGGATCAAAGATATGGCTGTCATCACGGATCCTGAGCATGAATGAATTGTCCTTATGAATTACACGCAGTTCCATCATGTGACGGCCTTTATCTTTAAAACCGTACTTAATAATATTGCCTGCCATTTCTTCGGCAGCGAGCGAGACCACATATGCTTCGTGTCTGCCATAACAGGGCGACAGAAGCAGCATATCGCCATGCAGCACGCCGCCAGCAGCATTACGCTCAGCACGATGGTCATTGACCAGCGGTAATCAAAGTCATGGAGAAGATTTCCCTTAGCCAGTTCCTGCGAGCATCGCGGCTAGGTACCGGCACTCAGTATACCGTAGATAAAAGCGGATAAAAACCATACGGGACTGGTTAGACTCATCGCACCGACATCTGCTGTTTTCATTGTATGACCAACAATAAAACCGTCGACGATACTGCCCATAGTAGACATAACGGACGAAAGAAAAAAGCTGCCGATGACACCAGAAACACCCTGATTGTGATCTCAGGCAGTGAATCATATTTTTCCTTGATCTGTCTGATAATTCTTGAATTGTTCATTGTACTGCCTGTCTGTGCTTCTTACTTATACTATCACATGTATTCATACAAATAGGGAAGGAGAACAAAGGAATATCTGACAAACACCATCAATAAGAAAGAGTATAGGCCAAAACCTGTCGACGAAAGATCTTCTCCCTCGTATTGAAGAAAAATACACGATACCGCATAAACTCCCTGGAAAAACAAAGATCACACCTGGAGCGAAGAGATATTCCTCTGGTATTCACAGAAAGCACCTGTCTATTAATCGCCGAAGCATTTTTCGTTCTCTTGAAGATGGACCTAAACATAAATAATCTGCGTAATGTCAGCTAAGCCGCATGTTCTCAACTAACCTACACAGATTGATTTACGTATTTATCATTCTAATGATCAGAAACAAAACTATGTTTATTCCTTATGTACTCTTTCTTTAACTTCCGTCAGAAGAGTCTTTGCTTTGTTTGCAGTAACTCTGGCATATCTTCTGATTCCAACTTCGTTGAGATCAGGTACAGCAGCATCTTCCGGATCCCATTCAACCCAGGATATATACTTTGCACCATATTTTCTTTGTCTGCTCTTTCGCCATGTTGGATTGCCTTTCGGATAATGAGCAGTAAAGACCATATCCCAACCGAAAGGTTTGTAGTGATTAAGGCGATATCGTTCGTCAGCAGAGATAACAAATGGATTATTACCTTTGAAATAGATATCTGTTAATGACGAACAATCCCAGAAAGCATCCGAAAAGATCGATTTGACATTTGAAGGAATCGTGATTTCTGTAAGGCTCGTACAATCAGAGAAAGCATTTTCTTCAATTATTTCGACAGATTCCGGAATTTGAATGATCCGCAGTGATGAGCATCTATAGAAAGTACTCATCATAATGTGTGACAGACCGGAAGGAAGAATGATCCTCGTTAACCCGGAACACCCTTGAAAAGCGCTTATACCAAGCCATGTGACAGATTCCGGAACTTCAAATAAGTGCTGTAATCCGGAACAGTTTGTAAAAGCGTCAGGGCCAATATACTCCAAACCTTCAGGAAGAGTTATTTTAGTGAGTTTTTTGCAGTTTTTGAATGCACTGTCTGCTATACAGGTGACACTCTCAGGGACGCAATAAGTTCCGGATCTGCCTGCTGGGAAAGCAATCAGAGTACTTAATTCTTTATTGAATAATACCCCATCGACAGACGCGTATTTTTCAGAATTCTCTGATACCTGTATTTCTGTCAGACCGGTGATTCCCTTTAACACTTCAGTGTCAAATTCCGATACTTTATCCGAAATATAAAAAGCTCCTTTTTTCCCTGCTGGAAATAAAACTATTTCGGTAAGATCTTTACTATACAATACCCCATTCAAGGAACGGAAATGCTCAGAATCGAGATCTGTGAAGATTCCATCAATGCCGGTACAGTCCGCAAAAGCCTTCTGTTCGATCTTCTGAACATTTTTAGGTATCAGAATAAAGTCGAGACTGGAGCAGCCGCAAAATGCACCGTAAGCAATACGTTCCACACTTTCCGGTATAAGGATTTTATTCAGACTTGTGCAATTCCTGAATAAATTTTCAGATATTTCGGTAAGGTGGTAGGGGAGTTTTATGTCTTTTAGTTTTAAACAATAACAGAAAGCTTCTCTTCCAATGTGTGTTACAGAGTTTGGCAGTTCTACTTTCGTAAGATTCTTACATTCAGAAAAAGCGTATGATTCGATATATGTTACGGATTCAGGAACTGTTACACTTATTAACGTCTCACAATCACAGAAAGCAGATTCTCCAATGCCAATAACATTGTCTGGAATCATGACATTACCGCCGCTTCCACGATATTTTTCCAGTATTCCCTTATTAATGATGAAATCCCGCATATTATTTACCCTCTTAATATAATTTCTGTTTTCATTGTATAGCATACACACCAAAAATGGTTGAATCATTCGTATCTTCTGCAATCCGTAAACCGTATGTAGAGAAAAGATTCTTTCTCACATCATCAAAAGGAACAGGATCTTCAGTTTACAGGATCATAAGTTATTTTCACTTGTTATGTTTATTCTTCAAATTGGAGACAAATTTGGCATGCGAGGGGTCAAGGTTCCTCTGGCTATTGATCAATCTAGAACAATCTCCCACTGAAGTTTTATGTGATTCATGAACTCATCTATCAGATTGAAACAATCTATTTTCCCATCAGTCAATGATGCATCAGCAGAAATCTTTAAACCAGGCTCCGATAATATAATTTCCGCTTCTGCATCCATAGTCATTAATGAGTATTCTTTTCGATGATTAATTATCCTGAATAGTTCGTCATAGAGTTTTTTTACAGTATTTATCTCAGCAATACCCTCTGCACGTTTGATCATTCGATAATGTCCATTTGTACCGTGATGATCATAATGACGTACAACGATTTTCCCGTCAGATTGAATGATGGTTTCTTCTTTTGTGTCATCGAAAGGCTCACAAGGGCCGCACCAATGAAACTTGTATCTGATAGTAAATTGTGGAAGCATAGGATCCTCCTTTTTGGTTTATCAATTACTGAACTAATCAAAAATATATAAGTGATGTTCTTATAAAATTGCTAGTCTAATGGCTCGCTGGTTAAGCAGGCCAGGTAAGAATCTAATAAAAGCTGAATTTCATCCCATCGGTTTACTAGCTCTTCAACATCGTATATAGATAATCATGAACGATGCTATTTCGTAAGGGTACTTCTCCCATACCATTTTCTAACTAACATCTATAGTTTTCTTGACAAGGGAAGATTTCTAAAATCAGAGTAAGTTGCTTTTATTAATTATTTCTTTATTCATGCTTTCAAATGTATTGATTTCAAGATTGAGAGCATTTAAATATTTATCAACTAATTTTTTCACTAAATTCGTGAACCCATCTGCATCAAAGTTATCAATCGCTGACGTTACATAGATTTTATTGACTTCAATACTGTCTCTTGCACTAACGATTGCTTTTACTAAACTGTTAATATCAGGATTACTTGTATTCAAGGTGACATTGTTTTCATCTTCTAAATGAATTGTAATTGTATTATTCTCCATACTTCATCAACCTCTTCTTAACCGCATCTTTTCCTCCATCAAGGATATTAGCAGCTATATCTAAATTATTGTTATATTCTAATGCGCCGTATTTGTAGGCGAATTCATCTTCCGAATTATGCTCAGCAATAATAATGTTTTCTGCATCTGAATTAATTACAATATTTGTGCCATTGCTTTTCCGGCATTGGTTATACCCGGATTCTTGTCTTTTTGCATGCGCTTTGCTTCTTCTTTTTTCAGATCAACAGGGATCTTAAGAACATCAAATCCCTGGTCTTTTGCGTATTTTGTGATTGGATCGTCGAAAAGAACAAGAATGATTATCTTCAGATTGGCTCCGTCAAAGGATTCGATACTGTCTCTTGCAATTTGAAAAGCCAGTTTTGGATTGTATCCATTATTCCCAGAGGCTAAAAGCGGAAAAGCGATAGAAGAACAGCCCATAACATCCGCTACTCTTAAGGAGGAAAGATAAGCAGAGCTCAGCAGGTCATATTCACCGTGCTCGCCGTCGATCCATTTTGAAACAACGGCATGGATGATGTATTTAGCATCTAGGTTAAAAGCCAGAGTAGGTACAGCGCTTCCGACATCGCAGGTGCCGATCTTCTTGCAGGCTGCAGTCAGGTGTTTTCTTCCGGCTGCTTCAAAGATTGCAGCAGATGTACCGCTTCCTTCTTTGAGTTTCGTATTTGCCGGAAGTACGATGGCGTCAGCTGATATATTGACAAGGTTTGTTTTAATGATTTCGAATTTCATAATTGTTTGCTCCTATGCTAATTGCTTAAAGACTTTATAATTATTATAAACTTACCCCTTAATCAAAAGAGCATAAAGCGAATCATAACGAAATGTATTAGAAAAGGATACAGATAAAACTATGAACGATATATTAAAAACAATAGTTGAAAATTTGAAAAAACAAGGAACATTGCGCTTTAAAAACAGTGTTACCGAGGAACAGATAAAGGCGTTCGAAAAAGAAAAAGAAATTCTTCTGCCAGAAGAGTATAAAGAATACCTGCAATTCTCTGATGGAGGACATCTGTTTCTTCCTGCTGGTGTTCAGTTCTACGGAGTTACTGAGAAACCTGTAATTGATGTGAACGAGAAATATATATTGAAAAATGACGACACCGAGGAGATTTATTATGCCATTGGGGCATTGGCGTCTGGTGATCCGATTATCTTCAAAGAAGGCAGCAATGAGATAGCAATATATAATCTGGAAGCTGGCACGATAGAAGAAGATGAAAAATATCCTAACTTCTATGATTTTCTAAACGATCTGTACGACTTACTTGGTATTGAGGAATAAAGCGATGTCAAAAAGAACTGCAGAACGAAACAAGGCAATCAGATTGGCTTGGGAAAAAGAAAAAAGGCTTGTTTCCGATGGCCAGGGGACCAGAAACTGGACTGAGGAACAACAACGGTCAATTATAGAATTTGGAGTAGCGTACGACGAAGAAACCGGAAGAGCTTTTGAAGGCCAGCACATGAAGAGTGTGGGAAGGTATCCTGAATACGCTGATGACCCAAACAATATTCAGTTTCTTACGAGAAAAGAACATTTAGCGGCGCATGATGGTAACTGGCAGAATCCTACAAATTGGTACTTTGATCCAATAACTAAGGAAAAAACGATCTTTGATGATGAATTAATAGATATCCCCGTGATAGAATTGACTGCCCCATTGTATTTGCCCGAAACTGAAGAAGATACTGAAGAGATCGATGAAGATGAAGAGGATTCTGAAGAGGATGAAGAGCCAGAGATAGTAGAATCACCAATAATAAACCAAAACACCTATATTAAAGAGAAACCAAAAACTTTGTTTGGAAGAATGAAACAAAAGGCAAAAGAGCTTTTAGAGGATGCAAAAGAGTTTTTAGGAGATGCAAAAGAATATTTGGATGATAATCCAGAAATAAAAAAAGCCATAAAAACTGCAGGTAAAGCATTTATATTTGAAGTGGCAAAAGAGGAAGCTAAACATATATATCATTCAGTTGATAGAAAAATAACTGGAAATCAGATTCCCTCAACTCGTCAATATGAAAGTGATTATCAAGATGAGACGGAAATCTCACAATCAAATGTTATGGATGAACAATTTGTTGATGAGGCAGTAAATCCGGCACAGGAACGAGATTATCCTGAAGAGAGAAAATCACCAATAGAGCATGAGGTTTCGGGATATTATCGTACAATTCACACAAAAGATGGAGATATCAAACGATATGTTTCCGGTTATACACGCGGTAGCAGAAAGGAAAAAGAAGACGATAATACAAACAAAGATTGATAATAATCAACATGAGGGCGACCTAACAGGGTTTGCCCTTTTCATTTGCTTCATTAGTACCATTATTTATTAGTGCTAAATGCCGGTATGGTTGCTGTCTGAACAATAACTACACCCTTGAACGAAGAGGTCTGACTACTCTGCACGCAAAATGCGGTGATTTTCAGCGCTAAAGCTAAATTTCATAATACTACTAACATTTTTTGTGCAGGCCTTATTCCAGAATGAAGCTTAGATAAAGAATAGAAAATGATATACTTTTGTGAGAAGAAGCCGAGGGGGAAAAAGAAAATGAAAAAGATAAGATTGTTTTTGCTGATGCTTGTCAGTGCTTTAGTATTATACGGATGTGGAACATCAACAACAGAGGTATCTAAAATAGAGGTTTCTTATTCCATTGAAGAAAAAGAAATGTCAAACGATTTTAAAGGAGAACTACGCCCTGTTGAGTTTGGGGATTTTATAATACAGGTTCCAACTTGCTGGAGTATTAACGACGATAATACACTAATCATTTCGGAAATGAAAGATGGATCTCCTAGTGCTATGATTAATATAAGCTTTTCAAATAATGATGGTTATACAGATGCTGTATTAGAAGAGCACCATGATGATCTTTATCAAGGATTGCTTGCTGGCTTGAACAACAGCACATTAATTACAGATGGTGAAGAAATAATTAATGATATTATGATGTGCTGGGCAAAATTGATCTGTACTTTTTCAACTGATAATGGATCGGCGCGTAAGGCAAATGTGATGGCATATTGTTTTGTAAATCCCAGTGACAACAGATTAATAACACTTTTGTTTTCACAAATGGAAGTATCAGATAAAGACTTTACGAAAGACTTTAATGACATTATTCATTCTATCGAGATAAAAAAGAGGGACATTGAGCCAACATCGGAACCAACTCCTGAGCCAACACCGGAACCAACTCCCGAATCAAACAACCCATTACTTCGAGCATTTTGGTCAATCGAAGATTTTAAATCGGGATCGGGTGAAAGAATAGGAAACTTTGTGGTAGTAAAGCTGTTAAGTGATTACTTTGAAAATCTGACAGGTGATCAGTTATATGAGTTCATACAATCTGATGATTACCAGAATATGTTTTCATTATATGATTTTACAGTAATTGTAGATGGATTCGGTGACGTGAAAGACGGGATACTAATTAATAACGAAGTATTTTTTGATTACGGGTATATGGATAATGACTATATAATTTATGAATCAATTGGATATTGGGAGAAATCGGGTTCAACATATAAATATGTAGATGAGCCTTTGGATTAATTCAAAGATTAAGGAAGATGAAATGAGTCTTCCTTTTTTTGGCTATATGTATCTAATTTCACTTTATTAGTACCATTTTTAATTTGTACAACTACACATACATGATATATTTATTTACAGGAGAACATTTATTTGTACTGGGAGAGAATTAATATGAATACAAAAGATGAATACAGGTCCTATTTTTTAAAGTGGAAGAAATATGTTCGGTATGCTCCGATACTGGATGAACTCGATATACAGAGAACGAACTTCTCTCAGTTTCTTAGGGGGTCCAATGTAAATGCATTGTCGGTACAGAAACTGGAGATGGTCAAAAACAGAATGAAAGAACTATTTATAACGATCGATCAAGGGGGAAATGAGGATGACAACAAATAACATAAGCGTGAATGACGGTCATTTTCATATCTCAAAAGTAGTGGATGCTACATTTTTTATGTGATGAAAAGTAATGATTATTAATGAAATAGAACGGGGAATCTTTTAATGTCAAAAGTAGCGAATGGATATATCGATTTTAAGGAAGAAACGATCAATGTAAGCGCAGAGGCAAATTTCATCTGGAGTATCGCCAATAAACTGCGAGGTTCCTATATGCCGGATAAATATGGCGATGTCATCATCCCAATGACGATCATCCGGCGTTTTGAATGTGCTCTGGAACCGACAAAAGAAATGGTCGTCGATATGCATAAGAAGAATCCATCATATCCGGCAAAGGCGATGGAGCGTATTGCGGGATACCAGTTCTATAACACCAGTGAATATACACTGAAAGAACTCTGCAATGAACCAGATAATATCGCGGCGAACTTCAAGGAATACATCAATGGTTTCTCTGCCAACGTTCATGATATCTTCCGGGAATTGGAGATGAACAACCACATCGACAAAATGAACAAAGACGGCTGCCTCTATACAGTAGTAAAAGCTTTCTCGGAACTGGATCTTTATCCAGATACATTCGACAGCATCAAGATGGGATATATCTTCGAAGATCTGATCGGTCGTTTCTTCCAGAATATCGACGCCGGTCAGTTTTATACCGGCCGTGACATCATCCGGATGCTCGTCAGTGTTCTTCTTGCGGAAGGCTGCGATGATCTGTTCGACGAAGGAAAGGTCGTTACTGTTTGCGACCAGGCCTGCGGTACCGGTGGTATGCTCTCTACTGCGTATTCGTACATCAAGCATATGAATCCTTCCGCAGATGTCCGGCTATTCGGGCAGGAATATATGGGCACCTCGTGGGCCGTAGGACTTGCCGAAATGCTGATCAAAGGGCAGAATGCAGAGAATTTCCGTCACGCAGATACTTTCAAAGAAGATTGTTTCCGTGATGTTAAGATGCGTTTGCTGCTGGAAAATCCGCCATTCGGGACGCCTTGGTCTGGTTCAGATGCGAAAGCAGGGCAGGAAGAGGCTGTCCGCAAGGAATATAACAAAGGCTTATCCGGCAGATGGGGCGCAGGTCTTCCCGGCGGCGGAGACGGTCAGCTGCTGTTCATGCAGTCCGCTATCAGCAAGATGGCAGATAACGGCAGAGCAGCGATCATTGAGAACGGTTCTCCGCTCTTTACCGGCGGTGTATCATCCGGTGAAAGCCAGATCCGCAGATGGATGCTGCAGAACGATCTGATCGAAGCAATCATCGCTATGCCTACGGACCTCTTCTATAACACCGGCATCGCGACCTACGCCTGGATCCTGTCCAAGAACAAGAGACCGGAGCGGAAAGGTTATGTTCAGCTGATCGATGCGACGAACATCTATCATAAACTGCGCAAGCCGATGGGTAATAAGAAGGTCGAATTCACAGCAGAAGACCGTAAAACCATTACAGAACTCTACACGAACATGGATGCTTCCAGTGATCTCGTACAAATCCATAAAAATGAAGAGTTCATGTACAGAGAATACACTGTCATGCAGCCTCTGCAGCGCAGTTATGCCATCGATGAAGAACGAATCGAAGCTATGCTTTCCTCTGGTGCATTAAGCAGCCTCTATGATGAAGCAAAGGTCATGGAACTGGAGAACAAGACCGAAAAGCTTTCTGCAAAAGAAGAAAAGAAACTGCAGGCTATTCTTCTTAATGGAGATACTGTCAATACTCAGCAGTTTCATGTTGAGGAAGAAACAAATTATGTTTTCACAGCGAAGGTAAAAAATAATAAATAAATGATAAACACTTAATTACCGAGGGATTAACGACATGAAAATATATCATTTATCAGACCTCCACTTTGGTAAATCAATCTATGGTCTGTCTATGCTGGACGACCAGAGATACTGGGTGGAACAGTTTATTAAAGTATGTAAAGAAGATACACCGAAAGCAGTAGTAATTGCTGGGGATGTGTATGACAGAGCGGCACCAAGCGGGGATGCGGTGGAACTGCTGGATTATATGCTTACACAACTGGCAGAGATGGATATACCGGTAATGCTGATAGCGGGGAACCATGACAGCGGACAGAGGCTGTCTTTTGGTCATTCCTTATTAGCAAAGCAAAACATACATATCTCCGGTACAGCAAAGAAAGAACTGGATCATGTAACACTGGAAGATGAATATGGTCCGGTAACGTTCTGGTTATTGCCATATATCTACCCGGACCAGGTCATTCAGATTCTGGGAGATGAAGATATCCATACATATGATCAGGCAGTACGCAGACTGCTGGATGAACAGAACATTGATACGACACAGCGCAATGTAATCGTTTCCCACCAGAATGTCACTGCCAACGGCATTGAAACAGAGCGGGGCGGATCAGAGACGATGGTAGGCGGCGTAGGCCAGGTAGACTACTCGGTATACGATGCTTTTGAGTATGCTGCCCTGGGACATATCCACAGAGCATATCCTGTAGGAAGAAAAGAAGTACGCTTTGCCGGTACACCATTGTGCTATCACATGAATGAAACGATGCAGGAAGATAAAGGGTATACGGAAGTCATACTGCACGCCAAAGGGGAAGAGGCAGAGATTCAGCAGAAGGAAATCCGGCCGCTTCATAAGATGCGTTATCTGAAGGACACTAAAGACAGCATCTATGCGATGCTGAAAGACGATAACGGAAGAAACGAATACGTTGGAATTACGATCACAGATGAACGTATTACCCCGGAAATAAATAATTATCTGAAACAGCTGCTGAGTGCCAGAGGAAGTATTCTGATGGAACTCCTTTCAACATATACAGCCTTTTCCGGAGAAGCTTCGTCTGCACAGAAAGAAGCAGTAGAGACCAAGTCATTAGAAGACCTGTTCGCAGATCTTTATACGGATCAAAGAGGAGGCACTCCTCCGGAAGACGATGAATATGCTTTGATGCAGTATGCCGGTGAACTGGTTCGCAATATGGATACCCATGAACCACTGGATCCGAAGGCAGTCGCAAAGATGGTAGAGAAAGCATTAAAAATCGGAGGGAATACGAAATGAAGCCGATCACAGTAGAAATGTATGCATTCGGTTCGTATGTCGATAGGACAACAGTAGACTTTACTAAGTTCAAAAGCGGTACCTTCCTGATTACTGGTGATACCGGTGCCGGCAAGACCACGATCTTTGATGCGATCGTATTTGCTTTATACGGGACATCCAGTGGTGATGAACGTACCATGGAAATGATGCACTGCGACTACGTCAGTAAAGATGTTGATACGTATGTCATACTGGAATTTGAACAGAGCGGTAAGCGCTATAAAGCGAAACGCACCCTGCATTTCAAAAAGAAACGCGGCACAAAGAACGAATACAGCAAAGTAGAAATTTCCGGCTTATTGATCGAACCGGGCGGAAAGACTACAGATGGCGCCACCAAAGTCACAAAGCGTATTACCGAGATCCTGGGACTGAATGAAGACCAGTTCCGTCAGATCGTCATGCTGGCACAGGGGGAATTCAAGAAGTTCCTGAAATCCGACAGTGATGAGAAGAGTGTAATCCTGGGAAAACTCTTTGATAATTCTGCCTATTTACGCTACCAGGAGCTGATCAAAGCATCTGCTGACCAGGTGTCCGCAGAGCGTAAAGACCACCAGCTGACCGTAGAGACACAGATGGAACAGGTCTTTGCCAAACCGGATGGATCTGCAGAAGAAGACTGGCTGAGTGATTCCCCGCACTTATTAACAAACCTGGAAAACCTCATACAGGATGAAAAGAATAAAGCGGATGTACTCAGTGAAGAGGTTAAGAAAAAGGGAGATGTACTCAATCAGTTAAACACTGCACTTGGTACAGCAACAGAGCAGAACAAGCAATTACAGGCACTGGAAGAAAGCTGTGGAAGATTAAGTGCGCTGGAACAGCAGAAAGAACAGTACAATCAGAAACAGAAACGACTGAACGCTGCGGAAACAGTGTTCCATAAAGTACTTCCGGTACGTGATAACCGGAATAATGCAGTAAAGAATCTCAATGATCTCAAAACACGTATTACACAGCTGAAGCAGGAACTCACTGGTAGAGAAACTGCAAAACAGGAAACAGAGCAGGCTGTGAAAAACGATGTGCATACACAGAAACAGATCGATGAGATCATAGAGAAAGTCAGTGTACTGAATAATACACTGCCTGTGTATACCGAGCTGGATACACAGGCAAAAGATATCCGGGATAGGAAAACAAAACTGGATGCAGATGCAGTGACTCTGAAGGAAACCGAAGATGCACTGAATGAACTGAAGGAACGTCTTGAAAGTGCAGAGAAGGAATGTGAATCCCTCAAAGATGCCAGTGAACGGAAAGCACAGAAAGAAGCGGAAGAGGCACAGTATACAAGTGATTTCAATGATCTGACAGGTGACAATGGTGTTCAGAAACGTGTAAAGAAAGTAAATAAACTGGCTAAGGAACTCGCCGGAAAGAAAGACGAAAGCACCAGAGCAGGGAAAGAACTTGCCTTGGCACTGGAAACCTATAATACAAAATACCAGCTGTTCTTTGCGGGACAGTCGGGTCTATTGGCAGAGCAGCTGCGCAGAGATCTGGAAACAAATGGAGAAGCAGACTGTCCGGTATGTAATACTCGTTTTATTCGTGGTCAGGATGTTCATTTTGCGCATCTGGAAAAAGGTGTTCCTACCCAGGAACAGGTCAACCAGGCAAAGGAAGACCATGATACAAAATATGAGGCATATCAGCGTATTAAGGGAAAGATACAGAAACTGGATGATCAGATCAAGCTGGAACAGAACGAGGCACTGCAGAATGCGCAGAAGCTGTTCAGCGACTGCGCGGACTGGAATGTCCTTTCGCATCCGGATTACCTGAAACAGAAAGAAACAGAGATCCGGACAAAACTGCAGGAAACAAAAACTGCACTGAAGAAAGCCAAAGAAGACGCAGAAAGATACCAGGAACTGCAGAACCAGATCAGAAAGGATCGGGATGACCAGTTAAAATATATCGGAGATCAGAAGACAATCTCTGCCGGTATTGAAAAGGAAACTAATGAATGGAATACCTGGAAAGAGGAGTATACAAGACGCATATCACAGCTGCCTTATGACAGCTCTGCCAAAGCAAAGAATGCAATACGGGATCTTTCGGCAGAGAAGGATTCCCTGACAAAGCAGATCGAGAATAACCGCATCAAGAATGACAATGCCCAGAAGCAGTACAATACGACCAAAGGCGCATTGGATACGGAAAAAGCGAAAGTGCCGGATGCAGAAGCACAGAGCAAACAGGCAGAAGATGCACTGACCAGTGTACTGATAGTATACGGATATGATTCGGAACATCAGGCTGCGGCAGTATTAGACGGCATCCAGGATCCGGAAAGATGGCTGAAACAGGAAAAGAAACTGATTGATGACTATACGATCAAACTGGAAACGGCACGCAAACAGGTGAAAGAACAGAGAGAACAGACAAAAGACTATAAAAAGACAGATCTTACTGCTCTCAATGAACAGATCTATGCTGCAAATGTACAGCTGAATGAAGCAAACCGTGTACATAATGCCTGCCGGAATCTGTTAGAGAATCATACGAATGTTTATACCAATGTCAAAGATGCGAAAACAGCACTGGCAAAGAGTGATGAAGCTTATAAGGTACTCAGCAGGCTGGCAGAACTTGCAGTTGGTTCCAACAGTGAAGGCGGCAAGCTGTCCTTTGACCGTTATGTTATGGGGGCCACATTCCGTGAAGTCATTGAAAAAGCGAATATCCGTCTGGATATTATGTCCGGAGGAACCTACCAGCTTGTACACCAGGCAGAAGCGTACCGGAAGAACGCAAAAGCAGGACTGGATATCGAAGTATTATCCCGCAGGACCGGAATCCAGCGAGAATCTGCTTCGCTGTCCGGCGGTGAATCCTTTATCGTTTCTCTTGCTCTGGCATTAGGCTTATCCGATGTTGTACAGAGTCACTCCGGCGGACAGTCCCTGGATACACTGTTCATTGATGAGGGGTTCGGCACACTGGATGATGATGTACTGGATAAAGCGGTACAGGTACTGAATAACCTGTCCGACGGCGGGAACCACCTGGTAGGCATTATTTCTCATGTCAGCAGGCTGGATGAAAGCATTACGGAGCAGATCGTAATTAAGAAGGGATCGAATGGCAGTACGATCGGATATAAAGGCGTAGAGGGCTGACCGCATCGTTTAGGTGAAGAGGATACCATATGGCTGACTACCAGGGCTTATGATACAGGGCACAGTAGAATGCGGTCATATGGTATCCCAATCCGAAAGGGAGAATACCGGAAGGAGAGAACTTCCTGGAATCGGTACTGGCAGGTGATGAACCGGCACAGAAAGTACATGGTGAATTTGCTGCATATATATTTCTGAACTGCCGGAAGAAACGGAAAAGAAGTATGACCGGATCCGGAACAATGACGGTAATGCGGAAACCATGCACGTTCTTATACAGAAGAAGTAAATAATGGAAAAGAAAAGATCAAAAGAAGACATAGAGACGAACGATGTTTTCTATGAAGGATTTGACATCAATGAAAAAGGTGTCCTGATCAGATATACGGGAAGCGGTGCAGAAATCACTATTCCGGATGTTGTAAAGGTCATAGGACCGGGTGTATTCCGCGGATTCAGAGGACTCAGAACAGTCATCATTCCGGAAGGTGTGAAGGACATACGGGAATATGCCTTTTCTGAGTCGGATATTGAGAAGATCACGCTGCCTTCCACACTGTACAACATTAGAAAAGGTGCATTTTCAGGCTGTAAAAAACTGAAGTCCATTACGATACCGGAAAGAGTTGGATGGATCTATGAGCAGACGTTTGAAAACAGCGGGCTGGAGAAAATAGAACTACCGAATAGAATCATTTATTTGGGTACGAGGGCGTTCGCCGGCTGCAGCCATCTGAAGAAGGTTATTCTTCCCGAAGGAAAATATCCGATAATCGATGCGGACGTATTTTTGGGGTGCAGAGGGCTGATAGATGAAAACGGTTTTGTGATCATTCATAACAGGATCTTACATTTTGAACCGGATCATGATAATACACCGCTGTATATAACGATTCCCGAATACGTTTCTTCGATCGGGGAAAAAGTATTCAGCCGGTATCCTGTTGTCCATCTCACGATGTCTCTTAACTGCCCGTCCTGGGAAGTATCTGGAGGGGAGGTCAGGGATATGGAATCCATTATTACAAATGATGGATGTTCGTTATCGTTCACGGATAATAATGGCAATATTGCCGCAAAGGTGATCCTTGCGGTTGAAGGAGAATATGACTCTGCCCGGGAGGGTTTTATAAGTGCCATACATCCTTATTACAATACCAGTGGGTATGACTTTGATGCATATGACTGGGCTTTTCCAATAGTAGAACAGACGCGTAATAAAGCAGTGATATCGCTGGTACGTCTCATGTATCCATATAAATTACCGGAAATCACGAAAAAGAAGTATGTGTCTTTCCTGAAGGAGAATACTCTGAATGTATGTATTATGATTTTTGAGAAAAAACTGGAAGTTCTGGGCATGGAAGACGTCGAGATACTGAAAGTGCTGGAAGAGGAAAGAATACTCGAAGAAGCAGTAATTGGGGATCTGATCAAGTATGCAAATCGGTATTCAAGAAATAATTTTGTAATGGAACTGCTGGATTATCAGAATAAGACATTTTGTCAGAAGGATATATACCGGCCTCTGGAACTGACGGATGATTCATCAGGAGATAATAAGAATAGTAAGAAAACGAATACCGATTAAGTCAGGGAAACGGATTACCTGAAATAAAGGTGTACTGGTTTTATTCCTGTTACATAAAGGATGCTCAATAATACGAAAAGAAAAACGTGATAATCTAAACGTAAGAAACAGAAAGCAGTTACGATATGACAGATTACCAGGGCTTAAAATACAAAACACAAGATGATGCGAATCCTCAGGGAAGACCAAGAGTGTTTTTCTGCTGTCATTCCGAAGACTTTGAACGTATGTTTGAAGCAGTCAAGAAGGAGATTCTGGATATACAGGAGAATGCGGCCATATGGTATTACGATCCGAAGGAAGGAATACCGGAAGGAGAGAACTTTCTGGCAGACCTGTCGCAGATGCAGCTGTTTGTGATCCCGGTCACTGCGAAATTCCTGTATGAAGATAATTCTGCCAGGAACGTAGAATTTGCATATGCGGTGGACCACCATATACCGGTATTGCCGCTGATGCAGGAAGCGGGAATGGAGAGTGACTTCAACAGAATATGTGGAAATCTGCAGTTTCTGGATAAAGCTGCTGCTGAGAAAGATGAGACAGCGATTCCCTACGAAGAGAAATTGAAAAAGTTCCTGGAATCGGTGCTGGTAGGGGATGAGCTGGCACAGAAGGTACGCAATGCATTTGCTGCATATATTTTCCTGAGCTACAGAAAGAAAGACCGGAAGTACGCACAGGACATCATGAAGCGGATCCATAAGAATGATTTCTGCCGGGATATTGCCATCTGGTACGATGAGTTCCTGACACCGGGAGAGAACTTTAATGATGCGATTGCCGGTGCAATGGAGAAAAGCAGTGCATTTGCTTTTGTGGTAACGCCGAATCTGCTGGAAAATCCCAACTATGTCATGACCGTGGAATACCCGGAAGCGAAAAAGACCGGGAAGCCGATTCTGCCGATCCAGGGAAAAGCAGTGAATGCGAAGAAACTGGCTGTTCTCTATGACGGGATCGATGCAGTCATTACGGAGAAAGAGCTTCCTGCAAAACTCAGACATGCTGTGGGTGAGTTTGCGGCCGGAGAAAACAATACCGATCCTGTACATGAGTATCTGATCGGGCTGGCATATCTGTCCGGAATCGATATGGAAGTGGATCACGAAAGAGCACTGACGCTGATCAGCGGTGCTGCAGAGAAAGGACTGCCGGTCGCATATCAGAAACTGGTATCCATGTACCGCACCGGTGAAGGTGTTGAGCGCAATTATGAGAAAGCAATCGAACTGCAGAAGAAATATGCGGCTTTGCTGGTGAAACGATACAATGCTTCACACGGTCCGATCGATCTGTTATTAGTCGTTCGCGCATACTGGAGTCTTGGTGACTTTCTAAAGGAAAAAGGAAAGACCGGGGAAGCAAAACAATCCTACGAAACAATGCTGCAGTATGCAAAGAAAATGGACGGAGAATACAGGAAATACTATACCCGTATGTGCAGTAACCTTCTCGGCGGTGTCAGTCATGATGAAGGCAGTCTTTCCGAGACGCGCAAATGGTATAAGAAAAACCTGAATGAGGCACTGAAGAACGTTAAGAAAAAACGTACGGATCAATCCCTCATGGAGCTCTCCAGCAGTTATTACAATCTTGGCTATCTCAGTCAGAATGAAAAAGATCTGAAACGGGCAAGAGAGTATTATATGAAGGCTCTTGAGATTCGGGAAAAACTGGGGGAAAAGGATCCGACAGCGGATGCACGCTATGCTCTCATGGAAACCTACAGTAATCTGGGTGAGATCAGCAGGATGGAAGGAAAACTATCCGAGCAGAAAGAATGGCATGCCAAAGCAATGGAGATCTCCTTAAAACTGATCGAAGGATCGAATTCTCCGAAATATCGCCGTGCTCTGTGCATTAACTATGGCAAAATGGCAGACATCTGCGAGCAGGAAGGGGATCTGACGGGTGCCATCGACTGGTATAAGAAATCAATGGTGATCTGCGAGAAGCTTGTCGAAGAAACCGGTGTTTTCGAAGACCGGAGCCATCTCGCTACTTCGTATTCCCAGATCGGGACATTATGCCATACCAGGGGACAGTTCCCGGAAGCGGATACCTGGCTGAAGAAGGAACTGGCCATTCGAAAGAAACTGGCGGAAGAAACGAATTCCATCGAATCCCAGGGGAAACTGGCTTCTGTATACAAGGATCTTGGAAGTCTGCGGCTGAGCCAGACAAACTATAAAGACGCAAGAGCATGGTTTACCAGATGTCTGGAGATCCGCGAAAAACTGGCAGAAGAATCAGATGCTTTTGATACGCGGTATGCTGTTGCCAGTGCATATGAAAAACTTGCATTGGTCAGCTCCAGTGAAAAGAACTATTCTGAAGCCAGATCCTGGTTTACGAAATCTTTGGAACTTCGGGAAAAACTCTCGAAAGGGAAGAACTCTGTAAATATTCTGCACGATCTGTCCCAGAATTACAGTGAAATGGGAGATCTCTGTGTTAAAGAAAAGAATTACGATGAAGCGAAGCAGTGGTATCAAAGAACATTGGATATGTTGACCGAGCTGACAGAACGGACAAGCGAACCGCAGATCCGGCGTGATCTTTCACGCGCCTGCCAGCATCTTGGTGATGTCAGTAAAGCACAGGGAGATCTTGTCGAAGCGGAGAAATACTACCGGAGGGGACTGAAGATCGCCCGTAAACTGGCTTCGAATACGGAGTCTTATACCATACTATACTGCCTGTCGGATGCTCTGTATCGAATCGGTACGCTGAAAACTGTTCCGGAATCCGAGTGTGCGGAGTATATGAAGGAATACATAGAGGTCAATTATTCTATTTATGTGCAGACCGGGAATAAAGATTACTTCAAAACGATTACGACTGCTCCGCTGCAGTTCAACATCGGAAAGGCAAATAAACCCGGCCTGATCAAACATTTACTGAAAATAGCAATGAAAGGGCTCAAGGGAAACTGACAGGTCATTCTGTCAGGATCGTCATTAGCGGCAGTCTGGTCTGGAAGACTGCTGCTTTTATCCCCGTGTTCAAAGAAACCGTGCGAATCGATATAATGATTACAAAACACGGGATGAATTGACAGGACGCATCCGCAGAGGAGAACCGGAATGAACGCACAGGACTTCGTCATTGAAAACAATGTATTAACAGCATATACAGGGACTGCCTCGGTCGTGACGGTACCGGATGGCGTCACTGCTATCGGTGAGAAAGCATTCTTTATGAACAGGGATATAAGGCATGTTGTACTGCCGGAAAGCGTCACGGAGATCGGGTGCCTGGCATTTGCCAATGACAGCCATCTGCAGGGAGTGAAGCTGCCTGCCGGTCTGAAAAAGATCGATACAGAAGCGTTCGCAAGAGCCAGGATCCTGTGGGATATTCCGATTCCGGATGGAGTCACTGAGATCGGTACCGGTGCGTTTCAGGGATGTGAAAACCTGACAGAGATATCGATTCCGGAGAGTGCTGTTGAGTGCGGGTCGTGGATGTTTTCCGGCTGTGTAAATATACAGAGCGCAGGACCGCTGGGAGGACCGTATGATCTTACGTTCCCATGGAAGGGAAAACTTCCGGATCACGCCTTTTCCGGTCTGTCCGGAATGCGGGAGATCGTATTGCCGGAAGAGTTGAAAAGCATTCCGAAGTACGCATTCTATGATTGTTCCGCATTAACGCATATCCGGATCCCTGACGGTGTGGAAGAGATCCGGGACGGTGCGTTTTTCGGCTGTGTCGGTCTGAAAGAGATCATCCTGCCTGCTAGTGTAAAAATCATTTATCCAAAGGCATTCCGGTACTGTTATGATCTGGAGAAGGTGATCATTCCCAAAGATACGTATGTCTGCGAGGATGCGTTCAAAGGATGCAGGAAACTGGAAATAACGAATCTGTAAGCGGAAATAACAGATCAGAATACTATGACAGACAATAATGAATTTGTAATCAATGAGGATGGTATTCTCATAAACTATACCGGGAATGATACGGAGATCGTTGTACCGGACGGTGTTAAGATCATTGGATCTGCTCCATTCTCCGCTATGAAGGGGTATCAGGCTGTTGAGAAACTGATTATCCCGGAAGGCGTGACGGAAATACAGGCGAATGCTCTCAGTTATTCAAACATCAGAGAGATCGTTCTTCCTTCGACATTGAAGATCATAGGGGACTATGCTTTTGCAAACTGCAAGAATCTGAAGTCTGTTACGATCCCGGAGGGAGTTACAGAGATCAGAAAGTCGGTTTTTGAGAACAGCGGTCTGGAAGAAATACATCTTCCCGGAAGTCTGACCGTAATCGCTGACGATGCTTTTTGTGACTGCAGTGATCTGAAGAAGTTTGATATTCCTCGAATTGATTCCCTTGAAATCGGCAGAAATGCGTTTCTGGGATGTAAAGGGCTGTGCGATGAATACGGTCGTATGATTCTTTACAACAGACTCTGCTGCTTCAATGCGAACTGGAAAGAGAATGATATCTATGTGGAACTGCCGGATCATGTCACTGCTGTAGAAGACGGGGTGTTTGGCACAAGTACATTCTTTCACCGGTTCCATATCACTATGTCACTGAATTGTCCGTCCTGGCGTGTAAGGGAAGCAGAAGAACCGGAAGAATACCCGGCTTCCATCATTAAGGATCATCTGTCTACGCTGTCGTTCCGAAACAGGGACGGCAGGATCGTGGCCAGAGTGATGCTTGCGACAATAACCGAAAGTGAACCTGTCCGAAAGGACTGTATTCGTTCGATTCGGTGCCTTCCGTCTGGTGGTTTTGATTTTGCGGCATATGACAGTATGTTTTCAAGACTGGAAGATGAAGACAACAAAACAATGATGGCACTGGACCGCCTCCGGTATCCTTACGGATTATCGGAAGAGAGGAAGGAGGCATATACTTCCTATCTGAAAAAGAACAGTTATGTCATATACAGGCGATTCAAAGCGAATGAATCACCGGCGTATGAAATGAACTTCCGGCAGGTATTTGAACTGCTTCTGAAATGGAAAGCGCTGAATGCCGAAGTTGTCCCGGAGCTGATCAAATACGCGCAGGAAAAGGAAGAACATGGTTTTTTAATGGAACTGCTGGACTACCAGCATAATGAATCCGGCAGGACAGATGTATATCAGACGATGATGCTGAAGGATGAGGATGACAGTTAGGATCAGATATGGATAGAAATACAGAAAACGTCTTTCAGATCGATGAGAACGGTGTTCTCACCAGATATACAGGACAGGATACAGAGATCGTACTGCCGGACACTGCGAAGGTCATCGGCAGAAGGGCATTCTGCCGGGTAAGCGGATACGGAGCGGTGCAGAAGATGATCGTTCCGGAAGGCGTAACGGAAATACAGGAGTATGCGTTTGATTTCTCGGGTATACGGGAGATCGTGCTTCCTTCTACACTGCGGAAAATCGGAAGGAATGCTTTTTCAAACTGCAGGAAACTGAGAACCGTTGCGATACCGGAGGGAGTAACAGAGATCGCTGACTTTGCGTTCCAGTACAGTGATCTGGAAGAGATCGTTCTTCCGGAGAGTCTGAAGGAGATCGGCAGAGGAGCATTTTTATTCTGCAAAAAGCTGAAGAAAGTCGATCTGCCGCAGTCAGAGTCTCTTCATATAGGAAACAGTGCATTTCTGGGATGTTACGGACTGGCCGATGGATCCGGTTTTGTGATCGTTCAGAACAGGATCTATGATTACTGTCCAGATCACGAAGAGGAAATACCGGAGATATTGATACCGGATGATGTCATTGCTGTGGATGAGGATGTATTCACGGATTTTGAGTATATCGATATTAATATGCCCGTAAACTGTCCTTACTGGCCGGTCACAGAGAAATCCGAGAATCACAGGGGACCAAGATCGATCGTAATCAATTCAGACAGCACATTGTTATTCCGGAACACAGAGGGAAAGATCATTGCAAAAGCAGTGCTTGCGACATATTTTGAGAGAGCCCCTGTGATCGACGCGTTTATTCTTTCCATGCGGCGCAAAGAGACCGGCGTCTTTGATTTTGAAGCATATGACAGTATGTTTGCCAGACTGGACAATGAATACAACAAAGCACAGATGGCACTGGCACGCCTTCAGTATCCGTATGAATTAACACCGGCGATGGAAGAAACGTACACTGCCTGTCTGCGGAAAAACTGCGCTGAGACATGTACGCTGCTGATCGATATGAACGACATGGCAGCGCTGAGAGTACTGGAAAACAGGAAGATCATACGCGGGGAAGTGATCCCGAAACTGCTCAAATATGCCCGGGAAAAGGAAAAATATGAATTTATAATAGAATTGATGAACTACCAGGAAAGAGAGTTCGGAAAGAAAGATGTATATCAGACCCTGCAGCTTGCGGAAAGTGACAGCGGGGAGGATAGTCCGGAAGGTTCAGATACGGAATAAGAACAGATCATATATTGGAGTTATATGGCAAAAAAAGACACAGGGAATACAGAATATTTCTATGAGGATTTTGACATAGACGGAAAAGGCGTACTTACTGCGTATACCGGAAACAATATGAAGATCACAGTGCCGGAAGTCGTAAAGGTCATAGGACCGCAGGTGTTTTACAGATACTATGGATACAACACAAGGACAAAGATCATCCTTCCGGAAGGTTTAAAAGAAATACAGGAGTACGCTTTTGCTGAATCGGATATTGAGAAGATCACGCTTCCTTCCACACTGAAGATCATTGGAAAAGGAGCTTTTTCAGGCTGTACAAAACTGAGTTCCATTACGATACCGGACGGAGTCAGAAGGATCGAAGAGAAAGCGTTTGAGGAGTGCGGTCTGGAGGAGGTCGATCTTTCACGACAGCTGAAGTTTATCGGCAAGAAGGCGTTTTCCTACTGCATCTATCTGAAGAAGGTCAATCTTCCCGAAGGAAACCATCCGAAGATCGGGACAGAGGCATTTGCCGGCTGTAAAGAGCTGATCGATGAAGACGGATTTGTGATCATTCATAACAAGATCGTGTATTTCGGAAAAGAGCAGGTGGAATCTCCGCTCTATGTAACGATTCCGGATCATGTGACTGCAATAGAAGAAAAAATATTCAGCAGGTATCCGGTCGTACATCTCACGATGTCTCTGGACTGTCCGTCCTGGCCTGTATATGAAGAGGATTACTGGACCACGGAATCCATTATTACAAATGACGGATGCACGATATCGTTCCGTGACGCAGACGGAAAGACGGCCGCAAAGGTGATCCTTGCAATAAAAGATGAAAGCTGGCAGGAAACTGCCGTCATTGCGTCTGTACGTTGCAAACAGACCGGCGGATTTGACTTTGACGAATATGACAGGGCTTTTTCGAAACTGGAAAAGCCGCGCAATAAAACAGCGATGGCACTGATCCGTCTCCTGTATCCATATGAATTATCGGACACTGCAAAAGAGAGATATGTTTCGTATCTGCAGGGGAATATCCTGGATGTCCTCACTGTGATCTTCGATGCGGAACAGTCGATCCTCGGCATGGAAGACATGGAGATACTGAAAGTACTGGAAAAAGAAACCATACTCGAAGAAGACGTGATACCGGATCTGATCGAATATGCACAGATCGAATCGAGAAATGATTTCGCACTGGAACTGCTGGAATACCGGAATAAGAAATTTGGCGTTAAGAATGTATTAGAGGATCTGCAGCTTTCAGAGGACGAAGAGTAACGAAGTATATTCAGAGATCGTATGGCAAAGAAAAAGGCAAACAGCACAGATACACAGAATACGACCGTCTTCTTTCTGGATTTTGTCGTCGATGAAGAAGGTATTTTGACTGCGTATAAAGGCCGTAATACGAAAATCGTTCTGCCGGATATCGTAAAGGGCATCGGATCCGGTGTATTCAGCCGTGAGAATGGATTTGGCGCGGTGTCAAAAGTAATCGTTCCGGAAGGCGTGGAGATTATACAGAATTCCGCTTTTGAAGAATCGGATCTTGAGAATATCACACTTCCTTCCACATTGAAGATCATTGGAGAAAGTGCTTTTTCCGGCTGTAAAAAACTGAGATCCATTACGATACCGGACGGGGTAAGAAGAATCGAAGACTTTGCTTTTTCATACAGCGGTCTGCAGGAAATATATCTTCCGAGGAAACTTAAGAATATCGGGTGGAGAACATTTTACGACTGCAAATGTCTGAAGAACGTCATATTTCCCAAAGAGTGCCATCCGAAGATCGAAGGCGGAGCGTTTTACGGATGTGCCGGGCTGAAGGATGAAAACGGTCTTGTCATCATTCGCGACAGACTCGAGTATTTCGTGGCAGCAGAAAAGGATTCCCCGCTGTATGTGGATATACCGGACAATGTCGCGTTTATTGGAGAAAAACTGTTCACCGAATATCCTGTCGTTCATCTTACGATGCCGCTTGACTGTCCGGAATGGCCTGTGGATATTGATATAAGTATATATGCGGAGTCGATCCTGCAGAATGACGGATGTTCCATATCGTTCCGGGACACAGACGGAAAGATCGCTGCAAAGGTGATCCTTGCGACAGCGGGTGAACATGATTATACCGAAAATCTGCTGATAGCCTCAATACGGAGGAAACCGTCCGGCGGTTTTGACTTTGAAGCATACGACAGGGCTTTTTTCCGGCTGGAAAGACCTCGCAATAAAACAGTGCTGGCACTGGTGCGTCTCATGTATCCGTATGAGCTGACGGAAAAAATGCGGGAGAAGTATACTGTCTACCTGCGGGGAAGTATTCTGGATGTATTCAAAGCAGTCTTCGATGCAAAACTGGGAATACTGGGCATGGGCGACGTGGAGATATTGAAAGTACTGGAAGAGAAAAAAATACTCGATGAAGAAGTGATCCCGGAACTGATCGAATACGCGCAGCTGCACGGCAGAAACGATTATGCACTGGAACTGCTGGAATATCAGAAAGAGACGTTCGGTGTAAAGGATGTATTCGAAGCGCTGCAGCTGTTCGACGACTGAAACACCGGACGAAAAGGAAACAGATATGTACGGCAGGGATTCAGAGTATTTCGTGATCGATGAAAATGGTGTCCTTACAGAATACAAAGGCAATGATACGGTGATCGTTCTTCCGCCTGAGGTAAAAGTGATCGGACCGAAAGTATTCAGCGGGTATAAAGGGTATGGAGCTGTCAGAGGAATGTTCGTTCCGGAAGGCGTGACAGAAATAGGAAAAGATGCTTTTCTGAAATCCAGAATTGAGGCGGTCATTCTTCCTTCCACTCTGAATAAGATCGGAGAAAGTGCATTCGGCAGCTGCGCCGGACTGAGATCCGTTACGATACCGGACGGCGTTACAGAGATCGCGGAAAGTACGTTTATGTTCAGCGGTCTGGAAGAAATCATTCTTCCGGAACACCTTGCAAAAATCGGGAAAGATGCTTTTTTCAGATGCATATATCTGAAGAAGATCGATCTTCCGGAAACGCATTCTCTAGAGATCGGGAAGAGGGCATTCGGAGGATGCGCAGGACTTGCGGACGAATCCGGCATGCTTATTATTCAGAACAGACTGTTTGGGTTCTACCCGGATAAGTATTATCCGGTGGATGTGAATATTCCGGACAATGTTACTTATATCGAAGATGATGTTTTCATAAGTTTTCCGAGGATCAATATCACTATGTCTCTGAACTGCCCGTCGTGGACCGTTTATAAAGATCCGCACGGATTCAATATTCTGAAGACGATCATCCGGGATGACGGGTGTTCGCTGACATTCCGGGACGCAGGCGGAAAGACGGCCGCGAAGATACCTGCGCTGATCAACGGAGAATACCGGAATGTTTCCGAGGAATTTCTGCTGTCGATCCGGTGCAGACAGACCGGTGGATTTGATTTTGACGCATATGACCGTATGTTTGCAAAGCTGACCAAAGAGCAGAATAAAATAATGATGGCAGCGGTGCGGCTTCTGTATCCTTACGGATTATCGAAAGAGATGGAAGCGGAGTATACTTCCTTCCTGCGCAGGAAAGAAAACGCTGTGTGCAGAGAACTGATCGATAAAAAACGGATCCGGCCGGATGATATGGATGTTTTCAAAGTACTGAAACAGTATAGACTGATCTGTGCGGAAGATACGGCATATTATATAGGATATGCCCAGAAAAAGGAAAAATATGAGCTGGTATCGGAACTGCTGGACTATCAGAAGAATGCTTTCGGCACGGAAGATGTATACCAGTCGATGGAACTGCCGGAGGATACCGGCGGGGACGACAGCGACAACAAGTAAATTGATCGGATCAAAAGATCGGAGTTCTTATGGCACGCGTATGGAAAGCAAAACATATAACAGGTGATTTTCTAATAGATACAGACGGTCTTCTGGTCGGGTATTTCGGCCATGATCAGGAGATCGTTCTTCCGGCGGAAATAAAGAAGATCGGAAGAGGCGTATTCAGCAAAGCCCTCGGCTATGGAAATGCTGTAAAGATCACGATACCGGAGGGAGTAACAGAGATCCGTGCAGATGCTTTTTCATGTTCACAGATCACAGAGGTCATACTGCCTTCGACGCTGAAGAAGATCGGGAAATATGCTTTCTGTCAGTGCCGCGATCTCAGATCCATTACAATACCGGACAGCGTCAGAGTGATCGAAGAGGGGGCATTCTCAGAAAGCGGTCTGGAAGAGATACACCTGCCGGCACATCTTAGAAAACTGGGTGACAGTGTGTTTCTAAGATGTTCCAGTCTGAAGAAGGTCGATTTCCCGGGAGCGGATTCCTGTGTAACCGGCTGTGATGTATTTCTCGGATGTCCGGAACTTCTGGATGGATCCGGAATGCTTATCCTTCAGAACAGACTGTATGCATTCGATCAAGACTATAACGGGGGTCTGGTACAGGCGGATATACCGGATAATGTGACCGCTGTTGAAAACAGAGTTTTCGCAGGATACCCATGGATCAATATCACGATGTCACTGAACTGTCCGACCTGGCCTGTCGGTATCGACTCGAATAATTCTGGCAGCGTATATACGATCATTGAGGATGACAGCTGTTCGCTGTCGTTCCGGGATGCGGACGGAAAGATCGCGGCGAAGGTCGTTTTGGCGATATCATTTGAAGACCAGAGTACGATAGATAGTTTTCTGCTTTCGATCCGCTGCAGAGAGTCCGGCGGATTTGATTTCGCCGCGTACGATACGATGTTTTCAAAACTCAGATGGGATCATAACAAATGCAAGATGGCACTGGCCCGTATCCGGTATCCGTATGAATTACCAAAAGAAATGAAAGAAACGTATAGTTCATACCTCCGGACGAATGGAAAAGGGGGAGGAATACTGGCGATCGAGACCGGTGACCTGGAGACACTGTGTATTCTCGAAAAGGAGAGAGTATTCACGGAGGAAGATACCGCAAAACTCCTGGAGTATGCGCAGGAAAGGGAAAAACATGCCTTCGTTCTGGAACTGCTGGATTATCAGAACAGGGTGTTCAAAGAGAAAAAGGGCTGCCGGAATCTGGATCTGCAGGATGATTCCGAAACGGAAGAAGAGTGAACTATGGTATATATCAGTGCAAAGACAAAAAGAGAATTTGCAGTTGATCCGAGTGGTGTGCTTACCCGGTACAGAGGCAGAGACACGGAGATCGTTCTGCCGGATAAGGTCAGGGTCATCGGTGAAAGAGTATTCGGCGGGAACACCGCATTATCCGGATATAAGAAGGTTGAAAAACTGATCGTTCCGGAAGGTGTTGTGGAAATACAGAAGTTCGCTTTCAGCTATTCGAATCTGGAAGAGATCGTTCTTCCTTCAACGCTGAAGTACATCCGCTACGGTGCCTTTTATCACTGCAGAAACCTGAAATCCATTACAATACCGGACGGCGTTGAAGAGATCGAGGAATCCGTCTTCAGCATGAGCGGTCTGGAAGAAATACATCTTCCAAAGCATCTTCAGCGAATCGACAGGAATGCGTTCGGCGGCTGCAGAGAGCTGAAGAAGGTCGATTTCCCGGAGACCGATCCGCTGGAAATCGACAGAAAGGCATTTGTCGGATGTACAGGACTTGCGGACGATTCCGGTTTCTTCATTTTTCAGAACAGACTGTTTGCGTTTGATCCGGATAAGTACGGTTCCCGGGAATATGTGGATCTGCCGAACAATATCGTTTCTGTGGAAAACGAAGTGTTTTCGAATTATGACGGGATCCACATCACAATGCCGGTGAACTGTCCGACCTGGCATATCGGTATTTATTCCCTGCGGGATAAAGAAGGCTATTCGATCATCAGCAGAAACGGCAGCTCACTGTCGTTCCGAAATGAACACGGCGAGATCGTGGGAAAGGCTGTTCTGGAAATAGGCGGGGAAAATAAGGATGCGCAGTTCCGCTGTATAACCTCGATCCGCAGCAAAAAACACGGAGGCTTTGATTTTGAACAGTATGACCGCTCTTTTGAAAAGCTTTCCATGCTGGGAAATCAGCTGGAGATGGCATTGGTGCGCATCTGCTATCCGTATGAATTATCGGAAGAGATGGAAGAAGTGTACCGGAGATTCCTGATCTTACACAGTACTTTTGCCGGGATAGAACTGATCGACAGGAATGACATCAGGTCACTGAAGATTCTTGAGAATAAGAAAATATTCAGTGCAGAAGAGATTAAAGAGCTTCTTGAATATGCCCAGGAACAGAAACGGTATGACGCGGTACTGGAATTGCTGAACTATCAGAAGACGGAGTTTGGAACAGAGAATACGCTTCGTGATCTGAAACTGTCCGAGGATAACAGCGCAGCCGCCTCTGAAACAAAAGAGTGAGATATGGAAAATATCAGCAGAGAAACAGAAAGAGATTTTGTGATCGATCCGAGCGGTGTGCTTACCCAATACAGAGGCACAGACACGGAGATCGTCCTGCCGGACACAGTCAGGGTCATCGGAGAAGGAGTATTCAGCAATACTATCGTATTTCCCGGGTATAAAAATGTTGTAAAACTGATCATTCCGGAAGGAGTTGAGGAAATTCAGAGGTGTGCTTTCTGCTATTCGGATCTGGAAGAGATCGTTCTTCCTTCAACATTGAAGATAATCGGGGAGAGGGCTTTTCAAAGATGCAGAAATCTGAAGTCCATTACGATACCGGACGGTGTAACAAAGATCGCACGCGGAGTCTTCACGGAAAGCGGTCTGGAAGAAATACGGCTTCCGAAAGGACTTCAGGAAATCGGCAGATTTGCATTCTATAACTGCACGAATCTGAGGAAGGTCAATTTTCATGAGATGGGTTCTGTGAAAATAAAGCCGCTGGCATTTGTCGAATGTAAAGGACTGGCCGATGATTCCGGTTTCTGCATTTTTCAGAATAGACTTCTGGCGTTTGATCCGGATAAATATGGATCCCGGGTACAGGTGGATCTGCCGGACAATATTGTTTATGTAGAAGACAGAGTATTTACGGATTATGATGCGATCAACATCACAATGCCTTTACACTGCCCTGTCTGGAGAATCGACTACAATTCAGCGGGATGGTATTCGATCATCGACGTAAGCGGCAGTTCACTGTCGTTCAGAAAACCGTCCGGAGAGATTGCCGCAAAAGTTGTTCTGGAAACAGAGTATGAAACGATATTTGTACAGACCGGCTTTATGAAATCCATTCGCAGCAAAGAGAGCGGCGGCTTTGATTTTGAACAGTATGACAGCTTTTTTGACAGGCTTTCCGAAATGAAAAACAAAGTGAAGATGGCAGCGGTGCGTCTTAGGTATCCTTATAAACTATCGGAAAAAATGAAAGAAAAGTATACGTCATATCTTACAAAGGACAGTTCATATATTGGGCATAAACTGATCAGAACGGGCGACATGGAGACGCTGAGGCTTCTTGAAAGCATAAAAATATTCAATGCGGAAGTGACCAGGGAACTGGTTGAATATGCGTACAATCAGAAAAATTATGATTTTTTCACTGAGCTGCTTAACTATCAGAAGACGGAGTTCGGCACAGAGAATGTGTTCCGTAATCTGAAACTACCCGAAGATGACAGCACATCCGGTTCTGAAACATAGGAAGAGAGACGGAGATCCGAAGCACGGAAGGCTTACAGCCGCAGACATGCGGCATAAGTCTTTTTTTTCGGGAAGCAGCAGAAATAATCTCACCGGGATGACCGCTGACACCGGGCAGTATGTAAAATAATAACAGAAAGATGTCAGGGGAGAGGGATGCTGAAGAGAGAGAAAGACAACAGAGATTATGTCATCGATAAAAACGGTGTTCTTGTCCGGTATGAAGGTCATGACACAGACGTCGTACTGCCGGACGGCATTAAGGTCATCGGATCAACAGCTTTCGACACATACAGATACGGCAGCGTCGTCAGACTGACTGTCCCGGAAGGTGTCACAGAAATCGAAGACAGAGCTTTTGAGAACGCAAATGAACTGAAAGAGATCATTCTTCCTTCCACGCTGAATATCATCGGAGAGAGCGCATTCAAAGATACCCGGTCTCTGCAGTCTGTTACGATCCCGGAGGGAGTAACAGAGATCGCCGACTGCACTTTCATGTACAGCGGCGTTGAGGAAATTCATCTTCCGAAACACCTGAAGAGAATAGGATACAATGCGTTTTACGGATGCAGTCTTCTGAAAGAGATCAATCTTCCGGATACGGATGACATTGAGATCGGTAAGGGGGCTTTTTCAGGCTGTGTACATCTGATCAACTATACCGGCATGCTGATTATTCAGAACAGATTGTTTGCGTTTAATGATGAATACTTTAAAGAAATATACGGCAGCGGAGCACAGGTAACAATACCGGATCATGTTGTTTTTGTTGAGGATGGAGTATTCGAGGACAAATATATCGATATTACTATGTCAATAAACTGCCCGTCGTGGAATGTCAGAGGAACGGCAAAGTATTACGGATATGCCAGTTCGATCATTAACACAGAGGATAGTACCGTATCGTTCCGAAACGCGGACGGAGAGATCGTCGCCAAGGTGATTCTTGTAAAAGACGAAGAAGACGAACCGGTAGAAAACGGCAGTATTCTTTCGATTCGCTGCAAAGAAACCGGCGGCTTTGATTTTGCGGCATATGACAGTAATTTTGCCATGCTTACGGATCGTTATAACAAACTTCAGGTCGCGATGGTACGTCTCCGTTATCCTTACGAATTATCCAAAGAGATGGAAGAACAGTATGTTTCCTATCTCCGGCAGAATAATCATTACGCAGGAAAAATCGTGATCGATTTCAGGGACAGGGAAACGCTGACGGTTCTTGAGAAGAAGAAAGTATTCACTGAGAAGGCCATTGCGGAACTCATAGAATATGCTCAGGAAGAAGAATTGACGGAGTTCGTAAGTGAACTGCTGGACTATCAGAACCGAGAATTCGGTGAAAGGGATATATTCCGGTCGCTGGAGCTGCCCGCGGATGAAAATGGCGGTGAAGAGGAGTGAATAACGGCTTATACCTGCATAAGGTATAAGCCATTTGAATATATTGCATGTACAATAAGTACAGAATGAGGTCCTGGAATCAAATGTTAAAATTCTGGAAAAAAAGTACGGACAGTGATTTTGTCATCGATCGAAAAGGTGTCCTGGTCCGGTATCAGGGACATGGCAGAGAGATCATCCTGCCGGACGGAATAAAAAAAATAGGAGCTGGTGTGTTCAGCAGGCACAGCGATTTCGGATACAGCGATGTTGAAAAAATCACGGTGCCGGAAGGCGTCACGGAAATACAGGATAATGCTTTTTGTGCGTCGAATATCACAGAGATCACTCTTCCTTCAACGCTGAAGAAAATCGATGAAAGAGCATTTATTCACTGCAGAAACCTGAAGTCGGCAGTAATTCCGGACGGCGTCAGGGAAATTGCCGGAAGTGCTTTCCGCAACAGTGGTCTCGAGGAAATACACCTGCCGAAGAAACTGGAAATAATCGGCGATTATGCATTCTGTGACTGCAGGAATCTGAAGAAGATCGATTTTCCGGAAACGTATGCTCCGGTCATCGGAAACGGAGCTTTTGTCAGATGCGCGGGACTTGCGGATGAATCCGGCTTTTTCATTCTTCAGAACAGACTGTTTGCGTTCAATGAGGAAATATACGGTTCAACAGAAGAAGTGGATATACCGGACAATGTCATTCATATTGAAGGTGCTCTGTTCGCTCATTACGACAGGATCAATATCACGATGTCTCTGAATTGCCCTTCCTGGCCGGTTGATCTGTATTCTGGAAATCCTGCTCTGGCCATTTCAATCATTGAAAAGCCCGGGAGTACCTTATCCTTCCGGAATGAGGAGGGAACGATTGCCGCAAAAGTGATCCTGTCCACCGAGGGTGAAGAGGTGGATGTGAAGAATGACTTTATTGTATCCATCCACTGCAAAGAGTCCGGCGGATTTGATTTTGCATCGTATGACCGTATGTTTTCGAGACTGGAGAGGGATCATAACCGGTTTGAAACGGCACTGGTGCGCATACAGTATCCTTACGAACTGCGGGAAGAGATGGAAGAACAGTATATTTCCTATCTGCGGGAGAATGGATACCATACAGGCTGCACAGTGATCGACAGAGGTGACCTGAAGACACTGTCTTATCTTGAACAGAAAAAAGTGTTTGATGAAGAGGTCGTAGAAGAACTGATCGAATATGCGCAGAAAAACGAAAAATACGAACTATTGATCGCGCTGCTGGATTATCAGGATAAAGCATTCGCGGAGAAGGAAGTATACCGGGAACTGGAACTGATGGATGATGATGCCGGAGAGGACAGCACGGAAGGCTCCGCGATGCAGGAAGAAGAATGAAGGAAAGGTGTCTTTAGATCATATGACGCAGACAGCAGAAATCAACAGCAGGAAAAGCGCAGAGAACGATTTTGTGATCGATGAGAATGGTGTTCTGACGAAATATACAGGTCATGACACAGAGATAATTCTGCCGGACACAGTTAAGATCATCGAAGAAGAGGTATTCGGATACAGAGAAGGCTATTTGAATGCTGAAAAGATCACTGTTCCGGAAGGCGTGACAGAAATCAGGGATTCTGCTTTTTCCGGTTCCAGATTAAAAGAGATCCATCTTCCCTCCAGTCTGAAGACGATCGGGAAATGTGTGTTTTCAAGCTGCATGGAACTCAGATCCATTACCATTCCGGATGGAATCACAGAGATCAAACACGGTACATTTATCTATTGTTATCAGCTGGAAGAAGTGCATCTTCCGGAACATATCACAAAAATCGGCGAAGCTGCTTTCTGGGCCTGTAAAGCCCTGAAGAAAATCAACCTTCCGGAAACAGATTCTCTTGAGATCGGTCCGAATGCATTTCATGACTGCATAAGTCTGGTCGATGACTCCGGTTTTCTTATTTTACAGAACAGACTTTTTGCCTTCCATAAAGACGACGACGGCTCTCTGGTCGAAGTGGATATACCGGATACAGTCAAGTCAATTGAGCATGGTGTCTTCAACAACTATACCTGGATCAACATCACCATGCCTGTGAACTGTCCGTTCTGGGAGGCAAGTGAACAGAGGATGGCGTTTCCCAAGGCGATCATTAAGCATACCGGATGTTCTTTATCGTTCCGGGATGAGACGGGAAAGATCATAGCAAAAGCAGTTCTTGAAACGAATGGTGAAGATGAACGTACAGAAAATGACTGTATGAGATTCCTTCGATGCAAAAAGACCGGAGGTTTTGATTTCGAAGCATATGACAGTATATTTTACAAACTGAAACAGGAGTATAACCGCCTCAAGATGGCTTTGCTGCGTCTTCGCTATCCTTATGAATTATCGGAAGAGATGAAAGAGACATATGTTTCGTATCTGCTGGATCACCGTTCCATTGCCGGAAGAATCGTGATCAATGACGGGGATCATGAAACTCTGTCAGTTCTGCTTCAGATGAGAATTCTGAACGATGCAGTCTATCCGGAACTGATCGAATACGCACAGTTGATAAAACGGTACGAATGTGTGGCGTTACTGCTGGATCATCAGAATACAGAATTTGACAGGGAGGATGTTTCTGAGCTCCTGAAGCTGAATGATGACGATGAAGACTGAATGCCGGAATACAGAGAACAAAGATATGAAGAGTTATGATGAAAAAGAATTTGTCATTGATGAAAATGGTGCTCTGACGAAATATACAGGTCATGACACAGAGATCGTACTGCCGGAAGGGGTGAAGATCATTGAAACGTCTGCGTTCATGTGCTTCAAAGGTTACAGAGTTGTAAAAAAACTGGTCGTACCGGAAGGCGCAACAGAAATACGAGCCGGTGCATTTTTAGGTTCATATCTGGAAGAAATCGTTTTACCTTCCACCCTGAATAAGATCGAGAACCATGCTTTCGGTTATTGTGATTTTCTAAAATCCATCACGCTGCCGGATGGAATCACAGAAATAGCGGAGGGTGCATTTTATAGCAGTGGTCTGGAAGAAATTCATCTTCCGGAACATCTTACAAAAATTGGCATGGATGCATTTTATAAGTGTTCCTCTCTGAAGCATATCGATCTTTCAAAAATAGATTCACTTGAGATCGGAGACGGCGCATTTACGGGATGCACTGGACTTGTGGATGGATCCGGTATGCTTATTATTCAGAACAGACTGTTTGCAGTCACTAAGAATCCCAAATACATAGAAACAGACGTTGATGTACCGGATCATGTCAAAGTAATTGAGGACGGTGTATTTACGGACGGACGGTATAATATCACGATGTCTCTTAAATGCCCGTTCTGGAATACCGAAAAAAGACAAAATGGTACTATACTGTCGCTCCTGAAGGAAGATCGCAGCACGATATCATTCAGGGATACGGATGGGAAAATCGCCGCAAAGGTGGTTGTACTGACAGATTCTGAAGACAGAAGTACTGCTGAGGATATGCTGTTATCGATCCGGCTCAGAAAATCCGGCAGATTTGATTTCGCTGCGTATGACAGAGTGTTTTCAAGATTGGAACAGGGGTATAACAAGCGTGAGATGGCACTGACACGTCTCCGCTATCCATACAGATTAACCGGAAAGGCGGAAGAAAGGTATATTTCCTTTCTTCGTAAACATGGGGTTGAAATAGTCAGTGTCCTGATCGAAGACGATGATGCGGAAACGCTGCGGCTTCTTATGAATAAGAAAGCACTCCGTGCCAATGATATTTCAGAATTGATCGAATATGCGCAGGAACAGCGTAAATATGACTATGTAACGGCTTTGCTGGATTACCAGAATAAACTGGGTGACAGACAGGACACCTACCGGTCTCTGGAACTGCCTGACGATACCGGAGAGGATGAATGACCGGACAGCGGAGTATACAAATGCCGTATGAAGATTTTGTGATCAGTAAAAAGGGAGTGCTGAAGGAGTACCTCGGTCATGATACAGAGATCGTTCTGCCTGAGCGGATAAAGAGCATCGGTCCTGGTGTTTTCAGCAGGGACCATGGGTACGGTGATGTTGTCCGGTTGACGGTTCCGGAAGGTGTTACAGAGATTCGATCGAGTGCTTTTGAGGATTCCTCTCTGGAAGAGATCAGTCTTCCTTCCACGCTGGAAACGATCGGAGACATGGCTTTTTACGGCTGCCGGAACCTGAAATCCGTTATCATTCCTGACGGGGTCAGGGAGATCTCTGATCGTGCGTTCAAGTGGAGCGGTCTGGAAGAGATACATCTGCCGGAGAAGCTTTCCGTCATCGGCAGGGAAGCTTTCCGCAGCTGCAAAAAACTGAAGAAGATCGATCTACCGGAATCCGATGCTTTACGGATCGGAACAGGTGCGTTCTGCGGCTGTGTCGGGCTGATCGATGAGAACGGCATGCTGGTGATTCGGAACAGGCTGTATGCATACCAGACGGAAACCAGTGAGGCGGTCGTAAAAGTGGATATACCGGACAATGTCACTGTTGTGGAAGAGGGTGTTTTCGATGCGTATGAGTATGTCGATATTACGATGCCTCTGCACTGTCCGTACTGGCCGGTCAATGTCGATCCATATCATAACTCAGCATATTCGATCATACGAAACTCAGGAAGTTCGTTATCGTTCCGGAATTCAGACGGAGAAATCACGGCGAAGGTAGTCCTGGAAACAATGGGGGAAGAAGAGGAAACTGAGACGTACTGTATTCTTGCCATTCAGAGCAGAGTGACCGGCGGCTTTGAGTTTGACTTATATGACGAAAGCTTTTCTGAACTGACAAGGGCGGATAACAAAACAGCTATGGCACTGGCACGTCTCCGGTATCCGTATGAATTATCGGAAGAGATGGAAGAACAGTATGTTTCCTGGTTCCGGGAGAATGGATCCGAAGCAGGAAAGATCCTGCTGGGAAGGAACGATGCAGAATCGATGCGCTTTCTTGAGCAGAAGAAAGTGTTCGATGCGGACACCGTCACGGAACTGATTCAGTATGCGCAGGAACAGCAGATGTCTGAATGGGTTCTGGATCTGCTGGAATACCAGAACAGGGAATTCGGAAAGCGGGATGCATACCTCCCTTTGAAATTGCCGGATCATTCCGGAGAGGACAGCGAAGAAGAGTAAATAAAACGGCTTATACCCGAAGGTATAAGCCATTTCTGTAGTCGAAGAATTGAATTATTTACCGGACTTGAGGATCATGTTCTTATAGAAATCCACACAGCCGGGGAGACAGTTGTATTCGATATTCTCATTGAGACCGTGCATGCCTGCCAGCTGTTCAGGTCCGTAGATGACCGGAGCGAAGCGGACGATGTTGTCGCAGATGTCCTGGTAGAAGCGTGCATCGGTGGCACCGGTCATGACATAGGGACTGACCGGAAGACCGGGGAATGTCTCTTTGATGCGGTCGGTGACGAATTGGAACGCTTCTCCGTGGATATTCGTTGCTTTGGAGAAATCTACGGCATGGAAGACTTCCATGTTAAGTCCGTATTTCTCTGCTCTCTGCTTTATGACCGCAAGGCTTTCGTCTTTGCCCTGGTGCGGAATGAATCGCATATTTGCGCCAAGCGAAGCTTCCTGCGGCATGACGTTGTAAGCGTCGGCGCCGGACTGCATCGTGAATGCAATCGTTGTCTTTAACATGGCAGCTCCCTGGGCGGAAATGGCAGGCATTGCCATCTGCAGCACCGGTCCGAACAGCCACAGATTGCCGAAGACCAGCTTCAGCGGGAAACCGGCATAGGGTGCCAGTTCTTCGAACATGGATCGGACTTCCGGGGACATTTTCTTTTTGAACGGGTCGTGTTTCTCTACACTTGTGACAAATGCCGCAAGACGGGCAATAGGCGATCCCTTCTTCGGTGCCGAGGCGTGGCCGCCGTTGCTCTTTGCAGTAAAGCGGACGTCAGCCTTACCTTTTTCAAAGACACCGACCATGGCAAAATTGCCGGGAACCCCGCCGACCGGCTCGGTAATAATACCGCCGCCTTCGTCGCATACCAGATACGGTCTGACGCCTCTTCGGGTAAGTTCCGCAACGATCTTCGGGCATCCGTCACCTGCCCATTCTTCCGTGCAGGAGGAAGACAGATAGATATCTTGCGGCGGGATGACGCCTTCTGTCAACAGCTCTTCCACGGCCTGGAAGAAGCCGAAGACAGAGCATTTGGTATCCGAAGCGCCGCGTCCCCAGACTTTTCCGTCAGCGATATCGCCGGCGAACGGCTCGTGGATCCATTCGCCTTCCGCCGGGACGACGTCCTGATGACTCATCAGGACGATCGGCTTATCATGTGCGACGCCCCGCCAGTAGTACAGGAGATTGCCGTCGATATCGGTCTTCTCCAGATGCATATGGACAAGCGGGAACAGGTTTTCCAGCAGTTTGTGGAATGCTTCAAAACGTTCCGGATCACGGACACTGTCGTACGACGTCGTATTGCATCTCAGCATCTCCGCGAGCGTTTCCGCATAGGCGCGTGCACGCTTGTCTTCTTCCGGAGCTTTGTATCCGGATACTTTGGACGGCATGAACAGTGTGCGTATCAAGGCGATCAGAAGCAGTACCGCAAGCACTGCCAGTATTGCCAGCAGGATCATTCCAATGGTTTTCATGCCTGTAATCCTTTCCTGCGCCACATCAGCCATGCCAGACCGATGGAGATCGCTCCAGCCGGAATGATCATGATGCTGGTCTGAGAGATGAGCGACGGCACAAAGGTGAATAACAGTGTCATGATCGTCAACGGCACACATGCCAGTTTGATATTTCTCCGGAAATACTGGTATGCCATCGCACCGAAGAGTGCCGGTACAACGTTGGCAAATGCCGGCTGAAGTGCTTCACTCTGCAGCACCGGCTGCAGCGGTACCAGCAGAAGAACGCCAAGCGCAAGCACTGTGATCGTCGTCAGGGAAGACGCAGCGATCGACAGGGTGGAAATGATCTCGTTTTCCGGTGTTCCGGTATGCGTTCCGGCGATCTCACGTGCGTTCATGGCACACGGGATCTTCATGTTGATGAGGTTGCCGGTGATAAAAGCAAGATAACCGCCGCCGGCACCGAGCATCGGCGTATATACCAGGAATTCCACAACGCTCGATACCGTCCAGATGATGCCGACCGACAGGAAGCCTTTGGCAGCTGCGGACAGATCCGGCAGAGCACCAAGGATCGAACCGATCAGGAACGGTGCGCCGACAAGCATCACTAACGTGACCGCTGTTGCAGTACGTCCGATCACATGCGTCTTGCGCTCATATTTTTCCAGATACTTCTCATTCATGATCATGCCTCCTCAGAATAGGATGGCTGCAAGCATTCCTGCCAGCATACTGCCGGCAATGGAGAAGCTTTCCAGCCATACCATGTTCTTTTTCTCTGTCAGATAGATAAAGCCTGCCATACACAGACCGGATACTGCCGCGACAATGATCGGCGTCAGGTCTCCCTGGAAGCTCAGAGTACCTTTCCCGGAAACAAAACCGCCGATATAACTGCCGATATAGGTGGATACCAGTCCGATAAACATGGCGACCATGGCAGTATCGCCAAAGCTTTTCTTGCCGTCTTTTTTCTCTTTCGGGTCTCCGGACAGCTTCTGCAGATAGGCCTTGTTGAAGAAGAAGGACAGTACCATTCCCCACATGATGCATACGCTCATTAACAGAGCAATGGTAGAGAAGGCGACCGGAGTCATCTCAGCAGCGCTGAGTGTGGTCAGTCCGACGCGTTCTGCCGCAGCCTGCGCCACCTGTGTTTCATAGTGCAGAGCACCGATGACGGAAAGCCGCAGCCACGGCCACGGTGTACCGAGACTGCCGGACAGCGCGATTACACCGAGAAGAATACCGACACTCGGCAGGATGGAAAATGTCACGCTGGATGTCAGCGTCCGTTTCAGCTTCACCGGATCCATTCCAATGGCGATCCCTGCTTTGTACGCACGGACCATGAATACGATGCATACCGCTGCCACAAAAGCTACGATACTTCCGCAGATCAAATACAGCGGCGCACTGTTTAACTGTGAGAGCATACTTCACCCCTCCTGATTACTTTCTTAATGAAATGTTACCATTATCGTACAGACAATTGCGTAATAAAGAACACCAGGAGGCAGGTATATGAAGGAAAAGACATTGATCATCGGACTCGGCGGATCCGGTTTAAGAATTGCAGAAATGATTTCAGACAAACTGTCCGGAGAAGACAGAGAAAACTGTATATTCATGGGATTCGACAGCGAGGATAACGGACAGAAGCATCGACTACAGAAGAAACTGCCTGTTCATACGTTTCTGGAAAACCCAAAAGACGACTGGTTTCCACTCGTCCCATTCCCGTATGACGATGGAATTGACAGCCGCGTTGGGATAAGGCTGTCACTGAATTATTCCATTTATTGGGGTTACTTAAATGACCTGACTTCGATTCTTATGGATGAGCAGCCGCAGCGGGTCATCCTGACAGGTTCCTTTTTCGGAGATGCCGGTTCTGCTCTGATCGTGCCGCTCAGTTTCTATATCCGTAATACTCTGAAAAATCCTGTTCATATCTGCGGTCTCTTCCTTCTTCCGGAAGTATTTGACCCGATATTCCTTTCTGAAAGAGAACAGGAATATGCCCGTGCCAAAGCGTATGTTGTCATGCGGGAACTGCATGCCTATACAGCCGATGAAGCCGGTCTATTAAAGAAAAAGTATCGTATCCGCATGGCATTGCCTCGATACCAGTCACGGGAATCTGATATCTGTCAGGGAAGACCGCTGGATCTGTGTTTTCTGATGGATGCCAATGCAGAACAGAATGCTTCTATGCAGGAAACAATGGAATCGGCAGCTCACTTCATTCGTGATCTGGTTCATGAATCTTTCCCGGATCTCGAGGAGAGACTTGGTGCGGACGGAGTATGCAGATTCGCTGTGATAAACAGCAGCCGTACGATGACTGCCTGCAGAAAGCCGGTACAGATCCCGCTCTTTGCAAAGAACGGTCCCTATGAACAGGCGTTTTATCAATACAAATATCATGTTGTTTCATCCAATTTTGATAAGTATAAACATTATCACAGTCATAACTCTGTTGACTTTCCTGATCTGGATGAATCGTGACCGCCGCAGGATCCCATACTGCAAAGCATTACAAATCGTCAGAAAAACAGTACAGCCGCAGTCCTGGGGGAGGAGCTGCGGCTGTACTGTGTTGCATAATCAGCGGGGAGGCTGAGAATCAGAATTCAAATGCTCTGGCGTTGATGTAGCCGTCAAACATGGACGTTGCGATCCTGCCGGGGTTCTTCGCGGTCTGGCCGAGAACAAGGACACGGTCAAACGCATCTTCAAAGTCTTTGATCAGAGCAGTATTTGGTCTAGTACCCATAGCGAGGACGACATTGTCTGCGGTAATGAACGCTTCAGACTGGTCGTCTGTTTTTGTGACTTTGACACCGTTGTCAGTGACTTCCTTCAGCATATAGCCCGGGCATAGAGTGAGTGCTTTGCCATTCATCTGTTTGACGACATCGTCATAGATCGGCGGATACATGGTCATGCCGATCTTCGGCAGCATATCCACTACGGTAATGTCCATATCGGGGTCCTCACGGAAGAGAACTTCTGCCGTCTCCAGACCGGTTAGTCCGCCACCTACGATGACCGTCTTGCCGGTGAGCTTTCTGCCGCGGATGACATCTGCCGCAAGGCATGCTTTTTCAATACCCGGTAACGGCGGTACGATCGGCTTTCCGCCGGCAGCCAGGAAGACTGCAATCGGAGCACCTTCTTTGACCAGAGCAGGTGTTGCCTCGGTATTGAGGCATACTTTTACATTGCCTTTTTCCATGGCTTTCGTAAGGGTGGTGGTGAGCCATCCGACTTTGTCTTTGTACGGGGCAGTGGCTGCCGCGAGATTCACTTCGCCGCCCAGCTTACTGTCTTTTTCATACAGAGTGACGTCGAAGCCTCTCTGTCCGAGAACAGCCGCAGCTTCCATACCGGCAACACCGCCGCCGACAACAGCGACTTTGCGGCCGTTTCCGTCCTTGACCGGATCATCGTGGAAGATGCCTTCTCTGCCCATCTTCGGATTAACAGAGCAGCGGGCATAGCCGACAGTCATGAGGGATTCGAAGCAGTACAGACAGCCGATGCAGTGTGCGATCTCTTCCGGTCTGCCTTCTGCTGTCTTTTTGATCCATTCCGGATCAGCGATGTGCTGACGGCCGATACCGACAAAGTCACATGCACCGTCCTGCAGCAGTTTCTCAGCAACTTCCGGCGACTTGATGTTGGATACGCCGATGACCGGTACACTGACCGCATCTTTGATCGCTTTGGTCTCTGCTTCACGGCATCCCTGAGCATAGGAGTACGGTTCTTCGTTCTCGCTGTGCGGGCAGAAGTAGTTGCCGTTGGAAACATCCAGGAAGTCCGCACCGCCGGCTTCCAGGCACTTGGCAATTTCAATACCGTCGTTCAGTTTGAGAGAATCTTCATGGAACGGATCGTGTTCATCGCAGCTGAAACGTACGCCGACCGGGAAGTCCTTTCCGCAGACTGCTTTGATGCCCTGTACGATCTCATTGATCAGACGGCAGCGGTTCTCCAGTGAGCCGCCGTACTGGTCTTCGCGCTTATTGAAAGCAGGCGACAGGAACTCACAGAGCAGATAGCCGTGCGCGCCGTGGATCTCCACGCCGTCAAAGTCCGCTGCCTTGCACGCTGCGGCAGTACCGATGAACTGCTGCTTGAGTTCCTCGATTTCTTCCAGTGTGAGCGGATCCGGCATGATGCCGCTGACATTCGGCACAGCACTCGGTGCAACGATGCGCCCGTTGTTCATTTCCGGTGCGTTCGTGGAGCCGCCGTGGTGGATCTGCGCAAAGATCTTGGCGCCGTGCTGGTGAACACGGGCAGTCATCTGTGCCAGTGGCTGTACGTTCATCGGATTGAGTGCATACATCTGACGCGGGAAGGCAACACCGTGCACATTATTCACACGGAAGATCTCTGTAACGATCAGACCTACGCCTCCCTTTGCCCGTTCTTCATAGTAGCGGGTAAGCTGTTCTGTCGGTGCGCCGTCAAGACCGGCAAATCCGGTCGTCATAGCTGTCATAACAGAACGGTTGCGAATCTGGCATGTCCCCAGATAACCTTTCTCAAGTAATTTCATTATGTTGAAGCCTCCAATTTATGCACACTTGTGCACCTCTTACTGTTATGATAAAAATGAATAAAAGATGCGTCAATAAAGTACGTACATGTTGCGCATATTTGAGAAAGTGAGAATTATTCATGAAACCAACCAATGATGCCTACAGGAACCTGTCCTGCCAGTATATTACCGAAGCCCTGTTCCGCCTGATGGAGAAAGAGAATTTCAGTGATATTACCATCTCTGAGATCACCCAGGAAGCCGGTGTCGCCAGGCGTACGTTCTATCTGAACTACACGTCCAAAGAGGATATCCTGGACCAGCACTATGAAACGCTGATACGGGAGTATGATTCAAATTTCACGGAAGAACTGCAGAATGATCTGCTGAAGCACTCCGCCTACTTCTTTACGTTCTGGAAGAACCACCGGGACTATGCGCTTCTGCTGGAAAAGAACGGAATGCTGCATATGCTGATCCGCCGTTTCCATTACTACCTCGACCGCACCGGTACCGGGGCACCGGATCTCTCCTCTGATCCGATACAGAAATATGCCAGTTCTTACTTTGCCGGCGGACTGTTCATGATACTGCAGACATGGCTTCAGAGGGACTACACAGAAACACCGGAACAGCTGGCAGAATACTTCTGCATACTGTCGAATCAAAGAAGTGCATCCGAATGAATTGTTTCTCCGGAACCTGTATATTTGTCATATATTGTAAGTAGAAAGTTTCAGATGCCGTTATGGACTGAAAAACGGGGGAATATCCGCTATGGATGAGATCATTACAAAAGTGAAATATATAACTGTTGAGCAGTTCATTGATCATGTTGAACAGGAAACAGGCCATCGATTTAATGAGAGAACAGTTAAAAAATGGTTTGATGACGGACTGATCCTTGGCGCTGTAAAGAACGATGTTACCGGTGAAATTGAAATACCTGAGGATACACTTGCGCCATATACGCAGCGCAGAAGAGGGGAAGGCATCAGTTACTTCAGCAGCGCTCTGAGCGGAATGAAAAAGCACTATGAAGTCTTTGGCAGAGTATACGGGCAGTCAGAAGAAATGTTCCGTATCTCGGTTATGTTAGTTCTGATTGAGAACGGACTGGTCAAGGAAATCAAGGTTAAGGACAAAGACTATGTATACTACCGGCCGACGGTAATACTGGAAAATATGGCGTTAAAGGAAGTAGTGAGATATGTGAAGCAGCTGACAGTTTCCTTATCCGCTTCAGCAAGTCTTACGAATCTTAAGTGACTGAGTACGAAGGAGGAAAACAATGTATCCGGAATATGACGAAACAGAAGAATTACGTGAAAAGCTGAAAGATTACTACGGAACAGCTATGGTATCCGGAAATCCCATGGCAGTCATTGATCTTTCACGTGTAGAAAACATGGATGAAGACGAGCTTCGCAGAGAAGCGGAAAAGAATCATATTCAGTAAGTATCAGGAGGAAAGAATATGCAGTTTGTTATCACAGCGTACGATGGACCGAACATGCTGGAGAAGCGTATGGAAGTACGTCCCCAGCATCTCGCCAACATGGCACAGATCAAAGGCAAAGTAGTATGTGCCGGCGGTCTTCTGGATGAAGAAGGTAAGATGAAAGGCTCCGTCATGGTCATGGAGTTCCCTTCCAAAGAACTCTTTGATGAGTATCTGGCATCCGAACCATATGTAGTTGCCGGCGTATGGCAGGATATCAAAGTGGAACGAATGAACGTCGTTCTGCTGAATGGCGAAAAGTACGTAAATTAGTATTGGCAGTTTCTTAGCCGGTATATATCTTCAAAGATCAATACACCGAATGTCCTCCATGGTTGTCATGGAGGCTTTTTTACCTATAAAAACAAAATGATAGATTCCGCTTGTTGTGTAACAGAATCAATATATGCGAATAGAGAAAGAGAAACTTTTGAAGTGAAGTGCTCAAAAACTGTTATTTGTCATAAAATAGATGTTGGAAACTTTGGAAGGGGGCAAAGTAAACAAACAGGTGTTTTTATATTCTGAAAAATGTTTATAGCATTAGTGTTTGTTTACTTTGCTTTTTATTATCTTCACGGCAAATAGTTTTCAGAAATAAGAGAATGGGAAGAATAAATGAGTTGGGACCTCAAACAGGTCTTATGTACAAAACTGAGGTTGAATATGATTGATTTCAATATAAAAAAGAGAATTGAAGAAAAGAGTATTGTTCTGGAAGGACTGATACAGCAGTGTGATAAAGAAAAAAGTAAGTTGTTTTTGTTTAAAAATGACAAAAAAATCAGCGAACTGGAAAAACAAATTACTGCACTGGATAAAGAAATACAAGAGTTGGAAATAAAGTATAATGCCCAGCTTGAATTGAAAAAATCTACAGGCACTTCAATGAGCAACTTCGCTATATTTGCAAAGAAACATGGGCTGAAAACCTGCATTGGATGTGCTGCAGCATTTATGACTTACTGTGGATATTTGTATTTTAAACCGATGAATATCAACGGTAATCAGATAACTTACCGTTCAATGATCGAATCCTATGAAGACAAAGTGATCAATTCTGCTGATTATACTCCTGAAACGTATGAACGGTATATGAATGATTTAGAAGATGCCGAAGCACGTAAAAATGACATATTCATGAGTGATGAGGAAAAGTTAGCTTATGTTGATGCTTTACTATCGGCATATAACGGGTTGGAACCAATACCTGATAAAACAGCTTTATTATCTGCTTTGAACGAAGCAAATAAATATGATATTTCTGCGTATACCCCCGTTTCTGCAGAAGTCTTTAAATCTGTCATTTCAGAAATGCGAGAGATCTATAATGATTCAAATGCAACCAGAAAAGAAGTGGCTGAAGCTGAGACCAGTATTGCTGCTGCTTATCGTAAATTGATTCTGAAAGCTGATAAAACAGGATTGGTTGAATTATATAACAAGTATTCCGGTTTTGCGCTCGATGATTATACGCCTTCATCCGTCAAAAGTTTTAATAAGGAAATTGAGAGTACAAAAAAACTGATCGATGACGAAAATGCATCGCAGAATAACGTGGATAAACAGATCCAGACAATGCAGTCAGTTGAAACTCTTCTGGTCAAAAAGGCAGATACAACTTCTTTACAGAGTCTGATTGATGAGTGCAATAGTTTGGATGGAAGTAAATACAAGGAAGGATATAGTGACCTGGTATCCGAAGTCAAATTAGTGACACCAATCCTTGCCAATGCTGACGTTACTCAGGAAGAAGTTGATTCGGCTGTTTCTCGTTTGCAAACAGCAAAAAGCAATATGGTCGAATATGTTATAAATCTGTACCGCATCAATATGAGAGCGGTAATGCAAAGTAATAACCATGTAGGTAATGACTGGAGTTATGCTCGTTATTATAACGGTGAATCTGTACATGATGGTTTCCAGGTTTCCGGTGAACCAGGCAGTTCTGTTTCAGTTGAAATGGAGATCACTGAAAGGGATAAGTCACCGGATTCAAATTCTGGAACAGCAACAATAACCTTAGAAAACGGATATCAGACTTCCTTCGATATCACAGTAAGAGAAAACCGTGGACGATATTCCGGCAATACAGCAACATTTACTGTATATGTAACTGTGACTTACCTCGGAAGAGAATAAGGTAAAACCAGACTCAATCGCTCTTCGAAAAAACAGTATATTGGGAAAAGCAAGAGTAAGAGTGTAGGGATCGTTGTTCGACGGTCTGAAAAGAAGAGATTATAATTAGTGAAATTAGTACATCTATGTAATAGTTGATTATTTCACTTCAGGTATTACAGAAATAGAGGCAGTGAACGGAAAATCTAATTCACTGCTTTTATGTTGGTTTCTTTTTGAATATACTCACTAATTCTAGGTTTTTTCCAGAAAGCTACCATTGTTAAAATCTTCTGAGTTTTTGTGACGGAGATTGCCAGAGACCGGTAATAGAATAATTGAGCAAGTTTTAGCATCTTCAGAATGTACGGTATTTATCAAAAACCGTACATTGAAACGATAAAACCGTACATAGATGCTATACTGAGATTAAATGAAGATATCAGAGGTTACAGTAATGGACGAAATAAGAGAAGATCCGTTTAAGGAGTATATCCAGGAAAAGGAACCGACAAAAAAGAAACTGGGATATTCATGGTTTATTGCTATTGGATTGCAGAATGTTGATGGACTGCAGACTTCCGACTATCTGAACGCAACAGCACAATCCAATATCAACGGTGAGATTACTTTGGAAGATGCCAATCGAATGATCGAAACCTATTATGCAGAAAACTCAGATAGCAAAGCCGACAGTTATAAAGAAGCGGATCTTGTTTCCGCAAGAATAGCAGCAATACTTTCCGAGAATTCTTTTACGTTTTCTGTTCCTCAGTATATTGGTATTCATAAACGTTTATTTTCCGGTATTTATAAACACGCCGGAAAACTTCGGGACTATAACATTTCCAAAAAGGAGTGGGTACTGGATGGCGCTTCTGTCATTTACGGAAATGCTTTGGAATTGAAGGATATGCTGGAATATGACATTAATTCAGAAAGGCATTTTAACTATGCTTTGTATGATATACCGGATATGATACCTCATCTTGCAGATTTTATATCCCGCCTGTGGCAGATCCATGCTTTTGCGGAAGGCAACACCAGAACAACAGCAGTGTTCTTATTGAAATATCTTCAAACGATGGGATTCGATGTGAATAATGATACATTTGCCAGGAATGCCTGGTATTTCCGGAATATGGCACAAGTGATGATACAGAATGTAAAGCAAATACATTGGATATATTGAGCAAGAGTGATCAGTCAATGTAAAAGAGACCGAATCGAAAAGGTGGTACGGGCACCCAGTGGTGTGTCAATCATGGAATTGAGTATTCCGTTGTGGCGGTGCCATCCAATCCGGACAATGGTACCACTGTGATTCCAGTGGTGGGACCCACCAATTTCGTAAATGGGTATTAGTAGAAAAAGAACTGAACAGATCTAAGTTAATGATATAATCGGCTCCGGATGAAGCATAAACAGCACCTTTGATACGATTCTGCTTGTATAGTAACCGCACCAACCGAAATGTGACAAACCCTTTATCTGTCACTTCCTAAGCTGATAATTATCCATTCGAATTTATGATCTCTGTATCATCTTTGTGAATTCGGGTCTCTTTTTTTTGAACTATAGGTTTCCATCAGAATGCCCAAAATTCCATCTATGCTCAATCGATTTTCTGAAACAATAAACCCCTTTCAATTTCTCGCTCAATATGTCGTTTGATATTATCAAATTCATCTTCGTATGTGAACAAATAGGAAGCTATATCATGTTCATCATATATACGATCAGAAAACATCAAATAGTCGTGATTATTCCCGTTTTCAATTCCATACGTAGAGTCATTAAAAAGAGTGTAAGCATATTTATAATCTATCTCATCTTCCAATAATTGCTTTATATCATACTCTGTTGGTGAAATAACTAGCATTCCCGAATAGTAGCAAAATACACCCGGAAAGACTTTGTAATATTCATTATGTTGGATATTCATGACATCCTTATACTGAATGTGCAAAAAATATATTCCAAATATGCTCATAACTGAATCATTTTCGTTTATATTGAGATCAAGATCTTTAAATAGTAAAAGCTTATTTTTTGTTTGAATTGGATCCGTTGTTACCACATTTGCTATTTCACCTGTTTTAGCACCCGTTCTTTGTACAGTTATCATATTTATTAGAATACTATTGTTAAGAGGAACTAAAACATTTAAAACCTCTGCATCATGAGAATCATCTGATATAGAATAGTTTCTCGAAACATAAGCGTCAAAACAAGGTATTACATCTATCTTAAGTTCTAATAGCGCATTTCCGCTATTTGTAATTAATACACCATTTAAGTATTTAGAATTTTCTGTAAATGATCCAGTAACATTAATTATCGGTTTTGAAATATTCTCTTCAACTTTTAGCTGTCTTTTAGCGGTACTATTTGCGCACATAGAAAGAAAAACTGCAAATATAGATAAAATAATCGAAAGCCAGCTTTTTATTTCAATAGTTTTTTTTGTTTTTTCAGACTTTTCGTTCTTCTCAGATTTTTTAGCCTCTAAATTATTATCAGTTTTGGGTTCTGACATAGAAGCCTCCTTTCCTTCTTTTTTTTAAGTTATATGAACCATCAAAGTTGCGCACTGAAGGTTATCGTAATTGTTCAGCAGGGTTTTAAAACTTAACTTCAGTATAACATTTCCTTTCTTCATGCATGTAGTAAAACTCCGGTTAGTCGCTGAATCATAACTTGTGACAATCTCCTTTTACATAGCCATAAGGTCATGTGGAAAGGAGAATTTTCTATTCCAATCAGATATATAATGTTCATAGATTTGATATGGAGGCATACCTATGGCAATCTTTATCAGTTACAGTACTGCAGATGAGAAGTATGCAGAACAGTTAAATCAGATATTAACAGCGAATCACTATGAGACGTGGTTTGCACCAAAGAATATTGGAAGCAGTGAAAGTTTCTCGGTAAAGATTGGGAAGGAACTGACAGCGCATAAATCAGAAGATGAAATGACAAGGATACTGGAAGATGCGGATCATCTGAAGATATCGAACTTCTTTATACTGCTGCTGTCGGGAAACTCCATGAAATCCAAGTGGGTGGCGAAGGAAGTGACGATGGCTGCCAGCAACGATATACCGATGCTGGTGCTGAAAATCGACCATTCTGTGATCACTCCTGCTTTTGAATTCCTGCTTTCGGACTGCCAGTATGTGGAAGCGTACCGGCTGAATACGGCGGTCATTCAGACGATTCTGGAAAAACTGGAAGAAGAGATGCCGATGGACCGGGAAACAGTACAGGAACAGCTGAAGAAACACCGGTATACCTACGAAGAGATCGGAATCGAATCCATTGCGTCCGGAGATCCGTACTTTACCGAAGGAGAAACACTTAAGATCACACTGGGAAAAGATGTGTTCTATCTGGCGCCTCCGGCAGAGTGTCTGGAAGAGGAAGAAGTACAGGAATATCTGAAAGATCACACGTTCCAGATGACAGACACCGTCTTTGATACGACATTGCAGGAGATCTGCAGCCGTATCGAAGTGGATCACCTGTACGAAATGATCGAAGAAAGCAGAAGAAAAATCTTCCTGCAGTTCCTCCACCAGGAGAATGGGTGCTACTTCAATAATCATAAGTACGGTATCAGTAAGATCTCACGGTTTGAACGTACAGAGACGATGGCGGAACTGCCGGTGCTCCGCATAGAAATGTTTGAGACGGACTACTTCACACACCGTGTCATGAAGGATGTGTGTAAAACACTGGCGAAGACGAATCGCAGATTCATACGTTCTCTGGACTTCAACAGGATCAATGATACGAAGATCCTGTTCACGTCACTGGGTGTGAATCTGATCCTGAGCGACAGTGAACGGAATATACTGCTGACAAGCCGCAGCACGAATGCGGCAGAGACATATAAGCGCCACAGTTATTCGCTTTCTGTGGTCGAAGGCGTATCCATCAGTGACTACGATACATTCAACCGGACAGTAAATGTGCGGTATACGGCATTGCGCGGGCTCCAGGAAGAACTGGGAGTAGATGAATCATATCTGAAACTGGATTCACTGAAGTTCTATGATCTGTTTGTCAATCCGATGAATCTGGAGATGGGATTATCGTGTTCGGTTGAAGTAAAGAAAGAATATCATCTGGAGCAGGATATCATTCCTCTGCACGGGAAAGATGAACAGCTGGAAGTCTCTTCCAAGACGATCATCGACAGCAGGAATCTGGAACAGTTCATCTATAACAATGAAGCTGCGCTGATGCCGCAGTCGCTGTATACACTGTGCGTGTATATGGAAGCACAGGGCGTATTCATGCTGAACAGGATGCGCAGGTCACTGATCCGGGATATGACGTCAGTCATTGCCAAAGACGGCTCACATGGTCCGTGCGGCGATACGTATGTGTGGAGTGATCATTATATTGCTGTGATCGACGGAGCGACGCCGAAGGGAGAAATGCTTTGGGACGGTCAGAAAGGGGATGTCTATGTATCCCATCTGGCCGCAGATGCCATAGTAAATATGAACCCGGACTTCTCTGCGGAAGAGGCAATATCCTATATCAACCAGGTCATCCGCAGTGAATATACGAAGCGCGGTATTGACTTCAAGGCACTGATGCCGGCAGAGCGCCTGCAGTGTTCGCTGCTTCTGTACAGTGTGAATAAGCATGAGATCTGGAGCTTCGGCGACTGCATGCTTCGAATCAACCAGAGAGACTTCGTAAATCTCAAGGAAGGCGATCAGCTGCTGGCGTCACTGCGTGCCTTCTGCATCCAGATCGAACGCGACCGCAGAGGCAAAGACGTCACAGAGCAGGAATTATCCGACTTTGGCAGACAGATGATCCTGCCGTATCTGAAGGAATACATATCACTGGCAAACCGGAAGGTACCGTTTGGATACGATGTACTGGACGGCGGCGATATCATTCCTTCCCATGTAAAGATCTACTCCGTACAGAAGGACGATACTGTCGTTATGGCATCGGACGGGTATCCAAGACTCTTCGATACATTTGAAGAGACTGAAGAGTACCTGAAAAAAGCACTGGAACTGGATCCCACCTGTATCGATCTTTTACGCGGTACAAAGGGAATCGACAAAGGAAATGAAAGCTACGACGACCGTACTTACGTATCGTTCGTCGTAGCCTGATACACTTAATAATCCACCAGACAGATGGAAAGACTCACTTTGCGGAAGCCCTGCATCTGTTATGCAGGGTCGGAATGATCAGATATCATTCACTGATTTCAATGTTATATTTCTTGATTGTAACGGTGACCGTTCCGTCATTAAGCAGGTCTTTCTTTACAGAAATAATACCGCGTGCCTGATACTTCTGATCAGAAGGCTGATATTCATATTCCTCCTGTCTTTCGCAGCCGGAACTCGTCGCGATCGATACAAGCAGCGGATCCTGCATGACGGCAGATATCATCCAGGGTTCACCGGTCTTTCGGAAGGCTGCCATTCCATTCGCTCTGTAGGTCGTATTCCCTGCCAGGATATCTTCGGCAAGGAACGTCCAGTAGTCTGTATCCGCAAAAGAACCGGTATACTGATAATCCACCGTATAATACACGAACCGGAAATCTTCACCGGCAGGCACATTCCCGCTGTCTGATTTCGTAAGGAAACTGTCATCCGGTGTGCCTGAAACAGCATCCGCGAAGCCGGCATCCGTAATGGTGAAGACGAAATCATCCGCAGTGATCGTATCGCCAACGTGATAAACCTGATCTCTCGGGGAAATCTCCGAAGCGGGGGATGGTTCTGTTTCCTGTGAAGGTTTTTCTTCTTTCTCTGATTTGGCAGATGAACCGGATCCTGCTGATGAACTGCATCCGGCCAGTGAGGCTGTCAGGAAGACTGACAGGAGTAATTTGAATGACTTCTTCTGTGACATATATAGGATCTCCTGTTCTTTATCTTTTTCAGTTAATATTGTAAGCCTCAGAAGACATTCTCTCAAGAATGTATCGCAGGTTCCGGGAAAACGGTACGCTCTTATCAAAGCACTGGAACCGGACCACCTGTATCGATCTGCTGCACGGTGCGAAGGGAATCGGCAGGGAAATGAAAGCTGCGACGACAGCGTAAATATCTCCCCTGGAAGAGGCATTCAGACGGTCTTGTATATACTATTCACAGGGAGGAACAAACAGTATGAATAACAAAACAGCAGAACAGATGAATGAAGAACTCAAAAAGGAACTCTGGGAGATCTACAGAAGAAGACTTGCTCTGGATGCTTTCCTGGCACAGCCCTTTGATCTGCAGAACGATAACGAAGACTATCGTATGAACCTGCGTGATACTTTGCGGGAACTGTACAGAGGCCTGAAAAATGCCTGCGATCCGGAAGAATATAAGAAATGGAAAGAGAAATTCTTCGATTATTACGCGATGCACTGCGATGCGAAAGAGTGGACGACATACCGTTATGAAATCGCAGAGAATCCCTGTTCCATGACGGTTCCGACAGAACTGTGCAGATCCGCAGAGAATAACTTCGATGTCCTGAAGATCGACTGGGAAGCAAGCACAGCGACCGAGGATGAAGTCCGCGCTGTTCTGACGGCGGAATGACGTTCCTGTATCACAAGCGGAAACAAACATATAATTGACGCAAGGCACGGAGAATACCAATGACTGTATTGCAGTACAAGACACGCGGCATTCCCTGGGGGATGGCATTCCACGTGTCTTTTTCTGTTGTCATCCGGATGATGATCTCACCGACTGTACTTATACCGTACTAAAAAGGCAGATCACTCTGCCTTCGTGGATAAGCTGATCAGGTTTTTCAGCCGGGGAGAATCTTCAGAAAAGATCTTATATCCGGTGTTCAGTGCGGTTTGTCTGGCTTCTTCTGCCTGTTCTGTAAGACCAAGCCTGGCACAGCAGGATACCTTCAGTACAAGCTGATCAAAATAGGAAAGATTGGATTCATTATAGAACTGCAGATAGGCGGAAAGATTGAGGTCGATCTCCGCAAGTGCTTCTCTGTACTTACCCTCGGCATACAGGATCTTTGCACGGCGTGAGGTGGCACGCAGGATATCCGGATTTCGTTCACCCCATGTTGCTGCGCCGCGCTGAACAAGAAGATCATATGCTTCATCTACCAGTGCTTTGGCCTTCGCATAGTCCTGCATTGTCATGCAGATGTCTGCGTAACGCAGAAGACTGCCGGCACAGCGGAATCTGGTTTCGGGATCTGTGAAATGTGCGCGGGCATATTCTACTGCGCTTTCTGCATATTCCTTCGCACGTGCAAAATCTTCCGGATCTGAGGAGGTATCATAGCGCATGGAATAATACTTGGAGATATTTTCCTGCAGACCGCCATATGTGACACAGGCATTGTAATCTGACGGATCGATCTTTCTGTAAAGCCGAAGAGCACGCATCAGCCACTCTTCTGCACGGTCCATGGCGTTTTCCACGGACGGATTGAACAGCAGAGTCCAGCCGATGCCGTAGCAGAGACTTGCTGTATCCAGTGCGTATTCACCAATTGTATCCAGATAATACCGGTAGATCTCTTCACTGAGACGGACGGATTTCTCTGCCTGTCCCGCAAAACCGTAAATATTTCTTGCGGAACGGCATAATGCGACCGTATCCTCACTGACCGGACCGACGGCAGAAAGAATGCTTTCCAGGATCATGCTGTACTGCTCTTTCTGTGCCTGCGTCAGGAACCAGGAAACTTTCAGATCCTCTGCGGCGTTGTCAAGAAATGAGCGGATCTCACTGGCATGGACAGGCAGCTGGTACTGGATGACTTTGCGGACGACCGGATGAAGCGTGATACCGCCGGCATTGCGCATGATCCAGCCGCGCATTTCCAGGCGATGCAGTATACGCGTGTCTTTCAGGTCTGCCCACTTTTTGAACTTCATTGCCGGAATACCGCATAAGGGGATCAGAGACAGAAGCTTCAGAACAGCCTGTTCCTCGCTGCTGAGGGAAAAGACTTTGAACATGCGTACGAGGTTTTCATACGCGGTATCCGCAGACGCACCGGACACATGTACTGTTTCATTCAGGGAAGTGATTCCTTCTGTCTGCAGTGCATCGATCATTTGCCGGACGTTCTGTCCGCTGTTTTCCATGTGATGTGCCAGTAATATGACGGTGTAGGTATGACAATTGACCAGACGGATCAGAGCAGGCAGATCCGGATCATCCGGTTCTACGTCAAATCCCTGGTAATTCTGCGTAAAGACTGTGATGAGATCGTTCATATCTTCGATCTCTTTTACCGGTATCGCTGTATATTCACGGGAACAGTTGATCCGTGTTGTCGCAAGGATCTGCCATGGTCCATCCAGGATACGGGGCAGGTCCGGATCCTGCAGGTTATCCAGATTATCCAGGATAAGAAGTGTCTGCGGTGTTGCGGTACGGCGCAGTTCCTGCAGCTTGCGTTCAAAGTATGATCCATCTTCTTCCGGTGCCGTATCGATGATCTTTCGAGGAAGCGGCGGACGCAGTTCAAAGGGCTGTTCCGCAATGACAAGATCACGAAGGGAATTCTCACATACGGCGTGAATGATCACATCATATTCATTTCTGTGCGCCAGAGCATACTGGAGGGCGATCTCTGTTTTTCCGATACCGCCGATACCGTAGAGGAATACTGCCTTTCTTCCGGCACGGTACTTCTGTTCGATCTCATCCAGAATGTTCTGTCTGCCGCAGAAATAAGGCTTTACCGGCAGATAACCGGAAGACAGCAGATGTCTGTTCTGTGTTTGCTGGCTTGCTTCTCTGGCTGCAGAACTGCCGATGCGTTCTATGATCTGCTCGACCAGTTTTGACAAATCGGTAATATTGCGTACATCAATGGCCTGACGGTCATTCATATCGACCCACCACAGTACCTTATCCTCCGGTATATCCCGGTTATCGATCTGATCCATCATGACGATATAGAGGGGACGGTCATAGTGGCTGGCAGCGATCGTATATTCTTTTTTTACGAAGGAATCTTTCTTTGGAAGAATTCCGCGCGTAAAAAACAGGATCACACCCTTTGCACTGCGGATCTTCTCCGCAATAGTCTTCTCCCACAGATCACCGGCTTCGATTCCCCGGTCATACCACAGGTGAAAACCATTGTCACGAAGCGCACGTGCGATCGCAGCGACTCTGTCAGTATCTTCTGAGTTGTAACTGATGAAATAATAATCCGCGTCTTCCGTCGGAATAAAACCGAAATCATTTGCCATACTTCCCCCTGTGAATGAATATGTCTGTCATTACAGACATTTTACTGCATACTTGTTTTACAGGAATACAGGAAACATAGACAAACATCCATTTCTCTAATATGATTCCTAGGTGCGACACAAGGAGAAACAGAATATGAAAGTAGCAGTTACATATGATAACGGAAATGTATTCCAGCACTTTGGAAGAACAGAGTCCTTCAAGGTATATGAAGTGGAAAATAAAGAGATCGTATCCTCGAAAGTGGTATCTTCCAACGGACAGGGACACGGCGCTCTGGCAGGAGTACTGGGCGGATACGATGTGGATGTGCTGATCTGCGGCGGAATCGGCGGCGGTGCAAGAGCTGCGCTGGCTTCCTGCGGCATCGAAGTATGCGCAGGTGCTTCCGGTGATGCGGACGAAGCAGTAAAGGCATATCTGAACGGCACCCTGGTACCGTCGGATGAGACATGCGATCACCACGATCATCACGAAGACGGCGGATGCTGCGGACATCATGACCATGAGGAAGATCATGAGTGCTGCGGACACCATGATGACGGGAACTGCTGCTGCGGCAATGAAGCGGCAGGAAAGAATATCGGCAAGACTGTTAAAGTACACTACCGCGGTACATTCAATGACGGCACACAGTTTGATTCCTCGTATGACAGAGGCAAAACACTGGACTTCGTATGCGGCGCGCACATGATGATCCAGGGATTTGACGCGGCAGTTGCCAATATGGAAGTCGGTGAATCTGTGGATATCCACCTGATGCCGGAAGAAGCTTACGGCATGCCGGATCCGCGTCTGATCTTCCAGGTACCGTTAGCACAGCTGCCGGGCTCTGAACAGCTGGAGACAGGCATGCGTGTATATCTGGAAAACGAAATGGGCCAGCAGTTCGGCGTGACCGTCGTCGGAAAAGATGATGCGATGATCACATTCGACGGCAACCACGAGATGGCAGGCAAGGAGCTCAACTTCCACATCGAACTGATCGAAGTGCTCTGATCTGCAGGAAAAGAATATACCCGTACCGTGCTGAATATGCAGGATCTAAATGACAGATCTCATAAAAGCATTCATAATATAGATGAAGAAACGATCTGTGATCCATAATACATGCTTGGAAGCGACAGGAGGGTATCATGCTGTTCCGTAAGAAAAAGAAAGAAGTAAAGAGCTACGACAAAGAGAACTACGAACCGGTGCTTCGCAGCAGTATCTGCACCGGTGAAACAACGGCCGGCTTCCGTCACCGTGTGAGCGGCAAATTCCTGGAAGAACGGCTGATCATGAGTTCCAGGGATATCGAAGAGTTCAAGGAACTCTACGGGATCACCGAAGAGCTGAAAACGATCTACTGAAGCAGGGAAACCTGCTTTTTTCTATTCCGAATACACTGCAGCAGTGCGTATGCTTGGAAATTTGCGGGTGACCGGAGTATCTTATAGACAGCAGTTATACAGCGTGCAGGAGGAACAGCAGAATGAATACAATGGAAGTGATCCGCACAAGAAGAAGTGTGCGTACATTTGACGGCAGAGCACTCACGATGGAAGATCTGGGAAAGCTCGCCGATTATATCGAATCGATCAGTAACCCGTACCGGATCCCGGTGGAATTTGTATTCCTGGATACCGAGGAATACGGACTGAGTACACCGGTGATCAAAGGGGAGAAAATGTATATTGCCGCGAAGGCGCCGGCTGTGAAGCATGCGGAAGAAGCGTACGGCTACGCGTTTGAAAAGATGGTGCTGTATGCATGGTCGCTGGGAATCGGAACAACGTGGATCGGCGGCACGATGAAGCGGGAACTGTTCGAAAAGGCAGCGTACACGGCAGAAGGCGAACATATGTTCTGCATCAGTCCGCTGGGCTATCCGGCTGCGAAGATGGGACTGCGGGAAGCCGCCATGCGCAAAGGTGTGCGGGCAGACAAGAGAAAGCCGGCAAAAGACCTGTTCTTTGAGAGTGATTTCAGCACACCGCTGGATGTCGAAAACTCACCGGTGAAAGACGCACTGGAGGCAGTACGCCTCGCACCGTCTGCCGTCAATAAACAGCCGTGGCGCATTGTCCGCGACGGCCGTAAGTATCATTTCTATCTGAAACATGACAAAGGATATGCGGACGGCGCATGGGATATCCAGAAAATCGATATGGGCATTGCGCTGTGCCACTTCATGACCATGACAGAAGGTACGTTCCTGCTGGAAGATCCGTTATATCCGCTGGACAGTGAACTCGAATACATCGCAACTGTAGAAATACCGGAGGAGTAAGCAGATGGCAAAAAAGATCGTAGCGGTCAACGCAAGTCCGCGCAAAGGCTGGAATACCGACATTCTGGTAAACGAAGCGGCACGCGGCGCAGCAGAGGCAGGTGCGGAGATCATTCACTTTGACCTGTATAAACTGGATAAATACACCGGCTGTATTTCCTGCTTCGGCTGTAAGAAAGAGAAATTCAAGGGACACTGTATCTGCCGGGACGGACTGACGCCGGTCCTGGACGCGATCCGGGAATCGGACGGTCTGATCATCGGTTCACCGAATTATCTGGGTGAAATGAGCGCCGGGTTCCGTGCCCTGTATGAACGTCTGATCTTCCAGAATCTTACGTACAACAAAGAGAATCCCTGCTGCAACGAGCATCCGGTACCGGTACTGTTCATCCATACAAGCAACGCGCCGGATCTCATGTACGGCGGACTGGTCAAAGACTATAAGAATACGCTGAGCCGGTTTGTCGGCCCGACGAAGACATTCCGCTGCGGCAATACACTGCAGCTGAAGGACTATTCCAAAACAGACTGGGAATGGTCGATGTTTGATCCGGAAGCCAAACAGAAACGCCGGGAAACGGTATTCCCGAAGGAATGCGAAAAAGCGTATCAGCTTGGCGCAGAACTGGTAAACAAGTAAAAAAACAGTGTGCTCACACAGGTGAACACACTTTTCTTATGGCTCAGCGGATCGAATCGATGAGAAGATCTGCTTCTTCCGGTGAGATGCCTGCGCTGACGGATACGGAGTAACTGTATCCGTCTGCTGTCCAGGTCATTACGTGACAGAGACCGTTATCGCCTCTGGCAGTGATCACGAACTCATCTTTCCGGATCACAGTCTCTTCAGCATACGTATTGTAGTCGCCGCTGATGTCATCGCTTCCTTTCGCCTTGCGGACAGTAAGCACTGTTTCATTTTCCGCATTCATATATACCGCTTCCAGCATGCCGGCGGTATATACGCGGTATTCCGAAACCGTGCAGTCATGCCATGTATCCGGACATGTGAGCGCAAGACCTGCTTTCTGTTCCGCTTCGCTCTTTTCTGCAAAAGAAGTATACGGTCTGGTGATCTGGACCGGTTCAGACGGTCTGTTCAGGAACAGCGGGGACAGAAGGGCAATGAGCAGAACGGCCATGGCGCCGGCCAGCACACGCGTATTCAGCCACGCAAACGGGCTTTCTTTCGGCTTCAGGGAACGTGGCGCCGCTTCGGCGATAAAGTCATCATTCAGATCGTTGAATACTCTGAGCATGTTTTCTTTTTTCATACTTCGTATCCCTCCTTCTGAAGATACTCTCTCAGCTTTTCCCGTGTACGCAGAAGCGACATTTTGACTTTGCTTTCACTCATTCGGTTTTCCCGGGCAATATCTTTTACGGACATCATGTACCAGTATCTCTGTACGAACAGGATCCGGGACTGTTTATCGCTGCGGGCAAGAAATGTATTGATCGTATCCGTCAGGAAATGCAGGTCTGCCTGCTCTTCCGCTTCCGAAGGCGCACCCAGTACGTTCTCCAGTTCCTCCAGACATGCGTCGCTTTCCGCGCCGCCGCGCTTTGCGGCAGTGTTTTTCTCATAGAGATTGATTGCGAGATTGCGGCAGATCTTTCCGACATACGTGCTCAGGCACTCCGGATTGTGCGGGGGAATGGTATTCCATGTCTGCAGATACGTATCATTAGTGCATTCTTCGGTATCTTCCCGGTCAAAGAGAATGTTATACGCGATCTTGCGGCAGTATTTTCCGTATTTCCGGTCTGTCTCTGCAATGGCGTTCTCATCTCTGTTCCAATATAATTCGATGATCTGATAATCTTCCATATTCTGATTATATATGAAGACAGCCGCAGAGAACCGCAAACCTACTGCATGGCGCCGGCAATCGCTGTAAGGATCTCCGCGCTCATCGGCTGATCGGCAGTGATGGAATAGGTGTATGTGCCGTCGTTCCAGGTCACGCAGCTGTACGCGCCGTCATTGCCTTTGATGGTCAGAGTATTACCGCTGACGGTCTGTTCCTGAATGTCTGTGTACACGTTGTAGTCACCGGAAATATCATCGGTTCCTGTGCCTTTGCGGATCATGACGGTATCGTCTTCACTGTGTGCGTAAACGACCTGGATCAGGGTATCCGGGATATAGGATATTCTCTCAAGCGCATAGCCGTCGATCATGTCCGGAATGATGAAGGAGAATCCCGCACCGGTCTCTGCATCTTCGATCGTCTCAGCACCGCGGAACGGATTTGGGATCTGCGTATTGCCGGTCATTTCCGGTGCGTCTTCGATATCCAGGACTTCCGCATTGCCTTTCAGATCTACATAGATGGTAACGATCTTCTGCTCAGTCTTTGCGCCGGGAGTGACCGCCGCTGCTTCACAGAGGAACTTATAGTTTGTGCCGTTAACGAGCTGTGTTTCCAGCAGTTTTACCGGTGTATAGGACATGCCGAGCTTGGACTGCATCGCCTTGTTGAAGAGTTCAAGCATTTCATCAGTTACCGTGCCGTCTTCTGCTTCGGTCCAGCCGCCCACGATGGAGTGTTCTTCGGATTTCTGTGCGGAACATCCCGCTGTCAGTATCAGTGCAAGAGCAGCCGATGCTGCGAATGTTTTCTTTAACATATATTCACCTCCGGCATTCTCATGATGCCTTACACACTTATACACAGGAAAGAAATTAGGTCGGTCACAATTTATTTGAAATATTTTGAAAAATCGCATCTGCTATACTGGATATGGAGGACAGCAGTATGGAAAAATCATTTCTCTGGGGCGGCGCAACAGCTGCCAACCAGTATGAAGGAGGCTATGCGGAAGGCGGCAGAGGCTTAAGCATCAACGATGTGGAAATGGGTGCCAGCCATGGCAAAGCCCGTGAGATCCATGATCATATTCATCCGGATGCCTATTATCCCAGTCACCGGGCAACAGACTTCTATCATCATTACAAAGAAGATATCGCACTGATGGCAGAGATGGGATTCAAGGTATACCGCATGAGCATTGCGTGGTCCCGCATCTATCCCAACGGGGATGATGAAGCGCCGAATGAAGAGGGACTGCGTTTCTATGACAATGTCTTTGATGAACTGCGCAGACACAACATCGAACCGATGGTAACGCTGCACCACTTTGAACTGCCGCTGGCTCTGGTCACAAAATACGGCGGATGGCGCAGCAGAGAGCTCATTGACCTGGCAGTGCGCTATGCGTCCACAGTATTCCAGAGATACAAAGGCAAAGTCCGCTACTGGCTGACGTTCAACGAGATCAATTCCCTGTTCCTCGCCGGCGTCCCTTGGCACCAGGCAGGCATTATCTTCAAAGAAGGGGAAGACCGCACCAGGATCCTGTTCCAGGCGGCGCACTACCAGCTGGTATGCAGCGCATTGACTGTCATTGAGGCACACCGGATCGATCCGGAGAACCGCGTCGGCAATATGATCCTGTACAACTGCTGCTATCCGATGACATGCGCGCCGGAAGATACCATTCTTGTGCATGAAAAGATGCGACCCATCTGGTACTTCTCCGATGTGCAGGTACGCGGCAGATATACCAATACATGCCTGGCATACCAGAAACAGAAGAATATACAGGTCGAAATGGAAGAAGGCGACGAAGAGATCCTGAAAGAAGGTACTGTGGATTTCTACAGTTTCAGCTATTATGCCTCCATGGTGGAAGGCCGCAACATTGAATACAGCAAAGACGGAAATCTGCTGGACGGCGGCAGGAATCCCTATCTGGAGTCCACGGAATGGGGATGGCAGATCGATCCGCTGGCATTACGCACCTCGCTAAATGAGATCTATGACCGCTACCAGATCCCGGTATTCATTTCCGAGAACGGTATGGGCGCCATCGATACCATCGAGGAAGACGGCACGATCTGTGACACATACCGCAGCGACTATCTGATCAAACACGCGAAAGCTGTCAAAGACGCCTGTGAAAAAGACCTGGTGGACTGCTTCGGCTATGCGTGGTGGGGACCGGTGGATATCGTATCAGCCGGCACCGGTGAGATGCGCAAGCGCTATGGCTTTGTGTACGTAGACATGGACGACGCAGGACACGGTACCATGGAACGCCGCAGAAAGCAGTCGTTCGATACATACCGCAGGATCATTGAAACAAACGGTGAATGCCTGGAATAAGCCTCTTTTCGTGTACGGCTGATACAGTAAAATAAAGACAGGAGGACATGCATCATGATCATTAAGGCTATTAATTTCCGGAAAAACGGCTTCTCCACACAGCCCTTCGCATTCGGCGGTGAAGAGGGAATGGACAAGTTTGATTTTTCTGTACGTTACCGCAGCGGTCTGACCAACTACCTGATCGATACCGGGGATGAGGTCATACTGGTCGATACCGGACTGCCGGCAGGCACACCGGAAGAAGTACCGGATGAGAAGACACTCATCTATACCGGCAGAGATATCTCCAGTTATATGGATGCGTTTCAAGCACTGGGCTACAGACCGGAACAGGTTACCAGGATCCTTCTGACGCATAAGCACGCGGATCATTCCGGTGAGCTTCGCTCTTTCCCGAATGCAAAGATCTATGTCAATGAGGAAGAACTGTCCGCGGAGGAACTGAAGGGGATCGATAATATCGTTCCGGTGAAGTTCACGGATGGCGCGTATTACAACTTCCCGGCATGTCAGAAGATCACGGACGGCATTTACTTCATCAAGGCAAAAGGACATACGAAGGGCAACAGTATCATCGTTGCTGAGAACGACGGTCTTTTCTACATGATGCACGGAGATATCACTTATACAGACGAAGCGCTGTATGCCAACAAGCTGTCGGTCGTCTTTGAGGATATCCAGGCAGCCCGTGAGACGATGGACCGCATTCGTGCGTTCATTACCGCGCATCCGACTGTCTACCTGTCCACGCATACACCGCTTGGTGCAGAAAATCTGGAAGCGAAGAAAGTCATTGATCTGAACGATCCGCCGGCATCGATCCCGGTCGGTGAGATCACCTTCAAGACCGCTTCAGGCAAATATGTATGTTCCGTATGCGGCTATGTCTATGATCCGGAAAAAGGAGATGACAAGCAGGGGATCCCGGCCGGTACACCGTTCGAGGAACTTCCGGATGACTGGCACTGTCCGCGCTGCCGCAAGGGCAAGGAAAAGTTCAACAGAGCATAATATGCATTCACAAAGCAGGCATTCACTTGCCTGTTTTTCTTATACGCAATGAAAAAGCCTCCCGCGGGAGGCATATTTCGTACTACTGGCTGTCTTTCGGCGTATCGCCGTTGTCCCAGTTGGAGATGGTGACGTGCGGGAACGGTACGCTGATATTGTTTTCGCGGAAGATGCGCAGCAGTTCCTTGTTCATGAAGCGGGATACGCCGCCGACATTGAGCTCCTTGCAGCGGGCTATGAACATCAGGATCACAGCACTGTCGGAAAGCTCTGAAACACCGAGGTACGTCGGTCCTTCCAGGATCCGTTCGTCCTTGTCCTTGAGAAGCGGCAGTTCACGCTCCAGCACTTCTTCCACATAACTCAGATCCTGTCCGTATTCAATGCCGATCTTAGCTATCGATACGGAGGATTCCTTCGTCATATTCAGCACGCCGGAGACTTCGGAGTTATTGAAAATCTTGATATTGCGGTCCATACCCATGATCTTGGTGGTGCGCAGGCCGATATCCATGACGGTGCCGCGGTAACCGGCGACCGTAACGATATCGCCGACGCGGAATTCTCCTTCGAAGATAATGAAGAAGCCGGCCAGGATATCCTTGATCAGACTCTGGGCGCCAAGACCGATGACCAGCGACAGGATGCCGGCGCTGGCAAGCAGGTTCGGCGCGTCCACGCCGAGCAGATACAGGGAATAGAACAGAGAACCGATCACGCTGCCGTAGCGGACGACGGAAAGCAGCAGATGGGCGATCGTTTCGCCGCGTGCCCCGAACAGGGATGACAGCATATTCATCGGTATGCGGAACAGGGAAGCAGCGGTACCCACCAGCATAATCACGATCATGCACTGTGTGACAGCGAAGATATTCACTCCCTTATCCCAGTTCCCGTGTAGGATATACTGCATGACGGAGTCTTCTTCAAAGAAGCGGTCAACTCCGAGAACGGAAATGATCACATACAGGATGAGCAGCTCACCGGCAATACGGATCAGCGTCAGCAGTTTCTTTTCCGGTGTTTTTTCATCCCACGGAATGTGCCGGTTGTCCCAGCGCGCCGCCGCCATGACGGTCGCCGCCAGACGGCCGGACGGCAGGGTAATATTGAAGATCGATGCTTCGCGTGCTTTCTGTGCCTGTTCCGGACTCATGGAAGCGTAGAGCAGCTCATCCTCATCCCGTGTCAGAGTAACGGTCAACGAGAGGATCAGCGTCAGGAAGAGACTGGTAAGAACTGTCAGAAGCGCAATGCGGAATCGTGCGGAATACAGCTGGTCATAGGGGGAAGCCATACCGATGTATGTCTTCTCCTGCGGACGCACATACAGGAACCAGGTGTGTCCGCCCAGTTTTGTATAGCCGAAATATTCTTCGCCGCGGAAAGCATTCGACGAAATGCCGAGCGCGGAGGCGGTGCGTGAAATATAGGTGGAACCCGGTGCGTACAGACATACCGGATCTTCGTCATTGCTGAAGAGCATGACCAGGCTGTCACCACCGGCGGAACCCAGGATCGTTTCATCCGAGGATGCTTTGATCAGCTTTTCGGAAAGCGAGGTATCCAGGCTGATCTGCAGCATGCCGCGGTGCTTGTGGATCTCACCGTACGAAGATTCTCCGGGATCGTTCTGAGAAATTGTGTAATCGCGTTCGGAAACATACGTTGTTTCACCGGCGTCACTGACCGTCGTGTAATAGTTCATCGCAACGCCGATATACTGGTATGTACTGCCGTTTTCATCCTTCAGCATTTCCTGTACGAAGATATCTTTCTCTCCGTCAAGAACCTGTCGGAAATCCCCGGAAGGATCTTCCGGATCACGACTGATCGTGCGATACCATCCGTCTGTGCTGGATGCGATGACATGTCCGTTTTCTTCAAACAGTGCGATTTCCCGGACATCATCGCCCTGTGCGACAGACTGCAGCATTTCACTGGAAGCGATCGAGCGGAGCCGGTTTCCTTCATCATCCAGAACATACTTCCGGTTGTTGTCCTTGTCGTAATACACATGGAAGTGATCCGTCGGAAGGTTGAGGAAATACGGCTGCTGTTCGAACCACTGGGCCATCAGCTGTGCCTTGGCTGTGAAGTTTTTGGTGTAATAGTCGGTAAAGACTTTCCGCTGCAGTGTTCCGGTATCGTAACGGGTGGAGATCTCATTGATCTTCTCACGGCTTTCCTGCATGGCCGCGGAGACTTCCAGAAGGGACTGGGTGTAGAACGAGATCGAGAAGACCGTCAGGACGCCGATCATCATCAGCGGGAATACCCGGCCGAAGATCGATTCGTTGAAGTATACCGGCCGGCCGCGGAACGTTCCGATCTTTTTCTTCGTGGTTTCCACTGCCCTGCGTACAAGATCGTTCCGTATGATGACCGCATAGGTCAGACACAGGATCATGATCAGGATGAATCCGGTATTGGACCAGATCAGTACATATTTGTCGTTATAGTAGATTTTGTCTGTTTCTGCGGCGGAGCACAGCAGGATATCGTCACTGACAGCACGGGTGACAACATAGCAGGATCTGCCGGATATTGTCTGGGTACCGCTGTATCCGTTTTTCAGCGCTTCTGCGTGCAGGCCGGCACTCAGTACGTTTTCCCCGGTGAGATCGGTCTCCCCGTTATTGAAATACAGGAAAGTACCGGAAGAAAGATCCACGGCAAACAGTGTGCCGGTACTTCCGGCATCGGTCGTTTCCAGAACGGACTGAAGATCTTTGATCCGGCTGATCTGTACATCCAGGATGCCGGAATCCGCGCTCATAAGGATCGTGACCGGATCGGTGCTTCTTCTGGCAACGGCAGAATAGAAATATTTGAAATAGTCGGTACCGGGAATGCTCTGTTCGACCGGGACAGGATCGCCTGTCGTACGCGTGTCCGTATTTATGAGCGTTTTCAGATTCCCGCTGTCCAGAATGCCGAGGGCTGCCGGATCTTTTCCAATCTGGTCCCAGTCAGCGGAATACAGGATCTTTCCGGAAGAATCGACCAGCAGAAGATCTTCGATATCTGCCCGTTCTTTGATCTCATTCAGGGTGTCTGCGGCGTATACAGGATTTTCTTCAAAGATCTCATACATGCCGCTGTCAAGGAGGTCACGCATTTCATCCAGAATATCCTGGTTTCCGTCATGGAAGAAACGGGTCAGTTCTTCGGTCTCCTGCTGCCCCTCGCTGATCGTCATTTCTGTCTTCAGCAGGACAGTTTCTGCCGCATTCCGGTGTTTGGCGAGCACTGTGCTTCTCTGGATCTGTCCCAGGAGTACAGAGATCAGTACTGCGCCTATGATGATCAGAACGGCATTCCATGCCAGTTTTGAAAAAAATGTCTTATTTGCCTTTTTGCGTGTCTCTTCCGTTACAGTCATGATTTTGCCTCTGCAGTCTGTTAATGAAACAATTATATACTGATTTGAAACATGAAAAAACCGGTTCTCCTTTCGGAAAACCGGCAGAAATATTTAATCTCTTTCAAAACCAAGATAGCGTGTGCCCTGGAATGTCAGCCGTCCGTAGTCTCCTTCCGCCAGCATTCCGAATTCCGGACCGTCGACCGCAAACTCCATGCGGTCCCCGCTGTCCACCTGGAAGGTCACATAATACCAGGTGCTGGCGGAATAGTGGTGGTGTCCGGTGCTGTGCATGCCGGACGATACTTCCTGGCGCTTTGCCACGACTGCCGCGTCAACCGTCAGGATGGGCTGATGGTTGTTGTGATTCCACTGCATGATGGCGCGGACGATTACAAACAGGATGATGCATGAGACGAGTCCGAAGATAACGAAGAACATTCCCTCAAAGGCCATAAATCCAAAAGTCATATGTATTGTTTATCCTTTCTTTTAAATCATTCCGTCCTGAAACGGATCATATTCGGGTGCGAACATCGGATCCAGTCCGTTTGCCTGCCAGTCCAGATACAGCAGCTGTGTGCTCATATATTTATATGGATAACTGAACAGGATACCGGAGATCCCGCGTGTGAGTCCTTCCAGCAGATACCAGCCGAAGAAGGACAGATCAAACTCAAACAGTGATGCTTTTCTTCCATAGGTCATATCGGAAGAAAGTGCGAGGATCTCTTCCGCTGTCATGTCCGGGTGATCTTCCAGCAGCTGCGGTACGAAGTAGTATTCATAGTGCTTCACAAAGCCGGGGATCACAAACAGCAGACTCCATACGAATACATGTACATCCCGCAGGAACATCGTCTTGACGATCCGGTGATAATCCGGGGAACCGAATGCCCCAAACACTCTGCCTTCCTCGGTGCCGTCGGTCACATGGCGGAACCAGGATTTTGCGCCGTATTCGATCGGATTCTTGATATAGACAGCCACCAGGATCACAAGAACCAGTGTGATGACGGAAAGCAGTGCCTTGATCGGCATTCCGATCATATCCGGAAGTTTCCATGTAAAACTGCCGAAATGGAACAGGATACCTTCTGAATACGGGGTATCTGCGGAATTGGAACGCAGCAGGGCACCGCCCGCCAGCGCCATCACAATGCCGACGCATACCATAGGCATATACATGGAACGAAGATAGAATTTTGCGTGTTCTTTGATTTCCGCTCTTGTACGCAGCATATTTTTCTCCCTCCTTTAACAAAAAACGGATACATCACATACTGTATCCGGGTATTTATACGCTTATGCCCACACACAGTATGATTCTGTGTGTGAGTCTCACATTTCGGGATGACCAGGCGTTTGCCGTGATGATGATCATTCCCGACAGAAGGATCTGTCTGTTACTCCCTCACCTGAGTACATCATAGCACTTCCCCGGCGTTTGTAAAGAATTCTCACTGTACACGGACACGCACAGTGCAGACGGCGGAACATGTCATGATACGTACAGAGGAGGACAGTATGATGAGAGGAAGCTGGTGGAAGACATTTGACCCGGAGATCCCGCGCAGGGCAGAGCAGTATATCGATCATTTTGTCCGGCAGCTTCAGGAGGATATCCGCGTATATCTGCAGAAGGACGATGTTTTCGGCGCGTTTGCGGCTTTCCGCAGTGCCTTTTCCGTCATGGAAGAGGCGGATCTTCATGAGGAAGAACTGCAGGAGGAACGGGATCATGCGCTGACAGAATGCCTGATGAAGATACTGGGCAGGGCGTCCGGATCCGAAACAGAGATGATCCGGATATGGGTCTGTGCCCTGCACGAAGAGATCGATACGGTTGCCTGCCGGGAAGTGATCGAATATGTATACGAACACGGCTTTAATGATCCCGGGCATCTGCGCCGTCTGTACGAAGAAATACACGTTCTGCTCGATGATCCTTCCCGCATTCATACGGTCAGCGCGGATGACCTGTACCTGTACAGGGATATACTGATGCGTATGGGCAGCGATACGGAAGAATACGAAGCGTGGCTGGAAAGTCACGGGGAACTGGATGCGGTATGCGCAGCCCGCCTCCGTGACGCGGAAGAGAAGGAAGAGTGGGACGCCGTATACTTTCTGATGAAACTGGAATATAACCGCTGTGATCCGGGGCGGAAAGACCGCTATGTGTACCGGCTGTATGATCTGTGCCGGAAACGGAATGATCAGGAGGGGATGAAGTACTGGCTGTCCCTCTATGTACAGCAGAAGGCCGATCCTTCCGAAACCGATGTCCTTGTGCTCCGTTCCTTATGCACACCGGCGGAGTGGGCGCAGATACGTACAAATCTTCTGGAACGATGTGTGTATCTGCGGGCAGCGATCTGCTTCGAAGACGGCATGTACGCACAGCTCCTGGAGACACTGCGTCAGTGCCGGATCAGCGTTACCGACCGGTACGCTTCGGCGCTCAGGGAAATATGTCCGGCAGAGCTGGCGGAACTGTATGCGGACCATCTCAGGAAACTGCAGGACAGATATCCGAACAAGGCACTGTATGAAGAAATGCGGAAATACCTGAAGATCCTCGCCGGGATCCCGGGCGGCCAGAAAAAAGCGGAAGAATTCATGATGGACTGGCTGACGCGCTATCCGAAGCGCAGAGCAATGCAGGAAATGATCCGGGAAGTGAATATACAGATCCACGGGAATGTCGTATATATGGCAAATATATGAGCCGTGATCGGAAAAGAATATAAAACACGAAAGTAAAACTGTGGTATACTGCCGGCATCCTGTATAAAATACTTGGGATAGGAGGCGACTATGAATTTCTATGATTTTAAAGTAACAGACCGCAAAGGCAATGAAGTTTCACTGAGTGATTACAAGGGAAAAGTTGTTCTGGTGGTAAATACAGCGACCGGCTGCGGATTTACACCGCAGTATGAAGCAATCGAACGCATCTATGAAACATATCGTGACAAAGGTTTTGAAGTGCTGGATATTCCGTGCAACCAGTTTGGCGCACAGGCACCGGGCACCGATGACGAGATCACGCAGTTCTGCTCGCTGCGCTACAATACGCAGTTCCCGCAGATGCATAAGTCTGAAGTGAACGGGGAAAATGAACTGCCTCTGTACACATGGCTGAAGAGCGAACAGGGCTTCTCCGGATTTACCGGCGGTGAACTTGTACCGGTGGAATTCATGGAAAAGCATCTTGCAAAGAGAGATCCGGACTATGCGTCCAAACCGGATATCAAGTGGAACTTCACAAAGTTTGTGATCGACCGCGAAGGCAATGCCGTGAAGCGTTTTGAACCGACTGCGAACATGGCAGATGTCGAAGCATTTATTCAGGAGGTCTTATGAAACGTGTCGTAACGATGCAGGATATATCCTGTGCCGGCAAGTGCTCCCTGACCGTAGCACTTCCGATCCTTTCCGCGCTCGGCTCTGAGGCAGTCATCCTGCCGACAGCTGTACTGTCCACCCATACGATGTTCCAGGGATTTACATTCCGTGATCTGACCGGCGATCTGCGTCCGATCATCGCGCACTGGAAGAAGGAAGGCTTTACGTTTGATGCGGTATATACCGGTTATCTGGGTTCCTTCGAACAGCTGGACATCGCAGCAGAACTGATCGATACATTCGGCCAGGGAAAGCCGGTCGTCATCGATCCGTGCATGGCAGACAACGGCAAGCTGTATCCGGGCTTCACACCGGAATTTGCCAAAGGCATGGCAAAGCTGTGCGGCAAGGCAAATATTATCTGCCCGAATCTTACCGAAGCATCCTTCCTGCTGGATATCCCGTACGCCGAGACCTATGATGAAGCATATGTCAAAGACGTACTGAAGAAACTGGCAGACCTCGGTCCGGAGACAGCCATCCTGACAGGCATCTCCTTCCGGGAAGGCACACTGGGTGCCTATGGCTACAATCGTAAAACAGATACGTACTTCTACCGTTATACGGAAGAGCAGATCGAGCACTTCCACGGTACCGGCGATATCTGGGCAAGCACACTGACCGGCGCGCTCGTACAGGGACGTTCCCTGGAAGACGCAGTGCAGCTGGCATGCGACTATGTATGTGAAAGCATCCGCCTCACACTGGCAGAAGAAAACCACAATACCTATGGCGTCAACTTTGAACAGGCCATGGGCATGTTGACGAAGTAAGGAAAACGATCCCGCATACTGTTTTGCATGCGGGATTTTTTACGGGGGAACGTATGGAATATATACTTCAGGTATTTACCGGCGGATGGCATACGCAGAACTATACCGCCGAAGCGATCATTGAGCGTCTCGGTACTGTTGCGGACACTATCCCGGTAAAAGCTGTGCTGATCGGCTGGAACCTCAACACCGCTCTGTACCGTGCAGTCGGGGAATTCCTGCACAGCCGTCATATCAATATGATCCTGTGGCTGCCGGTATTCTCTGAGACCGGTGAGCTTCTTCCATCCGACGAAGCACTGGATCTCAATGGGGAACCGGTCGGCAGCCTTGCCCTGCAGGAAGGCGAGAATTTCGCCTTCAGCTGTCCGGTCAGCCCGCGGAATCTGCATAATGTGCAGCAGATCTATGAGACATATTTTGAGGACTGCGGCTTTGACGGTGTCTTCCTCGATAAGATCCGCACCCAGTCATTTGTCGGAGGTATCTCCGGTGTGCTCAGCTGCGGCTGCCCGGGATGTCAGAATGTATATGCTGTACGCGGTCTTTCGCTGTCACAGGTCTCTGCGGCATACGCGGAAAAAGGGGATGCGTTCCTGGAAACTTCCGGATATATTCCGGGCAGCGGCTTTGCGTTTGCCGATCCGCTGGCAGAGCAGTTCTTTGCGCTGAAAGGCACACTCATTGCGGAGAGTATTACGGAACTGTGCCGCTATTTCCATGCCAGAGGATTATCCGTGGGACTGGATCTCTACGCACCTCTGCTCAGCCGCTTTGTCGGCCAGTCTTACCGGGCAATCGCAAAAGAAGCGGACTTCATCAAGCCGATGCTCTACCGTAAAACCGAAGCACCGGCCGGCATCGGCTATGAGTACCGGCTTCTGAAGCAGAGTCTGCCGCATACGCAAAACTACCCGGATATCATTACAGATGATGAATTCCTGCGCAGACAGCTGGCGGAATTCCGTGACCTGCCATGTAAAAAATATCCCGGCATTGAAGTCAATTACCGGGAAGATATCGCCAGAACAGATCCTGCGTATATCCGCGGATCCATGAAGATCCTGGAAGAAAGCGGAATGGACGGCGCAGTGCTGGCATGGGATGTCATGCTGGCACCGGATGAACATATTAAAGCAGTAAAAGAATAGAAAGAACGGGATGATCGTGATGACCATCCCGTTTTTACGTAAGTGAATGTATTACAGTTCCAGGACACGCATGCTGTTGTAGCCCTGATGGATCGCGTCGATGATCTTGCCCATGCGGACATTGTCTCCGATCTGTATACATTCCAGACCGGCATCGGCGATGGATTCGTACAGACGCTGGTCCGGACGGAAGCCTGCCGCAAAGACCACATTGTCGCAGTGCAGCGTAACTTCCTGATCGTCCTTGATATACTTTACGCCGTCATCCAGGATCTCCGTCAGTCTCGCGCTGCAGATGATCTCCGTACCGGAGTTCTTCAGCAGATATTTGAGATTCTGTTCATTCGCCACAAACGAACCGCCTCTGGCCATGACTCTGTCCAGCATCTCCACGATCGTTACTTTCTTTCCTTTCATGGAAAGGTCGCAGGCAAGCTCACAACCGACATCCCCGCCGCCGATGATCACAACACGGTCGCCGACAGTCTCTTCTCCGAGGAATACCGGGATCGCAGTACGGACGATCGGCTTGTCTCTGCCCGGTACCGGAATGATGATCGGATCACATCCGGATGCCACAACGGTATAATCCGGCGCAAAGTCCTGTACATCTTGGAGGGACGCTTCTTTTCCAAGGACGACATGAACACCGTATTTGTCCATCTGGCGGATCAGATAGCCGACCTGATCTCGTACGTCTTTCTTGAACTCCGGCGCACCTGCCGCAGCCATGGCACCGCCGAGCCGGTTCTTCTTTTCCCAGAGCGTAACGTCGAAGCCGCGCTGTGCAGCTGTAGCGGCTGCCTTCATACCGCCCGGACCGCCGCCGATGACCAGGATCTTTTTTGGCTCTTTGACCGGTTCCAGCGTATATTCCGTTTCATGCATCGCTTCCGGATTGACCGCACATGGACGCGGCCATCCTTTCATGGAATTGAAATGGCATTCCCCGCATCCAATGCACGGGTTGATTTCATCCAGCAGTCCTTTTTTTACCTTGTTCGGCCAGTATGGATCTGCGATCAGTCCGTGACCGATGGCAATCAGATCCATGGCGCCGCTTTCCAGTGCTTCCTCTGCTGTTTCCACATGATTCAGCTTGCCGTGTGCCATCAGCGGAACATTTCCGGTGACTGCACGGATCGAATTCGCTGCTTCGATATCAAAACCAGGGGACTGATACACACTGGAGACCATGCGCCACCGGCACGAATACGCGCCTCTTCCGTAATGGATCAGATCCACAAGACCGGAATCCGCCAGTGTTTTCGCAATATGCAGTCCTTCTTCGATCGGACGCTCCGGATCATCCACGCTGTCCAGCGTCATTTTTACCGCAATCGGATAGAATCTGCCGCATACACGGCGCACTTCCTGGATGATCTCCATCATGAAACGCATGCGGTTCTCCAGACTGCCGCCGTATTCATCTGTCCGGTGATTCCACCTGGAAGAATTGAACTGATCGATCAGGTATCCGCCATAGGCATGGATCTCAATGATATCCACTCCGGCATCCATTGCAAACTTCGCAGAAACGCCCATTGCCTTGACAAGACGCTTTACGCCGTCTGTCGGCAGTTCGCGGCAGATGAGCTCCGGCTTATAGTAATTCGGACACGGGCTTGCGGAATACGGCGGTGTATTCGGGTCGATCCAGTTCATGCGGCCGATGCCGGGGGAAAGCTGAATGCCGAATTTCGCACCGTAATTGTGTACTTTCTCCGCGACCTGATGCAGCATATACACATCTTTGATGCTGGTCAGTTTCTGGCAGGGTGCCGGTTCGAATTCTTCTGAACATACGACCGCACCAGTCAGAATGAGGCCGGCGCCTCCCTTTGCCCGTTCGCCGTAGTAATTGACATCCCGCATGTTGAATCCATAGGTATGATCTGTGGTAGTCCCCATCGGGGCAAGCACGATGCGGTTTTTCAGCTGCATCGTTCCGATCTTTGTACGTTCAAACAGTTTCATTATTGTTACCATCCTGTATTTTCTTATATACAGTATACAGTCAGAACTGCCAGCCCGTCATCCGATCCTTGTGACAGTATTTCCTTTGCGCGGCAGGGGAGTCCGGTCCGGAAGCCCGTTTTCGCTGTCCGCATAGCCCAGTGCCAGCGCGCCGTAGATGCGTTCGTTTTCTTCCAGGCCGAATCCACGGAACAGTTCCAGAACGGCAGGATCTTCATTCAGCCATTTCAGCTGGTTGATCCAGCAGGACCCCAGGTCCAGCGCATTTGCCATGATCATCATATTTTCCAGTGCGCATGCGCAGTCCGCAATATTGTTTCCGTAATCTTTCTGATTTGCCAGTACGATCAGCACCGGAGCGTTGTAATGGAAGCGATAGCTGCCGTTCTTCGACTGAAAGATAGAAGACGCAAGCGACCGGTACATGCCTTCTTTCAGTTCCATTGCCGCAAAGACTTTCTGGGCGGTCTCTGCCAGTGTATTCAGCACTGCAGGATCGGTGATGACAAAGAAATGCGTTGTCTGGGAATTCCCGCCGGAGGGGGCATACCGTCCTGCTTCAATGATCTGTTCCAGCAGTTCTTCCGGTACTGACCGGTTCTGAAAGCGCCGTGTGCTGCGGCGTGTTGTGATCAATTCATATGCATTCATATTTACTGCTCCTGTTTCTTTTTATCATCATAGCGTTAATGGATCACTGGTGTATGGAATATGCTCTGTCATCCATAAGTAATACTGATGAATAACGCCGGAAACGGAAATTGATGCAGGCTCCTGCCTGTTTTTACTATATAGATAGGTAAACGGAGGATGAAATGATGGCAAAAGATGTATTACTGATGACAGGTGCAGGACAGATCGGTCTTGCAATCGTACGCAGAATGGGATATGGCAAGAAAATCGTTCTCGCAACACGTAATGTGAAGAAAGCACAGACAACACTGGATACACTGATCGGTGCTGGCTTTGACGCCGTTGTCATCCAGATGGACATGGCAGACCGGGATTCGATCGTGAATGCAGTAAAAGAAGCATGTTCGTACGGACCGTTAAAGATGCTGGTAAACGCAGCCGGTGTATCGCCGTCGCAGGCATCGATCGAACAGATTCTGAAAGTTGACCTGCTTGGTACAGCGATCCTGCTGGAAGAAGTACGCAAAGTGATCGCAGAAGGCGGCGTCGGCGTGACGATCTCCAGTCAGTCCGGATTCCGTATGAAGCAGCTGACACCGGAAGAAGACCGTGCTCTGGCAATGACACCGACCGAAGAACTTCTGGATCTCGAAATCCTGAAGCCTGAGAATATTGAAAACACGCTGAAGGCATACCAGCTGGCAAAACGCTGCAATGAAAAGAGAACGATGTATGAAGCCATCGAATGGGGAAAGCGCGGAGCACGCATCAACTGCATCGCTCCGGGCATTATCGTCACGCCGCTTGCAATTGATGAATTCAACGGTATCCGCGGTGATTTCTACAAGAACATGTTTGCCAAGTGCCCGGCAGGACGCCCGGGAACGACGGATGAGATTGCAGATGTCGCTGAACTGATCATGAGCGAACGTGCACAGTTTATTACCGGATCCACGTTCCTGATCGACGGCGGTGCAACAGCATCTTATTTCTACGGGCCGCTCCAGCCTGGTCTGGAAACCGGTATGGAAGAAGGAAAACAGTAGGCATGAAAAAAGGCGGGGTGTGTGAACCTCGCCTTTGCGATTTACTTCAGCAGGAAGTACGTGCCGTCTGTCTGGATCGTGATCGTATCGCCTGCTTCATGCAGGATCATATCGATGACGTCAGTATACAGCGCCTTGTAGATATGGCTGTCTGTATCTGCGATATAGATCCATGTGTTTCCGTCGATATCGATGGTCTGGATCTTCTGGATCGTTACCGTCCTGGTTTCATAGCCGGAAGTATCGGTCTCCGTACCGGACTCGATATGCAGCAGAGTGCGGTACTTTTCAATGCATTCCGCCTGTGTGGAAGCCGTTGCGACCAGGTTGTACTGCTCGACGTTGACGGCCGCGTACATCTTGACCAGTCCGTTGGCATCCTTCAGTACCATGATATACGTCGGCGTACCTTCGACATTGATCAGGCTCGGGAAGCTCGCTACGTAGCCTTTCTCCTGCACTTCGCCTTCGGCACTCTTCATGCCTGAGAATTCATCCGCACCGGCACACGGGATGAACCGTGTTTCCGATGTACGCTCGTTGGCAAGAATGAAGCCGATATTGGAACTGTCTCCGTTCAGCGATGTAATGCCGGTGTAGATCCATACGTCTCCGTCCTTGGCAATATAGCCGTAGTCCGGATAGCTGTGGGAATCACCGTCTTCATCTTCTGTCTCCATGGATGTGACCTGACGGCAGTCGGTCTGGGAGAATACGCTGTTCCAGAAACCGTGGCGCAGCTGTGCATAGTCGTTGTACTGGGTGCAGATCAGGTCTCCCTCGAATACGACGTCGACCCATACCGGGATCTCTCCGGTATTGTATTTCTCGATCTTTCCGCTGACCGGATCAATGATCAGCGCACCGGTCACGGTCGTGCCGCCGAAGAGGCCGACGGAATGATCGTAGATGGACGCAACGTACCACGGCTTTCCTTCTTCATCGATCTCAAAGTGGACATTTCCGAACATCACTCCCGGATACGCAAAGCGGATATGACGGTAAAGGTCTTCCTGGAAGTATGCGGACGATACATACCGGAGTCCTTCATTCAGCGCCACATATTCGGCAGACATATCCACCGGGTCAACGATGACATATCCCGGCGTTCCTTTCTTGTGATTGCTTGTCCATTTGAAGAATCCGTCATAATCCAGCGGCGCGATCTTGTACGGAGCGTCCTGCCAGTTGATCTGCATGTAGTCACCGACATTGAACTGGGAAACGACCTGCGACAGGGAACCGATCCTTCGGTCGCCAAGCCGCTCAGCCGAAGAGGTATCCATCAGCGCGATGGAAGAAGAACCTGTTACCGACGGAATCAGATCTGCGGTGTCTTCCGTTACCGTCAGGATGCGGCTGTAGCGCTTTGCCTGGAACAGGCGTGACCCTTCGACCACGGCCAGCAGGAATGCCAGCAGTGTGCAGGCAAAGATCATACTGATGCGGCGGATCGTAAACTCTGTACGTTTGATCGTATTCCAGAGTACTTTTGTAAAGAAGTACACGATCATCAGGAACATGACAAACGCCCAGAATCCCGGACTCTTCAGATTGATCGCCGGCAGCAGGAAGTACCAGAGCACTGCGCCGATACCCAGTGTTACAAGTGCAGGTCCGAGGATCTTTCCTTTCTCCGGTGTGCCTTTGGCAAATATTCTCCGGAGTCTGCCGGTGCTTTCAGCATTGATAATGACTTTTTTCATAAACGTCCCTCCATAAAAAATGAACACATTGGCTGTGTCCGGGCTCGTCCTTCCCATACACAGCTCCAAAAACTCTGTGTATGAGTCTCACATTCGGGAAACGTACCGGATGATCCATCGTGCTGACGATACGTTTCGGCAGTACTGCCTGTTACTCCCTCATCAAGAGAATCATAGCATATCCTGACCGGCGGTCAAGAGAAAACGTACCAGATGAGTGTTATCATTTTCCAATTTACTCTTGCTCAGGAATGCCATATGAATGCAGTTTTCATACAATTAATTCTTGCCCAGAGTTTTTGAGGTCAGAAATTCGTCAATAAACCTATTTCAATTTATTATTGCCCAAAGCAAGTTTTCATCCAATTTAGTCTTGCCCAAGCCGGACACTTTAAGTCCGGCTTTTAATGGAAGGCATAGAGAAAAATGAAGTGTTCGCGCATTACGGGAGTCTTGAAATTATATATATATATAATTCCCCTTGGATTGTTAAAAAACTATTTTTGGGGGTTCATTAATGAATAATGACGTCAAGACCGGGTATCCGTCTATCGATAAACCATGGGAGAATTTCTATACCAAGGAAGCTCCGGCTACTCCTGATCCCAACTGCAGTATGTATGAGTTTTTACAAAAATGTAACTACAATAGTATGGCGAATACAGCATTGAATTATTATGGCAAAAAGATCACGTATGATGAACTGTTCAAGAATATTAACAGGACTGCTAATGCACTTCACGCCATCGGTGTCAAACAAGGAGATATTGTCAGCGTTTGTCCATTAAATACACCGGAGTTCATTTATCTTTTATATGCGATCAATAAAGTCGGCGCCACTAGTAATTGGATAGGTCTGACATCACCTGTATCGGATTTGCATACACAGTTGACATCCACAAAAACTCGTATCATTTTCACTGTCAACATCGCTTATGATCAGATTTCCGCTGCCGCAAAGAACAGTGAAGTCGAAAAGATCATAACTGTCCCAATAGAGTATTCGATGCCGATTCATCTAAAACCGATCCTTTCCTATAAAAACCGAAAGAATAATAAACAGGGAACACCATGGAAAGAGTTTATAAAACAAGCTTCTTATACGATACCTACGCGTAGTTTCAAAGCAGACGAAGCAGCAATTATTGAATACACCGGAGGTTCTACCGGTGTGCCCAAAGGTGTTGTGTTAAGTAATACAGCAATAAACACCCATTATATTGACTTTTTCATCACTAATTACAATGACATTTTCAACTTTGAAGCAACAGACAGAATGATCAGCGGTGTCCCTTTTTTTCTTGTGTTTGGAATGTGCGCATGTTGCCATGCTCCGTTGTGTCATGGAATGGAGCTTGTGTTGGCACCCGATCCCAGTCCAAACGTAGGAGTTAAAATAATACAGAAATATAAAATTAATCATGTAATGGCAGGAAGATTATTGATAGAGGAGTTGTTAAAAGCAACCCAAAAAGGCAAATGGAACTTGTCATATATAAAATCAATTATGTATGGTGGAGAAGAAACCAATAAAGTTTGGGAAAACAGTATAAGAAACGAGCTGAAAAAGTATCATTTAAATGCTCCAATCCTTAATAGTTACGGAATGTCAGAATCTTCAGCTGGAGTTTTAACTGCCCCTGATGATGATACGGATGGCTTGATTCCTTGTGCAGGTGTAGTGGTAAAAATTGTCAACCCCGAAAACCATTGCGATGAATACTCCTATGACAAAGAAGGTGAATTATGTGTATCTACAAATCAAATAATGATGGGATATTTTAATCATCCAGCAGATACACAAGCTGTTATTTTTGAAAACAACGGGGTTCGATGGCTTAAGACTCATGATCTGGCGACAATATCCCGCGACGGAATAATAAAAATAACAGGAAGAATTAAACGAATATACTCAAAGTTGACTGATGACGGCATTCAGGTAAGGGTATATCCGATGAGAATTGAGGAAACTTTGATAAGAAATGAGTTGGTACAAGAATGCGCTGTTTTAGGGATAAAAGACGATTTGTTTGCATATCGTTCAGTAGCATACATCGTTTTGACTGATCAAAATATGCGTTCAAATGATGCAAAAGAGATGCTTCAGGCATATTGCAAAAGCAACCTTCCAGAAAGTCACTGGCCAGATGAATATGTTTTCGTAAAAAGCTTCCCCGTTACCAGGGCAGGCAAAGTCGATTACCGTGCATTAGAAGAAATATATAAAAATTGTGAAAATGCTGGTCAGGCTTCTTGAAAATGAAGATGAGTCATCATTAATCTTATAGAAACGCTATGTTCATGAAATAAGTTGATAACTGTACTTAGCGAGGTACAGAGCTGTGATTCCTGGCGGGATAAGATTTGTTCAGGTGAGGTAAAACACAATGCTGAACAAAGAATTCCTGGAGACTCTGACACCAGTGGAAATCCAAATGGTCCACCAGTATATCAACATCCTCTTCAAAAATAAGGTCACATCAACAACTACGAATTACGGGAATCTCGAGACATCGGTTGATGAATGTCCTTACTGTCACTGTAAGCATATAGTCAGAAACGGTCATAACAACAAAACCGGAAGACAGCGGTATCTCTGCAAGAATAAGGAATGCGGCCATACCTTTGAAGCCACAACCAATACATTCTTTTCACATTCAAAGGCAAAATACCAGACATGGCTGACCTTCATCGGCTGTGAAGTTGTCGGTCTGTCATTAAGACAGGAATCTGTTATTACCGGTGTATCGGTGACCGGCTGTTTCAATATGAGGCATAAACTCTATAACGCACTCCGTGATTATCAGCAGAGTCAGAAACTGAAAGGTACATGCGAAGTGGATGCCACATATGTCTCCATTAATCTGAAGGGATGGAATCCGGATGATATGCCAAGATTCAGTAAGCGACGGGGAAAGCATAAACCTGATTCTCAGCATCCTAACCTGCGCGGTATCAGTCACCATAAGATCTGTATCGTCTCAGCAGTTGATGAATATGATCATATCCTTTTCAGGATTGCCGGATTAGGACAGGAAACATTTGAAATGTATAACAAGTTCAAGGATCATTTCAGCGAAAAATGTATGATCGTAGCTGACAGTAAACCCTGTATCGCCGAATTCGCATCTGCCAATCATTTAGAGGCAGATATTATTCCCTCCGGTGAGTTCAAGTCGTCAAAGCTGAATACATTGGCAGCCTTAAACCAGCTTCATCAGGAGTTCTCCGAACTGATCCGAAGAAAGCATGGAGTTGGAACCAGACATTTGCAGGCATATATCGACTGGCTGGTAATGACCAAGAGACTCCGTTACAGAACAGATGCCAAAAAGATGAATACAGAGATCTACATGAATATCATGAAGAACAGTGTCAACTGGACGACAGATGATATCTGTCATATTCCAATGCCCATTGATCTGGATGAGGCATATTACGAGTTTATGACTGATGTAAATCAGTTACATCAACACATTTCATGAACATAGCGTTTTCTATTATAACAATCAGTATCGGGATTCTCTATCGAACGTTTTTTCCTATAACAGTCTTCTCTCGTACAAAGTCGTTAATCTTCCCCCACCTGTGCTTTCGCGTTGAGGGGGCTTCCGAAGTAGTCCGGCGGTATCTCGAACTTCCGTAATGACCTGACCCCATTCCTCCCTAAGTTCTCCAAAAACTATACCAGGGTTTCCAGGTCCACGTTATTTGGCGTTTTGGTATTACCTACCGTGTTAAAAAAGCAACTCCGATGATGGAGTTCCCAGAAAAACTAAGTTCCCAGAAAAACTATTGAGAAATATCGATCCACATGGCAGGACGAACACCACAAACATCTCTGCCACTTTGACCATGCAAGATAATTGAACCATCTGTATCAATATATGCAAAACTTGAAGAACCGGCACCAGGTGTTCTCAACCACCAGGAATACTGACATTCCCTGCTTCCTTCATTTGGCATGTATGTATTTGCTTCTGTGATACTTAGGAGGAAAATTCTGTCTTCCGTATCATTGCCTGGATTAGTAGCATAGGAAGGATTTCCAGTAGCTTTTACATTAACATTTTGAATCATATTATGTTCTTTATCTGAGAATGATTCTGATAAAAAATCAGAGTTTAACCAAGTACGAAGAATGCTGTTTTGCCATGTTATTAAATGGGCAGATGTCTTTATATTGTCATATTGTTCAAGTTTTAAAACAGATTTACTAATAACTAAAACTCTTGAGTTTTCTTTGGCGAGAACCACCCATTCAATATCTTCCGATCCATTAGTGAGATCTCCATCCTGTTCATATTCACCGAATAAAACGATATCTCCTACTTCCGGATTGTGAAGAGTCTGTATTCGTACTTCAGCTCTCTTCTCCATTTCTTCATTCCTAATTCTTTCTTCTTCAATTCTTTTGTTTTCTTCAATTCTTTTGTTTTCTTCAATTCTTTTGTTTTCTTCAATTCTTTTGTTTTCTTCAATTCTTGGAATTATTACTTTAACTATAATTAAAACACTGATAACAATAACAGAGACAGTGGCAAGAACTGCTGTGATTGTTCTTCTGGTCTTTTTCTTTTTGAACTCTTCTTCATCCTTCTTGGCTTGAAGAAGCTGTTGAACACGTTTTTCTGCTTTTTGCAGGCTGGCATCATAATCGCCGTATTTTTTCTGGTCTTGAAGTTTGTTTGCTGCAGACTTGATTAAGTCGATATCATCTGTATCTATTGCCCTCAGCAGATCATCATTTGCTTTTTCGGCTGCTTTTCGCAGGTTTGCAGTTAATGATGCTATCTTATTGTTTGCTCTCTCGATCAAAGCTGAAAGATCTCTGTTCTTCTGAATTTCAAATTGCTTTATCTCTGCGATAGTCCATTCAAGTTTTGATATATCATTGACACTTAGAATCTTTTGTTCAAATCTTAATGCAGTTTCATTATCTTTTCTTTGTTCTTCAAGTCTTTTTTCAGCTTCAATGTTGTTCCGGATACTGTTTTCAATGTTTTGAACACGATCTTTCAATTCAGGATCTGCATATTTTTCGATATACCGGTAATTAGGATCATCAGTAATATGGATCCTCTTTGCAATCAGTTCTTCATCATTCCTGCATTTGCTGTTTATAAGAGTGCGAAGATAATATACATACCCGTTCTTTGGATTCATATCCAAAACATGATCTGAATATGCCTGAGCTGTTTCCCAGTCACTTTCTTCAATGAAGTTTTCAATACGAACGATCAGCGCTTCTTCTGATGCATTTGAATTAATAGAAATAGATTTCTGAATAACAGGCTGTATAACAGCAGGCTGATTCGCTTTCTTCATTTCTTCGACATATTGTTCATAAGTGAGTGTTGTCAAATCAGCCGATTTACAATTGGGGCAGTGATCAAAATCCTTTATTTCTTTTTCTGTGTTTTTGGCAATATTGTTCGTTGCGGCCATCTCATAAACATTGCCGCCTAATGCAGCCGCAATCTGCCCTATTCCCAAAAAGATGTTTGAAACACTATTGACCTTGTTATCCTTGATGTCCTGGTCTGTATAGCAAAAAATCTTGCCGCAGACATTACATTTTTTCCTATATTCCATGAATTATATTCTCCCCTTCAAAATCGGTCTCTATACCGAAAATTATATACTTTGGTGAACAAGTGTCACAACAGTTCCTTTGGCATAATTGGCGTTACATCCAGGCCTTTAACTGCGACAGCATAATCACATATTTTATTTAGTTTAAATGAATCTATTACCTTTTCTTCAACCCAATAGGCAATAGGAGATCCCGGGATATTTAATAATTTGTCTTGATTGATTGAATATTTCCCTTTCCTCTGATGAAACCATTCTTCTTTTTGTTCAATTGAATCTACTGAGCCTTGTCTATCAAATAGTCTCAAATATGTGCCCTTGAATCCGTCAATTAATCCTTTCTGTATTCCTTACTCCGACTCTAATAACTCCAGTATCTCGTCATCACTCATATTCTCTATTTTTGCAAGCTCTATCACAGCCATCGGCATGCCGGAAGCCATTGCGGTTCCGTAATAATCCATTAACTGCTCTCTCATCTCTTTCGCTTTTTCATCATCCGGACGCATATCTTTTCTCCTTATACGCCTCAATTATAAGAAAAAAAAAGTTATACAAAAACCGCCATGTTCAACGCTTCGGATGTAACCTGTACCTCTTCCTCTGTTTCTTTTTGCTCTTGCTCTTCAACTTCCTGTACTTCTTCTACCGGTTTTTCCGTTTCTATTTCTTCTTCCGCTTTTACGGGAACCGAAACAGATGAAAAGGCCATGAACAGAGCGCACAGCATTAACAAATTCTTTTTCATACTCTTTTCCTTTCATTTCCAGAGGGAAAAGAACAAAGAAGATGATCGGAATTATACTTCATGTCCTGTCCCCCTTGATCTGGACTGCATGTATGGATCTTCAGATAACCGAATTATATTAATAAATACCTGCACATTCAAGGCGGTCACCCGGCGCATGAACCGAATTTTGAGAAGAAGACCGTATATGCTAATATTTTTGATGTAAGTCTGGTACAGCTGTTCCGGTGATGAATGACTCGTATGACCGGGATGGTGAACAGACAGGAAAACGCCATGAACCAGAAAGTACTTCTTATCACTCCGGCTATGCCCCAGTCAAAATACAGTATCTTCCGTCAGTCTGAGACCGAATGCACTGATGCAGAGGTCTGGATGGCGGTACTGAAACAGTACGGATATTCCGTATCGTATTATGACGGGCAGTTCAGCACAGAAACTATCGAAGAGGAACTTCAGCAGAAGGATCCTGCTTTTGTCGTGGTTTTTGGAAAACTGTGCCAGGAGACAGCCATGCTGGAGTGCTGTGTGAAGGCGAAGAAACAGGATCCGTCGATCGTGACGGTCATTGCCGGTGAACACGCACAGCTTGCTTACCGGCGTATGTATCAGGATGGCGTCGACTATATTCTGAACGGATATGACCCGGTATCCCTGATCTATGTGCTTGGCGGAAGTACCGGCCGGTGGCAGCCCAACGGCATCTGTCACAAAGTAGACGGCGTCTGGCAGCAGATTCCCGCAAAGCCGTATGATATCCGGAAACTGCCGCATGCGGACAGAACCGTCTTCGATGCGAACAGAGACCGTTATCGTTTTCTCGGACTTGCGCATACCGCGTCTGTGCGCACGGCTTTCGGCTGTCCGCATCGCTGTACTTTCTGCTCTGTGCCGTATCTCAACAAAGGCATCGTATCCCGAAGAGACATCGTGGATATCGTACAGGAGATCGTCTCCCTGCAGACAGACAATATCTATATCACCGATGATGATTTTATGACGGATGAAGAACGGGTGCGGGAATTCCTTGCGGCAGTAAAAGAAGCAGGTCTGCACAAACAGTATATCTGTCACGGCCGCCCGGACTTCATTGCGTCTCATGCGGAACTGATCCGGGAAATGAAAGAAGCCGGCTTTGCATATATCCTTAGCGGACTGGAATATATCAGTGACAGTATGCTTGCGGCATATGGCAAAGGATTTACTGCCGGTGTAAATGAAGAGTGCATACGTGTGTGTAAAGATGCCGGCATCCGGCTGGCAGCCTCATTTATCGTCGGACCGGATTACCGTGCAATGGACTTCCGTGACCTGCTTCGGTATATCACGGATCATGATCTGAAATACGCGGATATATCCATTCTGACTCCGGAACCGGGCACACCGCTGTATGAACAGTACAAGGAACGCCGCATGACCGAGGACGCATCACAGTACGACCGCTGTCATCTGACAGTCCGTCCGATGCATATGCCTGCGCCGGTGTGGGAGATGCTGTACAGCATGCTTTCCCGCAGACTGGCGCAGAGAGCAAAGAAATCCGGTATCATCGTATAAGCGGGCAGGACTTTCTGCCCGTTTTCATGTGCGTCATGATATAATCGCTAATGAACGTACGAGAGGTATGCGTATGAAGAAGGGGATAAAAAGAATACTCGCTCTGTTCGCCTGTCTTACAGTGCTTGCGGGCAGCGGTAATATACATAAAGTACAGGCAGAAGGAGAGACTGTCCGGATCCTGTTTACCAGTGATCTGAACGACCATATACTCAATTCCGGTTCTGTGATCGCATCTGTGGATGCGGAGGGAAAAGTAACGCGTGAGACCGTGGCTGCGGGCGGCTATGCCTTCCTGGCCAAGGTCATTGCCAACAACAGAACAGATAACAGTGTACTGGTCGACGCCGGAAACTTCTCCAACGGTCAGGGCTTTGACTTCCTGAATACTGAGAAGGCACCGGATCTTACTCTGCTTGGTCTTATGGGATATGACGCATGCACCCTTGGCAGACAGGAATTCCTGTCCGGTGTACAGGCAATGACATACATGCTGCGGGCGGCCGAAAAAACGCCGCAGATCGTCATGGCAAATATCACTGCGGAAGAAACAGAAGCCGGCCAGCTGTACGGCGCCGCGGTAAACGACGGCCTTATCAGCAGCTATACGATCGTGGAAAAGGGCGGCATTAAGATCGGTATCTTCGGCATTATGGATGAAGCGGAAGGACAGACACTCCGCAGTGACGGCAATGTTTCCGTAGGTGATGCGGAGCACGCTGCCCGTGAGACGGTCGAAGCACTGAAGAAGGAAGGCGCCCAGGTCATCATCTGTCTGGATCACGGCGCAGATCCTGCTTCACAGATCGCATCCAAAGTATCCGGCATCGATGTACTGGTTTGTTCCAATCACTATGCAAAGACGGAAGAACCGGTCAAAGCCGGTGACACGCTTGTTGTATCCGCCGGATTCAACGGCTGGTATCTGGGTGTTCTGGATATCGATGTAAATACCAAAGAAGCAGTCAGCTATAAGCTGGATCCGGTTACCAAAGATTCCGGATATATCCCTGCAGTCTCAAATAAGGCAGTGGAATACTGGAACAATATGAATGACGATTACCTGAAAGGCTCCGGTTACGGTAATGCCTCGGTTGTTGCCGTTAATGCCATTAAGTTCCAGGACATCCGTGAGAATTATACCGAGTTCGGCAATAACAATACGGCAGATATCATTACGGATTCCTATGTACGTGCCCTGAACTATGTATCCGACAACTATTCGTTCGCAATCGGAATCACGGACAAGGCAAATGTCGGCGATGCGCTTCCGGAGGGCAATATTACGATCCGTGAGATCATGGAAACAATTGCATCCGGCCGCGGCTATGACGGCGATCCCGGTGTTTCGCTTCTGCAGGTCTATATGACCGGCAAGGATCTCCGCGCACTGTGTGAATACGATGTATCGATCGCCCGTGATAATTACCCGGATGAACAGATGTATTTCAGCGGTATGAAATATGTCTACAGTGATAAACGTTCCGACCTCAACAAAGTGGAGGAAGTCTACGCACAGGAAGCGAAGGGATACTGGGTTCCCGTAACGAATTCCAAGTATTACCGGGTCGTTCTCAATCGTGAGATCGCGGAACGGAAAGATCTTATCAAAGAGCGTTCTGACGGCTATCTGGATGTAAATTTCTATTATGCCAATCATGCCCCGATTACCCAGTTTGAGACAGCAGTCCTGCAGGTCGATCAGAAGGAATGCAAGCCGTGGGTCGGCATGGTCATGGAACTGGAAGAAGCTTACCGCACTGACAGCGGTCAGCCGTTCATTATCTCCGCATACAGATATGCACGTGACTGCAAGAAAGAAGATGTTGATCCGGAACTCTGGGACCGCTTTAAGAATCCTTCTGACCGTGCCATTGAAACATACAAGAACTGGTGCATCGGTATTATCGCAGCCTGGGCAGCCTGGAAGACCGCAGCATTTATCTGGAACAGATATAAGCTCAAAAAGTCAGTTTAGTATCTAAAAAGAAAACCTTCTGTATTTCATCATTACTGATCTGTCAATGATGAGGATACAGAAGGTTTTTCTTTGTCTCAAAGATAAAAGAGTATTTCCTGCATAGAAGAATACTGTACCTTAAGGTATTCAATTCCTTATAGGAAAGCGTGGACTAATCCTAGTGATTGTACTGATTATAAGTATGTTCAGCAACCTGTTTCAATTCCTTATAGGAAAGCGTGGACTGGAAGTGGTGAGAGTCCACTACTACGCTTTGGGCCCAAACAAGAGGTTTCAATTCCTTATAGGAAAGCGTGGACACGAATACACCATCTACGAAGACGAGCGTGAGGTCCTCGGCGAGGGCTGGTTTCAATTCCTTATAGGAAAGCGTGGACTAAGGTAAAAAGCTTACCTTTAAGAACAGTATAACATAAAGAGTTACGATAAAAATCATTAGATACCATAGACAGAACTGCAGATATTCCTTGATGTTAAGATACATGGCTCAGTAATAGTATTCAAATAAAGGGTGGTTATGTACGCCGGAAAGGGAACTGCTTGAATATCAAAACCTGTATGCAGAGTATTCTGACATGTTGGCGTTTATTCGCCGATATGGACAGAACGAAACTGCGAAAAAGCACATAGATATGATAATATCTCCGCCCTTTATGTGATAAAGCCTATTCAATGTTATACTTATTATTGTTTATAAGAATACCACCAAGTGTCATGGTTTCATTCATTACATCACAACGTATTACATTGAAAATTATTGAGAAACAGAGCAGTACAGAATAATGAAAAAACAGAATAATCGGGAAACGGGGGAGTAACAAATGGACAGGTATCTCGCAATCATTGAGGTGTCTCAGAAACAGCGGTTTATTTTTTCTTCGAATAAGCTGTCACAGAATATTGGGGCATCGATCATCATCCGTGAAATAACGGAGATGATTCCCAGAAAACACTGTACGGACGAAGAAGTTTTCTTCGTTGGCGGCGGTAAGTCCGTTTATGAATTTGACTCGGAAGAGCGGGCAAAAGAGTTCATTTCATGTGTCAGCGAAGAGGCAATTGAACAGTATCCGGGTGTGGAAGTCTTTATGGCTTTGCAGAAATACGAAGCAGAGAAAGAAAGAGTGCTGGATGCAGTAAACAAACTGTATTCCAATCTTGAGAAAAAGAAGAGCATCCGGAAAAGCAGTTTTGTCATCCAGAGTATGGGCATCACACAGCTGAGTGAGAACACAAATAAACCGGTCATTGTCGGGACAGACGGGTTGTCTGCGGAAGAATTTGCGAAAGAAAAGGCCGCCCGTAGCAAACGCCAGAAAGCAGCGTATGCGGATCTTCTTCCGGAAGATGAAAAATACGAGTTTGCCATGGAATTTGAAGATCTTGGCGGAACGAAGCACACCAAGAGTTATATCGGTGTTATTGCTCTGGACGGAAACCGGATGGACAAGAAGTTTACGCATTTCCGAAATGCATATGAAAAGAGATATGAAAAGGCGTCTGCGGCAGATGACATATATGCATTGAACTGTGAGTATAAAAAAGCATACAGAAATCTGAGTGAAACCATTGAACGGGTCTACCGTCTTGCCGTCAGGGCGACCAATACAGAAATTGCATCACGGCTGGATGAAATGTATGAAAACAAGAAACTGACAAAGAATAAGAAAGACGGAAAAGTGATACTTCCGTTCCGGCCTCTGATCGCGGCCGGCGACGATATCTGCATCGTGACCGACGGAAGAATTGCTCTGCTGTATACAGAGATCCTGCTGAACAACATAAAAACGATCGGTGACCGGGAACTTGCGCAGATACCGGGCTTCCGGTTTGAAATGCGCGCCTGTGCAGGCATCACGCTGATTTCGGGACACTATCCGTTCTTCCGGGCACATGAACTGGCGGAAGAACTTGCTTCGAACGCAAAGAAACAGCTGCCGGACGATGACGCTTCAGATACGTGCGTTATGGACTTCCATATCGTGCAGGGAGAGATCGAAGGATCTCTGTCAGAGATTCGGAAGACGAAATACGATTCTTCCCGGATGACCGCAAAGCCGTACTTCATCGAATTCCCCAGTACATTTAACGAAAAGCAGAAGAATGAGGCGCATACGCTGGAACAGCTCAAAGCGTGTATTCGCTATCTGAAAAAAGCAGATGTCGGCAGAGGAATACTGAAAGAGTACAGAGATGCATTGACCAGTGGTGAACAGGCAATGCGGGCATATCTGAATGAGAAGAGAATGACGAAGATCCTCGGCAAATACGAAAGAGGACTTGCATTCGACGCAATTGAAACGATGGATATCTATTACGGCGTGGAGGATATACGGAAATGAGAGAATATCAGATCTCCATAGAATTACTGTCAGATACAATGCCCGGAAGCGGTGAATCTGTTCCGGGTACGATCGACAGTGATATTCGTTACGATTCCTATGGAATACCCTATATGAACGCAAAAACACTGAAAGGACATCTCCGGGAACAGATGGAGATGATCACAGCGTATGCCGCAGATATGAAAGACTATCCGGTCCGTGAACTGCTTGGTTCCTCTGATAAGGAGGCTGAAAAGAAACAGGGACGTCTGAAATTTACCGATGTCACGCTGGGCAGAGGGATCCGCTCAGCGATACAGAATGCGATCGATACAGCTGAGCAGGATGCACGTGCGCACAAAAAAGAAAATACGATCGTGACAGCGAACGATATTATCAACGCACTGACGCTGACCGCTTCGTATACCAGCATCGAACGGAAAACAGGTATCGTAAAAGCACATTCCTTACGCAGAGAACGGATCCTGCAGAAAGGGCTCACGTTATATTCGACGCTGTATTTCGATACAGATGGAATGATGGAAGAAGAAATCAACAGAGCAGAGACACTGCTGGATATGTCTGTGCGTGCCATCCAGCATATCGGAACACATAAATCAAAAGGAATGGGACATGTGCGCTGCCGTCTGAAGTCAGCCGGGGAGGAACAGAACGTATGACGTTATATATCCGTTATCAGCTCAGTCTGAATGAACCGGTGCGCATGGGAATGGCCGGAAATCAGGAAGGAACAGCAGCGATGCCGTACATCGCCGGTTCCTCGGTCCGTGGTGCGCTTATAGGCCAATATATCCGGGAGTACTATCCGGAACGTACGGATGATCTCAGTAAAGATGCGGCTGTACGGAAGGAATTATTTACCGGTACACGCTTTACGGATGCGTATCTCCACGCGGAGGGAAGAGATCTGATTCCTGTTCCAAATGTCTACTATGTGGATAAGCACAGAAAACGTGAGGCAGAGAAGAAGAAAGCAGACCGTTTCCCGGTACATTCCTGTATCCGTGATATTCCTGCGGAAGGCGAACAGAGGCAGGGAGCCGGCGGTTTCTGCCTTCTGAATGGAAATGAATTCACTGTTATACCGGTACGGAAATGCGCAAATCTGCATATCGGGACCGAAGAGAAAACGATGTTCCGCTATGAAGCAATTGACCGGGACCAGATCTTTACCGGTTATATACAGTGTGAGAATGACATGATCAAAGACCGGTGGATGAAAGTGCTGGATAACTGCGTCCTCTATGTCGGCGGCTCGAAAGGCAGCGGATATGGACGCTGTCATATCCAATGCGGCGAAGTCTGTTCGTATGACCGTATGCTGGAACAGTACGGAATCAAACGGAAGCCGCAGAAAAACACGTTTACCGTATATGCCTTATCACGGCTGGCGCTTCTGGATCCGTCCGGCAGCCCGGCAGGAGAGATCGATACCGGGTATCTGGAAGAAATGCTGGGCGTACGAAATGTGCGTCTGGAACAGGCATCGGTATCTTCCGAGATCGTTACTTCGTTCAATCATACATGGAAAGCAGGGCAGGTCCTGCAGAGTACGGTTTCCCCGGGCACGCATTATCTCTATTCCTGTGAGGGAGAGGTCAGTGCGGACGCAGCCCGGAAGCTGGAAGAACGCGGCGTAGGAATGCGTAAAGAAGAGGGATTCGGACGAATTCTGATCAATGCGGACTTCTCACAGAACATGTGCGCAGTATATGAAGCCGGAAAAACAGTCACAAAGAGAGAACCGATGACGGCAGAAGAGGAAGCGCTGTACCATCTCATTCAGCAGCGTGTCAACCGGCGCAGGATCCTGACCCGGATCAATACCGCAGCCATGGACTGCATGGAACATTCTCCGAAACTTGCCAGAACAGTGAGCCGGACGCAGATCAGCGGTCTGTATTCCGCATTGGAAAAAGCACTGCTCTGCAGTGATGACCGACAGGGAATTCGGATCCTGAATACTTACATGCGTTCCCTGAAAATGGAGGATAATGAGGAACGGTTTAAGAATAAAAATGTTGAACAGACTTACACACAGCCGGTCTTCAATATTGCATATCAGAACTATTCACTTCAGCAGCTGATCACCAGTGTCTGCTCTGACAAAGACCGCTACAGTCAGTGGGATTCCGGAATCGCTTCACTGCCTCTGTGGCAGGATTCGAAAAAAGAAGATAATACACTGTCGGAATTCCGTAAGAAAGCAGTCTATTTATCCGATATCCTGTATACACTTCTCCGGAAAGAAGGAGGGAAAAAGGCATGATGTACCCATTCGTCTTTTATGGAAGAATTCATATGACTTCCGTCAGTATCCTTCATATCGGCGGTGATTCCGAAGAGAATTTTGAACTGGCAGTAAACGGCGACAGGCAGTTCATCATTCCGGCTTCCGGTCTTGTGGGATGTATCCGGCATTATCTGGAATCAGAGAATAAAACAGCCGCGAATAGTTTCTTCGGCGACCAGGATCATATCGGCAGGGCATATGTATATGACGCAGTCCTGAATCAGTATTCCGGTCTTGAAACAAGAAACGGTATTGAGATCGACCGGAAATACGGTACTGCCAAAAAGGGAAAACTCTATACAAGATACTATCTTGCGGAAGGAACGAAGACCTGCATCGAGATGAAAGTCTACTGCAGGTCCCGGGAAGAGTTCAAAAACCTGTTCTGTAAGATCGCTGACGGGATCGAAGCAGGAGGCATTGCTTTCGGCGCAAACCGTTCAAACGGCGCCGGCTGCTTCAAAGTGGATTCCGCGGAATACCGGATCCTGGATCTGCAGAAAGCAGAGGATCTGGAAACATATCTGGCAGATGATCCGAAATGGAAAGGCAGTTCCTATACTCCTGTCTCAGCATCCCCGTCCCTGAACAATACATTTGTACTGGAAGCGGAAATACCAAACGGACTTCTGGTCAAAGACGGTGAGAAGCACCGCGGCATCAACAGTATGAATATCGTACGGATCGTGAACGGCAAAGAACAGGCGTACATTCCGGGCACGACGATCAAGGGACTCATGAAAGCACAGGCAGACCGGATCCTGAAATACTACGGATGGGAGCCGTCTCTGCTGGCATCGATCTTTGGAAGTGATCCGCAGGGGACGCCGACAAAAGGACATGTTTTTGTGAGCGATGTTGATATTACATCTGCCTGTAAAAGAATCTATACCCGCAATAAGATCGACCGTCTGAAGGGTTCCGGCATCAACGGCGGTCTGATCATGGAGGAAGTACTGTCCACAAAAGAAGGAAAGACGATATCCATCGCTGTCCGGATCGATCCGTATATGGAACCGGAACTGCAGAGGATCGCCCGCATCCTTGTTTATCTGGCATTACGGGACCTTGGCGCAGGCTACCTTTCCATCGGAAGCGGAAATAACGTCGGTTACGGACGGCTGCGCGGAACGAAGCTTTCCGTCGGCGAACAGGTCTGCACATTCAAATACAATGAAGACCAGGTCAGTATCGACATTCCAAACGGTCTGAAGGAAGAACTGGAACAGGATATTAATATCCTCCGGGGAGGCAAATAAAATGAAACAGGTGTCAGTTAAGATCGAAGATGCACTCAATACGGAATACCTCTCTCAGGAGGGATATCAGTACGCATGGATCATGTCGGTCGGTTCTGTGGTGCTGAAGCCGGTCGAAGCAGTCATTTTCCCAGATCCGGATGAAATACTTGAAGCACGTATATTCACAAAGCAGAAAGAACTGCATCTGTTCCGGTATGAAGAGGAACTGAAGTGCATCTGCACAATTACAGAAGATACCGATACTCTGTATACCGAAGAAGAACAGAAGCTGAGAAAACGCTTTGGGAAAAGCATTGTTCTGCGTCGCTTTATTACGCATGACGAAGACGGACTGGCGTATTTTGGAACGACCGTTCTTTGCGGCGCGGATCTTGGAGGTGAAAAATGAGCAGCTATGGACCATATACATTCCTTCCATTCGAAAAGGATCCGGCGGTAAAAGATCCGTATGCGTCCAGAGAAGATCTTCCCGGGTTTGATACGATCTCTCCCGAACGGATCAGCGGTTATATTTCGTACGAAGTTGAAAACCTGACGCCGATCGCTGTCGGCGCCGGCAGTAAAACCAGAGATAAAGACGATCCGGTACCGTTTTTTAAGGACGGACGCGGAAGATATGCGATTCCCGGAAGCACGATGCGCGGATTTACAAGGAATCACAGTGAGATCCTCAGTTTTTCCGACCCGTCGGATAATATTGAAGATTCCCATCTGATGTACCGTTCTTTCGCCACGAATAATACTGACGCGCGAAAGGATGAATACCTGAAAGAAACAAAAGACGGCGTAAAAGTCGGTTTGATCCGTCTCGTTCAGGACAGCTCCGGTGAACATTATGAAATACAGCCTGTGAAAGAGTTCAAAGGTACAAAGGAAACGTATTTCTCTGTGCATGAGGCGGATATTCCCAGAAATATCCTTTCCGATCCTCTGCACTATATGTACAGTACTGTCATTCGCAGAAAAAAAGAACAAGAGCGCAAAGAGGATTATTTTGATTATCTGGATGATCTGAAAGAAGACAGATACAGACCATACCGGGAAAAGACTCCGGTAACGTTTGATATCGTGGATAATAAGCCTTGTCATTTCGGCAGCGGCAGTCTGAAGGGCTATTTCCTGAACTCTGAACATATCAGCGGAAAACAGCACCACTATCTCGTTTCCAAAGCGCCTGCCGAAGGAAAGCCTGTTTATATTCCCAGAGAGTATGCGAATGCCTACAATGCAGATTATGATGCAAACTGTATCCAGAACAGAAAGCTGAAGAATAACGGTTTCTTTTATGCCCTGCCGAGAAGAGGGGAAGAGAAGATCTTCTTCTATAAGACAGACGGCAGCCGGCTGGTAGGATTCGGACCGACCAGACATTTCCGCATCTTTTACCGGAATACGGTTCATGACGGTATTCCAAAGAATTACCGCCGGCAGTCGATCGACTATGTCAAGGCTATGTACGGCATGACCGGCAGTGACGGAAGTTACCGCAGCAGACTGTCTTTCCAGAATGCGGTATGTTACGCTCCGTCCGGCAGGGAATCGCTTGAAGAGCGAGTACTGCTTTCTCCGAAAGCGACGGCTGTTCAGATGTATCTGGATCAGTCTGCGTTTACAAACGGTGCGCCGAAACTTGCCATGTACAATTCCGCGGGAATGCGTCTGAACGGGTATAAATTCTACTGGAAACGGAAAGAAACCCAGCCGGATATCAATGCAAGCCTGGTTTCAAAGTTTTATGTATTGCCGCCTCACAGCGTATTCAAGGGAAAGATCTGCTTTGAGAATCTTTCCGAAGATGAACTGGGTCTGCTTCTGCTGTCCCTGCGGTACAGCGATACCGACGAAAAAGAGACCTTCATGCTGGGAAAAGGCAAGCCGTACGGCTTTGGTACAGTGACGCTGAAGAACATCCGTCTCTTTCAGCTGGATCCTGAAAAAAGATTCGGCTCACCGGAACTGAATGCGGAAAAAGAACTGACAGATCAGATCGTACGTCTGAAGAAAGCTTTCCGTGAGACCATCGTTTCAGAAGGACGCAGATACGAGGATTTCAGTACACCTGCACTCTATGGCAAATACGCCCGGTACGATGATCTGGAGGATTACCGGCAGGGCGGCAATTCGATGTATATGAATCTGAGAGGCTATAGGTCCCTGGCACCGCTGGAAACACTTGCGGACGTTATAGAGCAGAAAGAAGAATCCGAACAGCGCGCCGCTGCCAGAAAACGGGAAGAAGCCCGCAGGGAAGAGGAACGGCAGAGAGCAGCTGAGAAGGAAGAACGAAAGAGACTGGAAAAGGCGGCGAAGGAAGAACAGAAAAAAGCGGAGATCGCCGGTCTTGACCGCTCCATGCGCGTTATTTATTACGGTACAGATGCATTGCCGGCTAATCTGAAAGACTCTCTGAAGAGCAGGATCGGAGCCCGCTGCCATATAGAAGAAGGCGAAAAGGGCAAAAGGATCGAAGAAGCTGTCATGAAGCAGGACAGCGAAACAAATGGGATCGCGGCTTTCGGCTTCAAAATGAACAACACGGATATAGCAAAAGCAAAAGAGATCTTTGACGACGTCTACTACGTGGACAAAAAAGCCGGGAAAATGACCTGGATGAAAAAATAGGCACTGCATATGACAAGAGCAAACGCATCCCTTTTATTGTTTCTGAGCAAGGCAAGAGACCTGCCTTCTGCCGTATATACCTTTCCGCCGACCGGAGAGGTATTTAACGGTGTTCAGACAAATGACGCACCGGTCGAATGTCTGATGAAAAAGGCAAAAGAGAACGGTACCGAGATCGGCAGTATCTTCTGCATTACTACGAAAGAAGCCAAGAGCGACATCGTACTGAATGGGAAAACATCCATTCAGATCTTCGAAGAAACTGTACTGGCTGCCGGCATAAGACTGGGCTACCAGGATGTGCCGACGATCTATGAGATTCCGTATCAGGACTTTGAGAATGGTACGCTGCATAAAAGACAGATCGCTTACCGGATCTTCAACATGATCCACAGCCGTACCGGCAGTGACTCGGATATTTATATTGACTATACCGGCGGGTATCGTGATATCTGTCTGTTAATGACCTCCATCATCCGGTATATGGAATTTCAGAATATCCGCTGCCGCATGATCCTGTTCAGTGATCCGTACGGAAAGGTCCTGCATGAGATCCACTTCATGTACGATATGTTCGAACTTGTGAACAGCGTCGATCAGTTTGTCACGACCGGCAGTGCTTCGAAACTGAATGATTTTTATCAGGAACACGAAGCCAGTGCGGACATACAGAAGGTCACAAAGGCGATCACTGACTTTTCGAACAACATCCGTCTGTGCTCATTAAGCAAACTGGATAAGTCTGTGATCCGTCTTGCGGATGCACTGAATACTTTTGAATCTGCGGAAGATGACCTGAATTACTACACAGCACTGTTCCAGAGCCTCATCCCGATGATCCGCAGAAAAATGTATCTGGATGATCTGATTACAGAGATAAACGGAAAACGCGGATTGAATTATCCGGTACTGATCCAGTGGTGCCTGGATCACGATCTGCTGCAGCAGGCACTGACGCTGTATGTGGAGAAACTGCCGATCTACTATTATCAGAAAGAGTATATCCCGCATGTTTTATCCGACTATGATCCGTCCGATCCAGCGCTGGCAGGCAAGGCTGCGTCCCTGTTCTATGATGTATACGATGTGATCGCGGACATGCCGCAGACACGGCTTTTAGCGGAAGATATGAAGCGGACCGGTGAGACCTGGGATGACAGCAGGACACTGGAAGAGCGGCTGGAGAACATCGTAAATACCGATCGTCCGGTCGCTTTCCGAAGAGCTTACCAGCGTCTTCTGAATACGGTAAGGGAACAGAAAACGCCGGCCGGAGTAACTCTGCAGTATTACGGCAGATCCACTTCCATACCGATCCCTGTGGAAAGTACTTATAATACGATCCTGAATAACGGGAAAGAAGGCTGTCATTATCTTCTGTTTGATGATCAAGAGGCATTCAGGAAGATCCCCCAGCGTGATAAATCGAATGACAACAGGAATAATTATCGGAAAAAGGAATATGCGGCAGAACTGCTGGCAGAGAAAACAGAAATGACAGCTGTGCAGAAAGAGACCGTCGAACTTCTGGAAAACCGGGAATACCTGAAAGATATTCTTCTGTATTATCTGATCGTCAAGATGGTGCGGAATCATACCAATCACGCGACCGAGACGCTGCAGTCCCCGGATGAAGCAGGCACATGGAAAAAACTGAGAAACAGTTTCTCGATCCGGTATGACGGTTCCTTCCAGAGTGTCAAAGACCTGGTGCAGGAAGGACTTACCTGCAGTATCCGCCGGGCAGATCCTCCGGAACGCTGTACAGCAGACGTCCGCAGACGTTATGAAAAGTACTATTGCATCGAAACCGTTAAAGACGGAGAGATCACTGCGCCGCCGATCGATGAAGAAGAAGCCATTTCAAGACTTCTGAGCAGGTACGGAAAGGAATCGTAGAGAATGCAATGAAAGCGTATCATGTTCTGGTTCTGGCAATGAGTGACCTGCGGGATCCGATCGTCCGCAGAAAGAACGGAGAAGAAGCAGTATCCGAAAACATATACCGGTACGGATCCGAAACAGAGAAAGAGTATAGAGGCATCGGTCAGCTGGAAGTCATTCCCCGCTTTATTGCGGATCATTATGATACAGAGATCACGCATTATATTATTCTTGAGACACCGGAAACAACGAAAAAACTGGATCATGACTTTCAGAAGTTCAATACACTCTGTCCGGAGAAGATCGATCTGGAGCCGGGAGAAAAGTTATCGGCTGTGGAGTTCTTTCGAAGAAGAGTAACTTCTTTCGGCCTGTCCGGGGATGTTCCGCCGGTATTTATTGATGTGCCGCTGGACATCGAACATCCGGAAAACGGAATTCAGGAAGTACTGGATCATATACGGTCACTGTATCAGAACTGCATGGATGAACAGGGAGACTGGAAACTGTGGCTGGATACACACGGCGGTTTCCGGGAGATCTCAATGGCAATGTTCTCACTGATGCAGGTCCTTTCCGCTACGGCGATCGACGGTGTGCCGAAAATCGCAGACGGGCAGAAGATCATCGAAGTTGACGGAGTATATACCGTCCGTTTCAACGCAGTTGCGTCCTGTCAGATCATCAAGGATCTGACGAAGTTTTATCGTTTATTCACTCTGCCGGTCTTCAAAGCCTATATGAACTACGGCCAGTATTTCCTGGACGTGATCGCACCGGATGAAAGCGGGAAGCCGTATGCTTTCGTCAGTTATCGTTCTTCCGATGCGGAAAAAGAACGCTATATGATACTGGCGATGCTGAAAAAAGCAGAGCTGCTGTACTGGTACGACGACGGCATTCATCTGTACGATGACTGGGCAGAAACACTGGAACGGAAAAATGAAGGCTGTACGGTTTTCATCGCTCTTCTTTCCCGGGATTATTTCAGTTCACCCCAGTGTCTGAAAGAACTGCGGAAAGCGATTGCCATGCAGAAACCGATCATCTTTATTTCGCTGGACGATACACTTCCCTATATTTCCGGTGATGTTGCGGATCCGGATCACCCGGACACGATTCTGTTTACAAAAGAGGAAATGGAAGCACTGTCCCACAGACAGCAGGTCTATATGTATAGGAAATATGTGAAGAATGATGTACTGCAGGAACATCACCTGCTGTCTGAACTGATGCGGGAAACCGGCTTCCTTCACCGGATCCATGACAGCGGAGAGGACGCCGGCGGTCAGTATGACGGTGATCCTGTGTTTGTAAACTGTACCAATCATCCTTCTCAGAAATGGAGCAGAGAACAGTATTCCGCCGCTGCTGAAATGGGCAGAGTTGTGGACGTTGCGTTCCCCAATGTCGATCCGTACGCCACAGCGGAAGATGTACAGAAACTGGCAGATGAGACCGTGCAGAAGATCCTGCAGGAAAGACCGGCTGCGGTGCTCTGCCAGGGAGAGTTCACGTTAACGTATGCGATCGCCGCAAAGCTGCACGAAGCGGGCATCGATACGTATGCGGCCTGTTCCGAAAGAAATGTCATTGAGGAAACCGATGAACAGGGAAATACGGTAAAGAAGACCATCTTTGCTTTTGCCGGCTTCCGGAAATACATTTCATGAGAGAACGGACGCAGGAACGGTCTGGAGAAACCATATGAGAATATGTCTGAAATTACAGATGAACGGAACACATCTGCCGTATGATTACCGCCGCGGGATACAGGCATTCATTTATTCCGCAATGGATCCTGAGACGGGAAGACTTCTGCATGACGGCGGTCAGGGAGTGATCAAGCTGTTTACCTTTTCACGGATCCTCGGACCGTGTACTTCGGATGCGTCCGGCATCACCTTTCCGAAAGACGCTTCCCTGTGGATCGCTTCACCAAGCGTCAGTCTTCTGAAGCAGATCTATGCCATGATCGAAATGACGCATCATATCGAACTGTTCGGAAACTTTATACCGGTCACGGAAATGCACGCCGAAGAAAACAGGGAATACCGCGGAACGGTTCGCTATCAGACACTGTCCCCGGTAACCATGTATACGACCGGGGAGAACGGATACCACACCTACTATTCTCCGGATGACGCGGATTACCGTGAGCGTCTCCGGATGAATATTGCCCGGAAATATGAGCAGTTAACCGGTGCGCCGATGGAGGAATATTTCAATTTCTACCGGCCGGAACAGATCCGGAAGCGTGTGTGCACATTTAAGGGTTTTCGCTACACCGCATATGATTTCACCTGTTCGATCGATACCGTGCCGCTGGTCCACAATATAATACTGGACTGCGGTCTCGGAGCGAGAAATCCGGCCGGCTTCGGTATGGTAAGAAGACTGGGATCCGGAAAACAATAAATACATCTGCAGCGTCTTCCTGACGGGAGGTGCTGCAGTTTTCGTATGGTATAATCTTTTTCAGTAAGGATCCTGCACATTTTCGGAGGAATGGATATGCCGCTTGTATTTCATTTGCTGGTTTTCGGCTGGCTGGGCATTCTGGGCACTGGTCTTCTGATGCTCTATTTCACGTTCAGAAAGAAAACGGTCTGGAAAAAGAAAGTAATACTGCTTCTGATTCTCTTTTTACTGATCCTCATTTCCCGTGCGGCAGTAAACCTGTACGGCGTCAATGAGGCTGCGGCAGACCCGGATCCGCTTGTGCTCCTCAGTCCGCTGGAAAGAATACTGGACAGTGTCGTTCATGCCCTTCAGAGTTTCAGCATGGATGAAAACTATACGGATTATATCGTGAAGGGAAAACAGCTGTTCTCCGAAGTGTACGGTCCGGTCTGGGGCACTGCCTATGCTGTAATCATTTCTCTTTTGAATATACTGGCACCGGTCACCGGAGGTGCTGTGCTGCTGGATATACTGATCGGTATTTTCCCGCAGTTCAGGATTCGGATCAGTCCCTGGTGCCGTAAGGTCGTGTTTTCCGAACTGAATGAACAGTCTGTCACACTGGCGGAAGACATATTTCAGAATTATCAGAAACTCTTTCCCGAGGAAGAGAACGACGACGACCGGAGACCGCTGATCATTTTTACGGACGCATATCTGGATCAGAAATCCGAAGAAAGCACTGAGGTATATGAACGTGCGAGACGGATCAATGCGGTATGCATCAAAACAGATCTGGAGCAGCTGTCATTAAAACACTCGAAAAGCATTCACTATATCCTCGTCGATAACGACGAACAGAGCAATATCAAAACACTGGTCGGCCTGCTGGATGTCATCCCGGAAGAAAAAGCGGATAAGAAGGAAAAGACAAACTGGTTCCGGAATCTTTTCGGAAAAGAAGAGAACGGGTTCCGCAGGATCCGGATCTATGTCATTTTCCACAGCGAAGAGGCATGCAAACTGGCAGACAACATCTGCCGGAAAAAGAATACGCAGAACAGGTGCCTGGTCCGTACGATCAATGACTATGCGCATGCGGCTGCGGCATTAATGGCAGATATGCCTCTTTTCGTACCTCTGCTGGAATCCAAACAGGCTGCCTCTATACCGGAAGTGACCGGCAAAACGGTATCGTTCGGACAGTTTAGAACACAGTATGATGATGTCGGACGGATCGGCGGAGTCATTCCGGAAAGAGAATTGCGGGTAACGATCCTTGGCAGCGGAAATATTGCGGAAGAAGTGTTTAAGACTGTGTTCTGGTGCGGACAGATGAGCGGGATCCAGCTGGTTATGAATATCATTTCGATGGATACGACACAGATGATGCGGAGAATGCGTTCCCGCTGTCCGGAAATATTCCGAACATGCGTCCTGCAGAAAAACGGGGCATGCAGTGATGCAAAAAAGAAACCGAAAGAATTACTGAAGATCTACCGGAATTCCGAACTGACAAATCCCCCGTATGCCGTGATCAACTGGTGGAATCGTTATAACGCTGAGAACATAAAGGAATATCCACCCGGCATACTGAAGAATACCCATTACTATGTTGTTGCCCTGGGAGAAGATAAAAAGAACAGTGAAGTTACACTCATGCTGAAAAGAGAACTGTCCCGGCTCATGCTGGAACAGGAGCCGGGTTTACGCCCCGTCATAACGACTCCTGTATATGATAACCGTCTGGCAGATTCCCTGCTGTCAGCGGACATAACAAAAGTATATGAGCCGTATGTATTTCCGTTCGCAACATTAAAAAAACGGTATTCCTGCAGTAATATATTCTTTTCGGATTTCTACAGGGAGGCGGAAAAGACGGAAGAATTATACGGTGAAAAACAGCAGGAGGAATATTATAAGGACAGCTATAATTACTGGTCAAATATCGCCAAAGTGATCCACGCGCCTTATAAAATGTACGGACTCGGCCGTATCACGAAATACACGGAGGGGGGAACTGACAGATATTCCTTTGAATATAAAAAAGGCAGCCTGGACGAACACGAACAAACGGTGTTCCGGTGGATGGAAAAAAGAAGATGGAACGCATATATGCGGACGCGCGGATTTATCAGAATGACAGACACACAGCATAAACAGCTGTATGCTTCTCAGGAACTGCATAAAGACCTGGAAAACAAACTGCACAACTGCCTTGTGGAATGCAGTCTGAAGAAAGTGATGGATCCGCAGACATATCCGCAGGACTTTGATATGTTCGATAATCTGGATATGGTTGCTGTACGGGTCTATGAGATGGAAACAGAAAGCAGATGCCGGAGTGGGAAAGGTCTGAAGGAAAAAGACTATAAGAAATACGACGGCATCGGATATGATCCGGCCGCCGAAAAACTGATATCCTGATCCTGCTGAATATGGTTTATACCGGGGCTCTGAGGAGCGGACAGCCGGTGTGGTATGATATATGTGATTGAAAACAGTGTGAGAAATATGAACGTAAAGCAGAAAAAAATATCAAAACTGGCAAGGGAAGTATTAACACTGAGCAGAAACACATTACTCATTAATCTTCGTTTTATGGATCTGGCCCTCAGCCGGTTCAAATATGTGGAGTTTAATGAATTAACACTGGCCACGGACGGACAGTACCTGATCTATAACCCGATGCATATTCTGAATGTTTTCAAGGGCGAGCAGGAAGCTGTCGTACGGGATTATCTGCATGTTGTTTTTCACTGCGTCTACCGGCATATGTTCCTGCATTCACTGAAGGATCAGGATCTGTGGAATCTGGCCTGTGATATTGCCGTGGAAAAAACGATCACGGATCTGGGAATACGGTCAACGAACGCACTTCGCACCAAACAGCAGATCCATGTACTCAGAGAACTTGAGAATCATCTGAAGATCATAACAGCCGATAAGATCTATAACTATTACCTTGAGAAAGGTCTTTCCGTAGACGATACGAAAGAACTGGCAAAACTGTTCTGTGCGGACGATCATACGATCTGGTATATGAGCTCAGAACAGAAACAGAAGATGGGGATCGGCAGCGGTTCCGGTGATTCCGAAGATGATGATCAGGATGGAGACGGCGGCGGATCATCGCAGGAAGACGGCGAAAGCTCCGGTACGGGCGGATTGTCTGCGGCTGAACTGGAACAGGACTGGAAGGACATTTCCGAACATATGCAGATGGATCTTGATACGTTTTCAAAAAAACAGGGCACCGCTGCGGGCAGTCTCATGCAGAATCTGCGGGAAGTGAACCGTGAGAAATACAACTATGAGGAATTCCTGCGGCGCTTCTCCGTGCGCGGCGAAGTGATGAAACTGGATATGGATGAATTCGATTATGTATTCTATACATACGGTCTGCAGCTGTACGGAAAAGTGCCGCTGATCGAACCGCTGGAATACAAAGAAGTGGAACGCATCAAGGAATTCGTGATCGCGATCGATACTTCCGGATCCACGTCAGGGGAACTCGTGCAGCGCTTTATCCAGAAAACCTATAATATCCTGAAGAGTACGGAAAGCTTCTTCTCAAAGATCAATCTGCATATTATTCAGTGTGACGCAAGAATTCAGGAAGATGCCAAGGTCACTTCGCAGGAAGAATTCGATGAATATCTGAAGACCATGAAACTGCACGGCTTCGGCGGAACGGATTTCCGGCCGGTATTCCGCTATGTGGATCAGCTGATCGAACAGAAAGAATTTGAAAACCTGAAAGGACTGATCTACTTTACCGACGGTTACGGGACTTTCCCGTCAGCGACGCCGCAGTACGATGCTGCGTTTGTATTTATCGATGACGGATATAACAATTACGACGTCCCGTCATGGGCGATCCGGCTGATCCTGCAGAAGGAAGATATCTGATGCGTGAATCATCCGCCGGTTTGCGGCGGGGAAGAAACAGCGGGCTATAGTAGGAACAGACAGGATTCCGGACAGGACCCTGATCAGGAATACAGAAACAGCGGACAGGAGAAAAACAATGAATATCAAAGAAGCGAAAAATGAAATTCAGAATGCAATGAAGGCGTATTTCACCAAGAACCAGTACGGGGAATACATCATTCCGCTTGAGAAGCAGAGACCGGTCTTTCTGATGGGTCCTCCGGGAATCGGAAAAACTGCGATCATGGAACAGATCGCCGCGGAACTGGGCGTCGGTCTTGTTTCGTATTCCATGACGCATCACACCCGTCAGAGTGCCCTCGGTCTGCCGTTTATTGAAAAGAAAACATACGGCGGGAAAGAATACAATGTATCGGAATATACCATGAGTGAGATCATTGCGACGGTATACGACATGATGGAAGAGACCGGTGTAAAAGAAGGCATCCTGTTCCTGGATGAGATCAACTGTGTATCTGAGACGCTTGCACCGGTAATGCTGCAGTTTCTGCAGTATAAGATCTTCGGCAAACACAGAGTGCCGGACGGATGGATCGTCGTAACAGCCGGCAATCCGCCGGAGTACAACAACTCGGTACATGAATATGACATTGTTACCTGGGACCGTCTGAAACGTGTGGATATTGAACCGGATTATTCCGTCTGGAAAGAATATGCCTACAAACAGGGTATTCATCCGTCCATCACATCCTATCTGGATGCCAAGCGGGATAACTTCTACAAGATCGAAACGACAGTGGAAGGAAAGACGTACATCACTGCGAGAGGCTGGTCCGATCTTTCCGATATGATCCGTCTGTACGAACAGAACAATATCCCGGTAAAAGAAAGCCTCATCATTCAGTACCTGAGAAACAACAGGATCGCAAAAGACTTTGCGGTATATTATGACCTGTTCAATAAATACAAATCGGATTATCAGGTACCGGGCATCCTGGCCGGCAAAGTATCCAGAGAAATCGAAGAGCGTGCGTCAAAAGCGAAGTTTGATGAAAAACTAGCGCTTCTCGGTCTTCTGATCGATAACATCGGTACAGCGGCGCACGAAGTATTCATCATGGAAGCCACACAGAGGGATCTTCAGGAAGGACTGAAAGACGTCAAAGCCGGTCTGTCAAAGCAGTATACCGATCCGGTCGAACTGCTCAGCAAACAGATCAGGCTTCGTCAGGACCGTCTGCAGAAAGGCAGATCGTCAAAATCACTTTCCAATGACCAGCAGGCAACGTTCCATGAAGCGGTCAATGTGCTGGAAGAGATGCGTGCAGCTGTCCAGAAAAACAAGCCCGCCGGCAATACCGAAGCCTTTAAGTTAATGGCGGATATGTATAACGCCAGGATCAAAGATCTGAAGAAGCACGCGGATGCCTGCAGAGACGCAATGACCAATGCATTCACATTCTGTGAAAATGTATTCAGAGACGGCCAGGTCCTGCTGATCTTCGTTACCGAGCTGACGGTCAATTACTATACGGCTCAGTTTATCAGCCGCTACGGCTGTGATGCCTACTTCCGTCACAACAAAGATCTGCTGACCTATGACGGATGGCAGAAGATCCAGAATGATCTGAACCGCATGAAGGACGAGGATCTGTATGATCTCGATGACGATTCTTCTGATCCGTCTCCTTCTTCGCCGAAGGGAGCGCTGAGCTGAACCAGCATAAGCCGGAGACATCCGGCTTTTTTACTCTGTGCGCCTTATTAGATGGCCATATCTGATTGCCGGGGGTGAACATTCACAAGGAATACCGGGTATGATATAATTCCCCAAAGTGAAACAGGGGCGTTCGCACAGATATCCGTCCGGAATGTGCGGGCAGTAAAGGGGATTTTTATGAACTTTGGTTCGTTGTTATTTATATTCGGATTCCTTCCGGTCGTCATTCTGATCAATCTGGTGATGCAGGAGAAGTACCGGAAGTACTGGCTTCTGCTGACCAGCATCGTTTTTTTTGCATGGGCGCAGCCGTACTACCTGGATATTCTCGCAGCAGTCGGGATCCTGGATTATGTTTCCGGACTGTTGATCGAAAAGGTGCCGGAAAAGCTGAAAAAACCGGTCATGATACTGGCAGTGCTGGCCAGCACAGCGATCCTGTTCAAATATAAGTATTTCAATTTCGTGTCCGGCATGATCAGTAAGCTTATCGGAAGAGAAGCGGTGGTGCTGACCAGCATCATGCCGATCGGCGTATCGTTCTTTACGTTCAAGAGTATTTCCTATATCGCGGACGTCTACACAAAGAAGATCCAGGCGGAAAGAAATCCCATCTTTGTTTTTACATATCTGTTCATGTTTCCATCGATCATGTCCGGTCCGATCGACCGGTACGGCGATATCAGCGTCAGTCTGAAATCACAGGTGACTACAGTCGATGATGTGGTGCGCGGCATTGAACGGTTCACATACGGTCTCGCGGAAAAGGCGGTCATCGCCAATACGCTCGGCCTCATGGTCGATCAGATCTGGGCAAGCGGCGCCGGCAGTAACAGCGCCGCGGTTGCGTGGCTCGGCAGTATAGCCTATTCGCTGCAGCTGTATTTTGACTTTGCCGGGTATTCCCACATGGCGATCGGAATCGGCAAAATGATGGGACTGCATCTGGCGGAAAACTTCGATCTCCCGTATATTTCGAAAAGCATTGCGGAATTCTGGCGCAGATGGCATATGACACTGGGAAGCTGGTTCCGTAACTATATTTATATTCCTCTGGGAGGAAACCGTTCCCATGTCTATCTGAATACCGCAGTCGTATTCCTGGCAACCGGCCTGTGGCACGGCGCCGGCTGGAGCTTCATTCTGTGGGGACTGTATCACGGCTTCTTCGTGATCGCGGAACGCATGAAACGTTCCATTCTCAAGAAGACAGGCCGACGTTCCCGCAGTATCCCTGTGCTCAGTCATCTGTATGTACTGCTGGCAGTAAACTTCGGCTGGGTCCTGTTCCGGGCACCGGTGCTTAAGGATGCGCTGAGCTACTTTGGATCCATGTTCGGACAGATCAGCGGGCAGCCGGCAGGACTGTCGCTGGCGTTCTATCTCAATCCCTGGAACGCTTTCGTACTGATCACAGCGATACTGCTGGCATCCGGACTGCCGCAGAAGGGTGTACAAATGCTGGAAAGCCGCGTCGATGAAAACATCTATACGACACTGAAGCATATCCTGTGCCTTCTTCTGCTGCTGTTCTCCGTGATGCGGCTGATCATGAGCACGTACAGTTCATTTATCTATTTCCAGTTCTGAGCAGGGACTACAGGAGAAACAACATGTATAAGAAAACAGAAAAAATCATATTCATCCTGTTATTCCTGGCCGGCTTATATCTGCCGATGCTGTTTATGAATCGGAAGACAGGTGTGATCTCCGAAACGGAGAACCGGGCTCTGGCAGCGCCGGCGCAGTTCTATGACAGCAACGGACTGCGCAATCTGAATTACAATCAGGATTTTGAAAGATGGTTCACCGATAATCTCGGTTTCCGCTCCGAACTGGCAGAAGCCGACAGTAATATCCAGTACCATGTTTTCCATCAGCTGAACAATATGCCGCTGGGCAAAAACGGTGTCCTGGCACCCTATGACAACCTGAATGACCTTCAGCACAGGAATATGTATACAGAGGAACAGGCTGCGGAGATCGTAAATGCGTATCAGACCGCACATGATTTCCTGGCGTCGCAGGGCATCCAGATGTTTTACATGCAGTGCTGGGATAAGCATACGATCTATCCGGAACAGTATCCGGATACGATCACTGTATTCGGCGATCTGTCCAGAACGGAACAGGTGGAAAACGCTCTCATCAGCAGCACTGACATCAATGTGATCCCGCTGCAGGAATTACTGTTCAGTGCAAAAGAGCAATACCCGGTATTCTCCGAATGGTCGGATCCATGGCACTGGACGCCCCGGGGAGCCTTTATCGCCTACCGGGAACTGATCTCGAAGATCAATGAGAAAAACGACGGCAAATACAAAGAACTGACTGAAGAGGATTTTGATATAACAGTCGAAGACTGCGGAAAAACCTATTTCAATTCCATTCATAAGCCGGAAATGCTCGAAGTATTCCGTCTCAAACACCCGGAGTACACGGAAATGCGCGATAAGCTGACATACCAGCCTCCGAACCAGTTTGAGCGGCACATGGAATACGTGGTAAATCCCACTGCAGGCAATGATGATACGCTTCTGATCATCGGCGACAGTTATATCCATGATTCCATGATCTTCCAGACGATCACTTCCTCGTTCGGAACGACGATCATGTTCAACGGCGCAGCCATTACGGATGACAGTTTCCTTCGTATGGTTGAAGAATATGAGCCGGATATCGTGCTGTTTGAAAATGCCGAAAGATCTGTCAAGGATACGTTCCCGCTCATTACAAATACCGCACGAATACTGGCGGCTCCCGATTATGTGCTCGGCACGCCGATCCATTTCAGCGAAGAAGAGCCTTCCGGTGTTCCTTACATCATGAACGGAATGGATGAGCCTTCCGACACATCTGCGTGGACAGTCGGAAAGAAATGCACGCTGTTCCTGCGGCCGGAAAATGCCGCGGCCGGAGTGCCCATGACCATGGACATGGAAATCGAAAGAGTAAGCGGCGGCAGTCAGGACATTACTGTATGGATCAACAACCGGAAAGCATATGAAGGAACTGTGGAAGGGGAGGATACGATATCGATCCCGTTTGAACTGCAGGATCCCCGCTTCCTGTCCGTACGGATCGAGATCCCCAATGCGGTATCCCCGCTGGAACTGCATAACAGCACGGATACACGCGAACTAGGCCTGGCAGTCCGGGAGATCACGATCACCCAGTAATATCTGGAAAACAGAAAAGCCGCCCATGGATGCGGGCGGCCTGACAGAAACAGGATTCTATGCCGGTGTCTCAGGATGCCGGCTTTTCCTTATCCGGCATTGCGATCTGAAGATCGCGGATATCGGTGATCTTCGCACTTCCGTCGAGGTCCTCGTGGATCGTCACGATTGCCCAGGACGTGTCACCTTTCACAGCAACGGTGCTCTTGCGGCAGAGCAGGGCATAATTGGTGCCGTCGACGAGCTGCCAGCCAAGGTAAATACACGGGGAAAGATCGGAGCCGGTGAAGCCTTCCATTCCCTTGGAGAACACCAGGGAGAGTTCGTTATAGATCTCCGGCGAATCCGCGACTTCCCACTTTCCGAGAGTATCTGCTTTGCCGGCAAATTCCAGCGGAACGATATCCAGGATCTTTGCATTTCCCTTCAGATCCTCATTTACATAAACGATGGCGAAGTCCTTTTTCGGCTCCGCAGTTACCGTCACTGAGCTGCACAGCAGAGCATAATTCGTACCGGACACGACCTGTCTGGCAAGACAGATATACGGTGTATAGCTGACGCCTGTAAGCCCTTCAGATGCTTTGTCAAAGACAGCCTGCAGTTCATCGGTGATCGTTTCATCTTCCATCAGCTGCCAGCCTCCTACCGCTTCTTCCGTCTGGGAATGGTCTTCGGTCTGTGAGGACGGTACCGGTGCCGCGGATGAAGCAGACGGTGAAGCAGGGGAAGAGCAGGATGCCGCAAACAGGGCGGATACAGCTGTCAAAATACACAATTGTTTTCTCATTATTTCCTCCGTAAATGGATCTTTTGTTAACAATATACCCTAAAGATTTCGGAAACGCTATACTGGGGATACTGAGGAATATTCAAAACGACCCCCGGTATTCTTAAGTTTTTCAGCAGAGGCTATCATACAGCATATGGAGAAGAAAATATGGCACACACAATATGGGTGACCGGCGACACACACAGTGACATGACGCGTTTCTCCCGGGAGATCTTCCCGGAACAGAAAGAAATGGACAAGAGCGACGTCATGATCATCTGCGGCGACTTCGGCGGCCTGTGGAACTGGAAAGGCGAGACAAAAGAAGAACGTTACTGGATGGACTGGCTCAATGACCGCCCGTTCACGACCTGTTTCGTAGACGGCAACCACGAGTGCTTTCCGCGTCTGTATGCTCTGCCGGAAGAAGAACGCTTCGGGGCACCGTGCGGGATCGTACGCGACTCGGTGCTGTGGCTGAAGCGGGGGAATGTATACACGATCAATGGAAAAACAGTATTCGCATTCGGCGGCGCGTCTTCCCACGACATCAGCGACGGCATCCTGGACGGAACGGATCCGAAATGGAAGAAACAGGCAAAGAGAATGGAAAAGCAGGGAAAATACCTGTTCCGCACTGAAGGCGTCACATGGTGGAAAGACGAAGTCGAGCAGGACGAAGCCGTATACCGGCGCGGACTTGAAAATCTTGCGGCGCACGGCAGCGCTGTCGACCTGATCGTCACCCACTGTGCTGCGACCGCCACACAGGCAGTCCTGGGAGCGTTTCAGAAAGACCGCATGACCGATTATCTGCAGACAGTTCATGATACCGTACAGTTCAAAAACTGGTTTTTCGGACATTACCATATGAACCGTACGGCACTGCCGCATGAGTACTGCCTGTACGAACAGATCGTCCGTGCTGCATGAATGAAATTCCAAGAGAAATTCAAATAGAACATGCTATACTTGTTACGTAAAAGCAAAGGGGTAAATTATGAGCGAGAATAATAATAACTATCAGGCTCAGGTTCAGGAAGAACCGGAGATCTCCCTGACACTTACACCGGATGAGGTCAAGGAAGAAAACGAGATCACACTGGCTACTCTGGAAGAAAAGAAACAGGATCTTGCCGAACAGAGAGATCCGCTTGAAAATATCCAGCTGACAGAAAAAGAGAGAAAGACCATCGATGCGTTCTCTGAGAAGATCGACATCACAGAGTCCAACGTTGTACTGCAGTACGGTTCCGCTGCTCAGAAGAAAGTCACAGACTTCTCCGACACAGCATTAAAGAATGTCCGTACCAAGGACCTCGGTGAGATCGGTGATCTGTTAAGCAGCCTGGTCGTCGAACTGAAGGGCTTTGAGTCCGGTGCCGATGAGAAGAAGGGCTTCTTCGCAAGTCTGTTCTCCAAGGGCGCTGACAAGGTCGCAACATACAAGGCGCAGTATGACAAGGCAGAGGCAAACGTTGCCAAGATCGCCGCAGTCCTCGAAGACCACCAGATCACTCTGCTGAAGGACATCGCCCTGCTGGATGAACTGTATGCGAGAAACCAGCAGAACCAGAAGGAACTGGCTATGTACATCCTGGCCGGCCGCAAGAAACTCAGAGAGATCCGTCAGAACGAACTGCCGGCGCTCGTTGAAAAGGCAAAGAAGAGCGGACTTCCGGAAGATGCACAGGCTGCCAACGACCTGGATCAGGCATGCCAGCGTTTCGAAAAGAAACTGTATGACCTGGAACTGACACGTCAGGTCGCTATCCAGATGGGACCGCAGATCCGTCTTGTTCAGAACAACGACACTCTGATGACAGAAAAGATCCAGAGCACACTTGCCAATACGATCCCGCTGTGGAAGAACCAGATCGTTCTCGCCATGGGTATCGAGCACTCCAAGGAAGCTATGGAAGCACAGCGTGAAGTCACCAACATGACAAACGACCTTCTGAAGAAGAATGCCGAGACACTGCATATGGCTACCGTAGAGACTGCCAAGGAAAGTGAAAGAGGCATTATCGATATCGAAACTCTCCAGCATACCAACCAGGAACTGATCGCTACGCTGGACGAAGTGATCGCCATCCAGAAGGAAGGACACGAGAGAAGAGAAGCAGCGGAACAGGAACTCCGCAGAATCGAAAACGAACTGTCCACAAAGCTTCTGCAGATCGACGCACAGCGCGATATCACAAAGAAGTAAACAGATTACGGGCATCGTGAAAACGGTGCCCTTTTTCGGAGGTGCCCTATGATGTACAGAAAACTGAGCGTACGCTGGATCGTCCAGCCGGAATCCCTTTACCGTGTTTTTATGGTTCCGGAAGACATGGAGCTTCAGGAACTGGGCTGTCTTATTCTTACCGCGTTTCATGTGAAAGAGGATCCGGTATTTGCGTTTATCGATGGAGAAGATACGTATGAATGCCGGCCGCATGCAGGTATGAGTACGGAAGGTGAAGATCTCTGTACAGAAGATCTACCTGCTGAATTTCTGTTCCGGATCAATACGTTTTTCCCATGGGAATTCCAGTGCCGGAAGACCGGCAGGCTGACGAACCGTTTTACCGGTGACTATGTGATCGACGGTGCGGGAACCGGCATTATGGACGAGGAACCGGACAAAGTGGCGGCCTGGATCAGGAATAATGACAGTTTCCGGGAAGATTTCGAAGACCTGGATATCCCGAAAGAAAACTTCTATCTGAACAATGCGTATCAAAGTACGCAGAGCACGTATGCCTGGGAATTCCTCTGGGAAGAACTGCTGAAACGTCTGGACGACGCAGAGGAAGAAGAGGATGACAGGCTGAGAGTACGCACTCTGAAGAATGCATGGAAGGAATTCCGCCGGGTCTGTATGGATCTCAGGAAAGAAAACGCACTTCCCGATACACTTCGTGAACTGGCAGAAGAAACGTGCGGCGAAGGCTATGACAGTGAGGATTTTTATGATGATGTCATCGGCATCATCGACGATCTGTTCATAGAGGACAAGAATACGGACGTGATCAGTTCATGCAGACAGATGAAGGAACTGTTCCCTCTGGATAGGGAGACCAATAGCGCGCTTCTGATCTGTCTTGTCAGCAGTCTGAATCGACTCCGCCGGTATAAAGAGGCAATGTCGCATATTGAGCAGGCACTGCAGAATGATCCGGATGATCCGATCGCCCAGGCTATGACGATCGATACGATGATCCAGTCCGGAAGAATGGATCAGGCAAAAAAATATGCGGAAAAGTACCGCCGTCCGCTGGAAGAATGCGATACTTCCAACCTTGTCCTGTTCATGGCGCTGCAGAACTACGAAGAATACGTGGGAAACGACGAAGAAGCCGAACGCATCCGGAGAACAGTGGAAGAAGTCCGCAAAGAACTGGATGATGAGGATTACCAGGAAGAGGAAGACGATCTGATGGGTTTCCTCAGCGGTCTCGCCGAAGATGATGAGGCAGACCCGGGTGAAATATCAATGCAGATCATTGACCGCTTTGATGAGGAAAATAACGGTGCTTTGTTCGCTGTCGCCATGGCCAGCCTGATGTTTCTGAAAGAACATGATGTCCCTGTCATCTCTGTTCCGGATGAGGATGACCACCTGGTCAGAACATTCTATACCTGCAGTGAAGCTGCTCTGCGTGACAGATACACGAAACAGACAACGTGCACGATACAGGATATTCTGGATGAACTGTCCTTGAATGAGTATGCCGAAGTGTCTATCGATCCGATCGGCGGCGAAGACCGCTTTACCGTACCGGCAGAAGTATTCCTGGAGATCATGGAACTGGACGCATCATCGGACGACAGCAGCCTGATGTCATAAGCTGCATTTCACAAACAGGAGAACATGGTTCCCTGTTTTTGGATTGTCTAGGACAGCCGTCCTCCCGGCATTCTCTATTCATTCATCAGAATGTAAGATGCTTACATTCTGATGAATTTTCCATTAATTTCAAATATGTTGAGATCGGGAGATTTTTCACCCGTTTTCCTGCTGGTTTTGAGCCGTTTTTTCTCCCGATGTTTCCAGCGCTACTTCAGTTATCTTTGCCATTATCTAAAAAGTGCTTATTTATAGGCATTTTGACGCATTTGTATATAATTTCATGACGCTGAGATCGGGAGATTTTTCAATAGGTATTCGATACTTTTCCTTAACTCTTTATGATATACTGGTCTCAAAGGTAAGCTTTTTACCTTAGTCTACGCTTTCCTATAAGGAATTGAAACACGGGGAACAAAGAACCTTCTTCTTCATTTACGTCTACGCTTTCCTATAAGGAATTGAAACACCAAGGATCGGTGGATTTAGTAGCCTTCGGCTGCGGCTTCGGTCTACGCTTTCCTATAAGGAATTGAAACCAACTGCTGCTGTGTTTGTTGTGTAATAATCTGCCATAAATACGTCTACGCTTTCCTATAAGGAATTGATACCTTTTTTCGGAAGCATTAGTTTAGCCTCGATTTCAAATTTGTTTACGCTTTCCTATAAGGAATTGAAACTAGGTATAGGAACCCGGAATAATGTTGCTCCAGGTGTGTCTCCGCTTTCCTGTAAGGAATTGTTTTTTAGAGGTAACTTCACTTGGGGGGTTAACTTCTTATTCATCTTTATTACCAAGAAAAAGAAAAGCAGCCTCGCCGTATTGAATGGCGGGGCTGCAGGTATGTTGCTGGTTAGAAAGGTCTGCCTTCGGGACGGGGAAGGGGACCTTTTAGTTCGTGGGGAACATAAGGTTCTTCGAGATAACGTATTTCATCGGCGTTGAGTTCGATGTCCATGGCCTGTACGGCTTCGTCGAAGTGCTTTGCACTTGTTGCGCCGACGACCGGGGCAGTGACGCCGCGGGCATACTGCCAGGCGAGTGCTGTCTGTGCCATGGTGATTCCGCGTGCCTGGGCAATGTCCTGGACATGGGCGAGGACACGCAGATCATTTTCTTTGGCTGCGTCATAGCGTCTGCGCAGTACATTGTCTGTCTGTGAACGGACGGAGCGGGAATCCCATTCCGGACGGGACAGATGACCGCCGGCCAGGGGGCTGTAGGAAATACGGGATACACCGAACATTTCGCATACCGGGATGAGTTCACGTTCATCTTCGCGATAGAGAAGATTGTAATGATTCTGCATGACAGAGAAGGGAGTCCATCCCTTTTTCTCTGCCATGTTCTGCAGCATGTGGAACTGGTACGCATACATGGAAGAAGCAGCGAGGGCACGCACTTTGCCTTCTTTTACCAGGGAATCCAGCGTCTCCATGAACTCCTCGGGCGGTGTATCATAGTCATACCGGTGGATCATATACAGGTCCACGTAGTCGGTGCCGAGGCGCTCCAGTGAGCCTTCGATCTCCCTTCGGATGGCTGCCGGGGAAAGATGCCCTTCGTTGTAATAGACTTTTGTCGCAAGAACGATCTGATCCCGCGGGATGTCCAGTTTCTTCAGGGCTTTGCCGATGTATTCCTCACTGGTGCCGTGGCTGTACTGGTTGGCGGTATCAATGAAGTTGACGCCGAGATCCCAGGCATGCGCGATCATATCGCAGGTCTCTTTTTCATTCAGCGTCCACTGGTAAAAATCATCGAAATGCTTGCCGAAAGACATGCCTCCGAGACATATGCGGGAAGCACGGATCGGTGTCTGACCGAGTGTCTGGTATTTCATAAATCATAGTCCTCTTTCTGTATCCATTGTATCCCATGAAACCGGCAGAATGGTACAATGTAACAGAAACATACCCCCCCTCCAAACGGAAATTATTACTGCTTTATAGTTAGCGCATACCGAAGGTATGCAGAAGAAAGGAATGAAGATGGAAGCTTTAACGATTACAACAAAAGCGAAAGCAGCACTCGAAGACCTGAACAAAGAATTCGGATCCCTGTATACCCGTCGTGATGCTGAACACAAACTGGCGGCCTTGAAGGAAGCCGAAGGAATGTCCGACTATCCTGAAGTTCTCAGTGAACTCATGAAGATCATGGACGCATTTAACATGAAATATGAAAAAAGAATGGACGACGCAGCGTATTATGCAAAGCTCCTGAAAAACGCCCCTATCCCGACATATGACGAAGTCCGGGATAAGATGGTGTATACGATTCTGAAGAAAACGAAGTATTATGCTTCTCCGGAAGAGTATATGAAGCGTATCGTTGACCGGATGGAAGATCCGGAAGACGGCTGGAAGGATGATACACTGCGTCTTCGTATTCTGAAGCAGTTTATCAAATACGGAAATTATCTGCAGGATGTATGCCACAAGGGATCGAACGGAAACGTTGTGCGCGACATCGGCGGAAGAATGCAGATCGTTGGATATGTAAGAGAAAAGACCGGAAAGAGAACGGTCACACTTGAAGATGTCCTGAACGAACTGGATGACGGAGTATTCGGACTGATGGACAATGCGCCGCGTGAGCAGCTGCGTCCGCGCGGAATGTTCGGTCTTCTTAAGATCGTGAATGACCTTGCGAAAGGTCTGTTCCGTACGGAAGGCTCCACGAAGCGCGCTCTGTATTTCTTTGCCATGGTATACGGAATGACATACTATGCCGGCAACGAGAGAGATCCGGAAGTGTATGACGCCAGAACGGATATCGAAGACAACCTGTTTCGCGACTACTATGTCAATAATCTGATGCGGTATATCTCGGCAGCCTACCGCAGCGATATCAGTAAGTACGAAGCCGATCCTTCCGGCCAGGGCATCAACTACAAGAACTTCGCGGAAATGGTGTACCTGTACTACATCCGCAAGAGGATCTCACCGCAGGAAAAGATCCGTCTCTCCAGTCTTATGATCGATGAACTGACAGACAAGAGCACGCAGGCCGGCACCCAGAGCGGCGGCACCAGACAGTTCCGCAGCCGTGTACTTGTCGTTTCCGAGGACGGACAGACAGACGTTGGAACGGTCCTGAATCTTTCCGAGAAGGAATTCAAAGAGTTCATCCTGAAATACTACGATACCCACACGACAGTTCAGATGGTGAACGCAAAGGGCAAGACTGTTTCGACAGCGATCAGTCCGGTGACTATCGGCCTGGATCAGAACACTGCTTACGAGGTCTACACAGGGATCCTGAAGGAGCTTCGTGAGGATTACAAAATGACCCCGGCCGACTGCATTTACGGTCTGCAGTTTGTCGAGATCAAAGAACTCCGGGATCTGTCGGAACAGTTCCTTGCCAGACACACAGATGTCACAAAACAGGAACTCGACGATTATATCGGTCTTCTGGAATCGGTCAACCGCTTCATCGTAAAACAGTCCGGCGTCGATCCGGAGACCGGCAGAGAACTGGAAGATTCCTCGGCGCTTTCCGTAAAGAAGCCGGAGGATGTTACCCGCACCTCGATCATTACCGCTTACTACTATCTGTATAACGCGATGATCGAACAGGAGTATGGAGAATGGAAGAACTTCAAAGAGCTCTTCGACGACTTCAGTTTTTCTGTAAACAAACATCTGGAAGAGGCATATTATCAGCCTGTCAGTGTTAAGAACATCTTTGATATTATGCTGATATTCTCTTCCTACGCATATATGAATCTGTAAAATGAACGGACAGGAGGAGATATGACATATACATTCAGTAAAACAGGTTCCCATCATCTGGAAAGGAAAGAGGGCAACCAGGATGTGGTCACCCATGAGGAGAACGAACGCTATGCAGTGATCACACTGGCCGACGGCGTCTCCTCCTGTACCAACGGAAGAGAAGGCGCTGAGGTAGCGGCCAGAGAAATGACACGACTGCTCTTTCATAAGGCGGAACACTTCATGGAGTTCCCCGAAGCAACGATCGCGGAACTGTCGCTGGCACATGTGAAATGGGAGCTGCGGAAATGTGCGGAACAGCTGAACGTGGAGTTCGATGAGCTGTCCAGTACGCTCTGCAGCGCCCTGTATGACCGGAAAACAAGAAAACTGCTGCTGATCAATCTGGGAGACGGGCTGATCATTACCGGATCAAAAAACGGCTGTGCAATTCCATCCATGCCGTCGGATTCACGGAACGGGTGCTATGTAACGACAACGCCCGAAGCCGAAAAGAAGATGAAAGTACGAAAACTGGATGCCGGTATCTATGAATCGATCTATCTATGCTCTGACGGAGCGTGGCGAAATCTGTTCGACCGGAGCCATATGCGGGAAGAAGTCCAGTATATGATCAATAATAACCGGAGTGTTCAGCTGGGAGATTATCTTAACAACATGAAACCGTTCGATGACTGCACATTTGTAAGTATGGAACTCAGAAGAAGCGAAAGGAAATACTCTTAATGGGACGTCAATACCTCAAAGATTCTATTCTTGTATGCTCAAAAAGCAGCGATAAGAAATATGCCCGTCGTTTCACGATCCGCGGACGCAGAAATGAAGGAAGCACCGTTGTCTGCTATGACGCGTATGACGAAAACAGCAATGTGGGTATCCTGAAGGAATACTATCCGCTCTATGAGTATTCTGTGACCCGCAATGAAGACGGACAGCTGGTACATGCGGAAGACAGCTTTGAAGAGGGGATCCATCGCTTTGAAGAAGGACGCACGCGCTATGTTGAGCAGCACAGGATGCTGCTGGAAAAGAAACGTGACAGCGGCAATGAGATGCTGGCAGCCTTCATTCCGGCATTTGAGATCTACAGCGGATGTGATGAAGATCTGAATGAGATCGGTACGACCTATATATGGACGCCGCAGCCGAAGGTCCTGTCCTTCAAGGAATTCTGTGACCAGATCCACGCAGATCCGGATGAAAAACCGGAATACTATCTGTTTGCCGTACTGAAGGGAATCGAATCCCTGACAAAGTGTCTTGGCGCACTGCACCGGGAAGGTCTCATTCACCGTGATATCAAGCCTTCCAATTTCGGATTCCAGAAGCTTGGTGAAGAAACGCTGACCCAGACCCTGACGATGTTTGATATCGATTCGATCTGTTCGGTATTCGATTCCGTCAGCTATACCATGGGAACGCCGGCGTTCATGGAGCCGGAAGCGCTGCGTCAGAAGCCCGGCATACAGACGGATATCTATGCGATCGGAGCGACGCTGTTCCAGGCAATATGCATCAACGATGAAACAAAGAAGAATGACTGCCTGTACTCCCCGGAATATTCCGACCGTCTGAAAGAACTGGTCGATTCTTCGTTCCTGATGCGCGGTTCGGAAGTGAACTCCAATCCGAATCTGAGAAATATCCTGGCAGGGATCCTGGATAAATGTCTGGCACCGCGCAACCGCCGCTACAAGCGTACGGAAGACCTGCTCGTCGATCTGGAACAGGCACTGTTCTATGTCGTGCCTGCAGGTATTGCGCGCAAGGAACAGAAAGGCCAGAAGTGGGTGCTTGCGGATGCCAGCAAAGTTCTGGACCAGAATAAAGAAAAGAACTCTTCTCTGGTGATCCGTCACCATCTGTATGAGATCCCTCTGTACCGATATGAAGAAGAGAACGAAAAAGAACTCAATGTACTGGTGCTCGGACTCGGCGGATACGGTCAGAAGTTCCTCGATATCTGTCTGCAGACAGGACAGATGCTTGACCGGGAACTGAATGTGATCACTATCTCTGCCAATCCGGACGACCTCAGTCTGTATCTGAGCCCGCGCAAAGGATTGAAAGACTTCTTCCGGATCAACGGAACAGCGCCGGAAGGAATGGAAGTGTTCGGCAATATTACCAGCAATACCTTCCGCTTTGATGACAGTGATGAGAAGAACCTGAAAGAATCTGTCGAAGAAGCTCTGAAAGAATTCTGCTTCGGCAAACATATTCATTACATTTTTACAGCCCTGGGAGATGATAAGCGCAGCCAGAATACTGCGAAGATCTGCCACCAGTATTACAACAGCAGGTTTGGCGTACGCACTTCTGTACAGTTTGTACGGGAAGGACGGCGCATCAGTACCGAGCTGCCGCAGGGACTGGCGGCTGTCTATGTCGATGAAGATGCCAAAAGCTATCGGAATTACAAAGATATTGAACGCATGGCATTCAATGCGCACTGTATCTGGGAAACGGAAACGAATTATTACGCCCGCAAACAGAAGTTCAGAGAACCGTATAATCATGATTCCAGCGTAGATAATGTCCTGTCCCTGAAATACAAGCTGCACAGTATCGGGATCGACCTCGATAAAATGGATACGAAGGAAGCGGCTGAAACGTTCCTTACCAGAATGGTGGAGAAAAGCAGTATCGCTCCGGGTCTGATCAATAACCTGACCTGGCTGGAACACCGCCGCTGGATCACAGAGCGCGTATGTACAGGATGGACAGCCCTTACGGATCTGTCCTGGTGCCTGAACGGATACGAGAAGGACGAAGACGGAAAACGCAATGTATGCATCGTTCCGAGCCGCAATGATCAGATGCTTGCGGAATGGAATCACGAAAAATGGGATACTGCTTCCGAGGAAGAACTGTCAAAACTGGATGATCTGGACAGAATGTCTGTTCTGCTGCACCGGACCTATGCCGCAAAGGCAAAGGAAATGCACCGCAAAAACCTGCTGAACAGTTCCCTGCTGAATGAGATCCGCACACTTGTTTTTACTTCACCGACAGCCCTGGATGCCTATCGTGAATGGTTTGAAAGCATTCAGGATATCTGGAACCGTGAAGATCATAAAGTTGCTGTTTATCAACAGCGCAAAACACATCTGAAGAACAGTCTTTCGGAACTGCCCAAAGATACGAAAGAAGCAGTTGATACGCACATCGATCTGTTTGACAAAGAGTTCTATGTCATGTACAAGTCGATGGAATACAAGAACTGGAAAGAGAACGATACCGGACTGATCCGGAATATTCCGTTTATTCTGACACATACCGATGATTCGTGCATTGCCGTGCCGTTCCAGATGGGTGACAACGATGCGCTGTTCGCCAACGCAGCGTCCGCTCTTCTGCTGGATCCGGAACGCATCATCTATCTGTGCTGGCTTGAAAAGAAAGACAGCGTCAGGAATCTGCTGAGCGGTATGGAAGCGATCGTGAAGCTGTTTGACCGGAAGGGGATCCGTTCCTCCATTATCATCTATCTGCTGCACAGGATCGAAATGTCAGACCTGGTCAATGAAGACCTGAACAATAAACTGAAGCAGCTGAGCAGCCGTATTGAAACACCGCGGACGCTCAAAATGGAAAAGACGGCAGAGACCGTGAAAGAACTGGAAGAACGTCTGCGCAAAGGACCGTGCAGACAGGAATTCTTCGGACTGGAGAAGAATGAATCCGGACTGTCTTATCTGCTGGACGGAGCCGGTGTCTATGACCGTCTGCCGAATTACCGCTGCGATGCGAAGAACCGTACATTTGAGCCGCTGAAGGGATGCGAAGTCCTGCGGTATAAAACACGGGATGTCTGTCTTACCGTCAACGATATCAGCGCCTTCCGTCTGTCCGCTTCCAATTCCGGAAAACATCCGGAGTTCTACGGGGATTATGAGGAACTGTGGAGCGTGTACAACGCCAGCGCACCGGTCTGGAAAGCACTGAGCATGCTGCTGGAAGAATACTCCGAAGAAAAGGATCGTCTGATCATCCTGAATCTTCGTGAGGACTCGAAGAAGAAGGAACCGGAAACACTGCGTTATATCGTTCCGTCCATGTGCGGCAGGACCGTTTCGGAGATCGTAAAGGGTCTCATAAAAGAAGGTGCCTGCGAAGCGGACAGCGGCGTATACGGATATACGAGCGACGCGGTGGAAGTGATCATCCGTGACCGCTACGGAAACAAAATGTACTATGACCGCCTGTTTGCCAACGTATATTCGCTGACAGACGCCGACGCAGTCAAGGTATTCCATATGAACGCGACGGCTGTGAAGGTCGAGTTCGATAATCTGACCGTAAGAAATCTTACGATCGGCGGTAAAGACAAGGAAAAGATGGTCGCCCTCCTGGAATACTTCTGGGGAAAGGGATATGTGATCGGACTGAACTACAAGCCGAGCAAACCGGAAGATGCGAGTTCTCCGTACCTCGTCTTCTTCTCCTATGCGTCCAGGCAGATCAAGGAGCTGCTCTCCAACGCCGGCAAGATGCTGGAAGTATATGTCTATCACAAGGCACGCGCACTTGGCCAGTTCGATGATGTGACGGGAAGCTATGAGCTCTACTGGGACAATTCCGATGTCATGAGTGAGTTCGACTGCGTGATCACCAAGGGATTCCGTACCATCTTCATCGAATGCAAGGCAAGGGCGGAGATCGACCAGGATTACTATTACCGCATCAAGGAACTGAAGGATACCTTCGGAATCAATGCTTCGGCTGTCCTGATCGCGGATACGAAAGAACAGAACAACGAAACGTTTGCGCGCCTGAACGCGGCAAAGAGACAGCGCGGCGATATGCTGGATGTTGTAACGGTCTATCGGCCTGAAGAGATCGAACACATCGGCGATACGCTTCTGAAAATAATAGAAGGAACCTACACAGGTTAGAAAGGAGCGCCATGTACACACCAAAGCCAATGGATACATCCGGGATCGAGCTTCCGGAAGATCTTCTTCAGCTGACGGAAAAGATCGCCGAAAATGTTCACGATGTTTGGGCAAGCGGGAGGATCGCTGAGGGATGGACTCTCGGAGAGTTCAAGGATCCCGTAAAGAAGACCACACCGCTTCTGGTCCCGTACGATGAACTGCCGGAAAGCGAGAAGGATTATGACCGCAATACGGCAATGGAGACACTGCGTCTGATCATCCGGATGGGATATACGATCCGGAAAGAGGACTGACCGCAGCAGGTCCGGTCGCAATGACCGGGCTTTTCTTCTGCGGAAAATGCAAAAGTGAGGGGATACCTGACAATGTCAGAGTATTATGGAAGAAAGAAAGAGGTGATCGGAAATGGAAAAACAGATCACAACAGAACAGCGCAATCCTGCCACCATGTCCCTGGACACGATGACTGCCGAAGAGATCGTGTCGGAAATGAACCGGGAAGATCATGATGTGGTCAACGCCGTGAATACACAGCTTCCTGCGATCGCCAGGGCGGCGGAATATGCCGCAAAAGCGATCCGCAGCGGCGGCCGGCTGATCTACATCGGCGCCGGAACGAGCGGAAGACTGGGCGTACTGGACGCCTCGGAGTGTCCGCCGACATTCGGTGTCAGCCCTGAGACGGTGGTCGGCGTGATCGCCGGGGGACCTTCTGCTGTCACGCAGGCGGCGGAAGGCGCGGAAGATGACCGCGTTCAGGCGGCCGAAGATCTGAAACGATACAGTCTGTCTGCGAAAGACTTTGTGGTCGGCATCGCTGCCAGCGGCAGAACGCCGTATGTCATTGCCGCTCTGCAGTACGCACATACAATGGGCTGTCAGACCGCGGCGGTGTCCTGCACGCAGGATGCACGGATCAGTAAGGAAGCGGATATTGCCATAGAAGCAGTGACCGGTCCGGAAATACTGACCGGGTCCACCCGGCTGAAGGCGGGCACCGCAACGAAGATGATCCTGAATATGATCTCCACAGCTGCCATGGTGCGTCTTGGAAAGGCGTACGGCAATCTCATGGTGGATGTTGTTCCGTCCAATGAAAAGCTGCGTATGCGCGCTGTGCGCATTGTTTCCGAAGCCGCTGAAGTATCTTATGAGACTGCGCAGAAAGCTCTGCAGGAAGCCGGCGGAAGCTGTAAAAAGGCGATCACAGCACTGCTTTGCGGCTGCGGTCCGGAAGAAGCGGAAGAGCGCCTGCAGAAGGCAGACGGCTATATCCGCCGGGCAGTGCAGAACGGGGATGCTTTATGACGATACAGGAACTGGCGCAAACGATCCTGGATCATATCGGCGGGATCGATAATATCAAAGATGCGGCCAACTGCATGACGCGTCTGCGCATTACGGTATACGATCCGGAGAAGATCGATGACGCTGCGCTTGGCAGTACAGAAGGCGTGCTCGGTGTGATCCACGATGAAAGAGACTACGTGCAGATCGTGATCGGACCGGGAAAAGTACTGGAAGTCATGAAAGAACTGCAGGCGCACGGCATCCATACCGGTACCGTCAGAGAAGAAAAGACGGAAAAGACCGAAAAGAAGGAAAAGACGGGATTCCTGTCCGGCTTCCGGGTGTTCTCCGATATCTTTACGCCGATGATTCCGGCATTCATGGCATCCGGTCTCGCCAGCGGAGCGGCTGGTATTCTTGCACTCTGTGTGAAAGCATCCATTCTTCCGGATGTTTCCGCAGTGGAAACGGTACGGCAGATGTTCCTGCTGATCTCAAACGGATTCCTCGGGTATCTGGCTGTATTTACCGGCATGCAGAGTGCGCGTCAGTTCGGTGCGGATCCAATGCTCGGCGGTCTGCTTGGCGGGGCTTCGATCAGCGCCGTCATCAATACGATCTCCGAAGGGCTTGGCTGGTACAATGCGTCGATGCCGAACGATTCTTTTCTGTCTGCCGGAGCGGGCGGAATACTTGGCGTCGTGTTCGGCGTATGGGTGCTGGCAAAAGCGGAAAAGTGGTTCCATAAACATTTTCACGGCGTATGGGATACGATCCTGACACCGGTCATGACGATGATCGCTGTCATCCCGGTATATGTTCTCATGATCATGCCGGTCAGCGGGTTTCTGTCCGCGAAGATCGCGTCGTTCCTTTCGCTGTTCCTGTATTCCGACAGTATCGTCATAAGTGCGCTTACCGGCTATGTGCTGGCAGCGCTGTTTCTGCCGATGGTCATGGCGGGGCTTCACCGGGGACTTCTGCCGGTATATGTTCTGCAGATCGAGAAAATGGGCACTACGACGCTGTTTCCGACAGTCGCAATGGCCGGCGGCGGACAGGTCGGCGCAGCTCTTGCGCTGCTGGCAAAAGCAAAAAAGATAGGCAATACGCGGCTTCAGAATGTGATCCGCGGCGCAGTTCCTGCCGGTGTGATGGGGATCGGAGAACCGCTGATCTACGGCGTCACGCTCCCGCTGGCAAAACCGTTTATTACAGCCGGACTTGGTGCCGGCTTCGGCGGCGCGTGGTGTATGGTGCGGCATGTCATGAGTACGGCATATTCCGTTTCCGGGATCCCGGCATTCACGATCATGGCTGCTCAAAGCATGCTGGATTATCTGATCGGCTGGTGTATCGCCTGTATTATGGGTGCCGTCATCACCTATATCTTCATTCCGGCATCCATCACTGCCGAAACGTAATATGTACAGAAAGACCGCTGCGGCATTAACCGCTGCGGTCTGTTCAGGAATCGGTTTCGGAGGAAAGCCACGCGTACATTGCGTTGATCGTGGCTTTGATCTCCTGCAGGAAATTCTCCGCATGGAGCGATGTGGAAGGAAGAACCGGCCGTCCTGCAATGGTCAGATGAATCTTATTCTCCAGTGCCTGCGGTACAAGAGAGAACAACTGGTAATTGCAGTAGAGCGCTGTTGTCGCAAGAACGACTTCAGCCTTTTCTTTTACATGGAACAGCTGCAGGAAGTGGGCAAAGGTATCTTTCGTATTGGCGCGTCTGCCGTTGACGGACGGTGTGCAGAGAGCATAGTAATCCCGTTTGTCAGTTGAATCTTTCCAGTGTCTCTGAATACCGCCGTTTTCATCGATCGTTTCAGTAAAGCCGTTTTTCAGTTCGAATACCTTTTCCATGCCGGCACAGATCGCGTCATATTCCGTTACAGCATCCGGAGCGAAGTCCCGGATCTTCTCTTTCTCCGCGTCGGTAACAGGACGGCTGGCCCCAAGAGCGATGATCTTGATCTTCGCATCCGGAAGGCGTTCGGCGATGTCTTTGCCGAGGATACAGCGAGTTTCATTGGAACGGTTGGCGCCGCCGAGAACAAGGATGTGATCTGCGTTGGTGACCGGATAGATATCCTGCCGCATCATGCCGAGTTCATCGGCGATCTTCAGGATCTCATCCCGGTGCGTTCCTGCAATCTCGTCGTCTGCCTGTATTTCCTGCCGTTCTCTGCCGTTACGGTAATTCCAGCGTTCCGAGAATTCGTTGACTGCCTTCAGATCGGCGTACAGGTCTCCCGTCATGACATACGGACATGAGAACAGTTCCAGCAGCTCGCGGAATGCGTTCGAATCCAGATACTGACGGATGGAACGCTTCAGGAAAGCGGTCTGTTCTTCTTTTGACAGGGATGCCGGGGCAGTGCGGAGACTGTGCCACGGCAGTTCGTGCGTCAGGTCAATGGCGATCGGCCGGCGGCTGTTGGCGCATTCCGATAAGTATCCGGCGGTATCCCGGATCTCCTGAATACAGGAAGCGGACAGTTCCGGAATACGGTACAGCTGTACGATCATAGCCCGGAAATTGGCAACGCCGTTCTCCAGTTCCTTATAGAAATTGCCGTCCCTGGCAGAGCGGACAAGATCCCGGAACTCGCCGCAGTAATCCATGATATCTGCTTCGGCCGGAATACGCATACGCACCTTCGCACCGAGGATCCGCATGCGGTTCTCGTTCATCTCTGCTTTTACTTCGGAATGGATCGTCTGAAGACGGGGATCCTCCAGGATCTGCCGGCGCAGCGACAGCGCATATTCATGATATTCGATTGCTTTTTCGTACTGGCCTTTCCGGAAATAATTCGTGGCGGCAGCGGCAGCGCTCTTCGGCACACGCTTCTGTATTTCCTTCAGTTCTTCGATATCCGGGTCCGGATCGGCAAGGATCTCATCCCGGATCTTCTTACGTTCATCCAGAATGGTCAAAGCAATATCAAATGCCTCTTGCGCAGCTTTTTTTCGCTCCTCCGGATCCGGTGACAGCTGGCTGATCTTCTGCAGACCCGCTCCTGTCAGAGTGCCGAAGCGGGCGTGTTCCATACGTATAAAGCGCCGTTCTTTTTCTGTGCCGGCGGGATAGCCTTTCAGTGCTGCGGTGCATTTTTCAAAGGTGTTCATGGCCAAGCGCACGATCTCAAGTTCACTCCTGCCGTCCGGTACGCCGCCTTTCAGATGGCAGAGACCATACGCTGCGGACGCGATCGTTCCGTTGAGTTTGCGGTAACCGAACGGGTCTTTCTCCGGTGTGCTGTCTTCATAGATCTGTTCCGCCTGTTTGAGGGCAGACAGGGTGACACGGCATGTGCCGGTCGATTTATGAAGCCCGTTCGCATTGGATACTCTGAGCAGAAGATCACGGTATTCCCGGGAAGAGAAGGTGTCTTTTAACATGCCGTATACAAACTCACCGATCTCAACACAGTCGTCATAATCCGGGTCGTCGCATGACTCGGTGATCGGAGCAGCGGTCTTGTTCAGCCATTTTTCGCAGTACTCTGCGGCCTGTGGAGCCGCCGGACTGCGTTTCATTTTCGATATGCGGGCAGTAAGTGCGATTCCCCGGGCAATAAACCAGTCCAGAAGGCTCTGGTGCGTCCAGCGCACTTCGCCGTCCTCGCTGAGCTCTTCCAGAAAATTCATCTCATCGATGAGAAACTGCAAAGTATGGTTCGCCTGCGATCGGCTGAATGAAACAGTATGATTCTCTAACTGATCTGTCCATTCGCCGATATACTGCCGGGCTTCTTCTTTCTGACGCACATCGTAGTTCATATCCAGCAGGTCATAAATACGCTCTTCCAGCGGAATGAGCAGGTCTTTCGAGACGGTTTTCAGAGCACAGCTCAGTTCATACCGGTCGATTCTGGAATCCTCAAGACTGTGGCTGAAATACAGCTGTGCGGCGGCCAGCGGGAGGAGAACGCGGATCCCGACATGCACGGCATAATCACGCCGGTATACTTCTCCGGACATCTGCGCCTGGATACAGAAACTGATGAGTTCCGCAAGATTCATATCGGACAGATCATACCGAGTCCTGTTTTCATAATCCGTACGGTCATACGCATTGATCATCATCATCAGGATAAGCGGACTTCGCATCAGGTCGAAGATCCGGTCATTCAGATCCGTCAGGATCCTTACCGGATGTGCTTTATTCAGTTCCCGGATCTGCCCGTCACTCAGAGGCATGGCTTCCAGTTTTGTGAAACCGGGCCGCTGTTCAAAGCCGCTGTTATTACGGCTGGTAATACACATGCGCACGGACGGCAGGGCATGCAGGAAAGAAATATCTTCCTGGATCGCGTCATATGCACTGGATTCGTTATAGCCGTCGATCAGAAACAGAAAGGAAAACATCGGTGACAGCTTCCGGAAGAAATCCTTCATGAATTTCGGGATATCCACGGTCTGCGGAGGAAGATTCAGTATCTTATTGCCAATATAGCGAAGGATCGGGAACGGTCCTTCATAGCTTTTGGCATTGAGCTCACGTACGGGAATATACACCGGTATGTACGAAGTATCCTGCAGATCATAAGTCAGATATTTGACCGAAGTGGACTTACCGCCGCCGCCTTCTCCCGTAAGGATCAGACTGCCTTCCGCAGACATTGTCCGATAATAATCTGTCAGAGGAACCGGTGTACTGCAGAGGGGAGAACTGATATACGGAAGGATCTCCTTGAAAAATGGTTTCGGCAGAGACGGTTTTGCGGCGGCGCGGAAATAGCCGATGTAATCGTCTGCCTGATCCAGCAGGACCGCGTGGGTATCGGTCTGTTTCAGGCGGAATTCACCGTTGATCGCTGCCTGTGCGATGGCACGCAGCGTACGTTTTTCTTTTTCGGCATCTGCCGGATCCATGATCCAGATCCAGTCGGCGGTCATTGCCGGATACATCAGTCCCTGGTCAATGTCTTCGGTTCCGTAGCGGATACAGTACATCGGTTTGTTGAGCAAATTTGCCTGATCCAGTTCGCGCTTGCACTGCCTAGGCGCTTCATTCATCTCTTTTGTGACCAGGCACAGTACAGCGTCCGTCTCATCGCGCATGACTTCGGGAATGCGGTTCAGATATGCTTCGCCATCTGCGTCTTCCGCGATAAATTCCCGGTCCCAGCGCGGAAAGATACCCAGATCAAAAAGGATATCGCGGACGTGTTCCATCAATTTCGTATTTACGCCTTTGTAGGAAAGGAAAATACGCGGTCTGTTCATCAGATCTTCTTTATTCGGATACTCTTTCAAACGGCACCTCCGGATCATTCAGCCAGGCAAGAAGCTGGCGTACATATGGTTCACAGCTGCAGCTGGTAATACCGGTGCAGATCAGTATATTGGCTTCCGGCGTCGGTTTTTCCTGTTTTTTCAGCCGGTCGCGGACTTCGAAAGAGATATGCAGGATCGACGCTTCTTTCGGGGCTGTGCCTTCCATGGCGTATACATATTCGAAATCACCGGTATCCATGTTTCTGCGGATGACCATCGTCAGTACACAGGAAGAAAGACGGAAGATCACAGAAAGGGCAAACGGTGTGCTTTCCGCTGTCTGCGGGAACCGCTGCAGGACTGCCATATATGCCCGGATCGTCCGGATCATTCCTTCATCGTCCAGACTCCAGCGGTATGTGCGCTTCTTCAGGAACTCCGCAGCCGTGATGTATTCTTCCCATTCCATCGTATGACGAACGGCAAGAATGTCTTCCGGACGGATCGTATCCAGTGTGACGGCAGGAATCGTCCGGATATCCGTCAAAGACAGTTCATCACTTCCGACAACAGGAAGTGTGCGGTGCAGCAGGGAGTCCAGGAAGCTGGTCAGTTCGTCCGCGTAGACGACGCGGCTGTACTGGCTTTCCGTTCCGTCGGTCTTCTGCAGATACATGTTTCCGCTCTTCAGGTCGCACAGATGGGAATAGGCGAAGTTCATGGCGTAGATCTCATCGGCGATCTGCTTGATCTCCGGCGCGAAAGGCTTATCCGGATCCATGATCGTATCCCGGACAGTAACGCCTGTATACGGACTGCCGGCCGGCAGGGATTTCTCATCCACGGTCACATACTGCCGGTACAGCTGGGTCCGGTTGTAATAGTTGTTTTCGCGGTACCATGCATTCGCACTGTCAGAGATCTGCCGGAGAACGGCCCGGAACGCGTCCGCGTCCTGAATGTGATAACGGCGTATCCATTCGTCGGTCATATACTGGTGCGCGTACAGCGTCATCATGGCTGTGCCGAATGGTTCGAACAGCGTCGTCCGGTTGATCCTGCTGTTGAACGCCTCGGAATCCCAGTCGAACTTCATAAAGTACGGCTGACAGGTCAGAAGGAAATTGCCCCAGGATTCGCGGTCACTCTCGTAATCTGTATCTTCATACGGATCTTCATCCATCAGGACAAGCACAAGAGCACCCTGGTTCAGAAGGGAACGCAGAGCATCTTTGCGGTCATCGCTGCCGTCTTCGTAGATCGAGCGGAACACAGGGGAATTCTGAAAGAATGCCCGGTTGACGAGGATCTGGCGGGAATGCAGAAGGGCACGGTAAAACTCCTGACGCTGCAGCGGCGTCCGGTATGCCTGTATCTCTTTTCGAACTGCCGGATCCTGTGAATACAGTCTTCCGTCTTCATAGACGTCTGCCGGATACCACTGGTCGTCCAGTTCCAGCAGAGTGCCGGAATACGGCAGGATGTCCGCCAGCTCGATCCGGTAATATTTCAGTTTCCCGTTCTCATATACGGGACGGGGATCGGAATTCGTATTAATGTAGTCGGACAGTGACATCGGTTCTGTGTTATGCAGCGTGACATCCTGCTGGATACTTTCCGCGATACTGCGCAGAGTCATCGTATTATAGCGGCGCAGCAGTACGTACTGCTGAAACGTGATCAGAGTGCGGATCGGATCTTCCAGTCCGTGCAGCCGTATGTTTTCCAGGCATATGACAAAGACCGGCAGCTTCCGCTCCATGATCGTTTTCACTTCCCGGATGACGACAGGTCTTCGTACCGCGTCATTTGTCGCAATCAGGATCAGTCCCCGGGAATTCTCCAGAGCAGTGCGGATCTCTTCGTTCCAGTCATGATACAGACGGATATGCCCGTCATACCAGATGTCAAGGCCGCATCCGGTCAGAAAGCGTATGATCGCCTCGGTTTTTTCGATATCGGTGTGTCCGTAGCTTACAAAATACTTATTGCTCAATCTTCTCTCCTTTCTGCTGTGAAGATAACAGGTATGCCGTCAGGGTAAAGGAATCCACGATCTCACCGGCGCGGATCATCCGCACAAGTTCCTCGCGGCTGACCTGCATGATCCGGGTGATTCCTTCTTCTTCCTGCGGCGCGTGATATGCATCGATCTCTGCTTCGAAGATGTCCACATAGATGGCTTCGAAGGCGGTATTCGGCGATACAGTGCCGATCAGCCGTACATTTTCCGGACGTACTTCGGCGCCGATCTCTTCCTGCAGTTCTTTCACTGCGTTGGCAATGCCGTCGATCCCGTCGTTGAATCCGCGCGGAAATTCCCATACATATGTGCGCAGAGCGTGACGGAAGATCCGAATCAGGATATAGTCATCGCCCAGTTTCGGCAGGATCACGGTTCCGTGGTGCTTTCCGAGGTCGACCGGAAGTACTCTTTCATACGGAAAACGTACGCCGCCGGGATTCTCCACGAGATCCACACAGTGAATATTCCACGGTGTCTCGTAAACGACGCCGATGACAAAATCACTGTCCTGCATCCAGTTTTCAATGACTGCCCGGTCGGTCACGATCTTCAGTGCCGGAGCAGGACTTTCGAACAGCGCCGGAGCCTGTTCCATCAGTTCAAAGTAACGATCCAGTGCTTCAGCACCGGTAAGCTGGATCTTCATGCGTGTTTCTCCTTCCAGCGGTCTTCAAGATTCTGAAGATACGATTTCATCTCATCGTTCATGTGATCCATGATGTAGGTGACATTGTCATATTTTTTGATTTCTTCCGGCAGATATTCATATGGGGTGATATCCGTGTGACGGCGGATCGGCTTGATCGTATTGGCAAACGGATCGGCGTGATTCTTATCGCGGATGTCCCGCTTTGCCGGAATATAACCGAGTGAGATCATATACGCAGACCAGCGGTCGTGTTCCACGACAACGAGCGGACGGCGGTCATAGGAAAGTCCCCGCATATAGTCCGCCGGGATGCATTGGACGCTGGCTTTCTTCTGCAGGGCGGATGCCATGGAAGAACGCCGGTTGTATTCCGAAGTGCGGTATTCTTTCCGGATCTCAGATTCGTCCGGTACGGTCTCACCGGTTTCCTGTGCCTTGATCTCACGTTCTTTCAGATGGGTACTGACGGCCAGATCATCCAGATCCTTGTCTGCGATCGTACTCCAGGAGTAGAACTCTTTGGGGATCCCGATGAACGAAATATGCACATTGTATTTCTTTTCCCGGTCGCCGAAGTTTCCGCTGTACTGCAGATCCCGCGCGTATGCCGCAATATCTTCGTCTTCGCAGTGCACGAACAGATACTGGCGCTCCGCCAGATTCGTACGCTGAACATACTTCTGAAGAAGCTGGATATTATCGTTGTCATTATCCAGTGTGAATGCTGTGATAACGGAACGGTCATTGAGCAGCGCCCGCACCAGGGCATCGCTCTTCAGGGAAAAGACCGGATTCAGTTCCACCGTGAACAGATCATTGCACGTCAGGGTATCCGAAGCACAGTGATACTCATAGGTCATATCCTGGGCATACAGTTCCGAGAATGCCGGGAAATGATACAGGAAGAGGTCTTTCAGATCGTCGGCGGTACCGGTATGGTACATATGGATGTAGGCACGGTGTCCGTACATATTGCCCAGCCACATCATAGTCTTGAGCAGCTCTTCGCCATACGGCGTCCAGCCGGCAATCGATACATGGATCTCTTCACCGCTCAGATGCAGGAAGGGATTTTCTTCTTCGTCGCTGCTGTTCATAAGACGCAGGAAGTGGCGCCATATACTGTCTTTGACCGGATCGATGGTGTAGGTGTGTATTTTTGCCTGCTGCTTATATCCGGCAGCTTCCATCTCATTTTCCAGACTGTGCGTCAGCCGGTCCAGCGTCGCTGTGCCGAGTTCATCGGTAAAGAAGTAGAGTCCGGCATTGATCGTATACAGTTTCCGGTACGCTTCCTCATACAGGTCATAGTTCTCTTCGGTGAAAAATACAAATATCTGACGGTTTGTATTCTTTGTGATCATATCCAGCATGGATGTCAGCGGCTCTGCACTGAAGGAAGAAGCAGGCACACGGTGCGGCTCCAGTCCCTTGATCACTTCACGGTAATCCTCGTCCTCATTGGAAAGAGAGCAGAACAGGATATTTCCGCGCTTTTCCTTCAGGATGCTTGCGGCAAGATATACAGACTTCTGATCGTGGGACGGAAAGATGAACAGGTCGCCGTGACGCAGGTGCATCTTTGTGCCGAAACGAAGCAGTTCCGTAATGATCATACGGGAGATCGTGCCTAATAAGAGGACCGGATTGATGACCATCAGAAGGCCGACCAGAAGACTGCCGGCTGCGCCTGACGCTTCCGAAAGTCCACGGAAGAACTCAACATTGGTATCAAGAGAGTACATCTGTACGGTGTAGATGATCGCCGGAAAGAACTGCGGCTCACCGATCGTACTGCGTGCCTCCGCCGGTACGAGCAGCCACAGTACCAGGACCGTGACAAAGCTGATGCCAAGCATGCCGGACAGCGCTTTTGCGATCAGTGTGCTGAAACCGGCTTCCCTGCGTTCATACTGACGGCCAAGGTATAAAAATAACAGAATGATCAGAAGGATCATGAAAATACAGAAAACAGTCATAACAGTACCTCAGAATATACAGGTCTTATTTTAGCATGACCAGCCGTATAGGACACGAACGGGTGAAATAATGTTATGATACTTTCGGAGGTTCTGTATGACCGCTAGTATTGACCGCGTCGTTCCGTATGAAGGGAATGATCCGTATATTTTTATCAGCTACAGCCACAAGGATACCGACCGTGTCATGCCGGTCATCCGTGTGCTGAAGGAGAACGGTTTCCGCGTCTGGTATGACGAAGGAATCGACCCGGGATCCGAATGGCCGGAATCGATCGCCCAGCACTTGAATGGAAGTACTGTGTGTATTTACTTTATTTCCGAAAACTCTCTCCAGTCCAACAACTGCAAGCGGGAAGTAAACTTTGCTCTGTCGAAGAACAAAGGCTTTTTGTCGATCGTACTGGAACCGGTGGAAATGTCGCTTGGCCTGGAACTGCAGATCGCGACATATATGTCTCTGATCCGCTACAAATACGCTTCGGAAAAACAGTTTATCGATAAGCTGATCGGCGTGGACCTTCTGAAACCATGCCGCATGCAGATGCCGGAGGAAGAAACGGCGGAAAAGCCGGCAGAAGAACCGGTAAAGCAGCCGGAATCATTGCCTGAAAAACAGCCGGAACCGGTGCCGGAAAAACCGGCAGAAGAAATCAAGCCGGTAAAAAAAGAACGCAGGGTAAAAGCAGAAAGACCGGCAAAGAAAGAAAAGACGTCCGTCAGGCCTTCCGCAAAAACCGGAAAATATATTCTGATCGCGCTTCTGGCGGTGTCGCTGGTATTCTTTGCTGTGAAGATCATTTCCGGCATGAGCGGTCCGAAGAAGGAAGAACGGGTCCCTGTGATCATCGGGGAACAGGAAGTCTACGACAATACACTGGTTCAGATCGAAAACCAGACTCTGACGGCGGCGGACATGGATACTGTCGCTGCTCTGCAGAAGGTATATACGCTCCGGTTCTTCAACTGCTCCTTTGAAGGCGACAGTCTTCAGAAACTGTCTGCACTCACAAACCTGAATGAGATCCGTCTGGAAAACTGCAAAGGCGTGAATTCCCTCGCATTTACCGGATCGATGGAAAAACTGAAAGATATTCTGGTCCGCTGGTGCGGGATCACCGACGATATTCTGTCCACCCTGGTTCTGCGCGACACCTTCCGTCAGCTCAATCTGCGCGGAAATGAACTGACCGCACTGCCCGACCTGTCGGTATGTCCCGGTCTGACCGTCCTGAATATCCGCGAAAACAGCATCACTTCTCTGGAACCGATCCGGACATGCACAAAACTAAAGGAGCTGTACGCCGGATCCAACCAGATCACGGACTTCTCCATCCTGGAACCGATGATCTACCTGACCACGGTGGATGTCGCAAACAACGGCGTCACTTCTCTGGATTTTCTGAAGAACACAACGCTGCTGAAGGAAGTCGATTTCTCCGGAAACACGGAACTGACCGATCTTTCCATTCTCAGCAGGAATGCTGAAACGCTGGAGTCGGCAACGCTGGAATACCTTTCGCAGGCAGATCTCTCCGTACTGGCAGCCTGCAAAAATTTGAAAGTACTTGATATTACTGCATGCGATACCGACGATGTGTCTTTTGTGAGAGATATGCGAGGTCTTGAAACGCTGCAGGCGGCGGGCAACAGGATCCATTACCTGTCACCGCTGTTTGAGTGCAGAGGACTCAAACTGATCAACCTGGCTTATAACGATATTTCTTCTCTCACAGGATTCCCGCCTACGCTTACCGCGAATTACTGGTATCTGTATCTTCAGCATAATCACCTGGAAACACTGGATGGTCTGACGCCGTCGGAGAATGGCACAGTCCTTGCCTTACAGGGAAATCCGCTGCAGAATATCGATGCGCTTCAGAATACGAAGGTATCAGATGTGGTTCTGGACTATACGCCGAATCTGGATAAAGAAGTTCTGAACAGATCCTTACGGGTTTATGTGACATCGGTCGATCTGTCCGAACAGGTTGCCCTGGAGAAAGGCGTCACCTCCCAGCTGTATCTGCTGAATGAAGAAGAAGCGATGGCAAAGATCAGCGAAAGATACAACAGCGTTCATCCGGTCTTTCCCTGACCGGAACAGGAGGTAATCCTATGTATGTTTGGATCATTGCGGCAGTTCTGCTGGCTGTGTTCATCTGTTTCGGATATATCCGGAAACCCGGAATTCCCGGCAGACTCTGTCTGCGCACCAAAAACATGGGGACCGGCATAGAACAGCTGTATCCGATCAGGAAAGACATAAAAACTGTTCTCCTGCCGTTTGTCAATGAAACGGGTTCGTTTCATGTAAAAACTGGCGGGATGAACTTCCAAATCACGATTCGTGCGCATGAAAACAGACGGGATTTCATAGTCACGGGGACATCAGGCTTTTATGACCTGATTTTGCGGCAGACCATTGTTATGCCGCACCTGCCGAAAGCAACTGTCGGAGAGATGCGTCCGCAGATTAATCGTCTTTTCCGGGATATGGTGTTTTCTTATTCGGGTTTTCAATTCGGGATATATCTTCCCGATCGGCTTCGCTGGAACGGAGATCTGGAAAACCAGATAAACGCAGATCTGATAAAGCGGCACTGAATGAAATACCGGACCTGTTACAGGTCCGGTCACAGTAATGACTCGGGATGCGCGTCGTAATACAGAGAAAGAGCATCCATGATATTTGATGCATTGCGGAACGTACATGGTACGATATCCGCATTTTTTAGTTTTCGGTATTACTGCTCATAGTCTCTTTTACCGAATGAAGGAGTTTTTCCGCTTCTTCTCTGCACAGGGTATGATCTGACATGAGTGCCGATAGGATTTCCTCATCGTTATGCCCGAAATTCAGTAAGTACCGGATTCCTTTCTTCAGGTTTTCTTCTGCCTCCGCTTTCATTTCGGCTTTGCCTTCCTCATAGCCCTCACTGCGGATCGCCGCTTCTTTCTCAAACTGATCCATAACTGTTCTCCTGAACTCTCCGTCTCTTTTCACTTCTGCTACGGCTGTATTGATTCTTCGCACAAGCGGATCGGATGTATCTGCGGCGCCTTTCAGCAGATACAGGAAAGGACGCAGACTCTCCGGTGCTTTTTCGATCGCTGTCGGTGAAAAGCAGATCACTATGCGCTTTTCGGTATAGCGCAGATCTTCCCGCCCGTCCAAGGATATCTTCCGTCGGTATACCGGATCACCGCCTCCCATCGGATCGAACGTGCAGAAGATCAGCAGGATCTGTTCCGGAAGTTCTTTTGCAAGAGCTCCGATCGGCAGCTCGCAGTCCAGCATGGAGCCGGCATAGCGCGCGTACATGGGCAGATCGGGATCGTAGGTAAACATCTCCAGATCGACGACCTTGTCTCCGGACTGTGATCGTGTGATGAGATCGAGACGGATCCTCTTGTTTCCGACAGAGACGATGATCTCGTGTTCGCTCTCGGCGATAGTGAACGAAGAAGCGTCGATGCCGGGGATACAGAGCTGCAGGACATCCTGCAGGATATCAGGGTTGCTGCGAAGGACCTGTTTGAAGATCAGATCATTTGTAAAGCCTGCCTCCTGATAACGTTTCTGTGCTGCTTTTAACAATTCATTCATATATAAGTTCCTCCTGTATTCTGTATTCCCCAGCACAGGAGATCTCCCCGGAACCAGATAAAAACCTGCGTCATTACTGACACAGGTACAGGCTCAAAGTTCGCCGCGTTTCATTTTCTGCATTAATGCCGTATCTTCCATGCCTTTAAAATGTTCACGGACAAGCGGTTCCATGGCGGAGGCAGCTGCCTGGGCTTCCCGCACGGCTTCTTTTTCATCCACCGTCAGGACGGTATAGTTTTCCATGACGATCTTTCCGTCGATCACGGACATTTCCACTTCGCTGCCCTTAGCGGAATAAACGAGATTCGGAACGATATTCCGCACCGGTGAGAGGATCACAGGGGAAAGGGCGGGGTGAGACATGTCGATCATGATCAGATCGGCTTTCCTGCCTGGTTCCAGCGAACCGATCTCATCGCCGAGACCGATGGTGCGGGCAGATTCGATCGTTGCCATGCGCAGGACGCGGTCGGCCGGGAACACCGTGGGATCCTTGGCTTTGCATTTGTTCAGGATGGCAGTGAATTTCATCTCGTTGAACATATTATTGCAGTTATTGCCGGGTGCCTGGTCCGAGCCAAGGGCAAGCCGGCTGCTTTTCTTCAGGAACGAAGCAGCAGGGGGGACTATGCCGTCAATAATGCCGATACTGCCGCTGCAGAGCACCATGCCGGCGCCGCTGGAAGCGAGGTACTGTGTTTCTTCGTCGGTCGCTTCGGTAAGATGGACGGCGATCAGCCGGCTGTTCAGATAACCGAGTTCATCGAGGAACTGCACCGGACGTTTGCCGTAACGCTGGATCATCTGATCGACTTCGCGGTCTCCCTGGGCAACGTGCATATGAATGGAGGTGTTCAGCTGTTCCGCCATTTCCTGCAGTTCGAGAAGCGTCTCTTTGCTGCACATGTCCGGTCCCTGCGGTCCGAGCATGCACGTGATGCGGCCGTTTCCCGCACCGTTCCACCGGGCAAACAGCTCCCGTGTCAGACGCATTTTTTCCTCTTTCTGCTCCGGATCGAACCGGTACAGCTCGCCGACTTTCGTATTCTTGACTTTCGGCAGTTCACTGATCATTTCCGCAACGCGTGCCCGGGTGCCTGCTTTAACGTGATTCTGCACGATCTCCGTCATGGGCGAATCGAAGTCGCAGAATGTGGTCGTTCCGGCTTTGATCCCTTCGATGATATTGACCAGGCTGCCTTTCATGACCGCGGAAAGATCGCTGCGGAGCACCTGGGAGTACGGCCATATGCCGTGCTGCATCCAGTTTCTGATATCCTGCGATACACCGCGTATGAGCGCATCGCCGGTATGAATATGCGCATCGATCAGACCGGGCATGATCACTTTCCCGGACGCGTCGATGACCCGCTTTGCCGTATATTTCTCCGTCAGTTCGGCTGTCTCGCCGACAGCAGCGATCCTGTTTCCGCTGATGCCGACCGCGCCGTCGTTCACAAACCCGACGCCGCTTCCCTGCATCGTCAGAAGCCACGCATGTATAAATAAAAGATCCAGTTCCTGCATAGATACTTCCTCCTGTGCAACACTTTATCACAGCATCTGCGCCGCTGCCCGCAGTGTGCTGTACGCAGACACAAAAAAACACAGACATTTCTGTCTGTGCTGACCGGTCAGAGCGGATCTTCCATCTGCGCATGCAGACGTCTCAGCGCACGCTTTTCGTAGAAAACAGCTTTCTGTCTGGTGATGTGATACCGTTCGGCGATCTCATCGATCGTCAGCGGTTTATTTCCATCCAGTCCGAAGCGCAGCCGGATAATGTCTTCATCACGCTCACTCAGCTGACGAAGTCCCTTTGTCAGCGGGTCATCCGGGGAATTCAGATAATCCTTAAGCGGATCGCGTTCGGTTTCAGTAGTTATGAATTCACCGCGCCGGGAGGAATCCCGATCATCGCTTACTGTGTCATCCAGCGATTTAACGACCGCCGGAAGCGTCAGTACATCGATGATCTTGTCCGTCGGAATACCAAGTTCTTCCGCGATCTCTTCCGGTTTCGGTTCACGGGACAGTTCCTGACGAAGTCTTCCCTGCGCTTTCGAAACTTTCGAAAGCAGTTCGCGCTTGTTGGACGGCAGATAGATCTCCTTGGTCTGATCATCGATCGCCCGCTTGATCTGCTGCCCGATCACCTTCGATGCATAAGTAGAGAATTTGTTTCCAAGTTCCGGCTTAAACTTGTCGATCGCTGTAAGCAGAGCAATGTTTCCCTCCTGGATAATGTCCGGAAGTCTCATGGAGGAATTGCTGTTGTAGTAATTCTTTGCGACATAAACGACAAGCCGGAGATTGGAAACGATCATGAGATTCTTCGCTTCCGTATCACCTGCCTGGGCTTTGCGGATCGTTTCGGCTTCCTCTTCTTTGGAAAGGAGCGGATATTCACCGATTCTCTTCAGATACTCAGTCATGATCTCGTTGCTGGTTTCATGTGTATTTTTATCCATATACGACCTCCTTGTTTTATATTATAGGGATCAACATGCCGTCTTACATACACGGGGAGGAGAAATATGTGCTTTTGCCGAACCGGGTGTGTGAAGAATACGATTTTTACCGCCCGTAATCCGCTTTATGAAATAATGTACTATGATAACCGTAACAGTTTTCAGACCGCGTGGATCAGCGCCGAGAACTGAGGTACCCTCCGATCCGTAAGAACCACGAAATTAATGGCGGATAATCAGGAGGCAACAGTGAGAACTGTAAAATATATGATATAATTTTACAGTTAACAGTATTTAATATTCAAGATGAGACAGCGGCAGGGGAACTCTGTTCATGGCAGAGAAGCCGCTGGACGATCGATTTTGAGTTTCCGGGATAGATCCAGGATCCCGGGGAGGGGAAGAATGAAAAAGATCAAAATCTTTATACTATGCAGCCTTCTGTTCCTTTCACAATTGGCTTTTATGACATCTGTTCAGGCAAAGGGTTCCGATGAGAATGACAAATCACGGATCATCTACGTGGTCTATGACGATTCCCAGAGTATGGCAGACGATCACGGCAATCCGGACGATCCCGGAGAAATGCTGCTGCGGTGGTCGCAGGCAAAATACGCGATGGAAGTCTTCACAGCCATGATGGATGAAAAAGACATCATGCGTATTTACCCCATGTCTGACTATGGCGATAAATACATTGAGCTGAAAGGTTCTGACAGCAAGCGCGTCGAAACGGTGCATAACTGGACGACAAATTACAATACCACGCCTTTTTCAACGGTAGAGAAAGCGGCGGAAGCGCTCGGCGGAGCGTCCGGAAACGCGGACAAGTGGCTTCTGGTGCTTACCGACGGTGTCCTCAGGGACGGCGACGGCAGCGGCCGCGCAAATCCGGTCGACGTACAGGGCGGACTTCAGAGCTTTATTGACAGATACAAGATCAAAGTCGGGTATCTGGCGATCGGCAATGAAGGAACCGAAATAATGCCGGCGAACGGTCTGTATCCGGCCAAGGCAGCCGATGATGCGGACAGTATTCTGGAGAATGTCACAAAACTGGCAAATACGATCTTTGTTCACATGGACCTGCCGGCGAGTCATATTCGTGAAAACGGCGCCATGAAAGAACTGAGCATCGATATTCCGACCGACCATATCATCGTGTTTGCCCAGGGATCCGACGCGGATATCAAAACAGTCACAATGAACGGCGAGGCAGTCGACTTCAAGAAAACAGTTGTAAAATTCAGCGACGTCAAGCCGAAAAACTATAATAACGCAAAGGCAGACGAGTCTCTGCGCGGAATCATTGCCGAGATCGTTCCGTCGAAGAACAGCGATTCGATCCCGAAGGGACACTTCAACTTCGAAGTGACAGGATCGAACATCAAGAACATTCAGTATAATATCTCACCGGCTGTTCAGGTCACGTTCTTCATCGATGGAAAACCGGCTACGGACGCAAATCTGAAAGCCGGCGAGCATACGGTAACACTCGGTTTCATTGATCCAGTCAATAACAGTACGGTCGTATCGGATCTGCTGGATTCGGCCGACATCGATATGAGCGTTATGGTAAACGGCGAAACGGTTGCCAGTTTCAGCGGAAAAGCCGGAGAAAGCAGCGAGAAGACGTTTGTCCTGGAAGAAGGCGATATCGAGATCGAAGTCGTTGCCGAGATGCCGGGAAACATCCACCTGGAAGAACACAGAGAATACCGCGTTGTTCCGAAGCCAATCGACCTGAAAGTGGAGATCGTTGAGAAACCGGAAGTCTATGCGCCGGACCGTATCAATGAAAACTCGGATCCGGTCGTCATCCGTGTATCCAATCCGGATGGAACAGAACTCAGCGACAGTCAGATCAAAGCAATCGAGAAAGATCTCGAAAAGAATATCCAGGTGACCAGCACTCAGCAGGGAGATATTACATTCCTCAAGAAAAAAACAGATCAGCGGGGAGTGTATGATCTGATCCCGGTTCCCGTCAGTGATTCGTTCGAAAAACTGGCGAAGGGTTCTTCAACAAACTGGACCGTTACGGTCGGATATGTCGATGATCTGCAGACAGCAGAAGGCTATACGAACTTTACTCTGACAATTAAAGAGTATATTGCCTCCAGACTGGAGATCAGAGGAAGTCAGAACGGTGAGATCCGGCTGAAGACTCTGAGCGGAAACGTCGATGTGGAAGTGTACTATGAAGATCTGTCCACCGGCGAGATGAAGCCGCTTACCGATGAGATGTGGGAAAAACTCAGACTGAAGCATCAGACGATCAAGTCAGACGGAAATCCCGGAAGACTGGACTGGTCGATCAGTAAAGGCAGCAGCCCCGGCACCTATACGATGAAGCCGAAACACTTCGTATCGATTATTCCGTGTTTCTGGCTGCTCGACTGGCTGCTGGCAAGCGGTGATGTTACTCTGCGGCTGAACGGTTCTGTTGCGAGCGGGGAATACCTGTATTCGGGCACCGGCGAGATACCTGTGAGTATCGTTCCTCTGTCCTGGCTCGATATTCTGATCGCCCTGCTGATCATGCTTGCCATAGCGTTTATTGTCTGCGGTTATCTCTTTAAGAAGAAGATCCCGTACGGCATAACACATCCGGCAAGCAAGCTCTATCCGGTATGTATTGATAATACGAGAACGGATACAGAAGGAAACTGGGCGACGTCTCCGAAAAAGACGATTTCCAAGGGCTTCCTGAGTGTTGTGATCCCGTGGGTGCCGCAGAGAGCTACAGTATACAGCAGCGACCCTCATTATCACTGCAGATCAGGCAATCTTGAGATCGAAGCCATGAGCGGCAAATCGTTCCGGATCCTGAGCAATCATAATCTTGCCCGTACACGGTTCAACGGCCAGCAGTACAGAAACATGGCGGACGTGAAGGCAGTAAGATTCCGGTATGGAAACTTCAAAATGGCAACCCGGGATGAGGATGACCTGACGATCGGAGTCTTCCAGTTCACCAAGCCTGCATGGCAGCGCCGGCGGAGAAGAAGATGAAAACGATCACTTACATACACACGGAAACAATGACAGGCAGTCATTCACAGAATAAACAAAAGAGAGGAGATAATCTGTTATGAATGCACCAACATTAATCGTCGGACTTGGCGGATCCGGTTCAACAATCGTTCAGAAAGTATATCAGCGTGCTACAGCCAAACAAAGAGAAAACATCGGTTTTGTGATCTTTGACACGGATGTTAACGAATTACGCGGCATCGAAGAGAAAATGCCGAAGATCCGTACGATTCAGATCTCCACAAGACTGACTGTCGGTGAGTATCTGGATATCGACGAATACGCCCGTGACAGCTGGTTCCCGGTCAATCCGATCCTGAACGCAAAAGCGCTGACAGAAGGCGCCGGTCAGGTCCGTTCTGTTTCGCGTCTTGCTTTAAATACGGCCATCCAGCAGGGACGCATGTCGCCGCTGAATGAGTCGATCGAGGAATTATACAAGCTGACCGGTGAAAAAACACAGCAGGCTCCGCGTGTCATCGTTACAGGTTCTCTCTGCGGCGGCACCGGCTCCGGTCTGATCCTTCCGGTATGCTTATATATCCGCAACTACATGACGACCAAACTGCAGCACGGAACGACGATCATCCGCGGCTTCTTCCTTCTGCCGGAAGTCTTTGACGGCGTCATCCGCACACAGAGTGAAAGAAACAACCTGAAGAGCAACGCCTATGCGGCAGTCCGTGAGATCAATGCATTCATGCTGAAGGACGCCGACGCTCTGCCGGCAAGCTATGACCTTCACTTCATGGCACCGCGCGCCGGTTCCACGAAACTGGATGAATACACCGGAAACCCGATGGACTTCTGCTTCCTGTTTGACGCGCAGAACCTGAACGGCATGACTCTGAACAGCTTCGAAGAGTATAAAGACCATGCAGCAAACTGCATTTACGGTATGGCGATCGCTCCGACAAGTATCCGTTCGAATTCTTCGGAAGACAATGTCATCCGTGAGATCATCGCTTCCAAAGGCCGCACCAGATTTGCCGGTTCCGGAACCAGCCTTCTGATCTATCCGACTGATGATGTCAAGCACTACATTGGTCTGAAATGGACAAAGGAAAGCATTTCGAATGAATGGCTGAAAATGGACGAAGAGTTCAACCAGAAGTACAGAGAATACCAGAAAGCCAAGGAAAACGGCGTCCAGATGGAACCGATCGACCGCGGCACGGAGTATATCAATGCGGTCAATGAAGGCATGGAGGAAAGTGCTTTCTTAAGAGCTGTCCGCTCTGCCAACATTGAATACGACAAGAACGGTTATATCGAGAAAAAGCCGTACTGGAAACTGTACAGCGAAGCCGTCACAGCGTATATCAAAGACAAGATCAGAGATCAGAAGAAGAACATCAAGTCGATCTCGGAGAACGTCTCTGCAAGCATCTCCAACACGATGGAGAAAAAAGCAGGCGTATCTGAGTATCTTGCTCTGTATGAAGTTCTTGTGAGCTATCTTGAAACAACGCGTACACTGACGAAGAACCTGGCGCAGTCGATCTCCTTTACTCTGTATAAAGACAACAGTGACTGGACAAAGACAACGATGAAATACCGTATGGAATACTGGCTCAGAGAAGATCAGAGCAAAGAAAAATTCCATCACCCGAACGCTGTCCGCTACTTCATCTACAACGCGATCAAAGAGTTCGATGATGCCTACAGAAAAGTCAGTCAGAATCTGAAGGAAAGCAACATCTACTTCGAAGACTTTGAAAGCCAGGTATTCGATACCGATGATAATCCGGAAACAAAAGAGACACCGGAAGACTACTTCAACCAGGATATGTGGAAAGTCACCGGTCTCAAGAAACTTCTGAATTACAACAAGCTGAAAGGCGAGAAGGAAGAACTTGACGCTGCTTTCTCCACATACCGCCAGACAGTAGATGAATACTGGGAACTCGCTGTCAAGGAGATCATCTACAAAGAGGCTCTGGGCTACATGAACAACATTGCCCGTCAGCTGGAGGAATTCTATGACGTTCTGGGCAAGACTGTAGGCAGTATCGATAAGAGCATCGAACAGCTCGAAGCGAAGTACCAGACATCCAAGAAGGGCGATGCGCTGCGCTATGTCTGCGCAAATGAAAAGTGCCTGAAGGGACTGGCCGGTGAAGTGCGCAATCCGAACGTCAACAGCCTCACTCTTCCGACCGACATCTGCCGTGAGATCTTCCTCAGAGCAAAGAACGCTGCGCTGTCCGATCAGAAGATCGATCTGGATGATTACTACAGAAGAGTCTTCAATGAAACGATCGTGAAGTATCTGGAAGACCTGGTCGAAACGCACAACAGCTCCATCGTCAACATGGACATCATCTCCGCTCTGCAGAAAGAAGCGCAGATCGAACGTGACGGTGCGATCGAAGGCGATGATCTTGAGATCTATATCGCAAAGATCATTGAGGAGAGCGGAAGACTGGCAGTGCCGTTCATTGAGTCTCCGGCGGGACAGGAGCCGCGTATCATTGATACCTGCGCCTATAATCCGTCTCTGAGTGAAGCGGACATTCCGGGCAGAACACAGTTCGTTAACAAGAATCTGAAGTCCAAGGGCGGCGTCGACGATGACAGCATCGATTCGAACATGATCCTGTTCTATCAGGCAGTATACGGACTCCGTCCGACAGATCTGAGCAAGTTCGCTCCGCAGAAAAACGCCGAGACAATGGAACGTCCGTCCGGTGAGTACTACAAAGCATACTTTGAGCAGATCGAACAGATCGATCCGGTCACAACAAAATCGAAGGTCATTACCCCGCATATCGACCGCTGGTGGCATGTCATCACGAAACTTCCGGATATCAGCGATGAGAACCAGGAAGCTCAGGAAGCCAAGATCTACCGCGCATTCTTCTGGGGTATCGTCGGCGATTACATCCGTCTGGAAAAGATCAACAAGTTCCGTTCTGAATACAAGGTAAACAATGTCAACTTCAACAAGGAAAAAGACTTTGAGAACCTGATCGTATCGAACGGCACAGCATGCGACCATCTGTACGAAGTTCTGGATGCATTTACGATCTTCCCGTACTTATGCACGGAAATTCTGGAAGACATCAAGCTGATCATTACAAAAGATCGTGATAATAAGCGCCCGTTTGCGGTAAGCAAGCTTAAGAGAATGATCGACCGGTTTGAAGTCAAGGAAGAAATCCTGAATCAGAATGCCAAAGAGAACACGGTCCGTTCCGTTCTGGAACTGCCGATCCTCATGAAGCTTTCTGTTCCGGCAGAACAGTATGACGAAAAGAGAATGATGCATCTGACCAGAGTCATTCTGGAAGAACTCCGCGCATATACGGCACGCTTCACAGATGAATCAACGTTTGCAAGTACTTACGGAACACTGTTAAAAGACCAGTTTAACAAGTTCCAGCAGCATGTAGAGGATTTCGCAAAACAGGATCCGGAGATGCTGACAGACAAACTGTTCGTTTACATCTGCCAGAATGCTTCCAAAGAATTTGAAAGCATTGATCTCTTCGATGAAAGCGATGCAATTCTCGACTACATCAGCAAAGTAAGCAATTAGTAAAGGCAGGATATTATGTACACAGTCCTCATTCTGGCACAAAAGACATTGAATGATTTCAACGAGTTTTCTCCGTTGATGTCTTCCTTTGTGCAAAATGGAAATATCGGCGTATGCCGATGGGAGCCAAACGGAACAACTCTGGAAACGTCTGTTCCGGACCTTTATCGTCTCGTCAACGAGAAAAAGGAATGGAGAGCTGTGATCGTATGTACAGACCCGGCCGAATTCAAAGGTCATTCAGCCAGCAAGTTCAACCCGTTTGATTTTGATGAAAATTCAGATCGTACATGGGTCGATATGAAAGACGGAGAGATCCTGGACAGCAGGATCCCTCTTGTCCGGCTGACGCATCTGCTGGGAGGCATCCCTGCTCCGAATCCCGGCTATGAGGAATACTACGTCGATGAGAACAATGTCCGGGTCGCCAAAGTCAGTGAATATCTTCAGGCGCAGGAGGAGATCACCGAAGAAAGTGAATTGAAGAAGATGAATTCAAAACTTCTCCGGCTGGTGTATGTTCCGAAAGACTGCGAGACAGAGAAAAAAGCCCAGAAACAGTGGATGAAAGACCACTACCTTCCGGTAGTTTCTCCGACGGAGATCATTCTGGCTTTTGCCCGTGATCAGGACGATGCTTTCGATGCGTTTGATTCTGTGAAAATGTCCTGGAAACAGCACATGGAGATCGACAGTTCCAAGTTCTGGGAGAGAAATACCTACCCGCAGAACTGCCGGTTTCTCGTTTTTGATTTTTCCAACCGCGGGATCATGTGCCATAAGGAAGAATTGTTCAAGTTCTGGTGCGGCGTCCTTCTGCTGAGTGTCAACAGAGTGGATCCGGATCTGATCCAGGCACACAGACTGTACAAGATCGATGTAATACTGAACGAAAAAGAACTGAAAGACAGTTTCGAAACAACGGCTGCGAAGATCAATACGCGCAAGTATCAGCTGGAACAGCAGGTGGAAAGAGACCGCAAAGTACGCATCAATTCCAATGATGATATACCGGATTATGCGCAGACGATCAGCGTGAACTTCAAACAGTCTGCTCCGAAGTCGGAAAAAGAAGCAGAGTACGGTCTATACCGGGATGACAATTCCAATGATCTGTACGAATGGAAACGCTATCGTGATTCTGCCATCGGCAGCGTTTCGACGATGATCCGAAGAACAGAGCGCGTACTGGACAAGGCCGCAACGGAATACAGAGAGATCTGTACATACAAAGAAAGCGACGTAGAGCCTCTGAATGAGTTCCAGGCGGAAGAAATGGAACTGTCACTGAGTGAGGTATATCACCGGATCCTTCAGGATCAGAAAGAACTGCCGTCAACGGAACAGCTGGTAAAGACGGAAATAGAAAAAGCGGACAAAGAAGTCATGACATGTCTTCGCCGCAGAGTCACCCGCAGAGAAGTGTACAGTATTCTTATTTTACTGACTCTGACACTTGTTCTTTTCTCCGTGAGCGGATTCTTTACACCGGGTGTGAACCGGATCTTCCTCGGCGTATATCTGGGTATGGCTGTCATACTGGTTTACGCGATCGTTTATATCTGCCTGATCCTGCAGCATAAGGAACTGGGAAAGACGCTTACCGACTTCAGAAGCGGAATGATGACGATCATTTCGATCATTTCTCAGAATGCCGGTAAGTATTCGGCTTTCATCAGTGATATCTGTACACATGTGCACGGCAGAAGCTATCTGGATATTATGGATGATCAGAAGCGTTCCTATACAAATGAAGAGTCTATGAAACTGCGTCAGATCAAAGAGATCGATCTGTTCAAAGACACGCTTTCTCTGTGGAATACCGCACTTCATCTCAACGCGAATATCGAACGCGGTGAAGTCAGCGTTTCTCCGTTCAGGGAAGACGTGCCGGAGGGCAGAAAGATCACGGAACTTGACGCCGGCAAAAACTACAGAATACCGGTAGGAAGAAGCGGCTTTGAGATCATTTCTCCGTACGGTTTTGTTAAGAGACTTGAAATAGACAGGGAGGAGAATTACGATGACATACTTAATTGAACTGATCCCTTATATTTCAATGCTGTTCGTTCTGTGCGTTCTGTACTTTGTAATGAGCATCCTCTCCATCCGAAAAGAGAAACGGTACCTGTCGTATCCGCTGGTCCTGCTTTCTCCGATCATTCTGACAGTCCTCTCGGTGCTGTGTTACCGGCTCATGCGGGTCATCGACTTTGCCGGTACATTTCTGAGCAGCATCATGAACGGTTCGTTCATGATCGTGGGATGGAACGCGCTGCTGTTTATCGTATATATGATCATTCGGAGCATCATCAACGGCATCCTGTCAGCCCGGGGAGAAGTACCGGATATGCTGGCGGAAAACTGCCGGAATTACTACACTCTGGATGAAGAATATCACCTGTACTTCTTTAATGAAGACCATATCAATTTCCGCCGGATCATCAATGCTCTGACGGTATTCACGATCGTATTTACGGCCGGCCTGCTTACGTATATCGCAATGCATCCGGGCGGCCAGGACTACGCGTACCGGATCTTCCCGATCGCAGCGATGCTGGTGATCGCGGAAGTTGAACTGTTCCTGAGCGGCTATATCAAACAGGAATACTGTGATCACATCGGCGGAAAAGCTATTACTTCCAGTGTCTACAGCAATTATTCACGCCTGCGTCAGGTCTATGAAAAACTGCTTCCGGAAGACCTTCTGAAGGCGCATACCGGAAATGAGTTCCAGGCGAAAGACGGGGCTTCGGACTTTATCAATTCACTGGAAAAGTCGGATGATGAGGCGGACCGGATCGCCGCCGCCTACTTTGACTCTCTGGAAGCCAGAAACGGATTGTTCGATGTAGATCTCATTGAACTCACTCTGAATCTGCTTCACGGGAAAAGCGCAGTCGTCATGAATCCCTTCTACCGGGATCTGAGCGACTATATCCTGCTTCCGGTCGTCGATCAGCTGGTCAATCACCGGAACTGCCTGATCATTGTCGGAAGAAATTCGATTGCGGATGATGCAATGGAATGGATCCGCGGCGTTCTGAAGGGATACTGCCGTACGGAGAGACTCTGGCGTGTCGGAATGCTGGAAAACAGAAAGCCGGACTGCGAAGTCGGAATGCTTTCTTTCTCCCAGCTCTATGATTTTGATGTGGTCCGCGAGAACCGTGAGTTCCTGGAAAATACAGGATTTGTATTACTTCTGGAACCTTCCAGAATGCTTACGACTTCCCAGACCGGTCTGGCGAATCTGGCAGATATCATTAATTCCAAAAGAACACCGGTATACTGCATCAGCGATCATGACGCGGACGGCCTGGCAGATACGCTTTCTCACGTGCTGAAGGTGAACATCACGGATGTTTCTTCCGCACCGCGTCCGCACAGCATCTATACGATCCTCGGATGGGATGCCTCAGGCGACTACCAGAGACAGAGAATGTTCGGCAAAGAGGTGCATTATCTCGGAAACGGTATTGAGATCGCTTCGGTGGCGCTGAAAAACCAGGTGCCGCATGTCAGCTGGTATTCCGAATCCAAAGCTCCGATCAAAGATATCCGCTGGATCGCGGGACAGTATTATCCGCAGATCTGCCGGTATGCCGGCATTGTCCAGCAGCAGAAATCGATCGATGACTACATTACATTCTCTTCCGATCTGTGGGGATCAGAAGTTGTACCGAATGAATTTGTCATCGTTGAGGATGAATTCTGCAATCTGTTCTCAAGCGCCCGTGCATATCTTTCGAGAGGTTTTAACCAGACGTTTGTAAATGTAATCACTGAAAACTATCTTCTCAGGGATTATATGCGCTACAACTGCGAGATGTTCATCAGCGATCACAAAGCGATCCCTGCGATCTCTTCCGCATATGTGAAGAGCGAGCGGAATACCGTGCACCGGCTGATCCTGAAGATGGCTGCTGCACCGGTTCCGGAAAGCGAGATCATCCATGAGCTGTCGCTGATCAATATCAAAACAGACGATATCTACGATACGCTGACGAAACTGATCACAAAGTACAGCGTTGATGTGCAGAATGACGCGATCATCACCGTTGAGCAGAAGAGCGGTCTCAGCCGTGATCTGGAACCGATCATCAAAAACTTCTATTCCATTTCAAACAAGACGTTTATCAGGCACTTCCGCAGGACCCTGAGAAATGCCTATTTCGTTGTGGAAGATGAAGTGGAAGGCAGAGAGAATATCGATGCCAGACTGTATGAACACGTAACGCAGATCGTCATGCCCGGTCAGCTGATCATCCATGACGGAAAGCTGTACCGTGTTCAGAGCGTAAATCCGGATGAATGCATTCTGCACAGAGCTTCGGATCATTATGCGGGAAGAAGATATTACAAGCAGAACCGTACATACACATTCTCCGCCAATGCGGAAACAGAGCATGTACGCCGCGTAATGGATATTGAGATCAGCAGAGAACGCAGGGATTTCAAGGTGACCTCATCCGGTTACTTTGATATGGAAGAATACGGCAACCTGCGCTCTGCCAGATATGTGGATCTTTCCGATGATCCGAGCATGAAGGAATATGACCGCAGATACCGCAACAAAAATGTCCTTCGCATTAAAATGTCCGGAACGACCGAAAAGGAGCGTTATACGACGTCGGTATTACTGACGGAATTATTCCGTTCCCTGTTCCCGGAGGCGATCGACTATATTGCAGTCCTGTCGCGTGTCCCGGAGACAGTCACCGGTATTCTGCGCGACTTCAGCTATACGCTCGAAGGCGCATACGATGATGAATCGATCTATATCGTGGAAGACAGCGATATGGATATCGGTCTGATCGAAGCAGTCGACCAGAATATCATGCGTATCTTTGAAATTCTTGCGGATTATATTGACTGGCATGAAGAACAGTTCCGGAAACAGAAAGAGGAACCTAAGCCTCTTCCCGCTGTTCAGCTGCCGGAAGATAAGAAGATACCGGGCGTGGAAGGCTTCTTCCGCCGGCTCATAGAAGCCATAAAGCGGCTGTTCCGCAAGAAGGAAAAGGAACCGCAGCAGCCAGCCGGTGTAACGCCGGCAGCCCCTGCCGGCAATACAGGCGGTATTGTCGTGACGGACCAGGTTGAAGAAGATGTTGAGATCCCGATCGAATATGTACCGGAGAGAGATGTACAGGAGCCGGCAGAACCTGTGTTTACACAGAATGACGGCGCACCGGATGATATCGAAATTCTTCTTCCGGCCGATGAAACGGATTATCAGAGAAGATGTTATCTCAAGTTCGGCTTTGAAGAGATCGACGCCAACTTTGATCTCTTCAATCTCCGTGTTTACCTCAATAAGCACGGCTGGACGAACAATGCGATCACCAAATCACGCCACCGTGAACCGATTCCGGAACATCTGCTGGATATCGGAGCAGTGGAGACCTGTGATTTCTGCGGCAAACCTCTGAGCGGCGTAAACTATGAGAAACTGGCTGACGGCAGAGTCCGCTGCAACGAATGTTCCCGTACAGCGATCGACAATGTAGAGGATTTCCAGGAACTTGCGATGCGTACAAAAGCAATGATGGAAAGCATCTACAACATCAGCTATACGAAGGCGATCACCATTCAGATCGCAGACGCCAAAGTCGTTGCGAAACAGAGCGGAATGCTGTTCAAGCCGACTCCCGGTTATGACGGAAGAGTACTCGGATTTGCGAGAAAAAAGAACGGTCAGTTCTCGATCCTTATGGAAAACGGAGCGCCGAGGCTTGCCTCGATCGAAACGTTTGCCCATGAGATGACGCACATCTGGCAGTATGAGAACTGGGAGGAAAAAGACGGCAGACAGAAGATCGTAAAACTGTACGGCAGTGAGATGAACCGAAAGATCGTCTACGAAGGAATGGCTACGTGGTCAGCCTGTCAGATGCTGTACGCTATGGGAGAAACTGCATACGCGGAACAGAACGAAGCGGAAATGGCCATGCGTCAGGATGAGTACGGCGTGGGATTCCGTCTGTTCCGGGAAAAGTACGGCTTTGTGAAGAACGGAGATATTCCGCCGAATACGCCGTTCAATCACTTCCCGCCGCTTTAATGAAAGGAGAATACAATGTCAGAAATCATCAATATGTACCGCAGAATCGCGGCACAGCTGTCAGAGATCGGAAACTCCTATATTAAAAGCGCGGAAGACACGATCCGTCTCATGGAACTGAGCGGTGAAGATCAGGACAGAGCAGAGTTTTTTACCAGTCAGCTGAAGGAACTGAAAGACTGTCTTGATCAGATCCGTTATTATCGACAGATCGCAGAAAAACATATTACCTCTACGAATACACTGCCGATCGTTCCGAGAGAAGTGGATCTGACAAAACTGAAGACCTGGTGCAGCCGGATCAACATCTACAGTGATGATGATCCGTACGCTGCCAGGCTGTATGTACTGTGCTGTTCCAATGAACTGTATCTGGAGAAAAAGATCTCACAGGTCAATGACATTCTTACTGCTCTGGGATGTGGAACGGAAGATTCGGAAGAGAAACTGCTGGAGAATCACGAAAAAGATATCACCGAGCAGTGCCGAGCATTATTTGAAAGCCCTGAATTTGAACGGTTCATGACCATGCTGTATCCGGAAAACGCTGTTCTGAAGCCGGAAGAAAGCAATACTGTTCAGACGGAACTTCCCGAAACTCAGGAAGACGGAACGGAAGAAGGGAAGGCTGAGCCGGCCGAACCGGCTGAACCGGAAGAGATGCAGTCAGAAGACGCATAAAGGAATAAGACAATGCTGTTAAACAAGATATTGGCAGTACTTCTGGCAGTCGTATTCCTGACATTCAGCGGATTAGCACTTGCCGGTCCTGAGCCTGAGAAACCAAGTGGAAATACCGAAAAGAAAGAAGAGAAGACGATCTCTTTAAAAAAGGGCACAAAGTTTCTGGAAGAAGAGAAAGAACAGGAAGAGCAGGAAGGTCAGTCCTCGGAAGAAACGGAACAGACCGAACAGACAGAACAGACGGAGCAGACAGAAGAAAACGAAGAGACGTCGACCGAAAATACACTGCTGTATATTAACGGTACCGACCATCCCTACTACTATCCGCTTCTGAGTGATGAAGAAAAACTGTTCTATGAGGGATACGAAAGAATCGCTCAGAATGCGCAGACGGCCGGGTATTCCACCAGCGTCTTTACAGCCCTGGATCCGTCCGCAGATGAATGCTGGAAGGCCAGAGACAAAGCATACGAAGCGATGTACATGGATCACCCGGAATACTTCGGATTCTTCCGGAAAGCCGGTACAAAATGTATTTACTACAAGTCCCCGAACTCGGAGGGAAGGTATCAGGTCACCTTTACGGTAGAAACACCGTATAGTGACTATGAGCAGGAAATGACGGCGTTCAATGCGGCTGTAGAGACGTTCCTCGCAGATATTGATCGGACGCAGCGTCCTGAGCAGATCGCTCTGGCGGTACATGACAAGCTTATGGATACCGTGGCATATGATTATTCCGCCCTCGAAGATCCGGAGAAAAAGGACAGCTACGTATACACTGCGTACGGAGTCCTGGTCAAAAATCTGAAAGGCCAGGATAACATGGCAGTCTGCGAGGGATACTCCCACGCGTATGTATATCTCTGTCAGCTGTGCGGACTGGATGTCACCATGGTGCACGGGGATGCGGGCGGTTCGCTCGACAGTCTCGGTGCGCACGCATGGAATCTTGTGAAGCTGGACGGAGACTGGTATGAACTGGATGTGACCTGGGATGACAATGTCGGCACGAACGCCAGAACAACACAGGGAGAAGGTAATTTCCGGGAAATGACGAATGCCATGAATGCCGATACAGATTTCTATAATCGGACTTCTCATGTCTACTTCCTTCTGACGACCGAAGCCATATCTCACCGTGCTCCTGCTGAAAATGCGTGTAAATTCGATTACAACGGCGGCTGGTATACGGTGTGCGCGGACGAAGATTATCATATCCGTGCAGGAACGGATACGCAGTCGACAGCGGATCTGACACCGACTGCTTACGGAGCGTTCCATTCGTATGAATCGATCATGGCGGAGTAGGACTAATATAGCGTCATTCCGCTGAGCATTGTTGATGAACAGGAAAAGGCAGCCCGTTTCAACGCGGGCTGCCTTTCATCTGGTATAGATCCGTCTGAGAGGATGCTGTAAATCATGGATACAGCATCCTGGTTTCAGCGTCTTTCCCCAACAGCGATGACGAATGCGTTTCCGGACCATTCGGATCCGACCGCAAACGATGTGACGTTCCAGTTTTCCGGAAAGACCGGTTTATTGATTTCGTGATCCGGCAGATTCCGGTTCATTACCGGCAGGACTCTGCCGTCTGCTGTTTTTGTCATCACGGTATAGCAGAACACTCCGTCCAGGGAATCCGCCGGAGCCGTAAACAGTACTGTTCCGCTGCAGTCGGTGATCGTTCCGTCTTTTTTCAGAATGATGACTTCCTCGCATTCTGAACCGGTCGGACAGAGATCGAGGACATCGGTGAATTTGGACAGAACGTCCTGCATATTGCCGTGCGGGCCTTGCGTGCAGTTCCTGCCGGCGCACAGGATCCTGCCGTCGTTCGTGATCCCGAATACAGCGCTCTGAAGACCTGTGACGATCCTGCGGACATCTTTCCAGCCGGATACCGCAGCGTATTCATCCATGTCTCCCATACGCTGGGAATAATGCATATGATGTACGCGTCCGGAGGAATCCAGCGCAAAGAACGCGTCGGAAACATCCACCTGCACGATATCCTTCCAGGATTTTACTTCGTTATTGATATCTTCAAATGTGTGCCGGAATCGGTATCCGCTTTTCAGGGTATTGCGGACCGGCTGTTTTGAGATCATGCACGTTCCGTCACTGACCAGACCGACGGCAGAGCCGGGATAACATTTACTGATGGCGATCTGCCGGATCCTGGTCCAGTACTGACAGCGTGCGGCATATTCATCCGATCTGCACTTCTGCAGCACCCGGCCGTCGTCGGTAACTGCCATAATGCAGTCCGTGCCGGCATAGACACTGCGTATGGATTCCTTTTCCCAGTCTTTCAGGGAAAACGGGATATTGTTCGTATACAGTAATCTGCCCATATTATTCTTGTATCCTCTGTTCTGTGTAAGATATCAATCAAAAATACGCAGGATGCTCAGACGGCATCCTGCGCAGGATCATTCAGCGAACTTCGTGATCTCAAGCCACTCGCCCTGATCGGCGATCCACTGGTCTCTGCCGATGCGGTACCAGGTATATCCTTCGCCTTCTTCGGCAGCGTAATAGGTGTAAGTGGCGCCTTCACGGGCGTCTCCCACAAGGTCAGCGGCCGTTGCCGGCTGTGTGCGGATATGCAGCTTTGTGACTTTGACGCGTACGGTACCGATCGCGTTTCCGAGAGCAGAAGGATCCGAGGTCATTTCCGGACGCGCTGTCTCTTCGTTCATCGCCGGTATATTTTCGGATGAAGACGGTGTCTTATCAAACTTCGGGAACTCCAGTCCGGTGATATCCGTGATCTTCTGCAGACCTTTGTCGAGGAGGTCCGGGCGGTTCTGGGAAAGCCACCATGTGCCGCCGGCACATAATGCGATCAGAAGAATCAGGATCCACGGCCACTTTCTGTGCTTGTAGCGGACGATCTCTTCGTCCTCATCCTCTTCTTCTTCCACTTCTTCCTCTTCGATCAGACGAATCGGTTTCTTCTTTTTCTTTGAGGCTTTTTTCGGCTTCTGCTCTGCCGGTGCTGCACTGACCGGTACAGGCTTCGGCTCCGGCTCCGGTTCCGGTTCCGGAACGGCAGATACGATGACCGGTTCCGTCACTTCCATATTGTTCAGCTCATTGACGATCGAAGTCATCGTTCCCGGTGTTCCGTCTGCCGGTTCATCCAGGATGCTCTTTGACGGCTTCGGGAGTTCAAGATCATCTATATTGGGCTCCGGAAGTTCAAAACCGCAGTTGGTGCAGTAACGGACGCCGTATCCCAGTGGTTTACCACAGTTCGTACAGTATTTGCTCATAGACAAGTCCTCCCTGTAACTAAAGGTTATTATACAGGAATTTGGAGTATTTGTGACGTGACAAGCAGAATGGCATTCTTACATGTATATGTTTATAATTTGTACGATGGCAGTGAGAAGAAGAAAACGCAGAAGACTGAAGCGTCAGGTCGTGTATTTCCTGATCTTTTCCGGTATCCTGCTGGTCAGCGTTGTTCTGCTTACGACAAAGGCGCGCAGAACGATCCCGTATGAACCGGCAGAACTGGTGGAAAAGACGAGAGAACTGCATTCCTATGACTGGGCAAATCTGGAAACAGACGGTAATTTTGCGTCCTATAACGATGACCGGTACACTTCCCTGCAGGGGATCGACGTTTCCGAACACCAGGCGGAGATCGACTGGGAAAAAGTAAAAGCTGCCGGCATCGACTTTGCCTTCATCCGGACCGGATACCGGGGAACGGAATCGGGCTGGTGCACCGAAGACCGCTGGTTCCGCACAAATATGGAAGGAGCTTCCCAGGCAGGCATCGACATCGGCGTCTATTTCTTTTCCCAGGCAATAACGGAAGAGGAAGCGGTGGAAGAAGCGGACTACGTTGCCAGACAGATCAAAGGATACGATGTGACATATCCGGTCGTATTTGATATGGAACATCCGGAGACCGGAACAGACCGGATCCGGGATCTGTCCAGAGAAGAAAAAACACGGATCGCTGCTGCGTTCATGAGCCGTGTTCAGTGGGCAGGATATACGCCGATGCTGTACAACAGCACCGGGCTCCTGGATGTGTTTTTCGATATGGATCTTCTCACGGATTATCCGGTATGGGCTGCGGAGTACGGGTCACTGCCGCGCTATCCGTATGTCTTTGAGATATGGCAGTATACCAATACGGGCAGAGTCGACGGCATCCGGGGAAATGTGGATATGGATATCCGTTTTACGGAAAAGTGATCAGGCGTCCTTTTCCAGCATGACAGTGTCAACGAATTCAGCTTCGACCGTTCCCTTGGACAGGTCGCGCAGTTTGCGGGCAATGTCTTCGTCTTCACTGATAAACGTACAGGAGACCTGTTCGTCGTAGCCGATGTCTGTGATGGATGCGTTGCGGCGCAGCCAGGTCTCGATCGTTCCGGAAAGCTCGTACGGATACTGTACGAGCCATTCTTTTGCCGGCACGTCGATGACTTTCGGCGCCATTGCGACCGCGGTGGAGACCGATGACGAATACGCGCGGACAAGACCGCCGGCCCCAAGCTTGATCCCTCCGAAGTAGCGGACGACGCAGGCGCAGATATCCTGCACGCCGCTCTTATTGATCGCTTCGAGCATCGGGACGCCGGCAGTGCCGGCCGGCTCTTTGTTGTCGGAGGAACGGCGGATGGTGTCGCCGACGGAGTAGGCGGTGCATACATGGGTGGCATCGGGAAATTCTTTCCGGATGACATTGATGTAGCTGCGTGCTTCTTCTTCCGTGCGGCACGGACATATGCAGGTGATGAAGCGGGACTTCTGGATCACGATCGTATTGCGGAATTCATCTTTCAGACGCATAGGGAACCTCTTTGGTTCTATTATACAGAGGAAGCGGCGCGGCTGCCACACAGCCCGCACTGAGTGGGCACGGCACGGCTGTGATATAATACGCTGGTAGAAATACCGGAATATTTCAGGGAGAGTACCATGGGAAAGATCAGACAACTGGATACACAGACCGCAAATATGATCGCAGCGGGAGAAGTGGTCGAACGGCCGCGCGGCGTCGTCAAGGAACTGGTAGAGAATTCCATCGATGCCGGTGCTTCGCGCATCACGGTACTGATCGAACAGGGCGGCATTGACCGGATCACTGTCGAGGACAACGGCAGCGGAATGGACAGCGAAGACGCTTCGAATGCTTTTCTGCGCCACGCCACCAGCAAGATCCGCTCGCAGAACGATCTGTGGACGATCCATACCCTGGGATTCCGCGGTGAGGCGCTGCCGTCGATCGCGTCAGTTTCAAAGCTCACAATGATCACAAGCGACGGAGAGGACGCGTCCCGCGTCGTCGTGGAATACGGAACGATCACGGAAAAGGAACCGTATCCGTGCGACCAGGGAACTTCGATCACTGTCGAAGGGCTGTTCTACCAGACGCCGGCAAGACTGAAGCATCTGCGCTCCGGTTCCTACGAAGCGTCGCTGATCCAGGATGTCATGGGCAAGTTCGCACTGTCGCATCCGGAGATTGCGTTCACGCTGGTCAGTGACGGGAGGGATGCCTTCCGCACCAGCGGGCAGAATGATCTTCTGGAAGTACTGTATGCGGTGTTCGGCTGGCAGGCGGCGGAAAACGCGATACCGGTACAGTTCGAGGATTACGATTATACCGTCACCGGCTATATCGTAAAGCCGACGGTCACGCGGGCAAACCGCAACGCGATCGATCTGTTTCTGAACGGCCGCATGGTGCGTACAGGAAGGCTGTACAGTGCTGTGCAGGAAGCGTATGAGGACTTTATCGTCAAAGGAAGATACCCCCTCTGTGTGCTGAATATAAGCATGGATCCGCATCTTCTCGATGTGAACGTGCATCCGTCCAAATGGGAAGTGCGCCTTTCCAAGGAACGGCAGCTGGAATACCTCATCCGGGATAGGCTGAAAGACGCTCTGGCAGGCACTCTGCTCGTGCCGGAAACAAGCGCCCGGGAAGCACGGGCGGAATACTATGAGCCGATGGCCTTCGACACCGACCGGCTGATCGATGAAACACGCCGGAAACAGGCGGAAAAGGCACCGGTCACGATTCCGGAACCGGTCCTGCAGGTAAAAGAAGAACCGGCGGTATACGCGCCGGAAGAAAAGACCATCCAACAGGAAATTCGGGAAGATACGCAGATCCTGGAGAAGATCCGGGAGACCATCGAACCGCCGAAGCCGAAAGATACGCCGATGCGGGCATTTCCGGACATGCAGGTGATCGGTCAGCTTCATGAGAAATTCATCCTGTGCGCGGTGCCGGAAGGACTGGCGGTCATTGACCAGCACGCCGCCCAGGAGCGGGTCCATTTTGAAGAATACTGCCGGATCCTGAATCAGAACCCGGTCATGAACGATACTCTGGTGCCGATCGTGCTTCATGCGGGGAATGATCTGGTGCGCCGTGCCGACGAACTGAACGAAGCCGTGAAAGACCTGCATGTGGTCTTCGAACCATTTGGAACGGATACGCTGGCGGTGCGCGCGGTGCCGTCCTGGCTGAAGGAACTGGAAGAGGAAGCGTTCCTGCAGGATGTGATCGAGAACTTCCGCAGTGAGACCGCTTCGGTATATACACGGATGGAACGGAAGAAGATCGCAACGATGGCCTGCCACCATTCGATCCGCTTCAACCGTTCGCTCACCATGGAGGAAATGCGGGAAGTTGTCCGGCAGCTTTCACTGTGTGAAAATCCGTATCACTGTCCGCACGGACGTCCGACATTCGTCATCCTGAAAGAAAAAGAACTTGTAAAGGAGTTCCTGCGATGAAAAAAGTACTGGTCATAGCGGGACCGACCGCGGCCGGCAAGACGTCGTTCTCCCTGCGGTGCGCGAAGGAATTCGGCGCTGAGATCATCAGCGGCGATTCCATCCAGGTATACCGCGGCATGGACATCGGCTCCGGCAAGGTCACGCCGGAAGAAATGGGAGATATCCCGCATCATCTGATCGATATTCTGGAACCCACGGAACCCTACAGTGTTTCCGACTTTCAGAAAGCCGTACGGCATGAAATCGATACAGCGGAAAGTCCGCGCATCCTGTGCGGCGGCACCGGTCTCTATCTGAAAGCCTGCCTGTACGATTATGAATTCCGGGAAGAGGAAGACGACGGCGGACAGGATGCCTCACTGGCAGATATTCCGACGGAAGAATTGTATAAGCAGCTGCTGGAAATCGATCCGAAACAGGCAGAGAAGATCCATCCGAACAATCGCAGAAGGATTGAGCGTACCCTTACGATATGGCGGCGTACAGGTGTTCGGCAAAGTGATATCATCGCTTCTCAGGAACACCGCATGCTCTATGACGCGTTCATTGCCGGCTGTACAATGCCGCGGGAAGTCCTGTATGCCCGCATCAATGCGCGGGTGGAACAGATGTTTCGGGACGGACTGGAGGAAGAAGTCAGAGGTCTGCTGAGCAGGGGCATCGGTTTTGATGCGCCGGGCATGAAGGGAATCGGATACCGGGAATGGGAACCGTATTTCAAAGGAGAATGCACGGCAGAGGAAGTGAAAGAAGCGATTCAGAAAAACTCCCGTCACTTTGCCAAACGGCAGTATACATGGCTGAATCACCAGATGCCGGTGGACTGGTTCAACATTACCGATCCGGCAGACACGGAGCGCATGCTCGAAAAAATACGCGCGTGGTATGGGGAATAACCGTATACGTGTACAGTAATTGACATTTTGAGCGGGAGATTTATTATATATTTATTCCACTGATGGAAATAGAAAGGATGGTGGAAACAATGAGTGAATACAACAACTATAACGTTTACGAAGCTTCCGGTGAATCACTGAAGTCGTACATCAATAAAGTGTTTATCAAGATGGGCATTGCCCTGCTGATCACAACTGCAGTTGCGTACTTCGGTTACCGCAGTCTCTTCACAGGAGGAATCCTGGCGAAGTTCGTAATGGGTTCCAGCTTTGCATTCATCGGCCTGATGATCGTACAGATCGCCGTTGTTCTGGTACTGTCTCTCGGACTGAGAAAACTCTCACCGACAGCCGCAAATATTCTGTTCTACGTATATTCCGCAATTACCGGCGTTACCTTCAGCGTACTGCCGCTTGCGTTTGAGATCTCAACGATCTTCACAGCATTCCTGTTTGCGGCGGTCCTGTTCGGAAGCTGCGCAGTGATCGGCTATACAACAAATGTTGATCTGTCCCGCTTCAGAGGACTGATGCTTGGCGGTCTGCTGGCACTGGTCATCACATCCGTGCTGTCGATCTTCATTCCGATCCTGCGGAACAACATTCTGATCAGTTACCTGGGTCTTGCAATCTTCCTTGCTCTTACCGCATGGGATATGCAGAAGATCCGCGCATACTACTATTCGACAGAAACAAGCCCGCAGATGCGTGCCAACCTGTCAACGTATGCGGCTCTGGATCTGTATCTGGACTTCATCAATATCTTCCTGAGAGTCCTTCAGATTCTCGGAAGAAACTCCAAAAACTGATATTACTCAGGCTCACAGAAAAGCGGGTACGACCCGCTTTTTCAGTAAAAGAGGACTATGAAACTTAACGAATACTATTTCAGTGAATACTACCACCAGTTCCTGACCATTGAAGCCGACGTGCTGACCGACCGGTTCAGCGACCGGATCGAAGTGACGGAGGAAGACTGCTACGCTCTCTGTTCGGGATTTGTGAACGAAGAGGGAATGGCTGCTTTCGCCGTGCTTTCCATCGGTCCCTCGTGGGAACACTGCACCAAAGGACTGGAGCAGGAGGATATGCTCGGCTTCCTGACGATGGAAGAAGTGGAAGAAAAGGAAGCCCGTCTTGTAGAAGCGGATCTGGACATGGTGGAAAAGAACGATCTGTTTCTGGAAAGTGCGGAACCGGACGTGGATGAGACACTGTACGATCTGCGTCTGAACGGCATTCTGGACGGCATGCGGGATATTCTGTACCCTGATGTCGTACCTGCCCAGATGCTTTCCTGGGACGGCTTTGAAACGTATGCGGTAGAGCTGCAGGGCATGCAGGCGCAGTTCGTATACGGTACGGTGGAAGAAAGTCTGGATGAAGGCGATACGCTGGCAGAAGGCGATACGGTATGGATGGTGCCGGCTTCGATCGAAGAAGACCCGGCTCTGATCATCGTATATTCCGGCGAGCATATGACCGATGAGATCATGGAACAGATGCAGATATTCCTGGACGCTCTGCCGCGGGAAGACGAAGCAGCCGCGGAAAGCGTACTGCCGAACTGAGGAGGAAGAATGGGACAGTCAAGAAAAGCAGAATGTGTCTGCCCGTACTGCGGAAGACACTTTGAGATCGATGTATGGGACAGTGTGAATGCGGCGTCCGATCCCCATGAACGGGAGCGGGTCATGAGCGGCGACCTGTTCCGCCACAGCTGTCCGCACTGCAAGACAGACTTCATGTTTCAGAATGATCTGGTCTACCTGGATCCGCGGTTCTCCTTCATGATCTGGCTCAGTGAAAAAGACCCTCTTGACCAGCTGGTGCAGTATACGCGTCCGCTGGCACAGCAGGGATGGAAACTGCGCCGGTGCAATACGATCCCGGAGATGATCGAGAAGATCCAGATCTTTGAAGACCGTATGGATGACGTGGCAGTAGAACTTGCAAAGTATGACAGTTTCATCGAGTTTATCGACAATAAGAAAGGCAGGCCGGAGGACGTCACGTCGGTGGAATACCAGCGGACGGACAACGGTGTCATGAAGATCAATATCCGGATGGACGACAAGGGAATGTCCTTCCTCATCCCGACCGGCATGATCGAAGAAGAACTGGAAGAAAATCCGGAGCGCTATGCGGTAAACAATGAGGAGATCCCGTGCATTAACAGTGACTGGATGATCAGCCTGTTTACGGAATCCGAAGGAAAGGCATAAATAGAAAAATGCGTGAACTGATCGACCGGCTTCTGGGCAAAAGCATGGAAGCCTACCGGAAAGAGATCGGCAGAAGAAATCTGGAAGTAACTGACCAGTTTCTACTGTTCGGCATGATCCTGAGCGTCATGATCCTGACGGTTCAGGTTTTTGTGCGCCGTACGGCGATCATCTATACCAATGTGATCATGTTCGTGTATTTCTTCGTTCTGCTCGTCCTGCGGCGGATGACGGCGCACAGAGTACATATTGACGGCACAGTCATGATGTATCTGATCCAGATCCCGATGGTCATCTTCAGCATCCTGATGGGAACGGTCTGGGATCCCGGCCGGGAGGCGTTTACGATCCTGGTCCTGCTGGCATCGTTTCCGCTGTGCATTCTGGATAAGCCGTACAGGATCCTGCTGTATATCATATGCAGCTCTGTATCGTTCCTGGTGATCGACCACATGATCAAGACGCCGGAACTGTTTCAGACGGATATCAACCATATGATCAGCAGCACGCTCGTATCGATCGCCGCCAGTATGTTCGTTCTGCGCGACCGGATGGAGAGCCTGCGCAACTATATCGCTGTGCGGGATATTTCGCAGACGGATGCGCTTACCGGCATCTGGAACCGGTCGCACGGACAGGATCTGATCCAGGATATGCTGGACAGCGAAGAAGGCGGCGGTGCGTGCATCATGATCGATGTGGATGAGTTCAAGCGGATCAATGACCGCTGGGGACACATGGTCGGCGATGACGTGCTGCGCCACGTGGCACAGATCCTGAAAGAGCAGTTTGCGGAGGGGATCGTATGCCGGTACGGCGGCGATGAGTTTGCCGTATACACCCGGTTCACGCGGGGTGAAGAAGTGCGGGCGGCGGTCCTGCAGGCGCAGCAGCGTCTCGAAAAAAAATCCGGATGGAAACACCTTCCGGTGCGCATCCGGTTCAGTACAGGCTGCGTGATCCACAACGGCAGCTGCGAGAGCGTATTCCGTCTGATCAGTGAAGCGGACAAACAGCTGTATTATGTCAAGAATAACTGCAAAGGGGATATCCGCATCCGGATCCTGGACAGCGACGATCCGAAAAGCGAATGATCAGCGTTTCGGACTTATTCCGATGATCTGATACAGGATATCGTCACCGAGCTGACTGCGTATATCCCGGATCTTCTCCGCCATACAGGCAGGGAAGTCCTGGTCCCAGCAGCCGATCCATCCCAGTTTTGCAAGGGGAAGAAAGACCGATTCACAGGCCGCAAGCTCTTTTTCCAGAGCGAGCCCTGCCTGCGGCGAGGTCTCTTTTTTTATTTCCCGGGTAAGCCGGTTGTGCTTGTGCAGCTCTGTTTCCATCATATAGGTATGGATGGTGCCGTACATGGACAGCTGCTGCGGCGTGATACTGCGGTCGGAAAGACCGGCAAGTTCGCATACCGTGCGTACAAGGTGATGAATGGAATGGTACGTATACGGACGGTGGCGGGATGTCATGAAGAACGGACGCGTGTCATTGTTTCGGCCGATATCAGGAATATAATCCATAATGATCTTGGCAGACTCGTCGAAGAAACGGAATGATGCCCGTGATTCCCAGGTGACCACGCCGGCCGCCGATTCGCTCTTCTTTTTCAGATTCCGGTTCTTGTGGGGCTCCCTGCTGCGGAGAAGACCTTCGCTGAATGTGACGGACAGAACACCGCCGCTCATGCGGAAATCCCGGATCGAAAGAGAACAGATATGCCGCGGCAGAAAGCCGTTCAGGATCATAAGTTCCATGATGAGCTGTTCCGCTTTGGACAGCTGCGGCAGAACGTTCAGGATCTTCCGGACATGTTCCGGCGACAGGAAATCCTTTCTGCTGTAGACGGAGCGGGTACGTACTTCTTTTTTCAGAATGCCGCGGAACGGATTCCGGTAGTCCGGGAATACGCTGCGGGCTTTCTCCATATGCATTCCGATGCTGCGAAGAGTTGCCTCATAGCGGTGAACGGTATTGACAGAAAGACCGCTTTCTTCTTCAAGATAGCGGAAATACTCCACAGCGTCGCTGTGCGTCATAGTAAGAATGGAATATCTGTGGTTCTGGTGGGCATGGAGGCGTTCAACAACTTTTCGATAATCATTTTTTGTGGAAGGACTCACGTTAAGATCCCCTGTGATCGCTTCCCACTGCACTTCACTCAAACCATTTGGTGCTTTAGCAGTCATATTTCTCCCCTTGGTTTTCTTCAATGATATAGAATTTTTTCGGTTATTTCCACAATACCTTAATGATACAGTGTCAAAAAATACCCATATGTAAAAACGTCGTAAAATAGGTGACTCTTCTTTCACATATTTTTCCATAATTCTACGATAATTCCGTGATACATACCTGATATCTTAAAAGTGCAGATAAGTTCTGCCCCTGAATGATGCTCCCCCTTAGCAGTCAGTCAGAGATTCTATCCCCTTAAATCAAATACAGAGAAAGGTTCCGAAAGGAGCCTTTTCTCGTCATGCAGGAAGAGAACGATTATAATATGGTCATGGACTTTACCAAATTATTTACTCTGCAGTTTGTGATGTTTGCGGAACTGATGCTGGGCTATGCGCTGTGCCGCATGAATATACTGAAGCCGCAGGAACGCGGCGTTCTGTCACGCCTTGTGATCCATCTTCTTCTGCCGTGCAGTATCATTCACGCTTTCCGGGTGGAACTGACGCAGGAGCTCCTCAGCAACTTTGCCGAGATCTTTATCATTTCCTGCGGCGTGCAGATCCTGTGCACATTCCTTGCCCATACGCTGTATAACAGGGTGCCCGCGGAAAAGCGGAAAATACTGCAGTATGCGACGGTATGCTCCAATGCCGGGTTCCTTGGGAATGCCGTGGCGGACGGCGTATACGGTTCCATGGGACTGTTGTATGCGCAGATCTATCTGATCCCGCTGCGGATCGTCATGTGGACGGCGGGTGTTTCCTACTTTGCCGAAAGCAGCGACAGAAAGGGAATGATCCGCAGTATCGTCACGCATCCATGCATTATCGCTGTCTTCGTCGGCATCCTGCGCATTGTCTTCCAGATCCCGGTGCCGGCTGCGGCGGAAAGCCTGCTGTCTGTGCTGGGCGCGTGCGCGACGCCGCTGATCATGATCTTCCTGGGAATGATCCTGGCGGAGGCAGGCTTCGGCAATATGCTGGAGAAGACCAATGTCATCTTCAGCGTGATCCGCCTCGTACTGATCCCGGCAGCGGTATGGCTGGTATGCCGGCTGTTCCATGCGGATACGATGATCACCGGGCTTTCGGTGCTTCTGGCAGCGATGCCTGCCGGTACGACAACGGCTGTTCTGGCCGAGCAGTATCACGCGGACGAAGAGTTCGCTGCCAACTGCGTTATTCTGACTACACTATTATCGATCGGACTTCTGCCGGTATGGGTATGGCTGGTGGAAACACTGTAAGGAGGATAGTCTATGCCTTATCTTGTACGTCCTTCAAGGGAAGAGATGCAGTATCTGAAAAAACTGCACAAAGGAAAAAACTACACCGAAGACATGCTTTCAAAATTATATGAATGCCGGATCGGGAAAGAAGATGAAAGAAATATGTACCGGCTGGTCTACTGCACCGGGTGCGAGGATTTCGTCGGTGAATGCGCCATCTGGGAAAATGAAGACCGGCACGAAGTACTGCTGTATATCCAGCCGTCCCTGCGGCGGAGCGGCTATGGGACAGCCGTGCTGGAAATGCTGCAGAAAGAAGCGGCGGACCGCGGCATAAAGACGCTGTATATCCATGCGCCGGAAGACGAGGAAACGCTTCGCTTTGTCCGCGGCAGAGGCTTTCAGCCGGTGGATGAGCAGATCTGGAAGATCGACTGGGAAGAGAAAGAGACACAGCAGGGAAGCGGACGATGACGGAAACAGAACGACTGCTGAAGCAGATCCGGGAAGCCGAAGGACCGCTGCGCATCGCCGTCGACGGCCGCTGTGCTTCGGGAAAAAGCACGTTTGCCGCGCGCCTTGCGGAGATGACCGGTGCCGATGTGCTGCATATGGACGACTTTTTTCTGCGTCCGGAACAGCGCAGTGAAGAACGCTACCGCACGCCGGGCGGAAACGTGGATCATGAGCGCTTTCTCGAACAGGTGCTTGTGCCGCTGTCTGAAGGAAGGGAATATACCTATCAGCCGTTTGACTGCCGGATCATGGAACTGGGGACAGCGGAAGTGCGCCGTCCTTCCCGCATAACGATCACCGAGGGAAGCTACAGTCTCCATCCGCTGCTGAAGGACTATTACGATATAAAGGTATTCCTGACGGTACAGCAGGAAACGCAGATCGAACGGATCCGGAAGCGCAATCCGGACAAAGTGCAGCGGTTTATCCGGGAATGGATCCCGTACGAGGAACTGTACTTCCGTGAATTCGATACGGAGAACCAGGCGGATATCGTGATCGATACGACAGATTTATTCTGAAAGCGGTATCATTTTTGCAGGTTCATAGTGTATCATGAGATTACGAGAATAATTTCAGGAGGTAAGTATGGCAAAACTGCCCGCATGTCCGATCTGCGGATCAAAAGATGTATCGAGAATTGAAGGATTTTATCACTGCAACGCCTGCAGAAGTGATTTCGGAAGAAAACCTGTCGCTGACAACGGCAAACCTCTGATCGATGAGATCATTGGTCTGCGCTATCGTGACGGCGACCTCATCCAGGGATCCCTGCGTGCGCGCTTTGCGGCAGAAGAAGGATGCTGCCTGTACGAGGTCTACTCCACATATACCGGTGAGATCAAAAAGGTGGCTCATGTACTGAGTCTGGAAGAATGGAAGGAAGTCAAGCGTGTTCTTCTGGAAGAACTGTATGTCTATGACTGGGATAAGTATTACATTCCGCCGAATGACGGCAGAGAAGTCGATCAGTTCAAAGGCTGGGAACTGTCTCTGGAAGTCAGTCCGGATGAAGTATATACCAGCGGCGGCTTCGGTGAATATCCGGTCTATTTCAAGGGATTCCTCAAACTGATGGATCCGCTTCTGTCGGTTCTGAAAGGCTGAGCAGCAACCTGCGGCACTTTTGTGCCGCTTTTGTTTTCGATGCAGAGAAGCGGTCGGAAAAGTGCGTTTTGTGTTTCCCGTTTCCAGTGCTACAATATAGAACAGCTATCCTGATTATTACTGGGGGTATATATGAAGATATTGATTGCGGGTGCGGGAAAAGTAGGCACTTCGCTTACAGAACAGCTTTCTCTGGAAGGCTATGATATTACGATCATCGACATGAAGGCAAAGCGCCTGGAAATGATCATGGAAACATACGATGTCATCACGATGGAAGGAAACAGCGCTGCCAGCAATGTGCTGAAAGAAGCGGGCGTCATGGACGCGGATCTGTTCATCGCGGCGACGTCGCTGGATGAAGTCAATCTGCTGAGCTGCATTACAGCGCATACACTGAATCCGGAGCTCCATACGATCGCGCGTATCCGTGACCCGGAATATGTGGAACAGGCATATGAGATGCGGGACGCATTCGGCCTGAAGCTGGTCGTCAATCCGGAACGGATGGCTGCCAGTGAGATCGCGCGTCTTCTGAAGTATCCGGGATTCCTGCAGAGAGAGACATTTGCGAAGGCAAAGGTCGAGATCGTGGAACTCCGCCTCGATAAGAAGAGCCGTCTGAACAACGTACAGGTGAAGAACCTGCAGACAGCAGTACGCTGCCAGATCCTGATCTGTGCCGTTCTGCGCAACGGTGAAGCAATCATGCCGGACGGTGATTTCACACTGCGTTCCGGTGACCGTATCTTCGTTACCGGGGACTCGGAGAATCTCCATTCCCTGCTGCGTGCTCTCGGCATTATCACGATGCCGGTAAACCATGTGCTGGTGGCCGGCGGTTCCCGGATCAGCTACTACCTGGCGCAGGAACTGAAGAAGAACAATATCTCTGTCAGTATTATTGAGAACGACGAGAAGAAGTGCGAAACGCTCGCGAAGATCCTGCCGTACGCAACGATCATTCACGGGGACGCCAGTGACCAGAATGTCCTCGAGGAAGAAGAGATCGGCAGCTACAACGGATTTGTTTCCATGACCGGTCTGGATGAGATCAATATGGTCATGTCGCTGTATGCCAACATGGCAGGCGTGCCGCAGATCGTCACAAAGCTCGGCCGCGGTGAAAATATCGCTGTCCTTGACCGTCTGGGCATTGGTTCCGCGGTATGTCCGAAAGAACTGTGCACGATGCACATCGTCCGCTATGTCCGGGCTATGCGCAACCAGAAAGGCGCTGCGATCACGGTTCATAAGATCGCGGACGGTCAGGTCGAGGCAATGGAGTTCACGGTCGATGAGAACACCGCGCATATCGGCGAACCGCTGAAGGATATCGCGATCCGCAAGAATATCCTGATCGCGTCGGTAAGCCACGGTTCCACGGCGGAGATCCCGCACGGCAATACGGCATTCCATGAGGGAGATACGATCATTGTTCTGGCATCGGCGAAATCTGCCATTAATACGATCAATGACATCTTTGAGGAATAATGTATGAACTATAGGATGATATTGCGTATTCTCTCGTATATTCTGCTGATCGAAGCGGTCCTGATGATACCGGGAACGCTGATCAGTGTGTTTTTGCGCGAGACAGCTGCTGTGCACGGCTTCATTAATGCTCTGATCATTATTCTTGCCGTCAGCGCAGTGCTCTGGCTGATCGGCAGAAAAGCAAAGGGAAGCTTCCAGGCGCGGGAAGGACTGGTAACGACCGGTCTGACATGGATCATCATGAGTGCTCTGGGATGTCTTCCGTTCTGGTTCTCCAAAGAAATACCAAGTTATATCGACTGTATATTTGAGATGGCATCGGGATTTACGACGACCGGTTCCTCCATCCTGACAAGTGTGGAAGCGATGTCGAAGGGACTGCTCTTCTGGCGCAGCTTCAGCCACTGGGTAGGCGGTATGGGCGTACTGGTATTCCTTCTTGCGATCGTTCCGCTGGGAGGCAAGAACCAGGGATTCACCCTGCATATCCTGCGGGCGGAAAGCCCGGGTCCTTCTGTCGGCAAAATGACGCCGCGTATGAAGGAGACTGCCAAGATCCTGTATCTGATCTATGTTGTCCTCACGATCCTGGACTTCGTGTTCCTGTATGCCGGAGGAATGCCGCTGTTTGACGCGGCGTGCACGGCTTTCGGTACAGCGGGTACCGGCGGATTCGGTGTCCGGAACGACTCTCTGGCATCGTACAGTCCGTATCTGCAGAATGTGACGACCGTATTCATGTTCCTGTTCTCGGTGAACTTCTCGATCTACTATCTGATCATCCTGAGAAAGTTCAAGGAAGCGTTCGGGGATGAAGAATTCCGCATGTTCTGGTTCATGGTCTTCGTATGCGTGGGACTGATCTTCTGGAATGTCCGTTCGTATTACGTGACAGCCGGCGAAACACTGCGGCACAGTGCGTTCACGGTGGCAACGGTCATCTCGACCTCGGGATTTGCAACGACGGACTTCGATCTGTGGCCGTCCTTTGCCAAGACGATCCTGATGTTCCTGATGATGGTCGGCGCGTGCGCAGGCAGTACGGGCGGCGGTATGAAGCAGATCCGTCTGCTGCTCCTGTTCAAGGGACTGCGCAGAAATATCCACAAATCCCTGCATCCTTCGGAAGTCAATGTCGTACGCGTGAACAACCGGCCGATCGATATCAACGTCCTGCATACGACGCATACCTATCTGATCGCCTATGTATTCATTATCATACTGAGCGTACTGATCATATCGCTGGACGGCTTCTCGTTCGAAACGAACTTCTCAGCTGTCATGGCGACCTTCAACAACATCGGTCCGGGCTTCGATGCCGTCGGCGCCACATGCAACTTTTCCGCTTACAGCAATATATCCAAACTGGTGCTGACCGCGGACATGCTGGCAGGACGACTGGAGATCTACCCGATCCTGATCCTGCTCTCCGGGAGCACCTGGAAAAATGCACGCTGACAGCAGTCTTATGACTGCTGTTTTCGTTTATTATCCGCTACAATAAAACAGGGAGGCTGTGAATATGGCAAAAATACTCATACTGCATACCGGCGGTACGATCGGAATGACAAGAACAGAGGCGGGCTACCGTCCGGATGGTGAATACTTCCGCCAGGCAGTCTTTCATATGGATTCCCTGAAGGCAAAAGGCATGCCGGAGTGGGATTTCCTGGAGACAGATCCGCTGCTGGATTCCAGCCTCATGACCGTCGCAGAGTGGAATACCATCGGACAGGTCATAGCGGACCGCTACAGTCAGTATGACGGCTTTGTGATCCTGCACGGCACGGATACGATGGCATATACGGCTTCCGCGCTGTCCTTCATGCTGAAAGGACTGAATAAACCGGTGATCCTGACCGGATCACAGATCCCGTTATGCGAGACGCGCAGTGACGGCAGAGATAATCTGATCACTTCCATGATCATTGCCGGGGCCGGCAAGGTGAGGGAAGTATGCATCTATTTCGGCGGCCTGCTGCTGCGGGGAAACCGTGCTACGAAGTATTCCGCGGACGGCATGCAGGCATTTGTATCGCCGAACTATCCGCCGCTTGCCACGGCAGGCATATCGATCCAGTACAATGACAGCGCGCTGCTGCACCGGCGCAGCGACCGGTTCGAGATGCGTGCGTTCGCCAATGTGCCGATCGGCGTCATCAAGGTATTCCCGGGCATCCGCTTTGAACTGTTTGAATCGGTCCTGACCGGAAAACTGCGGGGCGTGGTGATCGAAACGTTCGGCTCCGGCAATATTCCCGACGTGGGCGGAAAACTGCTTCCGCTGCTGGAAAAAGCACGGGCGAACGGCACTGTCATCACCGTCTGTTCCCAGTGTCCGCAGGCGACCGTGGATATCAACGCGTATGAGACCGGACATATGTTTGTCCAGGCCGGCGCGGTCAGCGGCAGGGATATGACAACAGAAGCGGCAGTCGCGAAGCTGTATTATCTGTTCAGCGTATACAGCGATCCGGAACGCATCCACTACAGCATGGAACGGGATATCCGCGGCGAACTGACAGCGAAAGAAGACCTGTAACAGAAAAAGGAGCACATATATGAATCTTGTATTTTTTGATATCGACGGCACCCTGGCGATCCGCCGGGATGTACCGGCAAGCGCGCAGAAAGCACTGCACGATCTGCGCATGAACGGCAGTATCATCTTTATCTGCACCGGCAGAAGTCTTTCCTATGTGAAGAAGAATTTCTATAAATACGCCAACGGCTACATCTGCTCCAACGGCCGTTATGCCATGATGGGATGCTGCGAGACACTGTATGATGAAGCTCTGAGCAAAGAACAGGTCGATGAGATCATCCGCCGTCTGGAACCCACGGGATGCAGCTATGCGTTCTTCACCCAGAATTCCGGACATTTCGCCGGCAGAGAGGAAGATTTTGAGACGATGGCTTCCGCATGGGATCCCGGATTCATGAAGAAGGGGATCCCGGCAGATATGAAGGCATATAACTTCGATGTCTGCTTCAGCAGCCCCGAAATGTACCAGGCAATTGAAAAGGCGCTGGATGGTCTGTGCATCCTGAATCCGCACGGACCGCATCCCACAGCCGATGTCACGATCATCGGCGCGGACAAGGGCACTGCGATCCATGCGGTGGCGGAAAAGCTTGGTGTACCGATCGAAAATACATATGCGTTCGGCGACGGCCACAATGATCTGTGCATGCTGGAAGCGGTCGGCCATGGCATCGCCATGGGGAATGCCGTACCGGAGCTCAAGGAGATCGCAGAATTCGTTACGACAAATATTCTCGAGGACGGCGTAAAGAACGGCCTTGCCCATTACGGACTGATCTGACGCCATGAAAGTGAATTTCGTATATGTCCGGCACGGGGAAACGCTGTTCAACGTGACCGGACGGTTTCAGGGAAAATGCGACAGTCCGCTGACGGAAAAGGGAATTGCGCAGGCAGAAGACAGTGCTTCTGCTCTCTGCCGGCTTGCGGTGACGCGCTGTTATGTTTCCCCTCTGGAGCGGGCAATCGACACTGCGCAGATCCTGTGCCGCAGAAACGGGATCGTTCCGAAAGAACATGCCGGACTGATCGAGTTTGATTTCGGCGAACTGGACGGTGAACGATTTGACAATGTGCGGGACATCGTCCAGGGGCACGGGGGTGACTGGAGCGATGTCGGCGGGGAATCGGAAGAAGAATACCGGAACCGCATGAATGCGTTCTTTCAGGATGTGCTGGAAGAAAGCATTGACGGGGATACCGTCATGATCGTCGGTCACGGCTCCTGGTACCGGCACATGGAAAAAGAACTTTTCAGCGACAGGGGAGGACGACTGCCCAACGCAGGCATCTTTTTCTTTGCATACGAAGACGGAAAATGGACGCGCACCGGCGGACCGTACACTGCCGATGAATACCGCGCTCTGCAGAAGAAACATGTGACGTTCTATTATGTGCGTCACGGCATTACGGTGTTCAATGAAAAGCACCGCATGCAGGGACGGGCCGGCGGACCGCTTTCCAAAACGGGAAAACAACAGGCATATGCCGCAAAAGAAGCACTGAAAAAAGTGCCTTTCACCAAAGCATATACATCCACCGCGTTCCGGGCACGCGAGACCATGGCCATCCTGCTGGAAGGCCGAGCTCTGCGTCCTGTCCGTGACAAACGCCTTCAGGAAGTGTTTTTCGGACAGCTGGAAGGCGAACACTATCCGGATGTGCGCGACGAAGTGGAAGCGCGGCATATTACCGAGGAATGGAAGGATATCGGCGGGGAATCGCGGGAAGAGATCCATGCCCGGATCGCGTCGTTTTTCAAAGAAGCGGCGGACAGCGCAGACGACGGGGATACGATCCTGTGCACTGCCCACGGCATCCTGTATATGAATATTCTGGAAGTGCTGTTCGGCATCTCCCGTCAGGAAGCCTACGAAGAAGCGAGGAAGCGGAATGCGGTGCCGATGCCGGGCTGCGGGATCTTCCGTTTTGCATACGAAGACGGACAGTTCCGGTTCACGCAGTTCATGCAGAGACCGGAAGACTGGAGGAATGATGAATAAGTTTCTGTTTTTTGATATCGACGGTACGCTGACGGACAGCGATCACGGCATACAGTGGCCTTCGGAAAGCACGCTGGCGGCGATCCGCAAAGCACAGGCGGCCGGCAGCCGCTGCCTGATCTGCTCGGGACGCAATCTCGGCGGTCTGAAGCAGTATCTCGCGCTGAACATGGACGGCTATATCTTCAGTGACGGCGGCGGGATCTATTTCCCGGGACAGGAACCGATCCTCGAACCGATCCCGGATGACCTCGTCCGCTGGCTTATTCATGACGTGACCGTTAACCGGCACGGCGAAATGATCCTGGCAGCGGTGGACCGCATGTACTGCAGTCCGCAGGAATATGAGTTTATGACCGAATTCACCGGTCAGATCGCCGCGGCGGAAAACGTCAGCCTGGCGGAAATGCTCGAACGTATGGGCATCCGGCATCTTGCGGATTATAACGGGGAACCGGTCATGGAAAGCGACGTCGGCTTTGCCTGTCAGGCAGATGAAGACGCATTTATGCGCGATCTGCCGGAAGAACTGGAATTCGTATCCACGACAGCTTCCTACGGACGTGGGGAACGTACGAGCGGCGAAGTAACGAAGCGCGGCGTCAATAAAGGCGCAGGCATACAAAAAGCCGTCCGGCTCATGAACGGCTCTATGGAAGATACATACGGCTTCGGCGATTCCATGAATGACGCGTCGATGCTGGCGGTGTGCAATACAGGCATTGCCATGGGCAACGGTGCGCAGGAACTGAAAGATCTCGCGGACTACGTGACCGGCGATATTCAGGAAGACGGACTCGCGGACGCCATGCGGCACTTCGGTCTTATCTGAAGTCCGGACCGTAGATCGTAATGGCTTCCGGTACGGTGTCGATCACGATATCCTGTACCGGGAAGCCGTCTTCACCATCCAGTGTCCAGATCGTTTCCCGGTCAAAATGCAGTTCGATATGCCGGCCGCGGAACGAACGGATATGCTTTTCATCCGGTGTGCCGCCGATGATGGAACCGGCAAGTTCCGTAAGATCCATCGGATTGGTGAGCGGCGGGATCAGAGTGACTTCCAGAAGACCGTCGTTGATCAGCGTATCCTGCAGGGCAGCCAGCCGTACGCCGGCAACAGAAATGGAGTTGGATACGGAACCAAGCATGACGTCGCCTTCCCACCGGGTGCCGTCACAGATCAGAGAGACATGACGCTTGTAGCTGATGTCCTCCGGAATGCTGGCAATGAAGCTCAGTACATAGGCGGCGTAGCCCATGCTGTTCTTCATATCCTGCGGTGTCGCATAGCTGACGCGGGAGAAGGCACCGAAAGCAGCCACATAGTTGAAATACGTATTATTGAACCGGCCGATGTCATACCGGAGTGTTCGCTTTTCCGCGATATACCGGCAGATGTCTTCCGGTTTTACTGTGTCTGCCCGGTACAGAGTATGAGAAAAATCATTCGTGGAACCGGCCGGGATGTATCCGATCGGGACATGAATACCGGCTTCCATCATGGTGTTGATGACGTGGTTCATCGTACCGTCGCCGCCAAGCACAACGATGCTTTCATAATCCACTTCCGCACCGGTAAGAATGCTTTCCGACGTCAGATTGCGGGAAGGGATGATGGGATACATAGTTACTTCACAGTTGTATTCCGCAAGATGACGGATCACATCGGTAACACGCCGGTCATTTCCGTTCACACCGGATGACGGGTTAAAGATCATCAGTATTTTTCGCTTCATGATAAGACCTCCCTGCCGAAAACGGCAGAATATTCGTTCAATGCGCTGTCAAGGATCGCTTCGGCGTGATCCGGTGCAGCTTCCTGCAGAGTTTCCTTCACCGTATCCAGAAGCTCCTGGCAGTGGAAGGAAAACGGCAGGATATACTTCCCGCTGTCTTCTGCCTTGCGGGACGCTGTATAGTCGGGATCTGCTGGTTCGTTCCAGCGGAATACGCAGCATGGATCACCTTTTCCGATTGCCTGTTTCACGGTCAGTCCGAAACTGCCGCCAAATCCGTCCGCCAGTCCGTTATCCACATAATGGCAGTACAGCGTTCCTTCCTTCAGAAGACCGTGTTTTTTCCATGCGTCATACCAGGCGCATTTGCGGACAGTGGAGATGCTTGCGTCTTCGGTATAGGACATGGAAGAGATGTTTTCACCCGGGTCCCCGGCCCATTCTCCGTAAATGAAGAACGCGTTCATATCCCGGGCATCATGCCTGCTGTCCGCGTGCGCTGCCATGCGCTGACCGCGCCGGATGCCGTAGGCGTATGTTGCCTTTGCCATGATATTTCGTCCTTCCTGTTCCCCGAGATGTCCGCAGGCATTCTTTACCAGCAGGGCATACAGGACGGCATGCTGTTCAATTCCGATTTTCATGAAAATATTGTATCACGCGTCATACCGGCAGAAGAGGCACAATTCTTCATATGTGTTTCAGAGAAACGGGAAACTCTGTATACAGTGACTTTTCAAAAAAGAGTTGACATATGAGTTAGCCTACGCTAACATTGAATCAGAAAGGCAAACGGCTCCGTCTCTTTCCATCACACTCCTTTCGGGGCCGACAGTCTGAAGTACCGGACCAGGGCATATGATCCGGGAAAGTACTACCGTGTCCTCCTCAAACTACGGTATACACCAAAAGAACTGGAACGGCGGAATGGGCACCCCGTTCTTTTTCTTATTCTCAGATAAATTTGGAACGAAAACGTCTGATAGTTCCACATACGAACGGAAGGGGCTGTATGTACCGGAATTCCTTCCCGGTATCTGTTATTTTGAGAGCGGTACAAGGAGGATCACCAAATGAAACCGTTAAAAGATGAATACAAAGTAATTATCTGGGGACTCGGCAGTGTCGGCAGAAGCGCTCTGCAGATCATCAACGCAAAGAGTTCTCTGCGTCTTGTGGCAGCGTATGACATCGATCCGAAGAAGATCGGACGCGATGCCGGCGAAGTCTGCGGATTTGAACCGGCAGGCGTTATCGTTACAAACGACCGCGAAGCCGTGCTGAACACAGAAGCAGACATCTGCCTGTATTACGCCGCTTCCGTATGGGATGAAGGAAAACTTCCGGATCTTGAAACATGCCAGGCAAACGTAGACGACATCGTCGCACTGCTCAGCCACGGCAAAAACGTGACAACCACCGTCAATGTATATTTCTCCGAAAAGAACCAGCCGCGGTATTTCAAAGAGATCGATGAAGCTGCGAAGGCGCACGGCGTCACATATACGCAGCAGGGGATCTTCCCGGGCTTCTTTACACCGTATCTGCCGACAGTATTCGGCTGCCTCACACGCAAAATTAATAAAGTTATCGTATACGGCGGCCAGGACGACTCCGCTAACACAGCACCGTGGCTCAACTTCCTGTGCTACGGAAAAACCGTGGAGGATATCCCGCCGGCACAGTTCGCTTTCCTGAAGAGCCTGTTCTTCACATACTACGGACCGACGGTCATCGAGATCACTGAGCGTCTGGGTCTGGAATATGACGAGTACCGCTGCGATGTCACGCAGATCATGGCGGACGAAGAAGTCACTACGCCGAACGCACACATTACGCCGGGCACGATCGGTACGCATTTCTTTGTCATGGCGACCTACAACAAGGGTGAAGAAGTCGTCGGCTTCCACTTCAACCACAAAGGTTCCAATGAGATCCTGCATGACTACACTGTGGACAAGGCAATTGAGATCTTCGGTGAACCGCATGTACGCGTGGATATCGAAGGCATCATCGATCACTTCGATCCGTTCCTAACGTCCGCCGCTCCGAACGTCAATCTGATTCCTGCCATTGTGGAAGCCGAGCCGGGCTACCACGATGCCCTGGATATTCCGCTGATCCGTCTTCCGAAATAAGACTGTGCAGCAAGAAAACCATGTGATCACCCTCACATGGTTTTTTGTTTGTACTGAAAATGTTACACATTATATGAAAACAGTTGCATAAACAGAGATAACGCTTTCATTTGTTCTTGACGGCAAAATGGCGATATGCAAAAATAGGATTACAAACCGATGATGAAGGGTGAGTAGATGCGGTCCCTTTTCCTCAAGAGAGCTGCGAATGGTGAGAGCGCGGCGGAAAATACAGCATTGAATGGACTTCTGAGGGCGACCTGAACGGAAACAAGTAGGGAAGCCGGAGCCGGCCGCTCCGTAATCAAAAAGCCTGCATATGACCGTATGCAAGAGTGGGCGTATCCGTACGCCAAGCCGGGTGGCACCGCAGGTAATGATCCTGTCCCAGCAGATTGCAGGGACAGGTTTTTTGTCTCCTGCAGAAAAGAGCCTGCAGGGTCTGAGCAGGCAGGAAAGGAGAATACAAACATGACAGACATCCCTTACAAAATCTATCTGGAAGAAACGGAAATGCCGGAATCCTGGTACAATCTCCGGGCAGACATGAAAAACAAACCTGCTCCGCTTCTCAATCCGGGAACCGGAAAACCGATGACTGCCGAGGAACTCAGCGGTGTATTCTGTGCCGATCTGGTCGCACAGGAACTGGATGACACGACTCCGTTCATTGCGATTCCGGAAGAGATCCGCAATTTCTATAAAATGTATCGTCCTTCCCCGCTGGTACGAGCATACTGCCTGGAAGAAAAACTGCAGACACCGGCAAAGATCTACTATAAGTTCGAAGGAAACAATACATCCGGAAGCCATAAGCTGAATTCCGCGATCGCTCAGGCATACTATGCCAAGAAACAGGGACTCAAAGGCGTTACAACAGAGACCGGTGCCGGCCAGTGGGGCACGGCGCTGTCCATGGCATGCGCATATCTCGGCCTTGACTGCAGAGTTTACATGGTCAAGATCTCCTATGAGCAGAAGCCGTTCCGCCGTGAAGTCATGCGTACATACGGCGCTACCGTAACACCGTCTCCGTCGATGACGACAGAAGTCGGCAAAAAGATCCTGGCAGAGCATCCGGGCACAACGGGAAGCCTTGGCTGCGCGATCTCCGAAGCAGTCGAAGACGCAGTAACACACGAAGGCTACCGGTATGTACTGGGAAGCGTGCTGAACCAGGTCCTCCTGCACCAGTCGGTGATCGGTCTGGAGACAAAAGCAGCTCTGGATAAGTACAATATCAAACCGGATATCATCATCGGATGTGCCGGCGGCGGCTCCAACCTCGGCGGTCTGATCGCTCCGTTCATGGGCGAAAAGCTGCGCGGAGAAGCAGATTACCGCATCATCGCGGTAGAACCGACATCCTGCCCGAGCTTCACCCGCGGTGTGTTCGCGTATGATTTCTGCGACACCGGCATGATCTGCCCGCTGGCCAAAATGTACACCATCGGTTCCAGCTATATCCCTGCACCGAACCACGCCGGCGGTCTGCGTTTCCACGGCATGAGCCCGGTCCTCTCCCAGCTCTACCATGACGGATACATGGAAGCGATCTCTGTGAAGCAGACAGACGTCTTCGAAGCAGCAGAGTTCTTCGCCCGCAGCGAAGGCATCCTGCCGGCACCGGAAAGCTCCCATGCCATCAAGGCTGCCATCGATGAAGCGCTCAAGTGCAAAGAGACCGGCGAAGAAAAGACGATCGTCTTCGGCCTCACCGGCACAGGTTACTTCGACATGGTCGCATATGAGAAGTTCCATGACGGAGATATGACAAACTACATCCCGACCGACGAAGAACTGGCAGCGGCCATCGCTACACTTCCGAAAGTCGCAGAATAAGTATTTACGGAAATATGATTTGACCGGGACAGATGATCTGTTCCGGTCTTTTCGTACCTATGGAAAACTGCACTGTTCCGGTGAACAGTGCAGTTGTTGAACTGAAAAGCGAGACCTCACCGCAGGATCCGATGGATATCTGCCTGCGATAGATCTGCGTTCAGTTTATTTCTTGTTATACTCCTTACGGATCGTACCGATCCGTTTGTCGCTCCGGGTATCGCGTCCGTTTTTATTGCGGATCGTTCCCGGGGGAAGCCCGTTCTTTTTCTCCAATGTGCCGACTGTACAGTCACTGCGTGTTTTGCGAATTGCCATAGTGTATTCCTCCTTATTTATTCAAAATTCATATATATTCATCTTTAGTCGTTTGGATAATCTGCGATCGTTTCTCCGTCTACGACCGCGTAGAGGAGCGAATCTGTATCCAGATCATTCATCAGGATGACCGCAGTATGGTACCCGGTAACATTTGCCGTGCGCATATCCCGCATGATCGCGATGCACAGATCTCTGACTGTTGAAGTCACACTGTTCCATGAGGCGAGTTTCTCGCCGCCGTTTTCTTTCGCGGCATCTGCCAGAGCTGCCAATCCGTCATAGTAGAGTCTGACATATACAATGTCTTCATTCAGTTCTATTTCCGGTGAACCGGTCGTTATAGTATCCCGCATGTATTTCAGGAAAGAGTTTATATTTCCATCAGTGGGAATGGATCCGGATGAGGCAGCCTCACCGCTACGGCCCTGTTCGATCATATCCGGTGTTACGGTGTAGGAGACGTCGGTATCCGGATAGACCTGCGTGTTGGAAGCGTTCGTGCCTTTGGCGTCGATGACCTTAGCAATCGTATAGACCGTGCCGTCGTATGTGACATCGAGATCGAAGAGGAATATGGTATCCCAGCTGTTTTTCAGGCGGAGTCCGTCACAGTGGATCCGGTTGTCATTAATGACTGTCCAGGTGCCGCCGTCCAGAACTCTCAGATAATAATCATCGGTGTTGCCGGACGTGTCTGCGTATGTATGGAATTTGGACGGATCCACATTTCCGTCGGAATCATATACATCCGAGGCAAAATAGTTGGTAAGTGCTGTGACAGCTGCGCGTTTTGCGGATTCTTTGCTGAAGGAAGCTTCCCGTTCGTAATCCGTATACAGATGCAGGGTATCGCCGGCAGACGTCTCTTTGAGCTCTGCGTGGTCGACGGTGTAGAGGACAGCCTTCTCTTCCGGCATGTCTTTGAATACATTTGAGTAATCGGTGCCGGCCAGATCTTCAATATAGACGACCTGATATCCCAGTTTTTCTGCTCGTTTCAGAGCATCGCTTACCGGTCGGCCGGAAAAGTTCCTGGCCAGATGATCCGAAAGACGGATCACAGTAAGAACGATCTGCGTATTCTTGTCCGCTTCCGATCCTGCCGCGGCGCTCTGCTTTGTGACGATCCAGTTGCTGCTGTCCCATACCGATGAATCATCTGTAGTTTCATAATCGATGTTTCTGAAGCCGAGATTTTCCAGTGTTTCCCTGGCCTTTCCGAATCTCTGGCCGGTCAGGTCAGGAACAGGGATCGCGGAACCTTCGATCGAATCAATCTTTTCGACATCCCTGGTCTCAACGTAACTGCCGTGCGGCTTGATCGTACACTTGAATGTCATATCGCCTTCCAGCGTGATCTTTTCGCTTCCGCTGACGTTATGGTCATCCGGTTTGTAGAAATAGACCGTGTGCTTTCCTTCCTTAACTGTGAGAAGTACAGAGAACGGATCGCCGTGTTTGATATCGCCGACCTTTGTCTCATCGACATAGACTTCAATGTCGTATCTGTCTAAGAACAGGTTTGAATCAAATGAAATATCCAGATATAATGCGCAGTCTTTTTTCTGACTGTCCGGTTTTTCCGCTGCACAGCCGGCAAACGGCATAACAAGCAGGAACACACAGAGCAGACGTGTCAAAAAACGTTTCATGATTACCCTCCAATGATCTGATTCAGAATAATTGCTGTCCCCCTCACTGGTCCGCAGGATCTTCTGTATGATCGGCATATGCGATCAGTTCTTCCATGTGTCTGATCTTGATATTCAGGCTGTCACGCTCTCTGTACAGACGCTCTGCGGCTTCTTTCAGAAGGTGCTTCTGCAGCGGCGGAGCGGCATCCAGGATCCTGTGGATCTCCTGTATTTTCAGACCGGCTTCCTGCAGTTTCAGGATCGTTTCCAGACGCGCAATGGCCTTGGCATTGTACATTTTGGTTTTCTGCGGACCGACACGGCGCGTCGGCTTCAGAAGCCCGATATGGTCGTAATAATACAGGCGTTTTCTGGTGACATGCGTGATGGCACAGACTTCATGGACAGATTTCATTTCCGATGCTTTCAATGCCAATATTCTAGGACTGTTCCCCATGGGAACAGTCAAGCATATAAAGCCGGTTATTTACCGTTCCCCGGGGAACGGTACGGGTCAAAAAGCATCAGGAAGGGTATTCTTCCATCAGCTCTTTCAGCAGGCAGATCTGATCCGAGAGGACATTCTGCTGGGCACGGCATCGTGCGACTGCGTTGTTCAGGATCTGCCGGACATTGCTGTTGGGGTCATCCAGGATCTTTCGTATTTCTTCGATCCGGAGGCCTGCTCTGCGGAAACGAAGTATTCTGGATAACCGTTCACAGGCAGCTTCGTCATACAGCTTGTGCTCCTGAATACCGGTGCGGGCACTCGGCTTCAGCAGTCCGATGCGGTCGTAGTAGAACAGGGTCTTGCGGGTAATGCCGGTCTTCTGACACAGCATCCCGACGGTACAGAGTTCGCTGTTTTCCATGTTCCTCCTTCCTGTCTTCAGGATAGAGTCCCCGGGGAACGGAATACATACCCAAAAAAACGGCAGAAAAAAACGATGCAGTGTACTGCATCAGTTCTCTTCGCTGTTCGCGTCCTCTTCTTCCATGATCTGGGCAAGCTTCATATGATCCGCGTTTTCGAACGCGTGTTCTTCGTCGATCGGATTCAGGAAGCCGCATCTCCGGCACTGCCACACCGGCAGGTGATCATTGAAGCCTTCCTGCAGATTCAGACGGTCGCCGCAGCCGTCGCATGTCCATTCATAGCCGGGAAAGCGGGATTCGGTATCGTCGCCGAAATAGTATTCTTCATAGTCTTCCGGATGAAGGAGATAGTCTATCCTGTCCATCAGGGTACCGGTCTCACTGTGATCCTTATGGAGCGGCGTCCAGAAGCTGTCATACGTGCGTACCAGGCGGCCTGCCTCGTTGCGCAGAAAACTGCCGATAAGCAGCCACATCCATCCATTGATGAAACCTTCCCAGTCCAGACGATTAAGCTGGAATACTGCATTGTATATGATCTGGCCGAACACTTCCTCATCCATCGGGGCAGGCTCATTGTCCTTATCCCACTGGGAACGCTGTTCATCCTGCTCTGCCAGGCCGATGCACAGATCCCAGGCAGCGTGATGCAGGGCAGTACCCTGTTCATCCGTCAGCGCGTTGATCCTTTCTGTCACATGATCGAACAGTGCCGGCATGGGATGCGTTTCGGTACACAGCATGCGGGCGATGTTGCGGCGGATCAGCTCGGCTGTACGGCGCTCTTTATCGGTGTTGCTGCGGGAAGTGCCGGTCAGCTGACCGATGATATACTGGATGCGGCGGGAATCACCTACATACAGATAATCGTGATAGCGGGTCGCATAGATGCGGTACTCCGTATCGATATACTCCGGCGCTTCCTTCACAGTGCCGTCGCTTTCACGCTCTTTGACCAGCAGTCCGGGAAACCAGCTGTCGATCAGATCCAGCTGTTTGGGCGGCTTCTGCTCCATAACGATATAGTAAAGGTCGGTCACCGGACCAAAGCGCAGTTCAAATTCTCTGTTTTCTTCTGACATATGCATACCTGCCGTGTTCAAAGAGAATTCTGCAGGATTCTCATGAAACATTCAAGGTATAAAACCGGAACCGTGCCTATAATATGGGCATACAGGAACTGTTTATGAATAAGTGGACAAGAAAAAGAATACTGGATACATTTACGGAACTGGTAGCGGAAGAAGGGTACGAGAACGTTTCGGTACAGGATATTCTGGAGCGGGCGGAAGTCGGGAAAACGACTTTTTACCGCTATTTCCGGAACAAGGAAGACCTGCTGTATGAACATTACCGGGATCTTTATGACGCAGCTCTGGAGGATGAGCAGTGCAGAACGCTTCAGGACCTTTTTACCATGCTGCTGCGTATTACCCGGGAAAAGCCGGAAGAACTGTCCATGTTTGATACGATCGGCTATGCCAGCTACCGGGACTTCATATACAAATACACATGCAGCTGCGGGAAGCGCATCCTGGAGACCGCCTGGGGACGGCCGCTGACAGAGCGGGAGGAATTCCATGTGGCGTTCTTCTGCGGCGGCGGAGCACGCATTCTGGAAGAGTACGCATGCGGGAAATACAGAAACATGAGTCCGGAAGAAGCAGGAAAAGAAGTAAACAAGATCGCTGCGGCACGATATCAGGTAGAGATCAATAAACCGGCATATCGAAAGAAAAAAGGAACGAAAAAGTAATTTCGTTCTTTTTTAGCACACAGGCGCCTTCGCGTCCCGGAAACGCTCTTTTTATTATGCTATGTTGAGCCTGTAATAAAGGAGAAAACAACTATGAAAGACAACTACAAAGTTATAATCTGGGGCTTCGGTCAGGTAGGCAAAAGCGCCCTGCAGATCATCAATGCAAGAAAATCTCTGGAACTGGTCGGCGTATTCGATGTCAATCCGGATAAAGTCGGAAAAGATGCCGGTGAGATCTTTGGTCTGCCGACAGCCGGTGTAAAGGTATCGGACAACGAAGAAGAAGTACTCGCGATCGATGCGGACATCGTTCTGTACTATCCGTCCACAAAGTGGGACGCCGGCAAACTGCCTTCCCCGACATCGGTAGGCGGAAATGTGGATGATATCGTCAAATTCCTGGAGCACGGAAAGAACTGCTCATCCACTCTGCCGGTATATTTCTCTGAGAAGAACGCACCGGAATACTTCAAACGGATCGATGAAGCCGGAAAGAAGCACGGCACGACATTTACACAGCAGGGAATCTTCCCGGGACTGTTCACACCGTATTTTTCTTCCATTACTGCGATGTTCTCCCGTAGGATCGACACCGCGATCGTTTACGGCGGTGAAGATGACTCGGTCAATTCCGCTCCGTGGATCGCAGTATTCGGCTACGGCAAGAAGCCGGAAGAGATCTCTGCTCAGCGTCTTGCAGTCGTAAACAACATCATGTTCACCTATTACGGACCAACTGTCATCGAAATGGCAGAGCGTGCCGGCCTGGAATATGATGAATACTGCTGCGAGGAAGAAACGATCATCTCCGACGAAGAGATCAGAACACCGTATGCGCACGTTCTGCCGGGAACGGTCGGTGCGCATAAGTTCACCATGTGCACGAAGAAAGACGGCAAAGAAGTAACCGGCTTCCACTTCATCCACAAGGCAAGCGCAGAGATCCTGAAAGATCTCCCGCTGAACAAATACATTGAGATCAAGGGAGAACCGGATGTTACGATCCGTCTGGAAAACATTATTCCGGATGAAGATCCGTTCCTCACAAGTGCCGCTCCGTCCGTAAATCTCATCCCGTCCATCGTAGATGCAGAGCCGGGATACAAAAACGCACTTGATATCCCGATGGGATATATGCCCCGCTGATCTGCCTCATACGCTTCGGAATATCCGAGGCGTTTTTTTCGCGCTTATGACAAATATATGAGAAAATTAATACAGAAAGAAAAGAGGAATACAGATATGAAAATTGCATTGATCAACGAAAACTCACAGGCTGCGAAGAACAGCCTGATCGAGTCATCACTGCGTAAAGTTGTGGAACCGAAAGGCTATGAAGTCGTTAACTACGGCATGTACAGTGCCGGTGACGAAGCACAGCTTACCTATGTTCAGAACGGAATTCTCGCTGCGGTACTCCTGAATTCCGGCGCTGCGGACTTTGTCGTTACCGGCTGCGGTACAGGCGAAGGCGCAATGCTCGCTCTCAATTCCTTCCCGGGCGTCATCTGCGGACACATCGCAGATCCGCTGGATGCGTATACATTTGCCCAGATCAATGACGGCAACGCGATATCCATCCCGTTTGCACTCCGTTTCGGCTGGGGCGGTGAACTGAATCTGGAATACATCTTTGAGAAACTGTTCAGCGAACCGTTCGGCGGCGGTTATCCGAAAGAGCGCGTTGTTCCGGAACAGCGCAATAAGAAGATCCTGGACGGTGTGCGTGCAGCTGCGTTCCGTCCGCTTGCGGACATTCTGTGCGATCTGGACAGAGAACTGGTCAAAGGCGCACTGGCAGGCGAGCATTTCGATGAATATTTCTTCCGTGACTGCAAAGACGCATCTCTTGCAGAACTGGTAAAAAAACTCAAAGCATAAACCATTGCGGCAGTTTGCCGCATTTTTTCCGAAGGAGACAGCAATGCGTAAAACGATATTATGCTACGGCGATTCCAATACATTCGGCTATGTGCCGGCAGGCGGGGGAAAGCGGTATCCGGAAGATGTCCGCTGGCCGGGTGTCCTGCAGAATGATCTTGGGGACGGATACCGGGTCATCGATGAAGGATGTTCCGGAAGGACCACAGATATTGATCCGCCGGGAACACCATGGAAAAACGGGCGTGCTTTCCTGTATACCGCCCTGCATTCCCATAAACCTCTGGACATGGTCATTCTCATGCTTGGCACAAATGATCTTAAGCACGGGTTTCACCGGGATGAAACGATGATTGCGGCTTCCGTGAAGCAGCTTGTCTTTGATGTCCGTGCATATATGAACGAAAAGAATGAGAAGATGCCGAAGATCCTGATCCTTGCACCGGCACCGCTCGGTCCGCATGTCGCGGAAGGCTGCTTCGGAGACGATTTCAATACCCGGTCGTATGAAGTGTCTCTGGGACTGGGCAATGCGCTCCGGAACATCGCCGAAGACACCGGCTGTCTGTTTCTGGACCTGGCACCGTACTGCACCGTATCGGACGCGGACAGTGTGCATCTGACCGCAGAAAGTCATATCGAAGCAGGACACCGCATTGCGGAAGCTGTCCGGGAAACGCTGGAAAGCTGAAGGTGAACCATGGCAGTGATAAATGTTTATGAGCAGTACTTTGAAGCGGAAGGAACGTATAACGGAACAGAGCGAAGAGGTGCGCTGGTGATGCTGGTCAGTGACAGCGAAGCGGGGAATATCCGCTATGAAGCAGCGGTAACGTTCTTCCCGCATAAGGACGAAGAAGACTACGCGGTAAGTTATGACGCATATTTCTCCCGTGTACTGTACGAAGGAAAAGGCAGACGCTCCCGGAAAAAAGAACAGCAGTTCCTGGCGGAACTGCCGGATGTCATACATGCTCTGGCAGAAGAAGCGGGCATGCAGGTCCATTTTGAATGTCCGCTACGGGACGCAAGAACCGCATGAACATGAGAAAAGCAGACGATGGTCTGCTTTTTCAATCGTTCAGCAGTCTGCGGGCAATCTCAATTGCGCCTTTTCCGTCCATGGTGCCGTAGACGCGCATATCAATGCCTTCGATCGGTTTGTCCGGGAACTTGGCTTTGATTTCTTTCATTGCATACCGGACCTGCGGTCCTAAGAGGATGCAGTCGGCTTCCGGACCGTACTGATCGACCTGGGTAAGACCGTAGGCATCGATGCTGTAATCTTTGCCGACAGCAGATGCGGCCATACGCATTTTTGTGACCAGCAGGCTTGTGGACATACCGCCGGCGCAGAATAATACGATTCGTTTTGTCATGTTTTGTAATGTCCTCCGTTTTCCTCAGTATAGCACCGGAAAGTCGCAAAACCATCAGGATCCTGTCGGCTCGCCGGCAGAATGAACGACAGCTTTCACATAAGATTATCATGAAGGAGTATTAACTATGAAAGCAGTCATGATCATGTACGATTCCCTGAATCGGAGATTTCTGGAACCATATGGGGCGGCCGGGACGATCACACCGAATTTCAGCCGTCTTGCTGAACATTCCTGTACATTTGATACATTCTATACCGGCAGTATGCCGTGTATGCCGGCAAGAAGGGAGCTGCATACCGGACGGCTGAATTTCCTGCATCGTTCGTGGGGACCGTTTGAGCCCTACGATGAATCCATGCCGGCAATGCTGAAAGAACACGGGATCTGGAGTCACCTTGTGACCGACCACTGCCACTACTGGGAAGCCGGCGGCGCGAATTACTGGACGAATTACAGTTCATTTGAATTCATACGCGGGCAGGAAGGAGATGCGTGGAAGGCAGAACCGGGGGAACATGACGGACCGCTGACACCGCGGGACCAGGATGCGGTTAACCGCCGTTATATGGAACAGGAGACCGAAGCCTGCCATGTACGCAGCTTTGAGAAGGGAATGGAATTTCTGCGGGAACATGCAGAGAAAGACAGCTGGTTTCTGCAGCTGGAATACTTCGACCCCCATGAACCGTTCTTCGCTCCGCAGGAATACCGGGATCTGTATGGCGAGTGCGGAAAAGACGACTGGCCGGAATACCGGGTATACAGGGAAGATGAACAGGATAAGGTGAAAGGATTCCGGACGCACTACCGGGCACTGATTACGATGTGCGACCGGTATCTGGGAAAAATCCTGGACTTCTTTGATGAACATGATCTCTGGAACGATACGATGCTGATCGTGAATACCGATCACGGTTTCTTTCTGGGAGAAAAGGGATTTGTCGGAAAAAACTATCCGCCGGTTTACGATGAGCTGGCGAATATTCCGTTCTTCCTGCACGATCCCGGACATCCGGAAGCGGACGGCACGCATTGCAAAGCACTGGCACAGACTCCGGATATTGCATCGACGATCCTGGACTTCTTTGGTCTGGCACCGGGAAGGAATATGACTGGAAAATCACTTCTGCCGCTGCTGGGCGGGCAGAAGTGCATTCATGAAGCGGTCCTGTACGGCTATTTCGGCATGCATGTGAACGTGACGGACGGCTTCTATACGTATATGCGCAGCGGAAATGAACAGAATGCGCCGCTGTACCAGTACACTCTGATGCCGGCTCATATCAAGACCTATATGAAGAAAGAAGAGATCATGCAGGCGGAAGATACACTGTACCGGGATTTTGCATGGACAAGCCATGTGCCGGTCCTGCGCATACCGGTCGATGAACGCTACGACCGCAAGCGGTATTACCGGTACAGCAGTCATCTGCAGTATGGAACACTGCTGTTTGACCGTCATAATGATCCGTTTCAGGAACATCCTCTTCATGATCCAAAGATCGAAGAAAAGATGAAGGAACATCTCCTCAGAGAAATGAAAAAAGCCGAAGCACCGGCAGAACAGTACATTCGGCTTGGTCTGTGAAATAACGCTTATCCGTGAATGTGTCCGTATTCATCCATTGGATCTTTATCCGGATCTTTCATGCACAGATGAACAGCAGTTGTCTTGAAAGCAAGCGGAAGTGCAAGTATGTTCGGATCCTGTCCGACATACTTTTTCTTTGCGTCTTCCAGTGCTTCTTCGAAGGTTGCTCTGGTTTTGAGTCCCATGCCTCTTGCATAGCCGGGATCTTCTGCACCGACGATGTAGATCGCACTGGTGTTCATTTCCGCGATATGTCCGCAGCTCATCATGGAGAAGCCGTGGAACGGATGGAAGGCATTTGTGAAGCGGTACTGACGGATGTATTCTTCGTTGGTTGCGAAGTATTCACCAAGGCGGTTCATATCCGGAAGTTCATTCATCTGATCGTGCTGGAACCATTCATAAAGTTCACGGAGGTAAGGCCACTTCTTATCGTTGAAGAATCCGTTGCAAAGACTCGATACGATAAAGACGCAGTGATCGCTCATGATCCGCTTGTGGCGCAGCACCTGTGCGGAAAGTGCCTGCATCATCATGATCGGATTCGTGCCCATTCCGTCGCCGTAATGGAATTTCTGCGGCATGCCGAAGACGATGACATCGTATTTCTTTTCTGCCCAGTGGACATAGTTGCGCTTGTCGGCAATCTTCCACGACAGCGGCATCATTTCTTTCGCATAGCCGGATAAGATCTCGATCTGACGGGATTTCGAATCCAGAACCGCATCACAGCAGAAGAACGGATGTCCCATCTTTTCTTCCATATGCATGGAGATCTCATCGAACTTATTGCGCATGAGGGAATCGTTGTTTACCGGTGTGAAGTCTTCTCTGTGCATGACGGAAGGTACATGGTGGGAGGAAATGCAGCGCCAGTTGGTAATACCGGTCGCACTGTGTTTGTAGCCGCCGGAGTAGCCGCCGTACGGATTGCCCTGGACATGCCCGATCAGGATCGGCAGATCTGCATCAAACACATACTTGTTCATCACGACAGGATCACCGCGCCATGTTGTGCCGAGGTCGACCATATGGTCGGGGTCTTCGGAATCATGGGAGATGATCTGGCCGCTGTGCCAGAAGTCGTTATAGAGTTCTTCGCCGAAAATAGCCTTTGCGTCTTTGTCCGTGGAGCGGGGATGCAGACCGTTGGAGATGATAAAGAGAATATCTTCTTTACGGACACCGACGGAATACAGTTCTTCCAGGAGATACCGGATAGACAGTTTGCGGTGGCTGGTCGGCTGTTCGCCGCCTTTGACGCGGTCCGGTACGACGAAGACGACTTTAGATCCTTCATGCACCAGTTCGGTGACCGGCTTCATTCCGATCGGATTGCGGATGCTTTTGAGATAGGCATCTTTCAGCTGGGCTTCCGGGATATAGTCCGGATCCTTAACCGTCTCACCGGGAATAAATACATCAGTGCTGTCAGGAAGATCTGCGCCCATGGTTCCGGCGCCGTATTCAAATTCGAAATGCTTCATGTTCTGTGTTCTCCTTTATTTACCTAAATACAGACGAATGATCTCAAGATACTCTTCCGGGTAGAACCCGATCTCGCCGCTGAAGCGGGTAAGTGCGATCAGACCTCCGCTGATCTCAGGGATGGATGCCAGCATGGCTGCGTTTTCTGCTTTGAGTCCGCCGCCGTACACGACTTCCAGCTGCGGATCGAGGGACTGGATAAAGCGGGCGATCTTTTCAATATATGCTTTGTCGGCCGGCGTTTTGCCGGGACCGATGGACCATACCGGTTCATAAGCAATCACAACACGGGAACGGTCTGCGCCTTTCAGCCCGGTCTCGATCTGTTCCTGCAGAACAGACTGCCAGCGTTCTGTTTCCTCACTGCGCTCACCGATACAGTATAGGACCTTCAGGCCGCGGTTCAGTGCCTGCAGGATCTCATCGTTCAGCGCTGCGTTGATTACAGAGGCTGCGGTTTCATCGGATACACCGGCTGCTTCCAGAAGCGCGCGCTTTTCATTGCGTTCTTCGCAGTGCCCGATCATGACTGCTTCACAGCCCATTGCCGCAAGTGCAGAAGCGGGACGGCGGGATGTGAATGCTCCGAAGTTGCCTCCGACTGCTGTATCACCGCGGTCCGCGGACTGGGCACCGATCTGCAGCGGTGAATCAGCGCTGCGGGCAGCCAGTGCGGAGAGCAGGTGTGCTTCCTGAAAAAAGACTGTGAAATCAGCTTCTTCCGGAGCGTACTGCTTCAATCCTTCTTCGACTGACTCAACGACAGCCTTTCCGTATGTGTGAATGTCTGAGATATGGTTGACACCACCGTATTCCGCCGGGATATCAAAGCGTTTGAGATTGAGATAGATATGTTTCATACGCCTCCTAATAATTAAAACATTTAACTAAATATATAATAAATTAAATGTTTTAATAAAACAAGAGCTGCAGCACAATTTAATAAAGTAATTTAAAAAAATATGATACAGTAAAGTTGCATAATCAGATAGTGAGGGCAGTATGGCAGTCAGACATTCAGGAAAAAACCAGATCATAGCAAAGCAGGAAAATATAACGCTTTTGAAGAGCTTTTTGTACCGCAGAGGGCCGACTTCCAGAGCGGAGATCGCAGAGGAACTGGGACTGACGCCTCCGACGATTACAAACATCACTGCAGAGCTGATCCAGGCGGGAATCCTCCAGGAGATCCGGGAAGACAACACGGATATCGTACGCAAAGTGGGAAGACAGCCGATCCGGATCGATTTTGTTGCAGATGGGGGATATGCGCTGGGCATTTCGCTGGGACGGGATAAAACGCATTACTGTATCCTGGATCTGAAGGGAAATTGTGTCTTCAAAAAAGAAATGAATGTCATGCCGGATTCGTATGAAGAAATGCTGTCTGTGCTGTACCGGGAGATTGGAAAGATCCGTGCAGAAAAAGCAGATATATGGAATAAACTGATCGGGATCGGCATTTCGGTTCCGGCGATCATCGATGCGCATGCCGGCCGGATCTGCCAGATCGAAGAAGAAAGAGCATCCTGGCAGGGAAGAGTACTCTCAGAGGATGTGCATGCGGAGTTCGGTGTACCGGTGCGCACAGATAATAATGTACGCGCGCGTACGATGACACTGGCGCTGTTCTGTCCCGAAGTCATTCGGAATTATGGAACATTTGTACTGTGCTACGCATCATGGGGAATCGCCGGACCGATGATCGTACAGGAACGCAGTGTGCGCGGTGAATACGGCGCAGCCGGAGAAATCGGACATATGGTCATGGATCCGGAAAGCGGCAGGACACTGGAAGAGTTTTCCAGTCTGCGCAGTGTGCTGCAGGAATGCCGCCGGGCAATGGCAGAAGGAAAGACGACGGTTCTGCAGAAACTGTGCAGAGATCCGGAAGAACTGACGATCGAACAGATCCATGCGGCGCAGGAAGCACAGGATCCGGCTGTACAGAAAATCATGAAGAAAGCCATGTATTACATAGGAATTGCACTGAGCAATATCATCTCCTTCATGAATCCGGATCTGATCGTTCTGGGCGGACCGATGTTTGTGCGCGAAGAGAACCGGGCATATGCGGAGCAGGTCATGCGGGCACATGCGTATTCTGCGGATATCGATCATACCGCGGTCCGGTATGTGGAATTTGATGCATACGGCGGTGCGGACGCCGCGGCAGCTGCCTGTCTGGACAAATTCTTTGTACGCTGATGTAAATTAATTAAATATTTTAATAAAAACTGCCGCAAGGTCTTGCAATGGCAGTTTTTATTCTGTATTCTTTAATTAGTTAAAACGATTAATTAAAAAAGGAGGCAGCTGTGAAACGAAATATTCTGATGGTACACGGCGGCGGACCGACCGCTGTCATCAATGCATCGCTGTACGGAGCAGTGAAAGAGGCACAGGCATCGGATCAGATCGACCGGGTCTATGCGGCGCAGTACGGTACCGGCGGACTGATGAAAGAACGTCTGATCGATCTGACAGATGTTCCGGAAGAGACACTGCAGAGACTTCTTACGACACCGGGCAGTGCGATCGGCACATCGCGTGATCAGCTGGAAGAAGCGGAATATGAACGGATGGCAGACGTCTGTGTGAAATACAACATTGGATGGATCCTGTTCAACGGCGGAAACGGCACAATGGATACATGCGGAAAGATGTACCGGATGTGTGAAAAGAGGGGACTGGACATTAAAGTCATGGGAATTCCCAAAACAACAGACAACGACATTGCGGTCACGGACCACAGTCCCGGATTTGCCAGCGCGGCACGTTTCATGGCACAGAGCACAAAAGAACTTCTGGCGGATGTCAGCGGTCTTGCCATCCATGTGGTCGTGCTGGAAGCCTCCGGCAGAAACGCCGGCTGGATCACTGCAGCCAGTGCCATGGCAGAGGATGAAGACGGACTGAGACCGGACCTGATCTATCTTCCGGAGATTCCGTTCGATGAAGAGGAATATATCCGGAAGGTTGAAGAACTGCTGAAAACAAAGTCCGGCATTGTCGTCGTTGCCAGTGAAGGACTGAAAAACAAAGAGGGAAAGCCGGTCGTCAAGCCGATCTTCCAGGTCGGACGCTCCACCTATTTCGGTGATGTCAGCGCACATCTGGCTAATCTTGTCATACAGCGTCTTGGATACAAGGCAAGAGGCGAAAAGCCGGGACTGCTCGGACGGGCGTCGATCCCGCTGCGCAGTGATGTGGATGTGGAAGAAGCTGTGCTGGCCGGGAAAGAAGCGTGCCGGGCAGCTCTGGCGGGAGAAAGCGGAAAGATGGTGGCGTTCCGCAGGATCAGCACCGATCCGTACCGGATGGAACCATTCCTTGTATCGATCGACGAAGTCATGATGCATGAAAAAACGATGCCGGCAGAGTTCATCAATGAAGACGGCACCGGCGTTACCGAAGCGTTTAAGACATGGTGCAGACCGCTCCTGGGCGGACCCCTGAGCCCCATGAAAGTATTTGTGAAGGGAGAAAAGCAATGATCACTCTGGAATATAAAGGTGTAAGCGAAACACTGCAGCAGGAATGGCTGCAGATCCTCCGGGACAATACAGATGTTCTGGAACGGGCACAGGCAGGCGAACAGAAGTATGCGGACAGTCTCGGCTGGCTGGACACGGATGAATGGGCGGATGAGGCGTATGTACGCCGCATCGAAGAAATCGCCGCAGAAGTGCGCGCCAATGCTTCGGCATTTGTACTGATCGGTGTGGGAGGCTCCAATAATGCGGCCCGCTCGGTCATCGAAGCGCTTCGGAAAGACGGTGAGACCGAGATCATCTATGCCGGAAACACACTGTCTCCCAATGCTCTGAACCGCATGCTTGCATCGCTGGAAGGCAAAGATTTCTACATTGACTGCATTGCCAAGAATTTTGAAACACTGGAACCCGGTTCCTCTTTCCGTATTCTTCGCAGGGCACTGAAAAAACGCTATGGCAGCGATTATGCAAAACATGTGATCTGCACCGGTACAAAGGGCAGCTCACTGGAAGCGATCTGCGATGCCCATGGCTATACGTTCCTGGAGTTCCCTCTGAATATCGGCGGCCGCTACACTGCCATATCCAATGTCGGTCTTCTGCCGATGGCATGCGCCGGCATCGATATCCGCGAAGTTGTGCGGGGAGCGCGTACGATGCAGGAATTCCTGCGCACCGCTCCGGCTGAGAACAATACTGCCTACTGTTATGCAGCACTCCGTAATCTGTATTACCGGCATGGCTGGAAGATCGAAATGCTTTCTTCCTTTGAACCGCAGTTCAGAAACTTCTACTACTGGTGGACACAGCTGTTTGCGGAAAGCGAAGGAAAAGACGGCAAAGGCATCTTCCCGGTTACCGGTGAGTTTACCGAGCAGCTGCATTCCATCGGTCAGTATATCCAGGACGGAGAGAATATGATCTTTGAGACCTTCCTCAATGTGGAAGCACAGCAGGATACACTGGTTATAGAAAAAGATGAAGTGGAGGATTTCTTCGATTATCTGACCGGAAAAGACTTCTATGACATCAATAAAGCTGCTTACGAAGCAACTCTGCAGGCACACAGTACAAAGTTCCCGTGCAATGTGATCACGATCGGGGCACTGGACGCATATCACTTCGGTGAATTGTTCTGGTTCTTCCAGTTTGCCTGTTATCTTTCCTGCGGCATCATGGGTGTGGATCCGTTTGATCAGCCCGGTGTCGAAGCCTATAAAGTACGAATGTTTGAAGCCCTTGGCAAGTAAAGGAGAAAAACAATGGAAAAATACAAAGACCCCTCAGTATCTGTTGAAGAACGGATCGAAGACCTGCTCTCCCGCATGACTCTGGAAGAAAAAGCAGCGCAGCTGTGCGGTGATCTTGCGGCATCGTTTATCAAAGAAGGAAAGCCGGACATGGACCTTCTGCGTGAAAAGTTCAAAGACGGACACGGACGCTTTACCCAGTACTCTCTGGTCGGTCTCGTGGATCCCAACCAGATCGCAGAAATCACCAATATGGTTCAGAAATACTTCGTGGAAGAAACACGTCTGGGAATCCCAGTCGCGCTGCAGTCAGAGAATCTCTGCGGCTATCCGGCAGCCGGCGGCACACTGTTCCCGGCCCAGATCAATCTGGGATGCACATGGGAACCGGAACTGGCAGAAAAGATGGCAGAGATCATCGGTGAAGAAAGCCGCACTGTCGGGATCACTTCGGCAATGAGTCCGGTCATCGATGTTTCCACAGATCCCCGCTGGGGCAGAACCTATGAGACCTACGGAGAAGACCCGTATGTGATCTCCCAGTTCGGCATCAATTATGTGCGGGGCATGCAGAGCAAAGGTGTCAGCTGTATCGCCAAGCACTTCCTCGGCTACGCATCCACACAGGGAGGACTGAACACTGCCCAGGCACGCATCAATGACCGTGAATTGTATGAGATCTATGCCACCCCGTTTGAAGCGGCGGACAAAGAAGCGCATCTTGGCGGTATGATGGCGAACTACGGTGAGATCGACGGTATGCCGGTGATCACGAATAAGAAGATCGCACGTACGCTGCTGCGGGATACGATGGGATTTAAAGGAATGCTTACAAGTGACGGCGCTGCGGTGCTGAAACTGTTCAATTATTACAAAACAGCACGCACATATAAAGAAGCAGGATATCTTGCAAAAGTGGGCGGGTGTGATACAGAGATCCCGGTCGGTGCCGCATTCCGGCAGCTGCCGGACTATGTCCGTGAAGGAAAACTGGATGAAGCACTGATCGATGAATCGGTACGCCGTATTCTGCGCATCAAGTTTGAGACCGGTCTGTTCGAGAATCCATACGCAGATACCGCGAAGGCAGCCATTCCGATGCACAGCGAGGAAAAAGAAGCACTCAGCCGGGAAATTGCAGAAAAGTCGATTGTCCTGCTGAAAAACAACGGCATCCTGCCGCTGGCGAAAGGGACGAAGCTGGCTGTGATCGGTCCGCATGCGGACAGTCTGCGCTACCCGGTGAGCGGCTACACCTATCCCGCATACATTGAAATGATGCAGGCAGGTGCCTCCGGACAGGAGACAACATTCGGCGGTATCGCAGATGAGCAGAAGAAGCTGGAAGCGGAAAAGAAGGAAAAGACGCCTGAGGGACCGTTCGCAACATTGTTCAATATGTTCTCCGACGATGACAAGGCAAAGCTCTCTGACATGAATACGATCCTGCGCGGCATGGGTGCGAAGACTCTGAAGGAAGAATTGGGTGAGCGCACGGAAGTTTACTATGCGAAGGGATGTGACATTACCGGTCCGTCCAGAGACGGTTTTGCGGAAGCCGTTGAAGCAGCGAACAAAGCCGATGCAGTCATTATGGCACTTGGCGGCAACTGCGGCTGGGTGAATGTAACGGGCGGCGAAGGCAAAGACCGCCAGTTCCTGGATCTGCCGGGCGTGCAGCAGGAACTGCTGGAAGCTGTCGCTGAGACCGGAAAACCGATCGTTCTGGTACTCTATGGTCCGGGTGTATTCGCAGTCAACTGGGCAGACGAACATGCGGATGCGATCCTGGAAGCGTTCATGCCGGGACAGCACGCAGCTGCTGCAGTGGCAGATATACTGGACGGAACCGTCAACCCATCCGGAAAACTGACAATGTCCGTGCCTCGTACAACGGGCCAGATCCCGATCTTCTATAATCACAGAGAAGGCTCCGGCTATCGCTCCGGCGGCGATACCGGTACCGCATCGGCAATCTTCACCGGCGGCTATGTTGCCGGGCATTCAGATCCGCTCTATCACTTCGGACACGGTCTCTCCTATACGGATTTCCAGGTATCCCACCTGCAGACTGCTGAAGAGGTCGATACTGAAGGAACGCTGGAAGTCTGCGTGGATGTGGAAAATACCGGTGCCTGTGCCGGGGCAGATACCGTACAGCTCTATACGCATTTCTTCGGGGCACATGTGACCCGTCCGGTCATCCAGCTTTCCGGGTTCCGGAAAGTATATCTGCAGCCGGGTGAAAAGAAAACAGTGAAGTTCTCGCTGAAAATGGCGCAGCTCGGCTACTACAACGAAGACATGGAATTCGTAGTGGAACCGGGAGAACTGACAGTCTATACCGGTGACAGCTCCGACCGTCTTTCCGAAAGCGCAATCGTTCAGCTGACCGGTAAGAAAGTCAATGTCATGGGCAGACGTTCCTATACCTGTCCGGCAGAGATCGTATAAAAACGGTTCAGGAGATATCCGATGCGGATATCTCTTTTTTCATGCATGGATCATGACTTAAGTCGGAAAATTGACAGAGGCATGTCGGCGGACTGGTGGAGGCAGCCCCTGCTGAAAGGATATTTTTAGGATGTAACAGAAAATATTGGGAGGTTTTCGCGTATGAAAGCAATCATGGTCATGTATGATTCACTGAACAGACATCTTCTGCAGTCCTATGGATGCGACTGGACAAGGACACCGAATTTCCTGCGTCTTGCCGCACGGGCAACACAGTTTGAAAACTGCTACGTAGGCAGTATGCCATGCATGCCGGCACGGCGGGAACTCCATACCGGCCGTCCGAACTTCCTTCACCGCAGCTGGGGACCGCTGGAACCGTTTGATGATTCCATGCCTGAGATCCTGAAGAATAACGGGATCTGTTCGCACCTTGTGTCCGATCACCAGCACTATTGGGAAGACGGCGGCGGCACTTACCATACGAGATATTCTTCCTGGGAATGTATCCGCGGCCAGGAAGGAGATCCGTGGAAAGAACGGCTCACGATGGAACCGATTCGCAAGACTCCTTTTAAAGCATCACAGATGGTCTGGCATTACCCCTTGGGTGCAGCTATGCGCACACATGACCAGGTCAACCGTTCTTTCCAGTATAAAGAAGAACTGACGCCGCTGGCGCAGACAACCAATACAGGTATTGAATTCATTGATATCAACCATGAAGCAGATCAGTGGTTCCTGCAGATCGAATGCTTCGATCCGCATGAGCCGTTCTTCTGTGACGAAAAATACAGAGAGCACTTTGCAGGCTCTCTGAAGGGTGAAGACGCGCTTGGCTGTGACTGGCCGCCGTATGCGACCGTGCAGGAAGGCGAAGCTGTGCAGAAGACCGTACGCAACTACTATGCGGCATTGCTGGAGAAGTGCGATACCTATCTCGGCAAAGTCATGGACAAGATGGATGAATATGATCTGTGGAAAGATACGATGCTGATCGTATGCACTGACCACGGCTTCCTGCTGGGAGAACACAACTGGTGGGGAAAGACCGCAATGCCGTGCTGGAATGAGATCGCGCATACGCCGCTCTACGTCTATGACCCGCGCTTCGACTGTGCCGGAAAGCACATCGATGCATTTGTGCAGATGCCGGATCTTGCTGCGACACTGCTGGAATTCTTCGGCATAGAGATTCCGAAAGACATGACAGGCAGACCGCTGCACGGTGTGATGGAGAACGGGGAAACTATCCATGATTATGTTGTCTTCGGCTTCCATGGCGATGAGATCATCGTGACCGACGGGGAATACCTGTATATGAATGCACCGGAGCACCCGGAAGATCCGTATTACGAATACACCCTGATGCCGACACATATGCGTGTCCGCTTCAGTGAGAGAGAACTGGCTGACTGGGAACCGGCAGAACCGTTCTCGTTCACCAAGGGAATGCGTACGATGAAGATCCGCTGTCTGGGTTCAATGGTCGGCGGCGGTGCTCCGCGTGACAGTCGTCTTTACGATCTGAAAAATGATCCGGGACAGACGCAGGAAATCGAAAATGAAGAAGCAGTAAAGAAGATGAAATCGCTCATCCGCGAATACATGCATGCAACAGACGCACCGAAAGAACTGTATCACCGCTACGGAATTGAGGAATAATATATGAAAGAATACTTTGTACTGGATATGGGCGGCACCTATGTGAAGTATGCCCTGATGAATGAAGAAGCTGAGATCCTGGAACAGGGAAAGTTTCCCTCTGAGACGGAAGATCTGAATAAGCTGCTGGATGACATTGCAGAAACAGCAGAAAAATACCGCGGCCGTATTGCCGGCGCAGCTGTCTCCATGCCGGGACGCATTGATACTGCAAACGGTATTGCCCATACCGGCGGCTCGTTCCGCTTCTTCCGGGATACGCCGTTTGGAACCATGCTGGAAGAACGTCTGGGACTGCCGGTCACGCTGGCCAATGACGGCAAGTGCGCTGCCATGGCAGAAGTCGAAGACGGCGCTCTGGCGGACTACGACAGCGGTGCAGTCATCGTGCTTGGAACCGGAATCGGCGGTGGTGTAGTATTAAACCGGAAAGTATGGATGGGAGCGACCGGAGGCGCCGGTGAGTTCTCCTGGCTGCTGAAAGACTTCAGTACCTTCGCAAACGGCCTGTTTGACTACACGACAGCAATGGATCTGATCTGGGCAGGCGACACCAGTGCCCCGGCATTGATGAATATCTACGCTGCCATGAAGAATGCCGATCCGAAAGACTATAACGGCGTAAAATTCTTTGAAGCCTATGATGCCGGCGATCCGGATGCGAAAGAAGCCCTCAGACAGCTCGGCCGCAATGCCGTGGCAGGCATCTATGCAGTACAGGCTGTGCTGGATCTGCAGTGTTATGCGATCGGCGGCGGAATCAGTGCCCGTAAAGAAGTTGCCGAAACGATCCGGGAGTGTCTGGAAGAAAAATACAATGCATTCACACGAGTCCCGTTCGGAAAACCGGCAATTGTCAACTGCCGCTATGGCAATGATGCAAATCTGATCGGAGCACTGCGTTTCCATCTGGAACGTATCTGAGAAATGGAGAACTGAATTGAAACAGGAAAGTACAAAACGGAAAAAGTGGTCTGCCCGCAAACGCATCCTGACAGCTGTCACGCTGGTACAGATTCCTTTTATCGTGATGTACTTTTTTATGATCAATAATTTCACGGGGCACGTGCAGAAAGATCAATGGGGATACCAGGTCGATACGATGAATACATATGTCAGGAATCTGCAGGAGGAGATCAGGGAGATCGACAGGTTTCTGTATTCTGAATGTCAGCTGAATGATACAGAAGAGCGTAAGACAGATGCGAAACTCTTCGTAGAAGATAATATAGCGATTACCCAACTCGTATTCTTCAATAAAGAAGGAATTCTGCAGGAACGGTATTCCAAGTCGGATGTCTCCAACGATCTTTCCGGTACACTGATCGAAGATGTCGGATGGCAGCTGGTAAATGACAGCGGCATATATTATATGGTGCGCCGCGTCAGTATCCCCGACGGGTATGCCGGTGCTGTGATTTCTATCGGCCGTCTTTCTGCAACATCATCCAATAACTATAACATTCCGGGATCAGTGCTGTTTATGCGCAGCGGTGAATGCCTGAACAGCACGCTGTGGCAGCGCAAGGCAGCAGAAAAGATTCCGGAAAGAATTGATCAGCCGTATCTGGCAGAAGCCGGAAACCGAAAATATATGCTCAGTGAGAGCAGTCTGCTTGGCATGCGCGTACTGTACGGCGTGATCTATACCTATAATTTTGACTGGCTCTATTATTTTGGCTATACGCTGCTTACGGTCGTCGTTGTTGTGCTGCTAGTGGTCTTGCTTTTTATGGATCAGGCGATCCTGCGTCCGGTCAGGAATATGAGCAATGTGATGGAAAAAATCGGTGATGGGGATATGGACCTGCGGCTGGCAGAAGAAAAGAGTATTGAACTGGATCGGATCTCCACAACATTCAATACGATGATGGATCATCTCAAAACTGCCAAGATCGAATCATATGAACAGCGTCTGACCGCACGCCGGGCAAAGATGGATGCCCTGCGTCTGCAGATTCGCCGTCATTTCTTCCTGAACTGTCTGAAAAATATTTACGCCATGGCAAGCACGGGGGACATCGACAGTATTAAGCGGACATCGCTGCTGCTGTCCTCCAACCTGCGCTATACACTGAATTTTGATAACGATTCCGTGCCGCTGCAGGAAGAACTGAAAATGTGTGAAGACTATATTCATCTGCAGGGAATCAGACAGGGTGCGCCGCCGCTGCTGGTCATTGAAAATGATCCGAATCTGAATGACTTTGCCATTCCTCCGGTCAGTCTGTTAACGATTCTGGAAAACAGCTGCAAATACGGTACACGCCAGGACGGACCGCTCATTATCCGCATCCAGACATCCATGAAAGAACTGGATGACCGGCATTATGCATATATCACTGTGCGGGATAACGGCAGCGGCTTTGAACCGGAAATGCTGCGGCTGCTGAATAATGATATGGAACAGGTCAAGGGACAGAACCATATCGGCATGGCAAATACACTGCTTCGTTTCCGCATGCTGTACGGAGAAGAGTGCTCCATGCTGTTCTCCAATAATGACGGAGCGAAAGTGGATCTGATTATACCGATGGATGGTAAGAGTGAGGTACAGGATGAAACTGTTGATCGTGGATGACCAGCTGGCCACATTAAGCGGCCTGGAAAAAGGAATCGACTGGAAAGCCGCCGGCTTTACTGAGGTCGATACGGCACAGAATGCCATGGAAGCGAGAATTTCCTTTGCCCGGAAAGTGCCGGATCTGATGCTGTGTGATATCGAGATGCCGGTGGAAAGCGGCATTGATCTCAGCACATGGGTGCGGGACCAGGGATATCAGACAAAGATCATCTTTCTGACCTGCCACTCGGATTTTGCCTATGCGCAGGAAGCCATCCGTCTGCAGGTGTCGGACTATATCGTCCAGCCGGCTCCGTATCACAGGATCCGGGAAAAAGCAGAGAAAGTCGTTGCCGCAATTGCTGAAGAAAGCAGCCGTTCTGCCATGATGGACATTGGCAGAACGTATTCCAGCAACCAGCAGGAGATCACCAGCAGCCTGTTTCGCGGCTTTATGATGAAGACGGTAACGGAACAGGCACTCTCCGGACTTCCGGGGTTCCCCGATCCTTCCCGTATGTGCTGGCTGGTGCTGCTGCAGTATGTACAGCAGACCGAAAAGATCCGGGAATGGAGCGAACAGGGACTGGTTCTTGTCATGCGCAATACTGTGCGGGATGTATTTGACAAGAAGAAGTATTCTGCGGCAGTGGCAATGATGGAGCCGAAAACATTTGCACTGACGGTACAGCCGGTGGAAGGACAGAAACTGGACCGGGATACGCTGATCCAGCTGCTGCATTATCTGGAAAACATGTTTGATATGTATATGCCCTGCAGTATTGCCTATTATGTGTCGGGACCGCATGCTTTTAAACATCTGCCGGAAGAATGGACACGCATGATCCAGCTTCGCAACCGGAATGTTACCGGGCGCAAGGGATTGTTTGTGGAACAGAATGAAGAGGCAGAGAGCGAGTATAAAGAACAGTATTACCGCTGGAATATGCTGCTGAAGAACTCCGGTGGACAGGCAATGGAGAAAGATGCGTTTGATACGCTGCGTTCGTATGCCGAGACCGGAAAACTGACACAGAACATCATGGTCGCCGTTTACCGGGATGTTACCAGGCTGATCCTGTCCCTGGGACAGGATATCGATATCCAGAAGATCCTGCAGAATGGCGGCAGCGATACCCTCTATGCCAATGCCCTGTATTCCAAGGAGGCGATGGAAGAACTGATCCATACGATCGCCATGGTATACGATCAGGGGAATAAGGAAGAAAACAGCAAAAGCATTGTATCGACGATTAAAGACTATATCGATGAACATTTGAGTGAGAATATCCGGAAAGAAGACCTGACCGATCTGATGCATCTGAATGAAGACTATCTGACCCGTCTGTTCAAGAAAGAAACCGGAATGTCGATCAAGGCATATATCATTCAGCGCAAGATGTATGCCGCAAGAGAACTGCTGCAGACGACATCACTGTCCGTCAGCAGCGTAGCGATTCAGATGGGATACAGCAATTTCTCGCATTTTGCGGCATCCTATAAGAAGGAATTCGGCATTACACCGGCGGAGGAAAAGAAGAAATGAAACTGCTGGTACAGTCGGATGATTACGGTATCACAATGGGGACAGCCTATGGCGCCCTGCATGCCATCGAGCACGGGATCGTACGCAATACGGGGCTATTTGCCAATATGCGGCATGCACCGGCATGTGTGGAGCTGATCCGCCCGTATTTTGATGAAATCTCGTTCGGGATCGATCTGAATGCTGTAAACGGTCCTTCTGTACTGGGTTATGACGAAGTGCCGTCTTTATGTCATCCGGACGGAACGTTTCTTTCTATTGCTGAAAACAGGGCACTGGATACGCCGGACAATGATATGGACCATGTGGACGGAGAGCAGCTGCATGCGGAATTCTGTGCACAGGTGCGGCAGTTTGCAAAAATGACAGGCAGAAAACCGGATTATATTCACGGGCATGCCTATGCCACAAAAACGACTGAAGCCGTGATCCGGAAAATTGCCAGAGACTACGGCATTCCATATACCGGGGATTTCGCATTACTGCCTGACGCAGTCATGCCCACGATGGGCTGGTATACGTTTGGAACGATGGAAGAGCAGCTGAAAGAAGACCCGCTTTCATACATCACAGAAGACCGCGCCGGCTATCTTTCCCATTCCTACGGCTATCTGATCACCCATTGCGGGATGCTGGATCCAGCAACGATGCAGCTGCCGTTCAATCTATGCCGTCTGCGCGATCTGGAAGCGGTCACCAGCGATGCAGTACATGAATGGATTCGCATGCATGACATTCAGCTGATCAATTTCCGGGATATTGCGCCGATGCTGCTTTCCCGTACTGTATAAAAAACGATTTTCTGTTATGCAGGAAGTCGTTTTTTTGTTAAGCAGCCTGCAGAAGTCGAAAAACTGGTCATTCCTGTTCGATTTAGCAGTAGAGAGGGTATTCGCATTTTGGCTATTCTACAAGTGCAAGAAAGCTTAACGAACGCAGGAGGTGTCACATATGGCTGAAAAAGGGGAAGTTCTCGTTGAGGTGAAGAACCTCAACAAAAACTTCGGTGTGACTGTAGCTTTGCACGATGTCAACATGACGATCAAGCGCGGTGAGATCCGCGGACTGATCGGTGAAAACGGCTCCGGCAAATCTACTGTCACTTCGATCATTGCCGGAATCCAGCCCGCAACCAGCGGTGAAATGTTCTACAAAGGACAGCCGTGGAAGCCAAAGGATTCCCTGGAAGCGCTGCACAACGGCATCGGTATTATCGTACAGGAAATGGGTACTGTACCAACGATCTCCGTTGCCGAAAACATCTTCATCGGTGACTATGACCGATTCAAAGTCGGACCGATCATCTCCAAGAGAAAGATGGTGGAAGAAGCGCAGAAAGCACTGGAAAACATCGGCATTAATGATATCAATGCCGGCCGCGTCACACGCATGTACAACATGGAACAGCGCAAGCTCATCGAGATTGCCAAGACCATGGCACATGATCCGGAAATGTTCGTTGTCGATGAAACGACGACGGCACTCTCCGAAAGCGGACGTGAGATCCTCTATCGGATCATGCGTAAAGCCGCAGATGACAACAAAGCAGTCGTCTTCATCAGCCATGACCTGGAAGAGATCATGGATAAGTGTGATACACTGACGGTCCTGCGGGACGGCGACATCATCGGTTCGCTGGAAAAAGATGAATACGATCCGGATCTCATCAAGAAGATGATGATCGGCCGTGATGTCAAAGGTGACTACTACCGCTCGGATATCGACGGATATGACGAAGAAGTTGTACTGAAAGCAGAAAACATCACAACGATGCAGGATCTGCTCTGCTTCAACCTTGAACTGCACAAAGGTGAGATCCTCGGAATCGGCGGTCTGTCCGAATGCGGCATGCACACACTGGGCAGAGCCCTCTACGGACTGGAAGACATCGTAGACGGAAAAGTCACGATGGGAAGCACAGAGATCAAAACACCGGAGATCGCCTTCAAAAACCATATGGGTTATGTCTCCAAGAACCGTGACCAGGAATCCCTGGTACTCAACGGTTCGATAGGTGTCAACATTCAGAGTACCGGTTACGAAGCAAACCGCGGCAAAGGCATCTTCATCTCCGACAAGAAAGAGCGTGAATATGCCCAGCTGCAGGTCGACAGCCTTGCCATCAAGTGCAACGACATCTTCCAGCCGGTAAGTGCCATGTCCGGCGGAAACAAGCAGAAGGTCGTCTTCGGCAAGTGGCTCGCAGCAGATTCCCAGATCCTGATTCTGGACTGCCCGACCAGAGGCGTCGACATCGGTGTCAAAGCATCCATGTACAAACTGATCAATGATATGAAGAAGCAGGGCAAGTCGATCGTACTGATCTCGGAAGAACTTCCGGAACTGTGCGGTATGTCTGACCGTCTGCTGATCATGAAAGACGGTGCAGTTACCGGTGAGTTCTACAGACCGGACGGCTTCGACAATACGAAGCTGATCGACTGCATGATCTAAGGAGGAACAAGAGATGACAACAAAAAATGAAGCAGTGAATGAACGCGCTCCGCAGCTGACACTCGCTGACCGGATCAACATCATCAAGAATCACCGGCTGTTCCCCATCATCTTCCCGCTCTCGATGCTCGTCGTACTGTTTATACTCTTCGTCATCCTGACCGGCGGCAAGTTCCTGCGGGCATCCGTGATCACAGGTATCTTCAACCAGTCACTGATCATCGGTACACTGGCGACCGGTGTGGCATTCATCTATACGACCGGCAATATCGACTTCTCCGTCGGTGCAGTCATGGGTCTGGCCTGCGTCTTCGGCGCTATGGTATATCAGATGACGAACAGTATGCTTGCGATGATCCTGGTAACTGCGCTCTGCGGCGTCGGCATCATGATGATCAACTGTACGCTTGGTGTTGTCTTTAAAATCATGCCGGCCATGGTCGCAATCGTCGCCCAGTCGATCTACAGTGCTCTGTGTGTCGTTCTGGTAGGCGCTAACCCGCTCAAAGTTAACTTCAAGAGCTGCCAGGCGCTGGAAGGAAACTTCCGCTACATCGCATTTGCCCTGTACTTCCTGGCATGCCTGATCCTGTATCACCGCACCGCGATCGGCCGCAAGCTCCGCTTCATCGGCGGCAACGAACAGTGCGCAGTACAGACCGGTATCAATAAAACAAAGACACTGTACCAGTCCTTCCTGTTCGCCGGTATCGGCGTAGGTCTGGCTGGTGTGTTCCAGACACTCCGTACAGCCAGCGTCGCTTCCAATGTAGGCGCCGGCATGGGTATGGACGTCATGCTCGCAACCGTTCTCGGCGGTATGTCGATCTTCGGCGGAACGAAATCCAACTGCTTCGCCGGTATGATCGGTGCCATCACCGTAACGATTCTGGATAAGGGACTTCTGATGATGGGCGTATCATCCACCATGATCCAGGGTGTCCGTGGTATCATCTTCCTTCTGCTGGTCTTCCTGAACAGCGAACGTCCGAAGACACTGCCGTCCAGACAGCAGTTCTGATCAAAGTAATTTAAATGGCAAAGAAAAAAATAAAGGAGAGAAAGATCATGTCATTAAAAAACGTATTCAAGAAAACACTCGCACTCGGACTTGCAGCATCTGTATTTGCAGGCTGCAGTGACGGCTCAGCAGCAGGCTCCGGTTCTTCCGGCGGCTCAAAAGACAGTTATAAGATCGGTGTCCTCGAAGTTCAGCTGAACGACGAAAGCACAAACAGAGCAGAATATTTCCGCAGCTATATCGGTCCGGAATACAACTGTGAGTTCATGTTCTCCGAAGCGATCTCCGATCTGGAAGCAGCTCTGACATTCCTGGAGAATGCAGCAGATGCAGGCTGTGACGCGATCATCAACTACTATCCGATTAAAGACAACACAGAACAGCTTGTTATGAAAGCACAAGAACTCGGCCTTGTCTTCGTCGAAAACGGCGGCAGAGGCAAAGCAAACGACGATGTTTACGCAGCTGCTTATGAGAACTTCTCCGGCGGCTTCCAGGCAGACCAGCCAGCAACAGGTAAACTGTTCAAAGACTGGATGGAAGAAAACATCGATACTTCCGCAGAACACGGCTATCTGATCGCTACCGGCGGTGCTTACCAGGGCAACGACCAGCAGACACAGATCTCCGCAAACATGCTTTCCGCTCTGGAAGAACTGTATGGTCTGAAGTTTGATCTGACAAAAGAAGAACTCTACCAGTCCTCCTCCCCGATCGAAGGCACAAATGACAAGGGACTCGCAGTTTACTGCTATCCGGGTACACCATCCACGAATGGCTGGCTGGAAGGTCTCAACGCAGCTCTGCAGACAGGTAAATATGACTATATCCTGACAGCACCGAATGTTATCGGAAACATTGGTACAGCAGTCAACGAACTCGAAACAGCTATGAAGAAAGACTTCACATGGATCGGCTTTGGCACATTCGGTGATGCTCTGACAACAGCAATCTCCACAAAGGATTCCTTCGGCAACCAGACACTGAGCATGTCCACAGTTAAGTTCACATCCATCGTTTCCGCTATGGCATTCGCAAAAGTCTATAACACACTGACAGGACACAATGATGTCAACCTGGTCAATGGTGAAACAGCAGTCAACCTCTTCCAGATGAACGCAGTAACTTCTCCGGAACAGCTCGAAGCAATGGCTTCCTGGGATAAGGCAGGCAAGTGGGTCGCTGATATCGACTTCGTCAACTCTCTGATTACAGAAAGAGGCGGCGCCAAGACAAACGAAGAACTCCAGAATGCAATCTACGCACTGGATTACGATGCAATCTATGCACGCTTAGGCGGCTGATTGGATCCGAATAACGGTATAAATCAAATTAACTGAATAAATGTCAGTGATGAGGAGGAAACTATGAAAGACAGTAAACTGAAAGATATTCTGGTGCCGCTGCTGAAAGCAGTCGCAGTACCGCTGATCGTATGGGCAATCATGGAAGTGATCGACAGATCCGCTGTCGGTATGGGCGTTGTGAATAACATGGCGGATATCAAGACTCTGTTCCGAAATCTGATCTCATCACTGGCATTCGCACTTGCAATCAGCACGAACCTGAACTGCGGACGTATGGACCTGTCCATGGGTGCTCAGATGTACGCGGGTGTCATCTTCGGCGGAAACATTGCCATGATGATGGGATTCGGCGGAATCGGCGTGCTGCTCATCAGTATGGTGATCGGAGCTCTGTGCGGACTGGTGATCGGAACGATCTTCGTCAATCTGCGGATCCTGCCGATGGTGCTTGGTCTCGGTATGACGCTGGTATTCGAATGCATATGCTTCTCGATCAATAACCAGCAGGGTGTCATCCTGTTCGGACGTCCGGGCATGGAGATCCTGTCCAACATCGGATTCATTATCCTGGTAACGGGAATCATCGTCTTCGTATCCCACTACCTGTTCCAGTTCTCCAAATACGGGTTCCGCTACAGAGCGATCCAGGGAAGCCAGAAGCTCGCTTCTGATGCCGGCATCAACATCTTCACAAACTGCGTAGTCAGCTATGTGATCGCCGGTGTCCTGGTTGCCTGTGCAGGTGTATTCACCACCGCATACAACGGAAGCTTAACGCCGGTGCTGGGCATGAGCTCCAACGGACAGGTATTCTCGAACATGTTTCCGATGGTATTAGGTGCCTGGATCGGCTCCATGTGCAATAACCGTGAAGTCGGCGTCCTTGCCGGTGCAGTATCTGTCAACCTGCTGATCATGGGACTGGCAAAGCTCGGTGTCTCCAGCAGCGTACAGAACGTAGTCGTCTACACACTGTTCCTGATCTTCATCGTATACAATACGAACAAACATAAGATCGCATACGCGAAAGCACGTAGGGCACGTAAGGCACTCGCACAGAAAACTCTGGCAGAGCGTGCTGCAGCATAACAGCCAGAAGAAAACAAACAGAGAACAGCCTTATCGTTCCAATCCCTCCCGGAACAGATAAGGCTGTTTCTGCACTCAGAAGAAGGAGAATGAACATATGAAAGCAGTCATGGTCATGTATGATTCGCTTCGTCTGCAGGATCTTCCCTGCTATGGCGGAAAAGCGATCGATTTACCCAATTTCAGAAGGCTGGCTGAACATACAGCTGTCTTTGACAACAGTTATGTATGCAGTATGCCGTGTATGCCGGCACGCAGAGAACTGCATACCGGAAGAGCCAATTTCCTGCACCGGTCCTGGGGACCGCTGGAGCCGTTTGACGATTCCATGCCGGAGATCCTGAAACAGAACGGGATCTACAGCCGGATCGTTACCGACCACAACCACTATGTGGAAGACGGCGGCGCAACATACTGCACACGCTACAGTACATGGGAATGCAACAGAGGACAGGAAGGGGATCCATGGCAGGCAGATGCCGGTCCGGTGATCGAAAGCACGCATTCGAAGCCGCTGGGACCGAATGCTCCTGCACCGATGAAGGCACTGTTCGACCGCATGCACGGACAGGACATGGTCAATCGTGCGAGCTATACCTGCACAGAGGACTATCCCCAGGCACGCACCTTTGCCCAGGGAATCGACTTTATTGAAAAGAATCACCAGTATGATAACTGGTTTATTCAGATCGAGACCTTTGACCCGCATGAGCCGTTCGACACACCGGATTCCTATATCAGTAAGATCTGTGATCCCGATACGATTGGTGATCTGGACTGGCCGCCGTATGCACCGGTGACAGAGACAGAGGAAGAGATCCGCTCCTTCCGCATGCATTATCTGGCACTGCTGGCATTCTGTGATGAATCCCTCGGAAAAGTACTGGATCTGTTTGACCGGTATGATCTCTGGAACGATACGATGCTCATTGTGAATACCGATCACGGCTATATGCTGGGCGAGCACGGCTGGTGGTCCAAGGGAATGATGCCGGATTACCAGGAAGTCATGCACACGCCGTTCTTCATCTGGGATCCGCGCAGCAGAGTGCAGGGAGAACGCCGGCAGGCACTTGTACAGACGATCGATATCGCACCTACGATCCTGGACTTCTTCGGACTTCCGATCCCGAAGGATATGCTTGGAAAAGCGCTTGGAAAGACCGTTGCGGATGATACAGACGTGCGTGAATATGCGCTGTTCGGCTACCATGGCGGAACGCTGAATATCACGGACGGCCGCTACAAGCTCATGCTTGCGGCGAAGAAGGACGCACCGCAGGGCTATGACTACACGCTGATGCCGTGTCATATGCGGGCACGCTTCAGCGTACAGGAACTGCAGAAAGCTGAGTGGGTGGAACCGTTTGAATTCACCAAGGGATGCCATGTCATGGCTGTTCCGACACCGAATAAATATCCGGCAGGTGATGTGCTGAAGCCGGGAGAAGAACTGCTGTTCGATCTGCAGGAAGATCCGCAGGAAATGAACCCGATTACAGACGCAGCGGTCACAAAACGCCTTAAAGACGCATTGATCGCACTGCTGAAAGAAAACGATGCTCCAAAAGAACTGTACGATACATATAACTGGTAAGAATTATGACGAAACGACCGAATATCATTATCTTCAATCCGGATGAAATGCGTCTGGATACCATGTCTCATATGGGAAATCCGGCTGCGAAAACACCGTTCCTGGATGAGTTTGCTGCGAATGAAGCAGTATCCTTCCGCAATGCCTACTGCCAGAATCCGGTATGCGTTCCTTCACGATGCAGTTTCTTCACCGGTCTTTATCCCCATGTACACGGTCACCGGACCATGGCGCATCTGCTGCGCCCGGGCGAAAGTTCTCTGTTCAATGAACTGAAGGAAGCCGGCTACCATGTATGGATGAATGCCCGCAACGATCTGCATGCCGCCCAGTACGAAGGATGGCTGGAACAGAATGCGGATGAGATCTTCTACGGCGGTGAAACAAAGCCGGCACCGGGGACAGTGATCCCCAATATTCGCGACACGATGGACTCCAAGAACTTCTATTCCCACTTCGGCGGTGAGCTCAAGGTGGATGAGAACGGATTGAATTACAACCGGGATGATGAAGCTGTCGATGCGCTTATCGACAGGATCCATCATCCGGTGGATGACAAGCCGCTTCTTGGCTTTGTCGGTCTGATGTACCCTCATACCCCGTATCAGGTGGAAGAACCTTATTACTCGGCAATCGACCGCTCAAAACTGCCGCCGCGCATTCGGGCTGAGGAATGCACCGGCAAACCGAAGATGGAATTCCGTCTGCGGGATCTGCAGCACATGCAGGAATATACAGAAGAAGACTGGGATGAACTGCGTGCTGTTTACCTTGGCATGTGCACCAAAGTCGATGCCCAGTTCCGCCGTCTCTGTGATGCGCTGAAAGATGCAGGGATCTATGACGATACCGCAATCTTCTTTCTGAGTGATCACGGGGACTTTGCCGGTGACTACGGTCTGCCGGAGAAAGCACAGAACTGCTTCGAAGACTGTCTGACAAAAGTGCCGTTCCTCGTAAAGCCTCCCAAAGGTGAAGCACTGGATCCCGGCATCAGCGATTCTCTTGTGGAACTGGTGGACTTCTATGCGACTGTCATGGATTATGCAGGTGTACTGCCGGATCATACACACTTCGGCAGAAGCCTGAAGCCGGTACTGGCAGACCGCAGTGCACCGTTCCGTGACTGTGTGTTCTGCGAAGGCGGACGCATGCCGGGTGAAACACATTGTGATGAAAGTCATATCAACGGTCCCAATGGTTCGCCGCCAAGCTTTGTCTACTGGCCGCGGCAGGCAGCCCAGAGGGAAGACGATACTCACCTGAAAGGGACCATGGTCTTTGACGGCAGATATAAACTGATCGTACGCCAGGATGATACGGATGAGTTTTATGACATGCATGAAGACCCGTCTGAGTACTATAATAAAGTCGATGATCCGAAGTATGCATCGGAGGTCCTCCGTCTGGAACGCCGCATGCTGAAATGGTATCAGGCAACATGTGATGTTGTTCCGCTGGATTTTGACGCCCGTTTCAACTATGAAATGCTCTGGGCAATGCTGAAGGGAAACTGCCAGACAGAGGAAGAATACACACTTGTTCATGATGCAATATTCAGAGGCATGAAGATGCCGATGGTCATGGAACTGCTAAAAAAACACAGAGAGGGTAAATAACATGGCACTGCTGCACCTGAGCTTTACAAGCAAATATCTGTGCGGAACCACAGATGTGAATGTGATCCTGCCGAATCCTGCATATGGACAGGAACCGGCACAGATGTACACGTCCGGTAAAAAGTATAAGGTACTGTGGCTGCTGCACGGCACATATGGCGATTATTCCGACTGGCTGCGCAAATCCAATGTGGAATTATACGCATGTGAAAAACAGATTGCTGTTGTCATGCCGAGTGCAATGAATTCCAATTATGTGGACTGGAAGACATTCAGTATGGGCTACAATGTCTATTCCTATTTCTTTGAAGAACTGATGCCCATGGTGCATGGATGGCTGCCGGTAAGCAGACGGCGGGAAGACAATTTCATTGCCGGTCTGTCCATGGGCGGCCGCGGTACATGTGTTTATGCGCTGAATCATCCGGAATGCTTTGCGGCTGCCTACAGTTTCTCCTCGGCACCGAATCCGCTGAAGGAACCGGATCTGTCCAGTCCCTTTGCGGCACGGGAAGTCACCCTGATCGATAATTTCGGCGGAATGGACGGCTACCGGAAATCGCCGCTGAATCTGTGGGACAGGGCAAAGCAGTGCGTACAGGATGATATCGATCTTCCGAAGATGTATTTTGCATGCGGTGACAGGGATCCGATCGCATATGCGTCGTTCTGTAATTTCCGCACCTATGCCGAAGAGATCGGCTTCCATGCGGAGTTTCATGAACTTCCCGGCTATTCTCATGAATGGCGGTTCTGGGATCTGTGCATACAGGATGCGCTGGATCGTTTCTTCCCGACAGAAGGAAAACAGCCGGTGTTTGACGGAAAGGGGACAGTATGCTGTATCTGATCGTAAGTTTATTTGCCAGCATTATCGGTGCAATCTGCGGCATCGGCGGCGGTGTCATCATCAAGCCGGTGCTTGATATGGTAAGCAGTGACGGTGCTTCCGTCATCAACTTCCTTTCCGGATGCACGGTATTATCCATGAGCCTGTATTCCGTTGGTAAAGAACTTCTGGGCGGAAAGACAAATATCAACTACAAGCAGATGGTGCCGCTGGCACTTGGATCTGCGGCAGGCGGTATCTGCGGCAATACCCTGTTCAATACGCTGAAGAACCAGTTTGCCGAGCCGCGCATCATCAGCGGGATCCAGGCGATCTGCCTCGCTGCAGTCGTATTCCTGTCTATGCTGTATACTCTGAAGAAAGACAGTATTAAGAACCTGAAGATCGATAATATGGCAGTATCTGCTGTGATCGGCTTCGCACTTGGTACAATGTCGAGTTTCCTGGGTATCGGCGGCGGACCGATCAATCTGGTCGTTCTGTATTTCTTCTTCTCAATGAATACAAAAGAAGCGGCGTTCAACAGTATCTTTGTGATCCTGTTCGGTCAGATCACGAATCTCGGGAAAACGATCCTGACTCACACCGTGCCGGAATTCAATACCCTGACACTGGTACTGATGGTATGCGGAGGTCTTCTTGGCGGAATCATCGGCCGTACTATGAATAAAAAGATCGACGGGAAGACCGTGGAAAAGCTGTTCCTCGGCGCTATGGTGCTGATTCTGGTCATCTGTGCCCTGAATATAAAGAAATATCTGTTTGTATAAAGTGGTTGAACGGAAGATCAAATTCAACAGTTTCTGATCCATATGACGGAACCGTGAATATTGTATTGCCCGGCAGAGCAGATCTGTGAAGATCTGCTTTTATGTTTACAGTGTTAGAAAACAGACGATCATTCAGTATAATAAGGATACAGAAAGGTTATATTCATGAAATTATATATTGTTCGGCACGGAGAGACCATGTTCAATGTCAAGCGCATCGTACAGGGATGGTGCGATTCCCCGCTTACCGCCAGGGGACGCGAACAGGCAGAAGACTGCGGCAGAGGTCTGAAGGACGTTCCTTTTGACTATGCATACTGTTCCACCAGTGAGCGTACACTGGACACGGCACTGGGTATCCTGAAAGGCAGAGACCTGGCAGTACAGCCGTTAAAATCCCTGAAAGAAATGAACTTCGGGGAAGCAGAAGGCGATGCCATGGATGACTGGTTCAATGAACCGGAAGCCATCATAGGCAAATTTGCGGAAGCCGGCGGTGAGACGTTTGCCGAAGCAGGACAGCGCGCGCTTGCGGCATGGCAGGACATTGCGGCGAAACATCCCGAAGGAAATATACTGATCGTAACGCACGGGGCAGTGCTCATGGCAGGGATGCAGGCACTGGCACCGGCAGAGACCGAGAAACAGCTGGCTTCCGAGCATGCGCCGGAGAACTGCTGCGTGACGATCCTGCGCAGTGAAAACGGGACTTTGATACCGGAAACGGTATTTGATACTTCATTCAGAGAAAATGGCAAAGGAGGACAATAATATGGCACATTTTCCGGAAGGATTTTTATGGGGCGGCGCAGTAGCGGCGAACCAGTGGGAAGGCGGATGGAACCTTGGCGGCAGAGGTCCGGCAATGACGGACGTGACGACCGGCGGAACAGTCAATTCACCCCGTCTGATCACCTACATCGATAAAGACGGAAACCACGGTACTCTCACACGGGGACAGAAACTGCCGGAAGGCGCACGCTACGCAGTACTGCCGGAATACCACTATCCGAACCATGAGGCGGTAGACGGCTACCATCATTACAAGGAAGATATCGCACTGTTCGGAGAGATGGGATTCAAACAGTTCCGCATGTCCATTTCCTGGTCGAGACTGTACCCGACCGGACTGGAAAAAGAACCGAACCGGGAAGGTGTGGAATTCTACCGGGATATGTTCAAAGAAATGCGGAAACACAATATCGAACCGCTGGTCACCATCTGGCATTTCGATACGCCGCTGTATCTGGAAGAACACTGCGGCGGCTGGCTGAACCGTGAGACGATCGAACACTTTGTACGCTATGCGACGACATGCTTTACCGAGTACAAGGGACTTGTCACACACTGGCTGACATTCAATGAGATCAATAATACGATCCAGTTCCTCGGCGTCAGCGGCGCGCATACGGATGAAGACTACCAGAATGCATACCAGCATCTGCATTATCAGTTCGTTGCAAGCGCAAAGGCGGTACAGATCGGACATGCCATCGATCAGAACAATATGATCGGCAACATGATCTGCGGCATCACCTGGTACCCGGCAACGTGCGATCCGAAGGATATCCTGGAATGCCGTCATATCTGGGAACAGAATATCTTCTACTGCTCCGACGTGCAGTGCCTCGGTGAATACGGTTCCTACTGCAAACGCCTGTGGGATGAGCACAACGTCGTTCTGGACATTACCGATGAAGATCTCATGGATCTTGCGGCAGGCACTGTGGATATGTATACATTCTCGTACTATATGTCCAACCTCGTCACGACGCACAAAGTCACCGATATGGTCGGCGGAAACTTCTCGCTCGGTGCCCGCAATGAATATCTCAAGTACAGTGACTGGGGATGGGCAACGGACGCGGACGGTCTGGAATACTATCTGGAAATGATCTATGACCGCTATCATCTGCCGCTGATGGTCGTTGAGAACGGACTTGGCGCCTATGACAAAGTGGAAGAAGACGGTTCGATCCATGATCCGTTCCGCATCGACTACTACCGCGTGCACATTGAAGCGATGGACAAGGCGATTGCCAACGGCGTCGATCTGATCGGCTACACGACCTGGGGATGCATCGACGTAGTATCCGCCGGTACCGGTGAGATGCGCAAGCGCTACGGCTTCATCTATGTCGATATGGACGATGAAGGCAAAGGCTCCATGGCACGTTCCAGAAAGGATTCGTTCTACTGGTACAAGAAAGTCATCGCTTCCAACGGAGACGATCTTTCCGACTAAGTGGTACAGAAGCAGGGCAGCAGCTCTGCTTTTTTTATGGATCACATGCGTTGCATAAAGCAGAGCAAAGAAGTATAACATATATAGTTAGTTATAACTAACTATTAAGGAGTATATATGAATCAGACAATCGTGATCGGGATCCTGATCCCGTTTATAGGAACTGCTTTCGGTTCTGCGTGCGTCTTCTTCATGAAGCAGCAGATGAAACGAAATGTGGAACGCGCACTGATCGGGTTTGCGTCCGGTGTGATGGTCGCGGCGTCGGTCTGGAGTCTTATCGTTCCGGCAATGGAACAGGCGTCCGCGATGGGGAAGTGGTCCTTCCTGCCGGCTGTGATCGGCTTCTGGGCCGGGGTAGTGTTCCTGCTGGTGCTGGATCAGACCATTCCGCATCTGCATATGCATGCGGACCGGGCGGAAGGACCGCGCAGCCGGCTTCATAAAACAACGATGATGTTGCTGGCGGTGACGCTGCATAACATACCGGAGGGGATGGCCGTCGGCATCGTATACGCGGCTATAAAGACCGGGGCAGCGGATATCACCGCAGGAGCGGCACTTGCTCTGGCACTCGGCATCGCGATACAGAATTTCCCTGAAGGCGCGATCATCTCCATGCCGCTGCATGCGCAGGGAATGGGGAAGGCAAGAGCGTTCGCGGATGGCGTACTGTCCGGAGCGGTCGAGCCTGCCGGCGCGCTTCTGACGGTGCTGTTTGCCGGTCTCTTCACACCGGTGATGCCGTATCTGCTCAGCTTTGCGGCCGGCGCAATGATGTATGTTGTTGTGGAGGAGCTGATCCCGGAAATGTCCGAAGGTGAACATTCCAATATCGGCGTGCTGCTGTTTTCGGCCGGCTTCACCCTGATGATGGCACTGGATGTAGCCCTTGGATAAGCATTCCTGTGCTAGAATTTCGCCGAAGGGAATTGTGTGTATGGAACAGATAAAACTGCTAGTACTGGATCTGGATGGAACTTTGCTAAATGAAAGCAAACAGATCAGCGAACGAAACAGAAGGGTACTTCTGCAGGCGCAGGAAGAAAAGGGACTGCGGATCGCAATCGGCTCCGGCAGAGACTGCCATTTTGCCGCGAAAGTCGCTGCCCCGCTGGAACTCGACTGTCACAGAGGATTTCTCATCTGCAATAACGGACAGAAGGTATACGACTGTGAGCGGAAAGAGATGACCGTGATCGGCAGGATCACAAACGCCGGCGCGCGGATCGCCATGTCATATGCGCAGGAACGGCAGCTGGAGATCAAAGGTGCGATCGATGAGAAGATATTCTTTCACTGCTGCCATGCCGGCAAGGCGGAAAAAGGCGGGGAAGACGCAAACTACGATGAAAGCGCCGGCTTCTTTACGACCGATGCGGATTTTGACAAGATCGTCGTATTCACGTCCGAAGACTATACACTGGCGGATGATCACCGGGTATGCGAAGAACTGGGCGGACTGCTGGACGACAGGGACGATGTCACACTGGTCGCTCCGCATGTCATCGATCTGCTTGCCAAAGGCATCGATAAAACGTCCGGCATAGCGCTGATCGAAGAAAGACTCGGTCTGAAAAAAGAAGAGATACTGGTCATGGGGGACGGCGAAAACGATCTGCCGGCTGCCCTGAAATATCCGTTTTCCGCCATGGCTAACAGCATGGAACGGGTAAAAGCCGCCGCCGGCCGCATGACGCTGTCCAATGAAGAAGACGGCGTGGCATATGAGGTGGAGCGTTCCATACTGAACCGATGACAAATAGTTCCACGATCTTTCTGTACTTATGTATGCATGTTTCTCTAAAAACGGTACAATGGATGCAACGAAACCATAAAACGTATAGGAGGTAGTATGGCATACAGATTATGGGAACTCGCAGAGGAACTGAAGAATAATTACGAGTGGGTGGAACTCTCCCACGAAATGGACAATGACAGCCCGGTATGGGCGGGAATTCCGGAAGGTTCCGTAGAAGTCGCAAAGACTGTCTTCGACTGGGGCAATCCGATGCTGGAATGTCTGATCCAGACATTCAAATTCCCCGGACAGTTCGGAACACACATTGATTTCCCGGGACATTTTATCAAAGACCGTGAACTCTCTGAGTCCTATTCCACCGAAAGCATGATGTATCCGCTGTGCGTGATCGACATCACGGACAAAGTGGCAGAGGATGTACATTACGCAGTCACGAAAGCAGACATCCAGGCGTATGAAGAAAAGTACGGACCGATCCCGGACGGCGCGTTCGTAGCGCTGCGTACGGACTGGGCAAAGAACTGGCCGGATATGGATAAGCTTTCCGGTATTGCGGAAGACGGCAGTGAGAATTTCCCGGGCTGGTCTCTGGAAGCGCTGAAGTATATCTACGAAGAAAGAAACGCAGCTGCCAACGGTCATGAAGCGCTGGATACCGACGCTTCCGCCGAAGCCGCTAAAGCGGGTGACCTGGCATGTGAGCGCTATGTTCTGGATTCCGGAAAACTGCAGGTCGAAGTACTTGATCATCTCGACAAAGTCGCTCCGGCCGGAGCAGTGATCTTCGTTATGTGGCCGCGCATCAAAGGCGCTACCGGTCTGCCGGTACGGGCTGTCGCAGTTACACCGAAGCAGTAATAAAAACGGCATATCGTGACGAGACGATATGCCTTTCATTTTCTGCCTGACTATTTGCCCAGACGCATGCGCCGGATGGACGGCCACAGTGCTTTGTCCAGGATCGGTACGACGACCGCCGCAAGGATCGTTTCCAGGATGCCGTTGCTGGTAATGACGCCGAAGACGACTGCTGCGACGCCGCTTGCCGGGATGCCGAGTGCCTGCGCATACGGTTCGCCGAAGAACAGCCAGATCATACCCATGACAAGCAGGGTATGGATCATTGTATTCACGCCGGCAGAGATCGCGCATGCCGGGATCGGTCCGGTCTTCTTCCGCAGCATCCGGAATAACTTGCCGGAGAACCAGCCGAGGAAGATACGCGGTCCGAATACGATCAGCAGACTGAAGAAGTTTCCA